>NZ_SRTG01000001.1:1733286-1935786 GCF_004792125.1 Mesorhizobium sp. M5C.F.Ca.ET.164.01.1.1 | reverse complement strand
GCTCACGCGGCTCTCTTGAATTTCGCAGAGGGCAGATCTAGAAGCGAACCGCTTCGTCGCCAGCGGCGCACCGCCCTCGTTGGAGAGGCGTATATGGGAAGCATCGGTTTCGTGTCAAGCACCTTTTGGTGAAACCTGCTAATACCATTGCCGGCTTGGCATCGTGCTGCGTTCTCCGGATGTTGGCTGCCGGGATGGGTTACGACAGCAATTCTCGTTTCCGGGTTAATCCGTAGCCCCATGCCGCCGGCGGAAGAGGAGGGATTCGAACCCCCGATGCGGGTGTCCCCGCATAACGACTTAGCAAGCCGCCGCCTTCAGCCGCTCGGCCACTCTTCCATTTGTCAGCTCCACTCTTCCTTTTGCCAGCCGTTGATCAGCTGTGGATAATTTGGAGGCGCCAGCCGGACTCGAACCGGCATACACGGAGTTGCAATCCGCTGGATAGCCGTTCTCCCACGGCGCCTTGACGCCTCACCTCTGAGAGACGCCACATCTTGCATTGCCCACGTCTTGCATTGCCCAGGTCTTCCATTGCTTAGACGGATATTGCTTCCACCCGGCGGCTGCCCGCCGCGTGCTCTACCGAATGAGCCATATCGACTGATCTGGTGCGGCCGGCCGGAATTGAACCGGCACGCCACGGAGGCGCCGCATTTTGAGTGCGGTGCGTCTACCAATTTCCACCACGGCCGCAACCTGGTGCCCAGGGATGTAGCGAACCAGCCATCGATACGAAGCTTCAATGATTGGTGGAGGGAGTAGGATTCGAACCTACGAACTCAAAGAGGGCAGTTTTACAGACTGCTGCCATTAACCGCTCGGCCACCCCTCCGAACCATCCGGAGTCAGAACCTAGGCTCGGGCTACGGCGAACCTTGATCTCCGAACTGAAATCAGGCGTCCTGCCTTTGGACGAGCCTCGAAAAAATGGCAAAAACTGGCGGACAGGCAGGATTCGAACCTGCGCCGTCTACCCACTTTCCAGGCGGGCGCCTCGGCCGCTAGGCACCTGCCCGCTGGCGGAGGGGGAGGGATTTGAACCCCCGAGGTCCTTGCAGGCCTACCCGCTTTCGAGGCGGGCGCATTCAACCGTGCTCTGCCACCCCTCCATATTGGTGCAGCCCGATTTTGGTGCGGACGGCGAGATTCGAACTCGCAACGGGAATACCCGGCCGGGTTTAGGCCGGCTGCGTCTACCGATTCCGCCACGTCCGCCCGCCACGTCCGCAAGTGCTTTTCCAGCTTCGCGCCGCGTTCGCAAAGATCGCGAATCGGGATGGTCAGAGTGGCAGGATTCGAACCTGCGGCCCCCTCGTCCCAAACTAGGTGCGCTACCAGGCTGCGCTACACTCCGGCTCTCCGAGCCCATAGGCCGAGCCGTACGCGTCTGCCGGTTCTCGCCACGAGATGCTTGAGACCAGATCCCCTGTAAGCCGGGTTCTGTCGAGGGCTGCCATTCCTCTTGGACGCCTGTCGCCAGGCGCCTCCTTGCCCGCCACCAAAGCCCTCCCCGACACAGGTCACAGGGCACTTCTTGCAGTTGCTTTCCCCCACCCTGTCGCCCGTTTCACCCGTCCCACTGGGACGGCTCGTCTCAGACGCCGTGGCTCGCCTCGCGGCGGGCAGGCATTACCTGCTGGGGTGTGTCGGCGAAGCCCGGACTTTCCTCGCTCCACGACATTCGTCGCTTAGTGCGCGGCAGCCCGGGATCTGGTCTCTTCTGGTGGACCGGCTGGACCGCCATGATCCCAACGTTCTCACCAACAAAATTTGAGCCGCACAGGGCCAGAGTTAACTATCCCCATGCGGCGGACCGTCTCCGGTCCTGCCAGTTTATATGGGAACAAAACGGGAAAGTTCAAGCATCACGCGCCCATGTCCGGTCTGCCAAGGGGCATTCACCGCAAACGGGACCGAGCCCGAGCGTTCCGGCGGATCTGCATGGCGGCGCGGCCAACGGCTGGAACCATTCGGCCAGGCTGTTAGTTCCATCAGCGAAGAACGGGACCGCCGAGCGAGCGTCGCAGCGCGACAGGCCTGAGGTCCTCAACAAATCTTCCAGGCCAATATCGCTCCACGTCCGCTGGTGCCGTTCTGGGCACGAACAGGGAGATTCACCATGAAAGTTGCTGAGATAATGACCCCCAACGTCCATCTCGCCAGTCCTGGCGAGTCGCTGCAGAAAATCGCGAAACGAATGGCGGTTGATGATGTCGGATTTCTGCCCGTCGGAGAAAACGACCGACTCGTCGGAACAATCACCGACCGTGACATCGTCGTACGTGCCGTCGCCGAAGGCAAGGACGGCAACGCGACAGTCCGCGACGTGATGACCAAGGATGTCAAATACTGCTTCGAGGATGAAGATATCGAGCACGTCGTCCAGAACATGGGTGATATCCAGGTCAGGCGGTTGCCTGTCCTAAACCGGGACAAGCGCCTGGTAGGTGTGGTCTCGCTCGCGGACGCGGCGCTGAAGGAAGATCCGGCAACCGTCGGAATCGCGATGTCCGGCGTGGTCGTACCCGGCGGCGCACACGCGACGTAAGCGCTCTGCCCGGCAAGCGAGATCGGACTGAGTTCAGCGGCCCACAATAGCATCGGACCCAAATTGGGTACCGGTGTGGGGGACATCCGATGCTCAAGCAAAAAGAGGAGCGGCGGCACGAGTCGGCTTGAAATGGCCTCGAGTGTTGTCGCGTCTCAAGGAGCCCGAAGCGACAGCTCGACCGAGCCCTAGCCACACCTTCCCGGCCATATGCCGGGAGCGCGATGACGCCCCCGGGCTGCACGAAGGTCAAAGCATTCATGGACTTTCTCATTCCGCGGCTCGATCTGAAGAGGATCGATAGCAAGGGAGCCCGACCTGAAGCCGACGCTGCGCACCAAGCGCTCCTCCGCCGCAATGATTGTTTCAAACTCGCCCGCTACCCAATTGGCCGCAGCCGCTTGGTCCGGTTTTGACCCAAGCACCCTTATCAACCTTACGCCGATTTAATGTGCAAGCGAGCGGGAGAATTGCCATAAAGCTTTGATATATTGACGAGTCATCCTGCGGGTCGGAGTGCGCCGTCGCGTCTACTTCACCTTGGCAACCGTAGGCGGTATATTTGCCAACCGGAGCGCCGATGGCCACCTGGAAACAGATCGTTTTTGCACTTGTGATCCTCGTCGCGGCTGCGGCCGCCTGGGTTCGCTTTTTTCCAGGCGCGCCGGAGGTGCTGGCGCGCTGGGGCATCGACTGGGCTTATGCCGCAACGCCACCAACCGGCGCCGTCGATAACGCCGGGCAAGCAGGCAGCAGCAACGCCGCCGGTCAGCGGGTGACTATCGTCGCATTGCCGGCAGCCGCCGCCATTATCAACGATCGCCTGCAGGCGATCGGCACCGGCCGCGCCAACGCCTCGGTGACGGTCAATCCCTACAGTTCCGGCCGCCTCGTCGAATTCCTGGTCGAGTCCGGCGCCCATGTTGAGAAGGGGCAGGTGATCGCCACCCTCGATTCCGACACCGAGGTGATCGCACAGGACCGCGCCAAAGTTGCTTTGCAGGACGCGCAGGCCAAGCTCGACCGGGTCAAATCGCTGCGGGCTTCCAACGCTGCGACAGCGGTCGCCGTTGCCGATGCCGAAGTGGTGCTGGCCAATGCCAAGCTGGCGCTTCGCGATGCGGAACTGGCCTTGCAGCGCCGCTCGATCGTCGCGCCGATCGCCGGTGTCGTCGGCATCCTGCCGATATCAGCCGGCAACTATGTGACCAGCCAGTCGGCGGTCGCCACCCTCGACGACCGCTCCAGCATACTGGTCGAATTCTGGGTGCCGGAGCGCTTCGCCGCCGCCGTCAAGATCGGCGCGCAATTGTCGGCGACGCCGATCGCCAATCCCAACAAAGCCTATACCGGTACGGTTTCCGCTATCGACAATCACATCGATGAAGCCAGCCGTACCCTCCTGGTCAAGGCAAAGATCGCCAATCCGGCCGATTCGCTGCGTGCCGGCATGTCCTTCCAGATCTCCATGAAATTCCCCGGCGACAGCTATCCGGCGGTCAGTCCGCTGGCGATCCAGTGGGGCTCGGACGGTGCCTATATCTGGGCCATCGTGGACGGCAAGGCCAAGCGGGTTGCCGTGCGCATCATCCAGCGCAACACCGAGACCGTGCTGATCGACGCCCCAATCGTCAGCGGCGACATGGTGGTGACCGAAGGCACCCAGAGCGTCAGCGAAGGCAGCGAGGTCCGCATCGCCGGCGAAGAACAGCGCGCCGCGGACGCCGACGGCTGATGACCGCAACCAACAACGCCGCCAGCGATACAGGCTTCACCGCGCTGTTCATCCGCAGGCCGGTGATGGCCTTGGTCTTGAACACCCTGATCGCGGTCGCCGGCCTTGCTGCATTCTACGGTGTCGAGGTCCGCGAACTGCCGGATGTCGATCGCGCCGTCGTCACCGTTAACACGACCTTCGAAGGCGCTGCGGCCGAGACCGTCGACCGCGAATTGACCGACGTGATTGAGGGCGTGGTCGCCCGCGTCTCCGGTGTGAAGTCGATCTCGTCCACCTCGTCCTTCGGCACGAGCCGCGTCACCATCGAATTCAACGACGGCGTCGACCTCGACGTCGCCGCCTCCGATGTGCGCGATGGCGTTGGCCGCGTCGTCGACCAGATGCCTGACACGGCGGATGCGCCGCGCATCGTCAAGGCCGACGCCAATTCCGAGCCGGTTATGCGGCTGGCTCTCACTTCCGACACCATGTCGGTGCAGGACATGACGGTGCTGGTCCAGGACCAGATCGAGGACGAGCTTGCCGCCGTGCCCGGCGTTGCCGACGTCCAGGTCTTTGGCGCCCGCGACAAGATCTTCCGCATCGATGTCGACCAGAACAGACTTGCCAGCCTGGGCTTCACCGTCGCCGACCTGAGGACAGCGCTGGCTTCGGTCGCTTTCGATTCGCCGGCCGGCTCGATCACCACGACCAACCAGGACCTGATCGTGCGTCCGACGGCGGACGTGACCACGCCGGAGGAGTTCGAAAACATCATCATCGGCGGCACGACCCGAATCCGCGACGTCGCCACCGTCACGCTCGGCCCCGATATCGGCCAGACCACGTTGCGTTCGAACGGCAAGACCGGCATCGGTCTCGGCATCATCCGCCAGGCGGAATCGAACACGCTGGATATTTCGACCGGCGTCAGGGCCGCGGTCGCCGCGCTGCAGGCGGATTTGCCTCAGGGCATGTCGATCAAGGTCACCAGCGACGATGCGGTCTTCGTCAACGGCGCGGTGCATGAGGTTGAGATCGCACTCGGCCTGTCCGTCTCCATCGTGCTGATCGTCATCTACGTCTTTCTCCTCGACTGGCGCGCGACGCTCATTCCGGGGCTTGCGATGCCGGTCGCCATGATCGGGACGATCGCCGCCATCTATCTCGCCGGCTTCTCGGTCAACATATTGACGCTGCTCGCCCTGGTGCTGGCGACGGGCCTGGTCGTCGACGACGCCATCGTCGTTCTGGAAAACATCGTGCGACGACGCAACGAAGGCATGGGGCCACGCGCCGCAGCCGTGCTTGGTGCCCAGGAAGTGTTCTTCGCCGTCATCGCCACGACGTTGACGCTGGTCGCAGTCTTCGTGCCGATTTCCTTCCTGCCCGGCCAGACCGGCGGCCTGTTCCGCGAATTCGGCTTCGTTCTCGCCATATCGGTGCTTCTGTCCGCCGTCGTGGCGCTGACGCTTTGTCCGATGCTTGCCTCACGCATGCTATCGGCCGCGCCGCTTCACCACGAAGGCGGCAGCGGCATCGGCGCCCGCATCGGCGGTGCGCTGAACACGCTCTACCGGCGCTGCCTGCGCACCTGCCTCGACGCGCCGTGGATCGTACTGCTGGTCGCGCTGCTGTTTGCAGCCACCGCCTTCACGCTGTTCGGCACGATTCGCCAGGAACTGACGCCGACCGAGGATCGCGCCGTCGTGCTCATGCGCGTCGACGCGCCGCAAGGCGTCAGCCTCGATTACACGACCGAGCAGATGCAGAAGATCGAAAAACTGATCCAGCCGCTGCGCGATTCCGGCGAAATCCGCAATACGTTCGAGAGCGCCGGCCGGAACGGCGCCTACAATGCCGGCTTCATGGTGATGACGCTGGCGCCGTGGGACGAGCGCGACCGCAGCCAGCAGCAGATCATGGCCGACATCAGACGGCTCACCGGGCAGGTGCCGAGCGTGCGCGTCTTTCCGATTCAGCCCAACAGCCTCGGCATTCGCGGCGCCGGCAACGGCCTGCAGTTCGCGCTGGTTGGCAACAATCGCGCGGCGCTCAGCGACGCTGCGGTGAAGATCATCGCCGAGATGCGGAAGGACGCCCGCTTCCAGTCGCCCCGGCTCTCCGTCGACCCGACGCAACCCCAGCTTTCGGTGGCCATCGACCGCGAGCGCGCTTCCGACCTCGGCATCGACATCACCGGGCTTGCCGATACTTTCCAGGCCATGCTCGACGGCAATGATGTCGTCGACGTCTACATCGCCGACCGCAGCTACGGGGTGAAGCTCGTCTCGACGACCAACCCAATCAACGATCCGACCGACCTGGAGAACATCTTCCTGAAGACGGCCGACGGCCGCTTCGTGCCGATGTCGACCATTGCCACGCTGGCCGAGCGCGCCGTGCCGCCCTCGCTGACCCGCGAGCAGCAGCAGCCGTCGGTGGCGATCACCTCCAATCTCAGCGGCGATTTCGCGCTCGGCCAGGCGCTCACCCGCGCCGAGGCAATCGCCACGCCGCTCCTGCCGCCGGGCAGCCGCATCGTCCCCTTGGCCGAGGCCGCGACGCTGGGCGAGACCAACAGCGCCATGATCACCATCTTCGGCTTCTCGCTGGTCATCATCCTGTTGGTGCTCGCCGCCCAGTTCGAGAGCTTCGTCAGCGCGGTCATCATCATGGCGACTGTGCCGCTTGGTCTTGCCTGCGCGATCTTTGCCCTTTTGCTCAGCGGCACCAGCCTCAACGCCTACAGCCAGATCGGCCTGGTGCTGCTGGTCGGCGTCATGGCCAAGAACGGCATCCTGATCGTCGAGTTCGCCAATCAACTGCGCGACCGCGGGCTCGGCGTCCGCGAGGCGATCGAGCAGGCCTCGACCATCCGGCTGCGGCCGGTAATGATGACGATGATCTGCACCGTGCTCGGCGGCGTGCCGCTGGTGCTGGCGAGCGGCGCCGGCGCCGAGGCGCGCATCGCGCTCGGCTGGGTGATCGTCGGCGGGCTCGGTCTGGCCACCGTCTCGACGCTATTCCTGACCCCGGTCGCCTATCTCCTGCTCGGCCGCTTCGTGACGCCGAAGGTGGAAGAGGCATCGCGGCTGAAGCGCGAGCTCGAGGAAGCCGCCTACACTAATGTCGAGCCGGCTGAGTAGGGTCAGGCCGCTCTCAGCATCGCGGCGGGAAGGTGTTCTCGAGCATCCAGCACTTCCGTCCCGACGATGTGGCCTTCAGCATCATATTCGAGGACTATGCCTGCAGAAACTTCCTCGCTTTCCTGGATCGCCTCCGAGGAGAAACGGATGTAGGCAGCATCAGCTTTCGGGTCATATTCGAGTTTGAGCGTCATTTCGGCCTTCTCGCCCGCGATCGAAATAGACAGACAGTATACGGATTTCCTCAGGCGTAGAAACCTCAGCGCACACCGGCAGGACAATCGTTTCAGCTTTAGACCAGTGGCCGCTCGTTCCGAGCGTTTGCGCTGCCCCTCACCTGCCTGCCGGCATCCTCTCCCCGTATAGTGGCGGGGAGAGGGTGCTCTCATTGATGGTTTCGCCAATCACCAGCGTTACGGGAAGGGCCGGCGTGGAGGCCAGCCCCCCTTCTCCCCGTCACTATAAAGGAGAAGTGCCCGGCAGGGCGATGAGGGGCGGCGCCGACTTCAACAACTGGTGGCCATTCGATGCCGCCAGTTGTCTGAATCGATTTGCCTCAACCCGGCACTTTACCTGCGGCAGGGATGATCGTACTTCGGTTAGCCTTGTCAACGCGAGCCTTTTGCTGGGCGAGGCAAGGGCGCGCGGAGGAATTGCGATGAGCTATCTGGATGAGCTGTTTTCAGTCGCCGGCAAGACCGCGCTGGTGACCGGCGCTGCGACCGGCATCGGCCGCATGGCGGCGACCGCGCTGGTCCAGGGCGGCGCCAGCGTGATGATCGCCTCGCGCAAGGGCGAGGATTGCATCAGGGTCGCCGGCGAATTGAATGGCCTCGGCGCCTCCGGCCGGGCGGAAGGCTTTGCCGGCGACGTTTCTAGCGAGGCCGGCATCGCGGCTCTCGTTGCCGAAGTCAAGGCACGGACCGAACGGCTGAATGTCCTGGTCAACAATGCCGGCGTTTCCTGGGGCGCGCCGCTGGAAAGCTTCCCCTACCATGCCTGGGCCAAGGTGTTCGGTGTCAACGTCACTGCCGTCTTCCATCTGACGCGCGAGCTCCTGCCGCTGCTCGACGCCGCCGCCAGCGATGCCGATCCGGCCCGGGTGATAAATCTGGGTTCGGTGATGGGTACGCAGCCGCTGGCGGACGACGCCTATTCATACTCTGCCTCGAAAGCCGCGGTTCACCACCTGACACGCACCTTGGCGATCGAGTTCGCCGCCCGCCACATCACCGTCAACGCTTTCGCACCCGGCCCCTTCCAGAGCCGGATGACCGCCTTTGCCACCGCGACGGAGGACCAGGCCAAGCATGTCGGCGGCCATGTTCCGATCGGCCGTATCGGCGCGCCGGATGACATTGCCGGCGCAACGCTCTATTTGTGCAGCCGAGCCGGCAGCTATGTCACCGGCGCCATCCTGCCGATCGATGGCGGGCAGTCGGTGCAGCATGGGCTGACACTGTTCAAGGAATGAAGCCGCTCGCGTTCCGGACGGTTGAAATGGAGGACATCAGCGTGGAACCGATCAGTCTCGATGTGCTTCTGGCAAGTGTCGGCAAGGAAGTCGGCGTGTCGCCGTGGCGGGTGGTCTCGCAGCGCATGATCGACCAGTTCGCCGATGCCACCGACGACCACCAGTTCATCCATTGCGATCCGGAGCGCGCCAAGCGCGAGACGCCGTTCGGCGGCACCATCGCGCATGGTTTCCTGTCGCTTTCGCTTTTATCGGCGATGACGTTCGAGACCATGCCGCCGCTCGAAAACAGCAAGATGGGCGTCAATCATGGCTTCGATTCGCTGCGCTTCCTGGCGCCGGTGAAGACCGGCGCGCGCATCCGCACCCGTTTCGTGCTGGCCGACGTCAAGGTCAGGCCGTCGGGCTGGGTGCAGACGGCGCATGATGTGACCATCGAGATCGAGGGTTCGAAAAAACCGGCGTTGACCGCGCGCTGGCTGACGCTGACATTGATCGAGCGCCAGCCAGAAGCGGCCTGAACGGCTCAACGAGCCTCGGCGGAGATGATCTTCATGTGCCGGCCGACCTAGAGCGGTTCATCGTTTCACGGAAACGCCGAACCGCTCTATCTCTTTGTTTTTGCGCAATTCCGGACGGAAACCGTTCACACTTTTTCTGGAATTGCTCTTGGGGGTATCGTCAATCGGAGCGCTGCGACGCCGATTTTGCCAATGCTTGATTTGACGGCGCCTTGTCCGTTTCCGTACAGCGTATATAAATTAGCCAGCCACTAACAGCCGCTAACAGAAGGCAGGCGAAAATTGCCGCTCAGCGTCCAGACACGCCGCGAGAAGCAAAGGGCCGAACTGCGCTCCGAACTTGTCGATGCAGCGCACAAGCTCGTGCAGGAGGAAGGCTATGAAGGCCTCACCATCCGCAAGCTGGCCAAGCGCGTCGGCTATGCGCCAATGTCGGTCTATTCCTATTTCGCCGACAAGCAGGACATCTTGTTCGCGCTGGCCGAAGATGCGTTCGAGACCCTGGCAAAGCGTATCGAGGATCACCCGGCCGACGATCCGATCGAGGCGCTGCAAGTGGTGATGACCGAATACGCGGCCTTCGGCCTTGGCAACCCAAACGAGTATCGCACGATATTCATGACCGAAAAGGTCAAGCCCCCGGAAGGCAGGACCTTCGCCGAAATGCAAGAGGGCAACCCGTTGATGAAAGTGCTGGTCAATAGGGTCGAGGCCTGCGTTGCCGCCGGCAGGCTGAAGGGCGACCCGCGCGCCATTGCCACCATGCTGTGGGCGGTTGGCCATGGCACGATCTCGCTGCTGATTACCTTTCCTTTCTATCCATTCGGCGACCAGCAGGCGTTCGTGAAACGGATGTGCGACTTCACGCTTGCCGCGCTGGCGACACAGGACGTGCCGCCGCTGACCGAGACGCCAGTCAACTGCTGAAGGGTTCCTTCGGTTTCAGATAGCTGAAGATTTTGTAAGGCACGCGTGAACGGCACCGCGTGTTCAACTCGTCGCGTGCTGGCGCGGCGCGATTACTAACATCCATATAAACTTTTTCGTACATGTACGACTTCTGACTTGGAGCCCGCGACTGTCGGGCGTATATGTACGCTATATCGTACATGTACGGCAAAGATTCAGCAGTTGAACCGGAGACAGACAATGAAAAAGACGATCTTCGCCCTCGTGGCCGTCCTGGCATTCTCAAGCGCTGCCTTGGCCGGCCAAAGCCAGCCCGGCAAGCCGGCCGCAGCCTGCGCCGACACCAACGTCAAGCTCGATTGCGGCGCGACCGGATCGGTCGAAGAGACAGGCCCGGCGACCCACAAGGGCTCGACTGAAAACAAGGATCCGCGGCTCGGCATCGACATCGATCCGTGGATCGTGCCCAGCACGTTCTGAGGTTCGAAAACAAATGGGTGGTAGGAAATCCTGACCGCCCACTTTCGTGGCCATTTCAGCCAGACTCCGCCGGACGGAAGTTATTTCCTGCGCTTCTTCATTCCGGCCACGATCTTGGCCTTGCCGGGCCTTGCGGGAGCGCCGGAAATCGAGGTCCCGGTGATCGACACCGGATCGCTGGCCGGAAACGTATCCTCGAGGCCTTCCTCGAGCTCCTCTTCAATATTTGAGCCTTCATGCGGCTCGTGTTCGAGAGAGCGAACGGCCGACGTCTTCTGGACTGGTGGATTTGGCGCTGATTTCGACGGCATCGACACCTCCCTCGACTTGCTCCGGCTCCGGCAAACGATCGGGCGCAGCGAACGTTATGCCGCTGCGTCGCGGGCCGCCTCCGACAGGAAAGTAAAGACATAATCGGAAAAGGAACGCCAGCATTCAACGCGGAACGCGTCGGACGCGGTGCGCAGCAGCACGATTTCGACCTTACCGAGAATGGTGCGCGACGCCGCGCCTGCCGGAAAGGCGTCGAGCGACAGATCCTGCGGACAGCCTGAATTGATCGTCGCCACCGCTGCCGGGCCGGTGACCGATATGGCAACGTTGCGATGCGAGATGCCGACCGCCGAATGCAGCACTGTCACCTCGGCGCAGTCGGCGAGCGGGTCTTTTCCCACCTCATCGATGACCAGCCATTCGTCCGGCCCAAGCCACAAGGCCGTGCGCCCGGCCTTTGCCGCCGAGGTTTTGGGTTTTTGCGGCAGGGTCACGCCGAGCGCCTTCGAAAGCGCCGCGACCGAGGCGTCCGGCGCACGCAGCGAAATGCGCTCCGCCGGTGGCAACACAACAAGCGTGACGCCGGTTGCGGAAAGCTCCTGACTGGCGAGAGCCGGGCGGCGTTCGACCGACGGCGCAGCGGCGGCAGATTTCTTCGCGGCAGCCTTAGCCATTGAGGCGCTCCCCCTTCTCGTCGAAGAACACCATGCCGGTGACCTCCACCTCGATCGTCGCGTTGGGCATCGGCACGTAAAGCGTCTCACCCATCCGGTCGCGGCCGCCGGCAACCAGGGCCAGCGCGATCGAGCGGCCGCAATTTTCCGACCAGTAGCTGGAGGTGATATGGCCGATCATGGTCATCGGGATCGCTTGCTTCGGATCGCCGACGATTTGCGCGCCTTCTTCCAGCACCACCTTAGGATCCTTGGTCTTCAGGCCGACCAGTTGCTTGCGGCCGTTGGCGACAAGGTCCGGCCGCGCCATGCCGCGAATACCGACAAAATCGGTCTTCTTCTTGCCGACTGCCCAATCGAGACCGGCATCGTTAGGCGTTACCGTGCCGTCGGTGTCCTGGCCGACGATGATGTAGCCCTTTTCTGCACGCAGCACGTGCATCGCCTCCGTGCCGTAGGCACAGGCTCCATGCTTCTGGCCCTCGGCCCACAGCGCTTCCCAGACGGCCTGGCCGTAGTCGGCCGGCACGTTGACCTCGAAGCCGCGTTCGCCGGTGAACGACATCCGGAACAGCCTTGTCGGCACGCCGCAGATCTTGCCCTCGCGCACCGACATATGCGGCAGCGCCTCGTCCGACATGTCGATGCCCTCGACCAACGGCGCGATGATCTCCCGTGACTTCGGCCCCTGCACGGCGATCACCGCCCACTGCTCGGTGATCGAGGTCAGCCAGACGTTGAGATGCGGGAACTCGGTCTGGAGGTAATCCTCCATATGGTTCATGACACGCGGCGCACCGCCCGTCGTCGTCGTCACATGGAAACGGTCGGGTGCAAGCCTGCCAACGACACCGTCGTCATAGATGAAACCGTCCTCGCGCAGCATGATGCCATAGCGGCAGCGGCCGGGCTCCAGTTTTTCCCACGGATTGGTGTAGAGCAGTTCCATGAACTTCGCCGCATCCGGCCCGACCACCTCGATCTTGCCCAGCGTCGAGGCGTCGAACAGGCCGGCCGTTTTGCGCACCGTGACACACTCACGATCGACAGCGGCGTGCATGTCCTCGCCCGCCTTTGGAAAATACCAGGCGCGCTTCCACTGGCCGACATCCTCGAACACGGCGCCTTGGCGCTCGGCCCAGGGATGGATCGCCGTCTTGCGAGTCGGTTCGAAGAGCGGACCCCGCGCATGGCCGACGATCGAGCCGAAGGTCACCGGCGTGTAGGGCGCCCGGAACGTCGTCAGCCCGACTTGCGGTATCGGCTTGCCCAGCGTCTCGGCGGCGATTGCCAGACCATGCATGTTCGAGGTCTTGCCCTGGTCGGTCGCCATGCCGTTGGTGGTGAAGCGCTTGACGTGCTCGATCGAGCGCATGCCTTCATGCACCGCCTGCCGGATGTCCTTGGCGGTGACGTCGTTCTGGAAATCGACAAAGGCCTTGACCGTCGTGTCCGGCCCGGCGCCGGGTGCCGCACCCAGCATGCCGCGCGACCAGCTCTCGCTGGCGTCGACCTTCGGCTTGTTTCCCTTGGCGGTGTTGGCGCCGACATCCTTCGCCGCCTTGGCGCCCGCCGCATAGGCCTCGTCGATCGTCGCCGATAGCCCGTCCATGCCGTTGCAGGCGCCGACGGAGACGCAGTCCTGCGGATAGGCGCCGGGCACGAAGCGCTTGGTCTCGTCGTTGAAGGCAACCTTGCCGCGCGACTGCGAGAACAGATGCACCGACGGTGTCCAGCCGGCCGACATCAGGATCGCGTCAACAGGGATGGTACGTTCGCCGCCGCCATTCTTCGGCTGCACGGTCATCGATGAGACGCGCAATTTGCCGCCGGCGCGGATCACCGCGCGGCCGAAATTGACCTCGATGCCGAGCGCCCTCGCCTCGTCGATCACCAACCCGGTCGGGTTGTCGCGCAGGTCGACTATCGCCGCCACGCCGACACCGGCCTTCTTCAGGTCGATCGCCGCCGCATAGGCGGAATCATTGGCCGTATAGACGCCGACATTCCTGCCGACCGCCACGCCGAAATGGTTGAGGTAGGTGCGCGCCGCTGACGCCAGCATGATGCCCGGGCGGTCGTTGTCGGCGAACACCATGTGCCGCTCGATGGCGCCGGTCGCCAGCACCACGCGCCTGGCGCGGACCTGCCACAGCCGCTCGCGCGGCAGGTCGCGGCCGGGATTCTGCAGATGATCGCTGACGCGCTCGACCAGCCCGACGAAATTCTGCGCGTAATAGCCGAAGGCCGTGGTCCGGGAGAGCACGCGGACATTGTCCATGGCCTTGAGTTTGACGATCGCGGTCTGTGCCCAGGCAAAACCGTCCTGGCCTTCGACCTTCGCGCCGCTCTCGAAACGAAGACTGCCGCCGAAATCCGCCTGTTCATCGGCAAGGATGACGCGCACGCCGGTTTCGGCCGCGGCAAGTGCGGCCGCAATACCGGCAGCACCTCCGCCCAGCACCAGCACGTCGCAATGGGTGAAACGCGCCGAATAATGGTCGGGATCCGGCTGGTCGGGGGCGACGCCGAGGCCGGCCGCGGCCCGGATCTTGGGCTCGTAGAGGTTTTTCCAGGCAGCCTTCGGCCACATGAAGGTCTTGTAGTAAAAGCCGGCCGAAAGCAGCGGCGAGGCGATGTCGCCGACCGCACTGACGTCGAAGGACAGCGACGGCCAGCGGTTCTGTGACTGCGCCGTCAGCCCGTCATAGAGCTCCTGCACGGTGGCGCGGACATTGGGCGTCTTGCGCGCTGCGTCGCGCTTGATCTCAACCAGCGCGTTGGGCTCTTCCGCCCCGGCGGACAGGAAGCCGCGCGGCCGGTGGTATTTGAACGAGCGGCCGACCAGATGGACGCCGTTGGCGAGCAGCGCCGAGGCCAGCGTATCGCCCTCGACACCGGCATAGGACTGGCCGTCGAAGCTGAAGCGGGTCGTCTCCGCCTGCTTGAGGCGCCCGGCGCCGGGGATGCGGAACGCTGCGATCATTCGGAGGCTCCCGGCAGTTTCGCCTGCTTGGGTTCGCCGGCCTTGTAGGTCATCAGGAACCTGTCGCTGACGGTGTCGCGCACGGCGTTGAAGAACCGCGCGCAGCCATGCATGTGCCGCCAGCGCTCATAAATGATGCCTTTGGGATTCGAGCGGATGAAGAAGAACTTTTCGAAGTCGTCATCGCTCTCGCCGGCCATGTTAGCCGAACGAGCGATATGCGCCTCGCCGGCGTTGCGGAATTCGAGTTCCGGGCGCTCTTCCTCGCAATAGGGGCAGCGGATGAGAAGCATGGTTGTTCCTACAATTCGCCGTGGCCGACGCGGGCGCCGGCCGGTTGAACGCAAAGCCTCTGACCCAACATCACGAAGCGGGCCATCATCAGTGCGCCACCGCCGCCGCCGCCGCTTCGTCGATGAGACGGCCGGTGCGGAAGCGCTCGATGGTGAAGGGCGCGTTGATCGGGTGCGGATCGTCTTTTGCGATTGTATGGGCAAAGACATGGCCCGAGCCCGGCGTCGCCTTGAAGCCGCCAGTGCCCCAGCCGCAATTGACGTAGAGGCCGGGCACCGGCGTCTTGGCCAGGATCGGCGAGCGGTCGGGCGTCACGTCGACGATGCCGCCCCAGCTCCGCAGCATCTTCATGCGCGTGAACATCGGGAACATCTCGCAGATGGCGTCGAGCGTGTGCTGGAGGATATGCAGGCCGCCGGTCTGCGAATAGGAGACATACTGGTCGGTGCCGGCGCCGATGACCAGCTCGCCCTTGTCGGATTGCGAGATATAGGCATGCACCGTGTTCGACATCACCACGCAAGGGAATACCGGCTTGACCGGCTCCGACACCAGCGCCTGCAGCGGATAGCTTTCCAGCGGCATGCGCACGCCGGCCATGTTCATGATGACGGACGAATGCCCTGCGGCAACGACGCCGACCTTCCTGGCGCCGATGAAGCCGCGCGTCGTCTCGACGCCGGTGACCGCGCCATTCGGCGACCGCTTGACTCCGGTGACCTCGCAATTCTGGATGATGTGGACGCCGCGCGCCGAAGCGCCGCGCGCGTAGCCCCAGGCGACGGCATCGTGACGCGCGGTGCCGCCGCGACGCTGCAGGGTCGCGCCCATCACCGGATAGCGGGCATCGCGCGAAATATTGAGCGGCGGGCAGAATTCCTTCGCCGCTTCCGGCGTCAGCCATTCATTGTCGATGCCGTTCAGACGGTTGGCGTGGACGTGGCGCTTCAGCACCTGGATGTCGTGCACATTGTGCGCAAGCATCATGACGCCGCGCGGCGAATACATGACGTTGTAGTTGAGTTCCTGGCTGAGCCCATCCCACAGCTTCAGCGCATGGTCGTAGATGCCGGCGCTTTCGTCATAGAGATAGTTGGAGCGGATGATGGTGGTGTTGCGGCCGGTGTTGCCGCCGCCGAGCCAGCCCTTTTCCAGGACCGCGACATTGGTGATGCCGTGCACCGTGGCGAGATAGTAGGCGGTGGCCAGGCCATGGCCGCCGGCGCCGACGATGATGACGTCGTACTCCTTCTTCGGCTCTGGCGAGGACCACTGTTCCTCCCAACCCTTGTGGCCGCGCATAGCCTCGCGGGCGATGGCGAATACCGAGTATTTCTTCAACGTTCCAGCCTCGCAGATAGCGGCCGGGCATCCAATCGAGCGCCGGCGCGCGAGCAGTATCACTAGCGAAACCGCGCTGCCAGCCTTGCGCTGTTTGCGACGGCGCTTGCCGTTTTGCGCCGCGATGAAAAAGACGCTGGCAGTCCGGCGGGCCGACGATGCATTCGGTACGCGTTCGCAGGTATCGGGTGGCTCGCATCGCCGCAATTTGCGACGACGCATCCAAAACGTCGGCAAGCCGGCACGAAAGAAGGATGCAGAGAAGATGTTCGCACTCACCAACAAGATCGCCATCGTCACCGGCGCCAGCTCCGGCATCGGCCGCGCCACGGCCAAGGTGTTTGCGGAGGAAGGCGCCAAGGTGGTCGTCGCGGCCCGTCGCCAGGCGGAGCTCGATGCGCTGGTTGCCGAAATCGAAGACGCCGACGGCACCGCCATCGCTCTTGCCGGCGATGTCCGCGACGAAGCCTATGCGAAAGCCCTTGTCGAACTGGCTGTCGGCCGGTTTGGCGGGCTCGACATCGCCTTCAGCAATGTCGGCGCCGTCGGCCAGATGGGGCCGATCTCCGACTTGTCGCTGCAGGCCTGGCGCGAAACGCTCGACACCAACCTGACCAGCGCCTTTCTCGGCGCGAAGTATCAGGTGCCGGCCATGGTCGAACGCGGCGGCGGATCGCTGATCTTCACCTCTACCTTCGTCGGCCACACCGTCGGCATGCCCGGCATGACCAGCTATGCCGCAAGCAAGGCCGGGCTGATCGGACTGACGCAGGTGCTTGCCGCCGAATACGGCGCGAAAGGCGTGCGGGTCAACGCGCTGTTGCCGGGCGGCACCGATACGCCTTCGGCAACGTTCAAGACACCTGAATCGCGAGCCTTCATCGAAAACCTGCATGCCTTGAAGCGCGTTGCCGAGCCTGAAGAGATCGCCCGCTCGGCCCTCTATCTGGCGTCGGATGCGTCGAGCTTCACCACCGGAACCGCGCTGTATGCCGACGGCGGTGTTTCGATCAGCCGGACGTGAGGCGTTTTCTCATCGGCGAACAATGGAACACGGCATGTTGCAAAACCGGCCTTGCTTTCTTGGCGCGATTTAGCGATTGCGTTTTCTGTTCGTAGAATGCTGTCGAAGACGAGCCGAAAATATGCTGCTGATCAGGACCTACATCGCCGCGAGCGCAATCGAGGGCGTCGGCGTGTTCGCCGCCGAGCCGATCAAGAAGGGAGCGTCGATCTGGCAGCTCGATCCGGATTTCGACCGGCTGATCCCGATGGAAAAATATGAGGCCGCGCCGCCCCATCTCAGGGAATTGCTCGACAGATATGCGTATCCAAGCCCGGACCGGCCCGGATTCATGGTCTATGAAGTCGACAATGGCCGCTTCATGAACCACGCCGAAAGGCCGAACACGGATTTTTCGCAGTATGGCGGGGCAACCGCGATCCGCGACATAGCGGCGGGCGACGAAATAACCTGCGACTACGGCGAGTTCTTCGAGGATTTCGAGCGGCTTCACTTGGCCACAGCTTCATAGCGATCTGGTTTGTGTCGGAGGAGGGCATCAAATGGCCCGGAGCGATGATCGGCTCCGGGCCACGTTTCCATCCCCCGATTAGTTCCGGTGGGCGTGCGGCTCGTCCGTGTGGCGGCCGTCATATTGCAGGTCCAGCTCGCGAATCGCTTCCTTGCCTTTCTTCGGATCGACAAGCCTAAGAAGCGCGTCGATCTTGGCCTCCATACGGTCGGTACTCTCCTTCGATTGCGGCGAACCGACGAAGAGCAGGAACGCCAGGCCGCCGACCTGCCAGAGCAGTTGCAGGAATTCCGACTGCCAGTTCTCGAGCGTGTCGCGGCTCATCTCGATCAGATAGCCGCTGAATTCGGGCGGTTGGCCGAGCGCTTGCTGCTCGTCGAGATAGGCGAACCAGCCGAAAACCCAGTGACCGACGATCGAGATGATGAAGAAGCCGAGGGTAATCCAGGCATAGCTGTAGGCCCGCCACACCGAAGGCGGCGTCATCTTGGCCGCCGGCCTGTTGTCCTCATCGTTTGGCATTGTCGCTGTCCGACTCCGAGCGAGCCAGGAACTGCTGCGTAGTCGCGGGCAGCTTGTTTTTCAGCCACTCGGCCATCGCCTCCTCCTCACGCAGGTTTTGTTCGCAAGCCCGGGCGACTTCTGTTTCGCCAAGGGATTCGGCGGCTGCGATAAGGATCGTGTAGGATGCGATCTCCATGTGCTCGAAGGTGTAGCTCGCCAGTGAGCCTTTCATCACCTCGTCGCCGGCGAAGACGCCGCTTAGGGACTGCGCCATCGCCAGCAGCTTGCCGCCGGCGTCCTTCAGCGTGGACGTATCTTCGCCTAATTGTTCCAGGCAGGTTCTGAGGCGTGCGGCTTGCCCTTTCGTCTCGTCGACGTGCAGGTTAATGCGCTCACGGAGTTCGGGATAACTCTCCAGCCGGCTCAGCTGGCCGTTCAGCATGGTTTCGGCCTGCTCCTCCATCGCATGCGCGTCCCTGAGCCACTGGACGAGCCATTCACGGGTTTCTGACATCGGTTTTCTCCTGTGCGTGCCAATGCGAAACAACCATGGGGAACGAGGTTTGTTCCTTCGTCGATAAAGCCGGGCGGACCGTTTTGCCGGATTGAGGCAGTAAGAATTTATCGGTGGCGGAGAAAACGCCAACGATCGCTCTCATCGGCGCGGAGAGCCCGCCCGAGAAGGCAACTACTACCAGAAGTCGTAATTTCTTGCTTTCTGACGGCAGTTATGCTATTGATTTCCACATGGTGCTGATTTGCGCCGACACCCGCTGCCGAGGCGGGTTTTTCGTTTCGGCAGTGGACAGAGCAGCATGATTCTGCTATCAGCCGCCACAATTCGTGGTGTAGACTGCCGCGGAGGCAAGCGACTATGGCCACTTGCCTGTTGTTAACAAACCCGAAAGACAGGATTGCCCGTGCAGGTACTCGTCCGCGACAACAATGTTGATCAGGCGCTTCGCGCGCTCAAGAAAAAGATGCAGCGCGAAGGCATCTTCCGCGAAATGAAGATGCGCGGACATTATGAGAAGCCTTCCGAGAAGCGCGCCCGCGAAAAGGCGGAAGCCGTTCGCCGCGCCCGCAAACTGGCCCGCAAGCGCGCCCAGCGCGAGGGTCTGCTGCCGATGACGCCGCGCCCGGTGGCGGCTGGTGCTGCTGGTGCAGGTGCTCCGCGTCCGCCGCGGTTCTGACGCCAATTTTTCGTCCTTTTCGAAGGATACCCAAGGTGGCGCGATGCGTAATCGCCGCCACCTTTTTGTTGAATTCGACCAGTTCGGAGAGGGACGGTTCGGAGACGGAACAGACCTGACGGCGCGGCGGGCAGTGAGGACAGAGCAGATATGAACGCAACAAGCGTGGAGCGCAGAACCGTTATGCGCCGCTTCGCCCTGACAGCAGCCCTGCTTTCTGGCTTGGCGCTCGCCGGCTGCCAGACAGTCCCGACCGGCGAATTCACCAACATCGACAAGGCACAAGGGTCGGCCGAGAACATCTCCTCGCTGTCGGCGGTTATCCAGCGCAGTCCCCAGGATCCCGAAGGCTACAATGTGCGCGGCTCGGCCTATGGCCGCGGCGGCCAGTATCAGGCGGCGCTCAAGGACTTCAACACCGCCATCCAGCTCAATCCGAATTTCTACCAGGCCTATTCGAACCGCGCTCTCATCCAGCGCTTCCTCGGCGACCAGGCGGCCGCGCTTGCCGACTACAACCGCTCGATCCAGATCAATCCCGACTATGACGCCGCCTATATCGGCCGCGGCAACCTCTACCGCAAAGCCGGCCGCATCCAGGAAGCTTTCAACGATTTCCAGAAGGCGATCCAGCTCGACACGACAGATGCACGCGCCTACCACAATCGCGGCCTGATCTATCAGAGCCAGGGCCAGCACGCTTTCGCCATTGAGGATTTCTCGACCGCCATCTCGCTGGCGCCGGACGCCGCCGAGCCCTACAATGGCCGCGGCCTCTCCTACCTCGCCATGAACGACGAGGACAATGCCTTCGCCGACATCAACATGGCGATCAAGCTCGACGGCAAGAATGCCGAGGCCTGGTCCAACCAGGCGCTGATCTACGAGCGGCGCGGCGACAAGGCCAAGGCGGCAAAATCCTACCGCGAGGCAGTGCGCCTCAATCCCACCTACCAGCCGGCCAAGGACGGCCTGGCGCGCACCAGCACCGGCTGACCGACGGCTGCGTCGGGCCTAATATGGCAGGCCTGCCGTTTGGCATGGCTTCGAAACCTTCAATGACTGTGCATTGACCCGCCTTGATCGCGCCAAGTTTTCGGCGGAACGCTCGGAATGTTCAGCCGTTGTTCAAGGCAATTCGCGAAAAGGACCCCTCCCATGATCAAGAACCTCGCCTGTGCCGCCGCCCTCGCCGCCACGGTGCTCGCTGCCCCTGCCAGCGCGGGCAGGCTGGAGCTCGGCGTGCTCGACTGCACCATCGACGGCGGCACCGGCTACATCGTCACATCCAACAAAGGCGTGGCCTGCACCTTTCGCCCTCATCATGGCGGTCCCCCCGAAGCCTATACCGGGGTCATATCAAAGCTCGGCGTCGACGTCGGCAGGACGCACCAGGGCGAATTGATATGGGCGGTTCTGGCGGCCACCCGCGACCGTAATTCCGGCGATCTTGCCGGCAGCTATTATGGCGTCAATGCCGAGGCCAGCCTGGTGACTGGCGGCGGCGCCAATCTACTGGTCGGCGGACTGAACAGCGCCTTCTCGCTGCAGCCTCTGAACGTACAGGCGCAGACCGGTGTCAACCTGGCAGTCGCCGTCACCTCACTGGAGCTGATCCACTCGTTCAAATAAGCGTGCCATAGCGAGGCTCTGCGGCGCGGAACAGGATTGGACTGTTCCGCGCCGCATGATTTTGGAAACCGCCATGCCAAGGATGATCATCGCTGACGCCATGATCGCCAATCTTCGATCACCCAGACTTCCCGCCAGCATCTCGGCGCACCCGCAAAAACCGCTTGAACTCAACTGCGGTTGAGGTTTTACAACCCGTCCCCGAAGCGCCGCGCGCTTGTTTGAATCAAAGAGCGCTCCACCATTTTTTAATCGGCGCATAAGAAAGTTTGGGAGGGCGGGGTGACGGAAACCAGCACAAACAGGGTCGACTGGCGCGCGCTGTGGGCGAGCGGCGATCTGGCGCGCTTTTGCTTCATCAGCCTCGGCATCCTGCTGCACGCCACCAACGAAACCATGGTGGCAACGGTGATGCCGGCCATGGTCGGCGAGCTCGCCGACGTTCAGCTGGTCGGCTGGTCGCTGGCGATCTACGAGCTCGGCGCCATCGTCGCAGGCGCTGCCGCCGGACGGCTGGTGAGCTATGTCGCGCTGCGCACCAACATGGTGGTCGCCGCCCTGCTCTATGCCGCCGGCGCCTTGGTCTGCGCCATCGCGCCCTCCATGCCGCTGTTCCTGGCCGGGCGCCTGATCGAGGGTTTTGGCGGCGGCGCGCTGGTGTCGCTGGCCTTCGTCTCGGTCGAGCGGCTGTTTCCACGCGCCATCTGGCCGCAGCTTTTCGGCGTCATGTCGGCGATCTGGGGCGTCGCCGCCTTCAGCGGACCGGTGCTCGGTGCGTTGATGACCGAGCTGCTCTCCTGGCGCTGGGCTTTCGGCGTCTTCACAGTCGGCGGCACGGCTATGGCGCTGGCGAGCTTTATCGTGCTCGACACGCCTGAGGCAACCAGGCCACAGGCGATCACTGGAACGGCGCCGCCCTTCCCCTTTGCCGCGCTCGGCTGCCTTGCCGTCAGCGTCGTGCTGATTGCCACGGCTGGGGTCGACATTGCCCGGCTGCGTTCCTCTCTACTGCTGGTCCTCGGACTGATCGGGCTTGCGCTGTTCATCCGCATCGACGCGCTGAAGCCGGGCTCGCGGCTGTTCCCGTCGCGGCTGTTCTCATGGCGCACGCCGGTCGGCGCAGGCATGACCATGGTCGCCGCCTTTTCGGTGGCGACCTGTTCCTTCGCCGTCTACGGGCCGCTGCTTCTGACCAGCCTGCACGGCATTCCGATCCTGACCACCGGCTATATCATCGCCGCCGAATCGATCGCCTGGTCGATCCTGTCGATCCTCGTCGCCAATGCGCCGCCGGAACGCGAGAGGCTGATCATCACCGGCGGCGCACTGATGATCGCGGCCGGCATCGCCGGCTTCGCCTACGCCGTGCCGGCGGGTTCGATTCCGCTGATCCTGTTTTGCGCCTTGCTGCAGGGCGGCGGCTTCGGCATTGCCTGGCCCTTCGTCACACGCGTGATCGTGGCATCGGCTGGGGATGGTGAGCAGACGATCGCCTCCGCCGCCGTGCCGACCATGCAGCGCATTTGCTATGCGGTGGGTGCCGCACTGACCAGCATCGTCGCCAATGCCAGCGGTTTCTCCGAAGGCCTGAACCGCGAAGCGGCGGCAAATGTCGCCACCTGGCTGTTTCTCGCCTTCGTGCCACTCGGGATTCTGGGATGCCTCGCCGCCCTCAGGATCTCGGGACCGGCAGCCCGGCCACAGGAAGCACCCGGGTAGCATCGGACCCAAAAGTGGGTACCGGTTTTGGAAAAATCCGATGCTCAAACAAGAAGATAGAGCGGCGGTACGCTTCAACTTGAAAGTCCGCCGCTCTAGACAGTGATCGTCTTCAGCCGCTCGGCGATTAAGGCGGCAAGCCGCGTCGCCACCTCGTCCTTACTCATCTCGGGCCATTCGTCGACACCGGCCTTCGAGACGATCCGCACCCGGTTGCGGTCGCCGCCCATCACCCCGCCTTTGTGGGACACGTCGTTGGCGACGATGAAATCGGCGCCTTTCTTCCTGAGCTTTGCCTCGGCGTTCCTGATGAGATCCTGCGTCTCGGCGGCAAAGCCGACGATCAGGCTGGGCCGTTTCCTGTGATGACCGACACCGGCAAGAATATCGGGGTTTTCGATCATCTGCAGCGCCGGCGGCCCCTCGCCCGCCACTTTCTTGATCTTCTCGCCGGCCGAAGTCTCGCTGCGCCAGTCGGCGACCGCCGCGACGAACACCGCCGCGTCCGCCGGCAGCAGCTGTTCGACAGCGTCTTTCATCTCGTTCGCAGTTTCGACATGCAGTGTTGTCACCTCAGCCGGATCGGCAATGCCGACCGGACCGGAGACGAGGTGCACATCGGCGCCCAGCCTAGCCAGCGCCGCCGCGATGGCATGGCCCTGCTTGCCGGACGAGCGATTGGCGATGTAGCGCACCGGGTCGATCGGCTCATGCGTCGGACCTGAGGTGACGATGATCTTTCTGCCTGCGAGCGGCTTCGGACTGATATCGAGCAGCGCCTCGATCGCAGCGACGATCTCCAGCGGCTCGGCCATGCGGCCTTCGCCCGCCTCGTTGCTCTCGGCCATCTCGCCCTTCTCCGGGCCGACGAATGCGATGCCGTCCTTCTGCAACGTCGCTCGGTTGCGCCGGGTCGCCGGATGCGACCACATTTTCGGGTTCATGGCGGGCGCCATCAGCACCGGCTTGTCGGTGGCGATGAGCACGGTGGAGGCAAGATCGTTGGCATGGCCGTTGGCAAGCTTCGCCATCTGGTCGGCGGTCGCCGGCGCCACGACGACAAGGTCGGCCTCGCGCGACAGGCGGATATGGCCGACATCATGCTCGTCATTGCGGTCGAACAAATCGGTGAAGACGTGGTCGGCGGAGAGCGCCCCGGCCGACAGCGTGGTCACGAACTCCTGCGCGGCGGAAGTCATCACCACACGCACCGCGGCGCCCCGCTCGCGCAGCCGGCGGATCAGGTCCAGCGCCTTGTAGGCGGCGATGCCGCCGCCGATGATCAGCAGAATGCGCTTGCCGGAGAGGGTCATGCCCGAGGCCAGTTCCTGTCCATTGTTGGTGGTGGACACCTTGGGGTCGAATGGGTTTTCCAGCTTCCGTCCGAGCGCCAGGATTTCGTCACGCGACGCCTTCAGCCGCCACGCCCCATTCTCAAGCCCGGTTTTGGGGATTGTCACCTCACGCAAGGAATCCCGCACCTCCTGCTCCATCGAGACGCCGCGGGCAGCAGCGCGTTCGCGAAGCAGCTGCTTCACCCTCTCATCAAGCTTACGGATTGTGATGGTGCTCATGGCATTGCTCCTTGCCTCAATATAGCAATAGGCGAGTTGCATGCAATGACAGCACTGCTGTCATCGCATGCACTCAGAGCAACTTCCACGCGATATAAACCAGCGTCAGCGCGATCACCCACAGCGCCAGCCGGCCGGAACGGGAGTAGCGCGCCTCGGCCTTGCCGATCGCGCGCGCCGTCCTTTCGTCGAAACGCAGCCCGTGTTCGGCCATCAAATCGATCTCGCGCGACAGCCGCTCGGTGCGGGCGGCGAGGTCTGGGGCCTGGCGGGCCAGTGCCAGCAGTGCGCTGGCGCCGTCCCGCGCGTCGGCCAGCAGGGCACGCGGGCCGAGATTGCCCGATATCCAGCCGCCAACCACCGGTTCGGACGTCTTCCACATGTTGAATGCCGGGTCGAGCGTGCGCGCGACGCCCTCGACCACCACCATGGTCTTTTGTAGCAGCACCAGTTCGGACCGCGTCGCCATGTCGAAGAGGTCGGTCACCTCGAACAGAAGCGCCAAGAGCTTGGCCATCGAGATGGTTTCAGCCGGCTGGTCGTGGATCGGCTCGCCGATCGCCCGGATCGCCTGGCCGAATGCCGCGACATTATGCTGGCGCGGCACGTAGCCGGCCTCGAAATGCACTTCGGCGACGCGCAGATAGTCCCGGGTGATGAAGCCGTAGAGAATTTCGGCGAGGAACCGGCGCTCCTTCTTGCCGAGCCGGCCGGCAATGCCGAGATCGACAGCGACGATGGTGCCATCGGGCTCGACGAACAGGTTACCCGGGTGCATGTCAGCGTGGAAGAAACCGTCACGCAGTGTGTGGCGCAGGAACGACTGGACCAGGTTGACGGCGATCGCCTTCAGGTCATGGCCGGCGGCAGCGAGGCCGGCAATGTCGTTCAACTTGATGCCGTCGACCCATTCCATGGTCAGCACGTCACGGCCGGTACGTTCCCAGTCGACGGACGGGACGCGAAAGCCGGGATCGTCCTTGGTGTTCTCGCCGAGTTCCGAAAGCGCTGCCGCCTCGAGCCGCAGATCCATTTCGATCTTGGTGGTCTGCGCCAGCGTCTGGGTCACTTCGACCGGACGTAGCCGGCGCGACGACGGAATGTATTTTTCCTGGAGACGGGCGGCGAGGAAATAGCTTTCGAGATCGCGAAAGAAACGGCGGCGCACGCCCGGCCGGATGACCTTTACCGCCACCCGCGAACCGACGCCGTCCTGCAGGGTTTCGGCGATATGGACCTGAGCGATCGACGCGGCGGCGACGGCCTCGCCGAAACTGGCGTAGAGCTCGCCAACCTTGCGCCCGAGCGAAGCCTCTATCGCAGCTATGGCCTCGGCCTGCGGAAAGGTCTGCATCTTGTCCTGCAGCATGGCGAGATCGAGCGCTATGTCGTTGCCGACGACATCGGGCCGCGTCGCCAGGAACTGGCCGAGCTTGACATAGGATGGGCCGAGCCGGACGACGGCCTTGGCCAGCCGGTCGCCACGCTCATAGGCAAGCGCGCGGCGGCGGGTCAACAGCCGCGCCATCCGCCAGCCGAGTTTCGGCAGACCGAAGAGCTCGTCGCCCGGCAGCGCCGCGACGACGCCTTCGCGGACCAGCACCCAGCCGGCCCGCACGAGCCTGAAACCAGCGCCGACACTGCTCATGACTGCGCTCGCCTCAAAGCTTCCAGCCCGAATGAAGCGCAGCTATGCCGCCGGAATAATTGCGAAAAGAAACGCGGTCGAAGCCGGCGCGGGAAATCATCGCCGCAAAATTCTGCTGATTGGGAAATTTGCGGATCGATTCGACCAGATAGGAATAGGGCTCGCCGTCGCCGGTCACCGCCTTGCCGATCTTGGGGATGGCGTTGAACGACCACGCCTCATAGGCCTTGTCGAGCAGCGGCATATCGACCTCGGAAAATTCGAGGCAGAGGAAGCGCCCGCCGGGCTTCAGCACGCGATAGGCTTCCGCAAGCGCCACATCGATGCGCGGCACGTTGCGAATGCCGAAAGCGATCGTGTAGGCGTCGAATGTGGCCTCAGTGAAAGGCAGCTCCTCGGCATTGGCTTCGACGAAATCGGTGTTTGCCGTCAGGCCCTTTTTCTCGGCCCGGTCGCGGCCGACGGCGAGCATCGAGCCGTTGATGTCGAGAACCGTGGCATGGGCGTTCCTGCCGCTCGCCTCGACGATGCGGAAGGCGATGTCGCCGGTGCCGCCGGCAACGTCGAGAACGCTCCAGCCCGGTCGTTTCGGTGGATTGAGCCATGTGACCATGGCGTCCTTCCACAGCCTGTGCAGCCCGGCCGACATCAGGTCGTTCATCAGATCGTAGCGGTTCGCGACCTTGTGGAAAACGTCATTGACCAGGGACTGCTTCTCGCCTGCCCCTACACGCTTGAAACCATAGGACGTTTCCATGCCGCCAACGGCCGTGGTTCTCTCAACCGACATTATTTTTGATCCGCCATAAAACCGGCGGGACCATAGCCGATCGATCGTGCCGACGCTATTGTTTAAGACGCGGTGTTCGGCCGCGCTTCTCGGTCGAGAAATCGTACTTATGTCGATGAGCTGGACAGATCTGACGGGATGATTGCATGCCTTTGAAAGCGGAACTGCACTGCCATATCGAAGGGGCAGCGGCGCCCGAACTCGTCATCCGCCAGGCGCAGAAATACGGCAAGGACACCTCGTCCTACATTCAGAATGGCTCTTTCGTCTGGCACGATTTCACCTCCTTCCTCGCCGCCTATGACTTCTCCTCCGACCTGTTCCGCACGGAGGAGGACTATGCCCGGCTGGCCGATCATTACCTGACCAGCCTCGCCCGCGACGGCGCCATCTATTCCGAGATCTTCACCTCGCCGGACCACGCTGGCAAGGCCGGCCTGTCGCCCAAGGCCTATACGGACGCGCTCGGCGAAGGCATGGCGCGCGCCAAGGCCAAGACCGGCATCGAGGGCCGCATGATCGTCACCGGCGTGCGCAATGCCGGCGTCGAATCGATCGAGCAGGCAGCGCGCTTCGCCGCCCGCTGCGGGCATCCGCTGGTCACCGGCTTCGGCGTTGCCGGCGACGAGCGGATGGGCGATCTGGAGGATTATGTCAGGGCCTTCGAAATCGCGCGCGAGGCCGGCCTCGGCATCACCGTCCATGCCGGCGAACTGATGGGCTGGGAGAGCGTCGAGGCCGCGCTCGACCACATCCGCCCCTCCCGCATCGGCCATGGCGTGCGCGCCATCGAGAACCCCGACCTTGTCCGGCGCATCGCCGACGAAGGCGTCGTGCTCGAGTGCTGTCCTAGTTCCAACGTCGCGCTGAAGGTCTTCGACAGTTTTGCCGATCATCCTTTTCCGGCACTGTTGGCGGCAGGCTGCAAGGTGACGCTCAACTCCGACGATCCGCCCTATTTCTGGACGTCGCTGAAGCGCGAATATGACATTGCCGCCGAACATTTTTCGATGAATGACAAGGCGCTCGCCGCCGTCACCAGAACCGCCATCGAGGCCGCCTTCGTCGACAGGAAGACCAAGGCAATGCTGCTGGGCCGGCTGGACGTGAAAGTTCGGTGAGTAGTGAGTAGTGAGTAGTGAGTAGTGGAGCATGGCCGCCGACGTATTGGTCGGTCAAAAGGCCAGCGCTTTCACCAAGGCAGGGACTCGCAAATCGGCTCACTATTCACTACTCACTACTCACCACCCACTACGAACCATCACGTCGGAGCACATCATGCAGGGCGTCACCGTCGTCGACCACCCGCTTGTCCAGCACAAGCTGACCATCATGCGCAAGAAGGAAACCTCGACGGCCGGCTTCCGGCGGCTGTTGCGCGAGATCTCGCTGCTGCTTGGCTACGAGGTCACCCGCAATCTCGAACTGACGACGACGACGATCGAAACGCCGATCGAGACGATGGAAGCGCCGACGCTGGAGGGCAAGAAGCTGGTCTTCGCCTCGGTGCTGCGCGCCGGCAACGGCTTGCTCGAAGGCCTGCTCGATCTGGTGCCGGCGGCGCGCGTCGCCCACATCGGCCTTTACCGTGACCACGAAACGCTGGAAGCGGTCGAATATTTCTTCAAGGCGCCGAGCGATCTCGCCGACCGGCTGGTGATCGTCGTCGACCCGATGCTGGCGACCGCCAATTCGGCGATCGCGGCGATCGACAAGCTGAAAGGACGCGGCGCCACCAACATCCGCTTCCTCTGCCTGCTGGCGGCGCCAGAGGGCCTCGAACGCTTCATCAAGGCGCATCCCGATGTTCCGGTCTTCACCGCTTCCATCGACCGCCAGCTCAACGAGAAAGGCTATATCATGCCGGGCCTCGGCGACGCCGGAGACCGCATGTACGGGACCAAATGACCGTGCCACTCGTTTACCGATCGTTTACGCAAACGGCCGCTTTCCGCATCTGTTAAAGCCGCAAACACCATGTCGCTATAAGCATGGGCCTTCACGAAGGCCGGTCCATGCTGCGCAATCTTCTCATCCTCGGCGTGCTCGCCGTAACATCGACGTCGTTCCCGATGCTCTATCAGTCGAATCCGCAGATGTTCGGTGGCCTGCTGAAATCGGCAGTCGGGACCAGGCCGGCAGTCGAAACGCAAACGGACCTGAATCTTGCCGCGGTTCCTGACAAACCCTCGACGCCGCAGCCGCTCGGCCGCAAGGTCGTGGTCGCCGCTGACGTGCGCGGGCATTTCACGTCGGCGTTCAGGCTCAACGGTCGAACGGTCGACGGCATGATCGACACCGGCGCGACGCTCGTCGCCATCAACAGTTCGACGGCACGCAGGATCGGCTTTTCGCTGAACGCGTCCGACTTCAAACACGAGGTAAACACCGCCAACGGCGCGATCAGGGCTGCCCTGGTGACCGTCGATCGGCTGCAGATCGGCAAGATCACGGTCGACGGCGTCCAGGCGGTGGTGCTCGACGACAAAGCGCTGCGCACCAACCTGATCGGTCTGAGCTTTCTCCAGCGGCTTGAAAAGTACCAGGTCGAGAACGGTGCGCTGCTGCTCGTCCAGTGAACCATGATCCCCGGAAAAGTGGAAACCGGTTTTCGGAACGATCATGGTCCAACAAGAAGGTAGAGCCTTGCTGACCGGATCACCCGCGCGGCAGGATCCGCCGGATGACGGTTTTTTCCGCGGGCGGCTTTGAAGCACCGATCGCATAGGCCGAAAGCACGGCGGCCGCGGCCGCTTCGGCATCCGCGGGATTGCGGGCATGGACCAGCGCCAGCGCCTCACCGGGGCGCACCTCCGCGCCGACCGGCAACAGCCGGGTGATGCCGACCGCATGGTCGATCCTGTCGTCCGGCCGTATGCGCCCCCCGCCAAGCCCGACGACGGCGAGCCCGATGTCGCGGGTCCCGATGCCGGTGACGAAGCCGTGTTCGGTCGCCTTGACCGCAAATTCAGTCGCCGCCTTCGGCAGGTATTTTTCCGGATTCTCGACGAAATCTGCGGGGCCGCCCAGCGCCGCCACCATGCGCGCGAAGACGGCGGCGGCACCGCCGCCGGCAAGCGTCTCGGCGGCGCGCCGCATGCCGTCCTGGTTGGACGACACCAGCCCGGCAGACTGCAGCATGTCTGCGGCCAGTGCCAGCGTCACATCCTCCAGGCGCCGGTCGCGGAAGCGGCCGGTGAGAAAATCGACGGCGTTGCGCACCTCGACCGCGTTGCCGGCTGCCGACGCCAGCGGCTCGTTCATGCCGGTGACCAGTGCTGAGGTCTTCAGTCCTGCTCCATTGGCGACTTCTACCAGGCTGTTCGCCAGTGTTGTTGCGTCGCGCGACTTTTCCATGAAGGCGCCGTTGCCGACCTTTACGTCGAGCACCAGCGACTGCAGGCCGGCGGCCAGCTTCTTCGACAGGATCGAGGCGGTGATCAGCGGCACCGATTCGACAGTTCCCGTCACGTCGCGGATCGCATAGAGCCGGCGGTCGGCGGGCGCGAGATCGGCGGTCTGGCCGATGATGGCGCAGCCGGCTTCGAGCACCGCCTTGCGGAACCCCGCAACATCCGGCTGGCTGATATAGCCGGGGATGGCATCCATCTTGTCCAGCGTGCCGCCGGTATGGCCGAGACCGCGGCCGGAAATCATCGGCACATAAGCGCCACAGGCGGCGACGATCGGCGCCACCATCAGCGAGACATTGTCACCGACGCCGCCTGTCGAATGTTTGTCGGTGACTGGGCCCGGCAGGTCCGACCAATCGAGCACGTCGCCGGAGTCGCGCATGGCCAGCGTCAGCGCCACCGCCTCGTCGCGGCTCATGCCGTTGAAGAACACCGCCATGGCGAAGGCCCCGACCTGCCCGTCCGAGACGGCGCCTGCGGTCACGCCTTCGATGAAGCTGGCGATCTCCTGCGTCGACAGCTTGTTGCCGTCGCGCTTGCTTCGGATGATTTCCTGGGGAAGCATCAGGCCGGGACCTTACGCTCCGGCAAGCCATCCTGGAACACACGCTGGAGGATCGTCGCCAGACGCGCGCCGCCGACCGGCGCCATGTCCTTGGTCTCCTGGTGCGAAAGCTCCGCCCCGGTCATCCCTGCTGCAAGATTGGTGATGACCGAGCAGGCGGCGACCCGCAAGCCGAGGAAGCGGGCGAGAATGACCTCCGGCACGGTCGACATGCCGACGGCATTGGCGCCCATGACGCGCGCCATGCGGATCTCGGCGGGTGTCTCGAAGCATGGCCCGGAAAACCACATATAGACGCCCTTGTGCAGGGCGGTAGCCGTCGCCTTCGCCGCCGTCTCGATCGCCCCGCGAAGGCCGGCATCATAGGCTTCGGTCAGGCCGACGAAGCGGCGGTCGCTTGGCTCGCCGATCAGCGGGTTGGAGCCGGAGAAATTGATGTGGTCGGTGATCAGCATTACCGAGCCCGGCCCCATGTCCGGATCGACCGAGCCGGCAGCATTGGTGAGGATCAGGTTAGAGATGCCGAGGCCGGCGAGCACCTCCAGCGCCGGCCGCATCGCCGCCGGGTTGCCGTGCTCGTAGTAGTGGGCGCGGCCGGACAGCATCAACACTGGTGTGCCGGCGAAATGTCCCGCCACCACCTCGCCGGCATGGCCGGTGACGCCGCTTCTGGGAAAGCCCGGCAATTCGGCATAGGAAATGCGGACAGGATCATCGACCTGGTCGACAAGCCCGCCAAGGCCCGAACCCAGCACCAGCGCGGTGGCGGGCGCCAGCCCGTCCAGCCTTTCGACGAGACGATCAAGCGCTTCCTTCATTTCAACCAACTCTTCATTTCAACCAGCTTCATTTCAACATGTCGCCCTGAAAGCCGTAGGGCAGCATGTCGCCCATGGTCACGGTCTCGACCACGCCGGCATTGTCGCAGAGATAGAGTTTGGTTTCCGGCCGGCAAAATTCGGCCAGCCGCTGCCGGCAGCCGCCGCAGGGCGAGCATTTCGCCGTGCGCTCGGCGATCACCGCGATCTCCGTTATCCTGCCGCCGCCTGCCATGATGTAGTGGCCGAGCGCGGTGGTTTCGGCGCACCAGCCTTCCGGATAGGACGCGACCTCGATGTTGGCGCCGGTAAAGACGCGGCCGTCCTCGGTGCGCAGTGCCGCCCCGACCGGAAACTTCGAATAGGGCGCATAGGCCTTGGCCATGGCCGCCTTGGCCGCTTCGAACAGATCATGCGACATTTAGTTTTTCCCTCGCATGATCTCGTCCGAAAACCGGGTTCCACTTTTCGCGGCCATGCTCAGCGTTCCTTGACATAGGGCACGCCGCCGGCGCGCGGCGGGATCGCCTTGCCGATGAAGCCGGCGAGCAGGATGACGGTGAGGATATAGGGCAGCGCCTGCATGAACTGCACCGGCACTTTGCCGATCAGCGGCAGCGGCGTGCCCTGCAGCCGGATCGACAGCGCGTCGAGGAAGCCGAACAACAGGCAGGCGAACATGGCATTGACCGGCTTCCATTTGGCGAAGATCAGCGCGGCAAGCGCGATGTAACCCTTGCCGGCGGTCATGTCCTTCACGAAGCCGCCATTCTGCACCATCGACAGGTAGGCGCCGGCAATGCCAGTGAGCACGCCGGTGCAGATCAGCGCTCGGTAGCGCAGCCAGGCGACTGAGATGCCGGCGGTGTCGACCGCGGCCGGGTTCTCACCGACCGCGCGCATGCGCAAGCCAAAGCGGGTACGGAACAGCACCCACCAGGTGAACGGCACGGCGAGGAACGCGACGTAGACCAGCACGGAATGGCCGGAGATGAGTTCCGAATATATCGGGCCGAGGATCGGCACCCCCCTAAGCGCGTCCGCGCCGGGCCAGATGATCGCCCCGAACCGCTCGCCGGGCGCAAGCGCCGGCGTACGTCCTCCTTGCTGGAACCAGGCCTGGCCGAGCATGATCGTTGATCCGGCGGCGATAAAATTGATCGCCACGCCGGAGACGATCTGGTTGCCACGATGGGTGATCGAGGCAAAGCCGTGGACCAGCGCGAAAGCGACCGAGATGAGGATGGCCATGCCGAGGCCGATATAGGCGGAATGGAAGACGGAGGCTGCGGCGGCACCGGCGAAGGCGCCGACCAGCATCTTGCCCTCGAGCCCGATGTCGAAAATGCCGGCCCGCTCCGAATAGAGGCCGGCGAGGCAAGCGAGCAGCAAGGGCACCGACAGGCGGATGGTCGAGTCCAGAACCTGGATGATGGCGTTGAACATGTCCATCTCAGGCACCCTTCCCCTTGATCGCTTCCATGCCGACAGATCTCGGACTGAGCGAGGCGAACAGCGCCTGGACATAGGGTCGGAACATGTGCTCGAGCGCGCCGGCGAACAGGATGACCAGGCCCTGGATGATGACGATCATGTCGCGGCTGATCGCCGGCATCTCGAAGGCGAGTTCGGCGCCGCCCTGGTAGAGCATGCCAAACAGGATTGCCGCCAGCACGATGCCGACCGGGTGCAGGCGGCCCATCAGCGCCACCGCGATGCCGACGAAACCGGCACCCGAGACGAATTCAAGCGCGACATTGTGCTGATCGCCCATCGTCGGATTGAGCGCCATCATGCCGGCCAGCGCGCCCGAGATCATCATCGCGACGATGATGATGCGGGTTTCCGAAATGCCGGCATAGCGCGCCGCTCTCGAGCTGTGGCCGTAGGTGCGCATCTCGTAACCGAGCCTAGTGCGCCAGATCAGCACCCAGACCAGAAAGGCCATGGCCAGCGCCAGCAGGAAGCTGATGTTGAACGGCGCCGAACGGATCTTGGCGCCGAACAATTCGATGACCCAGTTGAGCTTCGGCAGTTGCGCGCCGTCGAGGAAGGTGCGTGTCTGCGGCGCCATCGAATTGGCCGGCTTCAAGAATCCGACCAGTGCGTAGACCATAACGCTGGCAGCGATGAAATTGAACATGATGGTGGTGATGACGATGTGCGAACCGCGCTTGGCCTGCAGATAGGCCGGGATCAGCGCCCATAGCGCCCCCATCGCCGCGGCGGCGATGATCGCCAGCGGGAAGGTGAGCCACCAGGGCAGCACGCTGTCGAAGGCCAGGCAGACGATGCCGATGCCGAGACCGGCGATATAACCCTGGCCCTCGCCACCGATGTTGAACAGGCCGCAATGCGCCGCAACCGCCACCGACAGCCCGCTGAATATGAAGGTGGTGGCGTAGAAAAGCGTAAACGCAATGCCTTGCCCGCGGCCGAAGGCGCCCTCGACCAGGACGGCGGCAGCGCGGAACGGATTTTCGCCAACCAGAAGCACGACGAAGCCGGCGACGACGAAGGCAACGGCGAGATTGATTACCGGGATCAGCCCGTAATCGGCCCAGGCCGGCAGCTTGGCGTAAGGCGTGCTCATTCCGCCGCCTCCTGGCGCTCGACGCCGGCCATCAGCAGGCCGAGCTCGCCTTCGGTCGCCTCCGGTCCGCGCTCGCCGACGATGCGGCCGGCAAACATCACCAGGATGCGGTCGGACAGCGAGCGGATCTCGTCGAGCTCGACCGACACCACCAGCACCGCCTTGCCCTGGTCGCGCATGGCGATGAGCCGCTTATGGATGAATTCGATGGCGCCGACATCGACGCCGCGCGTCGGCTGACCGACGATCAGCACGCCCGGATCCTGCTCCATCTCCCGGGCCAGCACGATCTTTTGCTGATTGCCGCCGGAGAAATTGGCGGTCTTGAGCCGGCAATCCGCCGGACGGATGTCGTATTTGGTAATCTTGTCCCTGGCGTCGTTGCGGATCGCGTCGATGTCGAGGAACGGCCCCTTCAGATATCGTTCGTCGTCGTGATAGCCGAGGATCGAATTCTCGTTCTCCTCGAAGGCCAGCACCAGCCCGACATGATGACGGTCTTCCGGCACATGGGCGAGACCCCGGTCGCGCAGCTCGCCGGGATCGGCGGCCCCGGTGAGATCGATCGGCTTGCCGTCGAGCATGACGGAGCCCGAGACGGCGCGCCTGATGCCGGAAATCGCCTCGAGCATTTCGGATTGCCCGTTACCGGCGACGCCGGCGATGCCGACGATCTCGCCGGCGCGCACATCGAAGGAGATGTCGTCGACCATGGTGACGCCGCGGGAATCCTTTACTGTCAGGTTCTTCACCGCGAGCTTGACGCCGCCGGCTTCCGCCTCGCCCTTCTCGACCCTGAGCAGCACGCGGCGCCCAACCATCAGCTCGGCCAGTTCCTCGACTGTGGTCTTCTTGGTCTCCCTGGTCGCCACCATCGTGCCTTGGCGCATGACCGAGACCGTGTCGGTGATCGCCATGATCTCGCGCAGCTTGTGGGTGATCAGCACGATCGTTTTACCCTGCTCCTTCAACTGCCTCAGGATGCGGAACAGATGGTCAGCTTCTGCGGGCGTCAGCACGCCCGTCGGCTCGTCGAGGATCAGGATCTCGGCGCCGCGATACAGCGCCTTGAGGATTTCGACACGCTGCTGCAGGCCGACCGGCAACTCCTCGATGATCGCATCGGGATCGACCTCCAGCCCGTATTCGCGCTCGAGGCGTTCCAGTTCGGATCGCGCCTTGGCGATGCTTTTCTTCAGCAGTGCATCGCTTTCGGCGCCGAGAATGACGTTTTCCAGCACCGTGAAATTGTCGACCAGCATGAAATGCTGATGCACCATGCCGATGCCGAGCGCGATGGCGTCGTTGGGCGACTTGATCGACGCCGGCTGGCCGCCGACGCGGATCTCGCCGCTGTCGGCCTGGTAGAAGCCATAGAGGATCGACATCAGCGTCGACTTGCCGGCGCCGTTCTCACCGACAATGCCGTGGATGGTGCCGCGCACGATCTCCAGATTGATGTCGCGGTTGGCGCGCACGGCGCCAAAACTCTTGTTGATGCCGATCAGCTCGATTGCGGCCTGCGCCATGCAGCCTGTCCCACTCTTATTTTTTATCGCTTGGTCAAAACGCCTAGCATGACGCCCCGTCTGTGCCAATTGGCCGGAGCAGCGTTCACTCTCGACAAATCACCGCGCGCTTGTCAATTTCGAACGTGGCCGCGGCCTTCACATCTCATCGGCCTGAAAATCGGGTTGGATTTTCAGCAGCACGACGCGAAGATTGTAAGGCTTAGAGCGTATTTTCGGCGTCCAATTGGACGCATGTCGCTCTAATATGGCGAATCCCGAAATTCGCATCTCCTGAGAGTTGCGCAGCAAGAAACCGAGTTTTTTCAGATGACCATGCCCGCCGACCGGCTGACGACGCTGGAAATCCGCGCCGCCGAGCAGGAGAAGACCATCGAGGAACTGTCCGGCCAGATCGCCGAGCAGTGGAAGGTGATCGAGCGCATGCAGCGCAAGCTCGATGCGCTGACCGATCGCTTCCTGGCGCTGGAGGAACAGGCCGCACCCGACGTGCCGGTGACCAAGCCACCGCATTGGTAAGCCTACTGAGAAAGCAAAGCCGCCGGGCTTTCACCCGGCGGCTTCGATCAGATCGGCAATCTCACGATCAATAGGGGCAGGCGTTGTCCGACATGTAGTCGTGCACCTTGATGGTACCGGCGATGATGTCGGCCTTGGCCTTTTCGACCGCCGCCTTCATCGCGTCGTCGACAAGCGCCTTGTTGTTGTCGTCCATGGCATAGTCGACGCCGCCCTCCTTCAGGCCGAGATCGTTGATGCCGCCGGTGAACTTGTCGTTCTTGGCGTCCATGAAGGTATTGTAGACGGCGACGTCGACGCGCTTGACCATGGAGGTCAGCACCTTGCCGGGCTGCAGGCCGTTCTGGTTGGAATCGACGCCGATGCCGAGCTTGCCGGCGTCGGCCGCTGCCTGCAGCACGCCGACACCGGTGCCGCCTGCCGCCGCGTAGATCACGTCGGCGCCCTGGTCGATCTGCGTCTTGGCGATCTCGCCGCCTTTGGCCGGATCGTTCCAGGCTGCCGGCGTATCGCCGGTCATGTTCTGGATGACATCGGTCGCGCCGGCCGCCTTCGCGCCGCCGACATAGCCGCAGCCGAATCTGCGGATCAGCGGAATGTCCATGCCGCCGATGAAGCCGACCTTTTTGGTCTTCGAGGCCATCGCGGCCATCACGCCGACGAGGTAGGAGCCTTCCTGCTCCTTGTAGACGACGGAGCGGACATTGGGCTTGTCGACGACCATGTCGATGATGGCGAATTTGGTCTCTGGAAACTCGACGGCGATCTTCTCCAGCGCATCTGCCCAGGAGAAGCCCGCCATGGCGATCGGATTGCGGCCGTCCTCGGCGAAACGGCGCAGCGCCTGCTCGCGCTGGGTTGCGTTGCTGACCTCGAATTCCACATAGGCAATGCCGGTTTCGGCCGTGAACTTTTCGGCGCCATTGTAGGACGCCTCGTTGAACGACTTGTCGAACTTGCCGCCGAGATCGTAGAGAAGTGCTGGCTGGATGTCCGCGGCGAAGGCCGGAAGAACCATTGCAGTTGCGGCCAGGAGGCCGAGAACGATACGTTTCATATGATCCACACCCTGTCGGTTATTTTTCCGTTATGCACCGCCTGCCAACCCGGTTCTCCGGCCGGCATGCGACGTCAGACGGGAGTGTCGTCCTCCCGCTTCCGGGCAATCTGGCACGGCCCGAAACAAAATTCACGCGGAATTTTGACCTTTGGAAAAGCGTGGCGCCGGGATGCGGCGCCACGGATCATCGTCTCACCAAAGGCCTCAAGCGGAGGCGGCCGCCGGGATAGCGCAGGTGACGCCGGTGCCCTGCAGATTGCAATAGCCGTAGGGATTCTTCGCCAGATATTGCTGGTGGTCCTCCTCGGCGAAGTAGAACTCCGGTGCCGGCGCGATCTCGGTGGTGATCTTGCCGCGGCCGGCGCCGTGCAACGAGGCCTCGTAGGCGTCGCGCGAGGCGATCGCCGCCTGGTATTGCGCATCACCGAACGTGTAGATCGCCGAGCGGTAGGTGGTACCGACATCGTTGCCCTGGCGCATGCCCTGCGTCGGGTCGTGGCTTTCCCAGAACAGCTTCAGAAGCTGTGCATAGGAGACGATCCTCCGGTCGTAAACGACGAGCACGACTTCGGCATGGCCGGTAAGGCCGGTGCAGGTTTCCTGATAGGTCGGGTTGGGGGTGACGCCGCCCGCATAGCCGACGGCCGTGACCCAGACACCCTCGACCTGCCAGAACAGGCGTTCGGCGCCCCAGAAGCAGCCCAGCCCGAACATCGCCGTCTCCAGCCCCTCGGGATACGGCCCCTTGAGCGGCCGCTTCGAGACGAAGTGCTTGGATGCCGTCGGGATAGGCTTGGCGCGGCCCGGCAGCGCCTCGCCAGACTTCGGCAGATTGAGCTTCTTGTTCAGCATGTCGCTGAGAAACATGTGCGGTCTCCCTTTCGCTTTGTTTGGGGACGCTGGAAAGTTATCAAGTCTAGGCGAACCGCCCGGTCGGCCGCTCCCGCCTGTAGCCGATCATATAGAGAATGAAGGCAAGCACCGCGAACACGGCAAAGCCGGGCTGGTTTAGCACCCAGGCGATGGCGCCGTCCCATAGCAGCGGACCGGCCTTGTCGCGGACGAAGCTTTCGAAGGTGCTTCGCGTATCCGGCGAGACGGCCAGCCAGCTCGTGTTGAGCGGGGTCATGACCAGCGCGGAGGCCGCCACCGAGCGCGTCGCGTCGATCACCGCCATGATGACGGAAACCGAAAGCGCAACCAGTGCCGCGAGACGGAAGACGAAGCGGAACATCCAGACCTTACCTCCCCGGAAGCTTATCAGAAATGTCTGTATCGGCCTGATAAATAGGATCTGCCCGCTTTATCCGCAATCGCGACACGCGAAGTTGAACCCACGCCGGTTTGCGCCGCTGAGGCGCCAGTCGGCAAAGACACCGCCGCCGATTGCGGCGATCGGCTACCAGGGCAGCACTGATGGCATGGACAGAGCATCCCTGTCCGACAAAGCGAATAGAGTGCCGTTATGTCTTGGCATTCGGCACCGGATCGACTAGATGAGCCCCGCGCCTGTTGCTTTGACGGCTCAGGTGCGGGGGAAGGGTATCCGCTGGTTGACGGCGCCCACGGTTCGGAGTTCCGGACCGGAATCCCCGAAGGGAGACGCATCTCCCCAACCCGCGCGGCGAAACCGGCCGCGGCGAAAATGCTAAGACGGAGAGGTGGCCGAGTGGTTGAAGGCGCACGCCTGGAAAGTGTGTTTACGGGAAACCGTAACGCGGGTTCGAATCCCGCTCTCTCCGCCATCAAACAAGTGTTTAGCGCCGTATTTGGTTTATTTGGCCACACCACTAACCTGGGCCAACGGGCGACCTATGGCAGCCCTCCAGCGAGCCACTTTGTCCAGCTTGCGATTGTGATCCCGCAGGCCATGCCAGCACAGTCGGCAATCCAGTCGAATACATCCGGACCGCGCCCTATCAGTTGCGCGCCCTGAACAACTTCAATCGCCAGGCCCGAAAATGCGAGGAGAACAATCAGCTTTGTCTTGTGTTCCGTCCAGCCGAGACTTCCCAAGGCCGCCAAAACGGTGAATGCGGCGACGTGGATGAGCTTGCCATGATGCGTGAAGGTCACTCCCAAATTCTGCAGGAGCCACTCCGGAAAAAGGGCGAGCAGGAGAACGCCGGCCAACGCGACAAGGAAAGCAACCCTTGCCGCGATCGGATATGAACCTGCGCGCAACAATATAGGTCAGCCCCTTCATCCGAAGTCCAGAGGTCACGGCCAGCACGAGGTGGTCCAGAGCTAAGGCAGATTCTCAATCTCTACCCTCCAACGGAGCGGCGCATCGGCCGAACAGATGAAAGACGCGCGCCTCTGGTGGAGCGCGCGAGCATTCCACGACCAACGCATCGGGCCAACGGGATGACGCCTATGCCCACGAGGGGAGAAGGACTGTGGGAGCATCCGAGTCAATCGGAAGATCCAGTACGCAGAAAAATCAGCCGGCCAAAGCTGGAATTAAATTACGGTGACATAAATTAGGGTGATAGTGCGCTTTTTGCCATGTTTGCTCGGCTGTGTGTAGATTGAAAGCATGGCTCGACTTGCATTGCCGCGCAGCCGATGTCGGCATCTGGGCGGCCGGTGGGCAGCGAAGCACTTCTGGACCGGATTGCCGAGCACCGGAAAAGCCGCGAAATCGGGAAACATGCCGCCGCATACTGGACCGCCCATCGGTGGGGCGCTGATGATCAAGCAAGCCTAACGGCGAATACGTCCGGTTCAACTTGTCCACAGCGCCATCGGGAAGCTGAAGGTCTGATACATCATCCCGATGGTCGGAGGTGGCTTTGACGCCGGTTGAGCATCCATTTGCACCGCCCGCTCACTTGTACGGAATTAACCAATTTTGGTAGCCGGGAACAAACGGTCAACGACTCGCGTTTCTTGCGCGAGGCCGGACTCTCGTTCCCCTTGGTCTGGCTGTGAAGGCCCACTATCTTTTTGCATGGACAGCGGGCCGCGAAGGTTCGCAAATGCCGCGCCGGCGTTTCACTCGCACCTGCCTCAGCCCTCACGATTTGGCTATTTGTGAACGCGTCTTTGATCAGGTTTGCGCAGATGAACTCATCGACCCTTTTGGCCGGGATGCCGAAGCCTTAGCGGTGACGATTGTCGCAATCTTTCGGAACGTAACTACCAACGAGCGCGAGCTGCTCGAGGAAGTCAGGTCTCGTCGACGCTCAAAGAGCGCAGACAAGGCGCACTAGCTCTCGTCACTGAAACCCAGCAGCGACGCCTGGCGTATGTGGGTGTGGTCGCCACGGAGATGCTTGACGCGCAGCCTTACACCAGGGCCTGACCCATTGGGTCGCCGGCCGTTTCTTCATGGCCTCTGGCGGCGGCCCGGCATACTCTCGAACCCGTTTCAACAGCCGCTCCTTCATGTCCCGGCCCAAGGTGATGAAAGCGGTACCGAGATATTTCCCAGTTCCTGGCTGTGCCAAAAGGGCGAAGGCCGCCTTGCCAGGCTCGCGCTCGATGCCCAGCAGTTCGAATTCGTCGACCGTGAAGCTCTTGGTCTTCAGCCAGTTCGAGGTCGGGCCGCTGCGGTATTTGCTGTCGGCGCGCTTCGAGACAATTCCCTCAAGCTCGACCTGCTCGACGAGATAGAAGATCGACTTGGCCTCACCAGGCATGGCCTCGCTGAACTGGATCCGGCTGTTCGGCTTGATGATGCCGCAGAGAATTTCGCGGCGCGCCTTGCAGCCGATGTCGCGCAAATCATGGCCATTCAGGTGCAGAATGTCGAATGCGCAGAGGTACATGCCATAGGGATTGTTGTGGACGGCGTTCTGGAGCGCGTTGAAGTCGGGCATACCGGCCTTGTCGGTGACGACCGCCTCGCCGTCGATGATGGCGTTCTTGACCTCAAGCTCCGTCGCCGCTTCCACGATGCCCAGATATTTACGCGTCCAGTCCTTACCGGTTTCGGCATAGACGCGGATATCCTCGGGGCCGTTGATGATGATCTGGGCACGATAGCCGTCGAGCTTGATCTCATGAATCCAGTTGTCACCCTCGGGCGGCTTGGCCACCAGCTTGGGCTCCATCGGGAGGATGAACTCTAGCCGGCCGGTGCCGGCCACTGCCCGCCTACGCATGGAACCTAGTCTAGGTCACCGGCGTATATTAGCCATAGTGAATATGACGAAATTCCAAAAGGACGTGCGATATGGCAGACGACAAAAGCAAACGCGACTTTCGCGACCGCAACAAGATATCGGCGAACGACGATTATGAGGTGAACTTTTTCGCTCTGCAGAACAACATCACGCCGGAGCAGGTGCGCGAGCTGATCCGCAAGCACGGCAACGATCGGGCGACCCTGACCGCCGCCGCGAAGGCATTGCCGGCACAATGATGACCAAACTCTCGGAGGCGCGAGCCTTTTGGTGGCTCAGCACATCTCGATGCCGTCTAGCGTGGAACCGCAGGTATTCCCGAAACTGAGCGCGCCGTTTCGGTGGAGAAAACCACGAAGGCAAAGATGAGCACGCTGACAGCGGACGATCATGGAGTCGGTGGCGACGATCGGCTCAAGGGCTGGATTTCCATGCAGCATCACGTAGAGAGCCGGCAACATCACGACCGTCATGTCCTCCCCAAGCCGTTGCAGGCGGCCCGGCAGCCTATGGGGGTGACCGGCCAGCCACCGGGCCTAACCGGCTTGCGCCGGCTGACGAAAACATGCGCTCACGCTAATGTAATTGCAACATCGACATGACCGACGTGCTGGGCAGAAAACACTAACCAAGGCGCCGCAGGTGATCGACAAGGGCGCGCAGCTTCGGCGCTACGTTGCGACGGCTCGGATAATAGAGGTAGAAGCCGGGAAAGCGCGGGCAATACTCCTCGAGAACTGGCACCAGTTCGCCCCGATCGATCCACGGGCGAAAGCTCTCCTCCATGCCGAAGGTGATGCCGGCGCCGGCGATGGCGAGCTTTATCATCAACGCCATGTCGTTGGTCGTGATCTCCGGCGCAACGGCGACGCTGAACTCCTTGCCGCTTTCTGCAAATTCCCAACGATAAGGCGCGACCTTCGGTGCACGGCGCCAGCCAATGCAGCGATGGCCTGCAAGCTCCCTCGGATGCGAAGGCGCCCCGAACCGATCGCGATAGGCCGGCGCGCAGACGGCGAGTTGCCGCTCGTCACCGGCGACAGACACCGCGATCATGTCCTGCTCGATCACCTCGCCGAGCCTGACGCCGGCATCGTATCCCTCGGCGACGATGTCGAACTCCTCGTCCGTCACCGTGATGTCGATCTGAACCTCGGGATTGGCTTCGGCAAAGGTGGCCAGGAACGGCCCTGAAAGAAAGCACTCGGCGATCGACGAGACGGCGAGCCGCAACTGCCCGCGCGCACGCCCACGCAGGTCCCCGGTGGTCTCCATTGCCGCGCGCATGTCGGCAATGGCGGGCGCTATCCCGGCGTGGAGGCGTTCGCCAGCCTCGGTCAGGCTGACGCTTCGCGTCGTGCGCTGGACAAGCGCAATACCGAGCGTCTCTTCCAGCCGCTTCATCGTCTGACTCACAGCCGAGCGGGTGACGCCCATGCGATCCGCGGCCGCACGAAAGCTCCGCTTTTCAGCCACGAGGGCGAACACCGCAAGCGCATTGAGATCCGGCTGCATTGGTTAGCTGTGCTTTCCACGCTGTGAACAAATAGTCGTCTTATCGCAACAGTGAAACAGATCCATCTTCGTGGCAACCGCGTGCATGGCGGTTCGCAGGATCAACCAGACGGAGACGAAACATGTCCCTCAACAAAGTTGTGCTCATTACCGGGGCTTCGAGCGGCATTGGCGCCGCCATCGGCCGGGAGCTCGGCGCTGCCGGAGCAAAGGTCATGCTCGGTGCGCGCCGCACCGATCGGCTGGACGCACTCGCAGAAGAGATCAGGGCAAAGGGCGGGGATGCAATGACACGCCGCCTGGACGTAACCGACCGCGCCGATGTCGCCGCCTTTGCCAAGGCGGCACGCCAGGCCTGGGGACGCGTCGACGTGATCGTCAATAACGCCGGCGTCATGCCGTTGTCGCTGATGGCCTCGATGAAGGTCGATGAATGGGACCGGATGGTCGACGTCAACATCAAGGGCGTGCTCTACGGCATCGCCGCGGTGCTGCCGGAGATGACGGCCCGAGGTTCCGGCCATGTCGTCAACATCGCCTCCATCGGCGCACTTTCGGTGTCGCCGACCGCCGCGGTCTATTGCGCGACCAAATACGCGGTGCGCGCCATCTCCGATGGCTTGCGGCAAGAGCACGACAACATCCGCATCACCTGCATCCATCCCGGCGTGGTCGAGAGCGAGCTCGCCGACACGATCACCGATCCGGTCGCGGTGGAAGCGATGAAAACCTATCGCGCCATTGCGCTGCAGCCCGACGCGATCGGCCGTGCCGTGCGCTTTGCCGTCGAACAGCCGGACGATGTCGATGTGAACGAGATCGTCATCCGGCCGACAGCCAGCAAGTAGGGAGGCGAAAATGGGTTTTCGTTTTCACACCTCGTCGCGCGATCGCAGCATCGCAAACGCTCTCCGAGTTGTTCACGGAGCGTCGCGCCGCTCCCGGAAAACAACCCTGAGGAGCTGTCGCATGAAGCAGATTTGGATGCTTGCCGCTGCCGTGCTTCTTGCCGGCGCCGCCGTTTTACCCGTACAGAAAGGTCTCGCCCAGATGAATGTCGAGCAAAATACGGTTACCCAACCTTCGGGAAGCCACCCCTATGTCGGGATGTGGGTCACGGCCGATGGTTATATCCGCCACAACTTGCTTCCAAACGGTCGCTATGACGAAGCGCGCGGAAACCGTGAGAGCGCGTACCAGGGGCGCTATGAGATCCGAGGAAATCACATCGACTATTGGGACGATACCGGCTTTACCGCTGACGGAACGTTCATTGACGGCGTGCTGCATCACGCGGGTATGATCTTGTATCGGGAGAAGCAGTGACGTTCGTCGAATCTCGACAAAAAAATTACCGCTGCACCATATGTCATTTGGTGCGAAGCCAAAAATAGGGGCTCACCTTGCCTTCCGAACCACGTTCTCCACGGCTTGCTGTCCCCGGTCCGATTGGCCTCTGGTCGGACCACTATTTCGCTGGCGGAAACCGCCATTCGGCGTATCATTCTCGCGGGGCAGGGTTCATGGCGGAGGAGGCCAATGAACATCGTTTCGAGAGTGCCTGTCGTTGACGTGACGGCCCAGGAACTTGTTTCATCTGCGCTTTCAAGATTTCGCGCCGGCGACACTATATCGACCAGAGCCGCAATAGACGCCATCCGCCGGGCAGCCCCGGCTTTTGAGGACAGCGACGACCATCTGGTCGAGCTTATCGTCATGACCGCAATTGGTAGGACCATGGGGATCGTGTTCGACCATCGGTCCCGCTGATGCATTGCCGCCCCAGCTTGCGCAGTGTCTGAACTACCGGCGACGTAAGCTCCTCAGTAACCATAAATTGTGATCGGGATGGATCACGCCATTCGCCATCGGAACGTATAACCCGCTGCGCCGTTGCAGTCCTTCGAGTCAAGGAGTGGCGGTGATGCGTGATGAAGAATTCGACGTTCCGGTGACGATCGAGAGCGGACGGATCGGCCGCCCCCTCTCTGTGACGAGGACGGTCCAGGCGGCCTCGCTTCTGGTCGACAAATGGCCAGACGAAAAGCGCGGGCCGAAATATCGCGCGGCCTTGAAAGCCATGATGGATGCAATGGAGCAGCGGCGGGCGGTTGGCAGTGCGCGGCGGGCGTTCACGGCCGCCGCCAAGGAAGCCCATGTGTTTGTGCGCGAAGGCCGGCACTAGTGCATGTCGCGCAAACGTGTGCAGCGGTTTTGCGAGAACGACATGCATAGAAACACGCCTTAAAGCGCGTCGCATGAATGCGTTCACACGCGACGCGCTTTAAGGAACCTCACGAAATCTCCATCGTTATGCTCTAGGTCAACGAGGAGAACTGCCATGCCCGACGACAGGACCAAGACCGACGATCGCGATCGCTCGCAAGTAGCCGGTGACGAAGACTATGAGGTGAGGCATTTCGCCGAGGAAGCCGGCATCACTCCCGACCAGGCGCGCACGCTGATTAAGCGCCACGGCACCGATCGCAAGGTGCTGAACGAAATCGCCAAGAGCATAAAGGCGCTGTGATGGCTGAAAAACGAAACGCAATGGCCGATCGGAAGAAACGCGAACCGGACGACGAGGAAGCCCTGCGCTTGGCCGAGACGACCGACGTTTCGCCCAACCAAGCCAAGGATTTGATGCACAAGCACGGCAAGGACAGCGCCAAGGTCGAGAAGGAAGCGAAGAACTTCAAGGCCGAAGGCTGAGCCGCCGATTTGGCGGAGCGTTGCCATGCCCGCACCAGGGTCCTACGCTGGCGTCACGGCCGGCAATGCCGAGCGGCTTATCAATTTTCTAACAAATTCGGCCTATTCCCGTTCTAACCATGGGAGCTGGGCTTTTGGCGCAAACAGAGAAAATCGCGGCGCGACGCGCCGTCGCGCTGTCGGTTGTCGTACCGTGCTATAATGAAATCGGTGGGGTCGCCGAACTTTACCGGCGCGTCACAGCCGTTTGCCATGAACAAGCGGGGCATTCCTACGAGATCGTGCTGGTCATCGACGGAGCCACCGACGGCACCCGCGAGGCCATATTCGAACTCGCCAAACAGGACAGCCACGTCGTCGGCATAGACCTCGCCCGAAATTACGGCCACCAGATTGCGCTCAGCGCGGGCCTGGAGTTCTGCCGCGGCCAGCGCATTCTCATTCTCGATGCCGACCTCCAGGACCCGCCGGAATTGCTCAAAGCCATGATGGCAAAGATGGATGAGGGGTTCGACGTCGTCTATGGCCAGCGGGTGAAGCGCCAGGGCGAAGGCTGGTTCAAGCGCGCAACCGCCGCATTGTTCTACCGTCTGCTGCGCAAGATGGTGGACGTCGACATGGCGCTCGATTCCGGGGATTTTCGACTTATGAGCCGCCGCGCGCTTGATCATCTCAATGCGATGCCCGAGCGTTACCGCTTCATTCGCGGCATGGTGAGCTGGATCGGCCTGAAGCAGGTGGCATTTGCCTATGAGCGGCACCAGCGTTTCGCAGGCACCACGCATTACCCATTGAAGAAGATGGTGCTTCTGGCAATGGATGCGATGACGAGCTTCTCCATCGTGCCCTTGCGGTTCGCCTCGCATCTCGGCTTGATCTTCGGCTTTCTCGGTCTTGCTGCGCTCGGCTACACGCTCTTCTCATGGTTTGCCGGCAGCGTGTTGCCCGGCTGGACCAGCCTGGCGGCAATCGTCCTGATCCTCGGCAGCGTTCAGCTTCTGGTCCTTGGGATTTTCGGGGAATATCTCGGGCGCATGTATATGGAGACCAAGCGGCGGCCGCTTTACCTCATAAACGAGATTGCTGCCCATGATCCTGCCGCCGGGAAACTGCCCGTCCATCGTCTTCAGGAAATGGCCCATGAACTGGCGAAGGGAGCCGCGCGTGCTTCAGGCCGAGTTTGATCAGTTCGCGCTGGAATATCAGCAGCAGCATGCCGCAAGTATCCGGCTGAGCGGCGAAACCCCGGATTTCTTCGCGCAGTACAAGATCGACGACGTCGCCGCAAGGCTGGCTCACTCCAACGTGAAGCCGCGGCGGATACTCGACTTCGGTGCGGGCGTCGGCAATTCGCTGGGGCCCATGCGCGCCGCATTTCCCGACAGCGAAATCACCTTGCTCGATCCCTCCTCCCAGTCGCTCGACATCGCCCGCAAGCGCTTTCCCGGCCAAGCCGATTTCAGGCACTTCGACGGCGAAACGATCCCTTATAACGACGCAAGTTTCGATCTCGCCTTCGCCGCATGCGTGTTCCATCACATCCCTGAAGACCTCCATGTCGGCCTGATCAAGGAGATCGAGAGAGTGCTGACCGGTGGTGGCAGCTTCTTTTTATTCGAGCACAATCCCTGGAATCCGCTGACGACGCACGCGGTGCGAAACTGTGCTTTCGACGAGAACGCAATTCTGATCAACAGCCGCGATTTGCGCAAGCGAATGGCTGCGGCCGGCTTCTCCAAATCCGATGTCGTCTACCGGATCTTTTTCCCACGCGTGCTCGCAAAATTGCGACCCTTGGAGCGCTTCCTGACCAGGATGCCTATGGGAGCCCAATATTTCGTGCATGCGGTCAAGCCTGCCGTTTGAGCGGACGCCCTGCCCTCGGATGAGCGACAAGCTGAAACCGCCAATCGATACGCCGCAGAGCGGCTTGGAGCTATGATATGAACGGGATTCAGGCGACCGTTGCGACCGCGTCGTCGGTCGACGACGCGCAGCGGGCCAGGGCGATGCTCTGCCTGCTCGTCGCACCTCTCGTGGCATTCGCGCTTTCCGCCCACGCCCAAGCCATCCTGCAGGACCCCGACTGTTGGTGGCAGGTCAAGGTGGGGCTCGATCTGCTGGCAAATCGTAGGTTCCCGCTTGTCGACAGCTATTCTCATACTTTCGCCGGCCAGCCGTGGATCGCCAAGGAATGGCTTGGACAGGTTCTCCTCGCGCTCGCCTACACGACAGGCCGCTGGAACGGCGTGGCGCTGCTGATCATCTCAACCATCGCCCTGACGGGCGCGCTGCTCTCATGGTGTCTCAGCACCTGGTTGAGACCGATGGCGGCAGTGGGACTGGCCTTGTTCGCGGCGGCCTTGATCTCCCCGATCTACACCGCGCGTCCGCACATCTTTACCCTGCCCATCATCGTGATCTGGACCGCAATGCTTTTCCGCGCAGCGCGCAATGAGCAGGAACCGCCTCTGTGGCTGCTTGCCCTGCTTGTCTTGTGGGCCAATCTCCACGCGACCTTTACCCTTGGCTTCGTCATCGCGGCCTTCGCCGGCCTCGATCTTCTTGTGCGAACCCGCCTGTCCAACCCCGTACTCCTTGGCAAATGGGTTGCCTTCGGACTGCTCTGCCCAGTGGTCAGCTTGATCAATCCCTATGGCATCAAGGCCATCCTTGCCACTTTCACGGTAGCCTATGGCAATGAAGCGGTTCCCTTGATCATCGAGTGGAAACCGTTCGACGCCTCGGATCAACCGTTCCAGGAAGTGGGTATCCTATTGTTCTTTTTCGCGCTGCTTGTGTCGAGACTTCGCGTCGGCTGGGCAAAGGCGCTTTTCATCGTCTTTGCCTGGCATATCTATCTCACCCATCTGCGCTTCATGTACCTGTTCTTTCTGCTGGTCCCGATCGTGCTTGCGGCCGAGATTGCCGAGCAATATCCCGCGCTTTCCCTAGGGAAATGGGTGTCCGACAGACGCGACGGGCTGGAACGGTTTTTCGCAGAGCGATTCTACCGGATCTGCGGCGTGGCAGGCGTTTTGCTGGTGGGGGCAACCGCAATGCTCGCGAGCGCCTATCAGGTCGAGCCGAGCCAGAAGACTTCGGCCAAGGATGCGCTCGCATTCGTCGAAAATAATCATTTGTCAGGCAATGTCCTGAATTCCTACAACTTCGGTGGCAGCTTAATCTTCCATGGAATCAAAACATTCATCGACGGCCGGACAGATCAGCTCTTTCTCAACGGCTTTATGAAGACAGATGCCGAGACAGGACGCAGCGGTGGAAAGCCTGTCCTCGAAGCCCAGCTAAAGAAGCATGCGATAGACTGGGCCTTGCTGACGCCGGACGACAGCCGCATTCCATTCTTCGATGACCTGGGCTGGAAGCGCGCGTATGCCGACGACTATGCCGTGATCTATACGCGCGATCGCTGATTTTCGGCGGCTTCGCGCCGGCGCACGACTTGTCTTTAAACGCCGCGCCGAGATCCCGGCGGGAAAATCCCTATAGAATTTTTATTTCTTTCCTCTTCGCCACGTCTCGAACCTTTATGGTGTCTCGAGCCATATTCTACCTGAAACACGCATCTCGGTCACTCTGCCGTTGTGGCGGGGTGCTTCCGTATGATTTCGGACCTGCCGTCTGCAGGTGAAGCGAGAATAAAGCGAAAAATAAGGAACACGCGCGATGGACATCATCGTTCTCGGAATAGGGTTTTTGTTTTTTACCCTGTTCTTCGCTTTCATCAGAGCCTGCGACAGTCTTTAGGCGGAAGGATCGCAACATGCTTGTCGACTGTATCCTCGGTGGCGCTGTGACCTTGTTCCTTCTCGCCTACCTGACATACGCCCTCGTTCGCCCAAAACGTTTCTAACGGCAACTGTGCGAAGGCACGGAAAGCTAAACCTATGACTTTCAACGGATGGATACAGATCCTCGTCTATTGCGGGACCGTTTTTTTGCTCGTGAAGCCGCTCGGCGGCTACATGTATCGCGTTTTCAGCGGCGACCGCACATTCCTGTCGCCGATTTTGGGTCCTGTCGAGCGACGCCTTTATCGCATCTCGGGAACCAGCGAGCGTGAGGAGCAGCACTGGACCACCTATGCGGCGGCCCTGCTGTTCTTCAACCTGGCCGGTTTCCTGGTGCTCTACGTCCTGCAGCGGCTGCAAGGCAGCCTCCCTTACAATCCCGCCGGTATGACCGCCGTCGAACCCGGGCTCGCCTTCAACACCGCCGCCAGTTTCATGACCAACACCAACTGGCAGAACTACGGCGGCGAAAGCACGATGTCCTATCTCGTGCAGATGGCCGGCCTCACCGTGCAGAACTTCCTGTCCGCGGCGACCGGCATCGCCATCGCAATCGCGCTGATCCGCGGCTTCACCAAGGCCTCCGGCAAATCGATCGGCAATTTCTGGGTCGATATGACCCGGTGCACCCTTTACCTGCTGTTGCCGCTCTGCATCGTGCTGACGCTGGTCTATGTCTATCTCGGCATACCGCAGACGCTCAGCGCCTATCTCGACGCTACAACATTGGAGGGCGCGCGGCAGACGATCGCGGTCGGGCCAGCCGCCTCGCAGATCGCCATCAAAATGCTCGGCACCAATGGCGGCGGCTTCTTCAACGCCAATGCCGCGCATCCTTTCGAAAATCCCGACGCGATCTCGAACCTCATCCAGATGGTTTCGATCTTCGCCATCGGTGCGGCGCTGACCAACGTCTTCGGCCGCATGAACGGCAACCAGCGCCAGGGTTGGGCGATCTTGACCGCGATGGGCCTCCTGTTCATCGCTGGCGTCACCGTCTGCTACTGGGCGGAGGCGTCAGGCAATCCGCTGGTTCATGCGTTGGGCATCGACGGCGGCAACATGGAAGGCAAGGAAACGCGCTTCGGCATCGCTTTGTCGGCCCTGTTTGCGGTCATCACCACGGCCGCGTCCTGCGGCGCCGTCAACGCGATGCATGACAGCTTCACGGCGCTTGGCGGCATGATCCCGATCATCAACATGCAGCTCGGCGAGGTCATTGTCGGCGGTGTCGGCGCCGGCCTCTACGGCATCCTGATGTACATCGTGATCGCCGTGTTCGTCGCCGGACTGATGGTCGGACGCACGCCCGAATATCTCGGCAAGAAGATCGAGGCCAAGGAGATCAAGATGGCAATGCTGGCCATTCTCTGCCTGCCGCTGGCGATGCTGATCTTCACCGCCATCGCGGTGGTGCTGCCGACAGGCGTCGCTTCGATGGCCAATGCCGGCCCGCACGGCTTCTCCGAGGTTCTCTATGCCTACACCTCGGCCGCCGCCAACAACGGCTCGGCCTTTGGCGGCCTGACCGGCAACACGCCCTGGTACAACATCACGCTCGGAATCGGCATGCTCATGGGCCGCTTCCTGGTCATCATCCCGGCTCTGGCGATCGCCGGTTCGCTGGTCGCCAAGAAGACAGTGCCCGCCTCCGCCGGCACCTTCCCGACCGACGGGCCGCTGTTCGTCGGGCTGCTGGTCGGCGTCATTCTGATCGTCGGCGGCCTCACCTTCTTCCCGGCGCTGGCGGTCGGACCGATCGTCGAGCACCTGGCTGGCATCCACGGGCAGACATTCTGAAACCGCCCCACTTTGGATCAATGTCATGGCCCGGTTCGAAACCATACGCGGCAAGATTCGGCATCGAGCCGATCAGAAGGGGGAGGCAACCCCGCCTCCTTTCCCGACCATGTCCACCTTCCTTGGCATCGCGGCAGTCATGATCGTGATCTGGTTGCTGGCCTCCGGGCTTCCGCATCTACTTTCGGCATCCGATCGATCGGCGCCATCCAACAACATCGACACTGGAGCCACTAAATGAGCCAGTCCAAATCCGCTGTTATCATGGATGCCCGCGTCCTGCTGCCTGCCATCGGCGGGGCCTTCAGGAAACTGAACCCGCGCACCTTGATGCGCAATCCGGTGATGTTCGTCGTCGCTGTAGTCTCGGCGCTCACGTCAGTCCTGTTCGTCAAGGATCTTGTCACTGGTGGCGGCAATCTCGGCTTCTCGCTGCAGATCATCATCTGGCTGTGGTTCACCGTGCTTTTCGCCAACTTCGCCGAAGCGGTCGCCGAAGGCCGAGGCAAGGCGCAGGCCGATTCGCTGCGCAAGGCGCGCACCGAGACCCAGGCCAAGCTGTTGAGCGGCGACGACCGCACCAAATTCAAGCTGGTGCCCGGCACCAGCCTGAAGGTCGGCGACGCCGTCCTCGTCGAGGCCGGCGACATCATTCCGTCGGACGGCGAGGTGATCGAAGGCGTCGCTTCGGTCAACGAGGCGGCGATCACCGGCGAATCCGCGCCGGTCATTCGTGAATCCGGCGGCGACCGTTCTGCGGTAACCGGGGGCACGCAGGTTCTGTCCGACTGGATCCGCGTGCGCATCACCGCGGCCTCCGGCCATACGTTCCTCGACCGCATGATCTCGCTGGTCGAAGGCGCCGAGCGCCAGAAGACACCCAACGAGATCGCGCTCAACATCCTGCTCGTCGGCATGACGCTGATCTTCGTGCTGGCCACCGCGACGATCCCGAGCTTCGCCTCCTATTCGGGCGGCTATATCTCGGTCACCGTGCTGGTCGCCCTGTTCGTAACCCTGATCCCGACGACGATCGGCGCCCTGCTGTCGGCCATCGGCATTGCCGGCATGGATCGCCTGGTGCGGTTTAACGTGCTGGCCATGTCGGGCCGCGCCGTCGAGGCGGCGGGCGACGTCGACACGCTGCTGCTTGACAAGACCGGAACGATCACGCTCGGCAACCGCCAGGCGACGGCATTCCGCCCGGTCAAGGGCGTCACCGAGCAGGAGCTGGCCGACGCGGCGCAGCTTGCCTCGCTTGCCGATGAGACGCCGGAAGGCCGCTCGATCGTCGTGCTGGCGAAGGAGAAATACGCCATCCGCGCCCGCGACATGGCGACACTGCATGCCGCTTTCGTGCCCTTCGCCGCGCAGACCCGCATGAGTGGCGTCGATATCGACGGCTCGTCGGTTCGCAAGGGCGCTGTCGATTCGGTTCTCGCCCACGTCAACCGATCGACCGTCGCCACGCATGCTGCGCGCCCCAGCAGCGACACCGTCCGCGACCTGCAGGCAATCGCCGACGATGTCGCCAAATCCGGCGGCACGCCGCTGGCGGTCGAGCGCGACGGACGCTTGCTCGGCGTCGTCCACCTCAAGGACATCGTCAAGGGCGGCATCTCAGAGCGTTTCGCCGAACTGCGCAAGATGGGTATCCGAACTGTGATGATCACCGGCGACAATCCGATGACGGCGGCGGCGATCGCGGCGGAAGCCGGCGTCGACGATTTCCTGGCCCAGGCGACGCCCGAGGACAAGCTGAAGCTGATCCGCGACGAACAGGCCAAGGGCAAGCTGGTCGCCATGTGCGGCGACGGCACCAATGATGCGCCGGCCCTTGCGCAGGCCGATGTCGGCGTCGCCATGAACACCGGCACGGTCGCCGCGCGCGAAGCCGGCAACATGGTCGACCTCGACAGCGATCCGACCAAGCTGATCGAGATCGTCGAAATCGGCAAGGCGCTGCTGATGACGCGCGGTTCGCTGACAACCTTCTCGATCGCCAACGACGTGGCCAAGTACTTCGCTATCATCCCGGCCATATTCGCCGTCTTCTACATCGCGCCCGGGCAAACCGCCGGCCCGCTGCAGGCGCTCAACATCATGCATCTGGCAACGCCGCAGAGCGCCATCCTCTCGGCCATCGTCTTCAACGCGCTGATCATCATCGCGCTGATCCCGCTCTCGCTGAGAGGCGTCAAATATCGCGCGATCGGCGCGGGCGCGCTGCTCAGCCGCAACCTCCTTGTCTACGGCCTCGGCGGCATCATTGTCCCGTTCGTCGGTATCAAGGCGATCGACCTGGCCATCACCGCCCTCGGTCTCGCATAAGGAATTACCTCCATGCTCAAGCAAATCAGACCCGCGATCGTAATGATCGTTTTCTTCACCATCCTTACCGGCCTGATCTATCCAATCGGCATGACCGGCATCGCCCAAGCCTTGTTCCCGCGCCAGGCCAACGGCAGCCTGATTGAGAAGGACGGCAAGATCGTCGGCTCCGAACTGATCGGTCAGGCCTTCGCCAGCGACCGCTATTTCCATGGCCGCCCATCGGCTGCCGGCGACGGCTACGACGCCGCCGCATCGAGCGGCTCCAATCTAGGGCCGACCAACGCCAAGCTGATCGATCGCATCAAGGGCGATGCCGAAAAGCTGAAGGCGGAAAATCCAAGCCAACCGGTGCCGATGGATCTGGTCACGACCTCAGGCAGCGGCCTCGATCCGCATATCAGCCCCGAAGCCGCCTATTTCCAGGTCGCCCGGGTGGCCAAGGCCAGGAGCGTCGATGACGCCAGCATCAAATCGCTTGTCGACAGCCACATCGAGGACCGCGAACTCGGCTTCATGGGCGAACCCATTGTCAACGTGCTGGCCCTCAACCTTGCACTGGACGATGCCACGAAGCAATGAATGGTAAGCGCCGGGGATCGACACGATCCCCGGCACCGATCATGATCGGACCTGATGCCGGACGACAGTCGCAACACTGAAACCAGGCCCTCACCCGACGCGCTGCTTGATCGTGCGGAGCGGGAGGCGCGCGGTCGCCTGCGAATATTCCTGGGCGCAGCGCCCGGTGTCGGCAAGACCTATGAAATGCTGATGTCGGGCCGTGCAAGATTGGCCGACGGGATGGACGTGGTGATCGGCGTCGTCGAAACGCACGGCCGCCAGGAAACCCAGGTGCTGGTCGACGGCTATGAGGTCATCCCGCGCCGCAGGGTTGAGTATAAGGGGCGCATGCTGGATGAGATGGATATTGACGCCATCCTTGCCCGGCGTCCAGCGCTGGTCCTCGTCGACGAGCTCGCCCATACCAACGCGCCGGGCAGCCGCCATCCCAAGCGCTATCTCGACGTTCAGGAAATCCTGACGCACGGTATCGACGTCTACACGACGCTCAACATCCAGCATGTCGAAAGCCTGAACGATGTCGTGGCGCAGATCACGCGCGTCAGAGTGCGCGAGACGGTTCCAGACTCCGTCATCGACCAAGCCGACGACATCGAGATCATCGATCTCACTCCCGACGACCTGATCAAGCGGCTCGAGGAGGGCAAGGTTTATATCCCCAGCACCGCCCAGCGCGCCATCGAGAACTATTTCTCGCCGGGCAATTTGACGGCGCTCAGGGAACTGGCGCTCCGCCGCACCGCCCAGCGCGTCGACGAGCAGTTGCTGATCCACATGCAGGCCCACGCCATACCCGGACCCTGGGCGGCGGGGGAAAGGGTTCTCGTCTGCGTCGATGCGCGTCCGGGCGGGGCGGCCCGTGTCCGCTATGCGCGGAGGTTGGCCGACCGGCTCCGCGCCCCCTGGACGGCGCTTCATGTCGATACCCCTCGTTCAGCCGCGATGTCGGAGGAGGACAAGGATCGGCTGGCGACGCTGCTGCGCCTTGCCGAGCAGCTCGGCGCCGAGGTAACGACCATTCCAGGTCAGAACGTCGCGCAGGACATCGTTCGCCATGCGACCGCGAACAACTTCACCCATATCGTGATCGGCAGGCCGACCCGATCGCGCTGGCGGGAATTGATCGAAGGCTCGCTCACTTATGATCTCATCCGCAATGCCGGCGACATCAGCGTCCATGTCATTTCGGGAAACGAACGCAACGCCGAGGCGACGTCGAGGACCGTCAAGGCGGCGGACGAGCAGTGGCAATTCGAGATCTGGCCCTATCTCAAGGCCACGGCCTATGTTGTTGGCTCGCTCGCCTTCGCCCTCCTTCTCCACCAGTTTCTCGACGTCCGCAATCTGGCGATCATCTTTCTCATCGGGGTCCTGACGTCGGCGGTGACCGGCGGTCTCTGGCCGGCTTTGTATGCCTGCCTCATCAGCGCCATTGCCTTCAACTATTTCTTCCTGGAACCACGCTACACGCTCACGATCCAGGATCCGGAGAGCATCGTTGCGCTGGCTGTCTTCCTGGTTGTTGCGGTCATTGCCAGCAATCTGACGGCGCGTGTGCAGCGGCAGGCGGTCGCCGCCCGCTCACGGGCACGCGCCACGGAAGATATCTATCTCTTCTCAAAGAAGCTCGCCGGCGCCGGCACGCTGGACGACGTGCTGTGGGCCACAGCCTTCCAGATTGCCTCGATGCTGAAGCTGCGCGTGGTGCTGCTTTTGCCGGAGAATGGTTCGATCACCGTCAAGGCCGGCTATCCGCCTGACGACACGCTGGCCGAGGCAGACATCGCAGCCGCCCGTTGGGCCTGGGAGCACGATCGCGCTGCGGGCCGTGGCGCCGATACGCTTCCCGGGGCAAAACGCCTGTATCTTCCGCTGCGGACCGGGCGCACCGCTGTCGGCGTCGTCGGCCTCGACAACGACAAGCAAGGCCCGCTGCTGACTCCCGAACAGAAGCGCCTCCTCGACGCCCTCGCCGATCAGGCGGCAGTCGCCATCGAACGCATCCAGCTTGTTGCCGACGTCGACCGGGCCAAGCTCGAGGCCGAGGCGGACCGCCTGCGCTCGGCGCTGCTGACCTCGATTTCCCATGATCTGAAAACGCCGCTGGCCGCGATCATGGGCGCCGCCGGTACCTTGCGGGAATTTGCGCCGGCGCTTCCCGAAGCGGACCGGGCGGACCTGCTGTCGACCGTGCTCGACGAATCGGAACGGCTGAACCGCTTCATCGCCAACTTGCTCGACATGACCAAGATCGAATCCGGTGCGATGGAGCCGAATTACGGATTCCACTATGTCGGCGACATTGTCGGCACCGCCTTGCATCGAGCCAGGAAAATCATCGGCGAACACAAGACCGAAATGGACATTCCCACGGATCTGCCGATGTTGAGGGTCGATCCCGTCCTGTTCGAGCAGGCGCTGTTCAACCTCCTCGACAATGCCGCTAAATACGCGCCGCCAGCTTCGACGATCCGCCTGCAGGGCTGGGCCGACAATGGTTCCGTCATCGTGCAGGTCATGGACGAGGGGCCAGGCATTCCGCCAGCGGACCTGGAGCGCATTTTCGACACATTCCACCGGGTGCGCAAGGGCGATCAAGTCCGTGCCGGCACCGGGCTTGGGCTCTCGATCTGCCGCGGCTTCATCGAGGCGATGGGCGGCACGATTTCGGCGGCCAACAGGACCGACCGCTCGGGTGCGGTTTTCACCATCAGGATGCCGGTGCCGGCAAACCAACATGTGAACGACCCCGACATGGATGACCTGCCATGACGAACCTGGACGTCAGGATATTGGTCGTCGATGACGAACCGCCGATCCGCAAGCTGCTCCGCGTCGGCCTTGGCAGCCAGGGCTATGCAATCAACGAGGCGCCGAACGCCAAGGCGGCGATCGAACTCATGGAAACGGAAAGGCCGGACCTGATCCTGCTCGATCTCGGCCTGCCCGGCATGGGCGGCCACGATCTGCTGCGCAAATGGCGGGACGACGGCCTGGATGTTCCCGTCGTCATCCTTTCCAGCCGGACCGACGAGGCCGGCATCGTCTCGGCGCTTGAACTCGGCGCCGACGACTACCTCACCAAGCCTTTCGGCATGAATGAGCTTGTCGCGCGCATCCGCGTGGCGCTCCGCCACAAGTTCCAGCAGCAAGGCGAGAAGCCGGTCTTCCACACCGGCGATCTCACGGTCGACCTGGTGAAGCGCATCGTCACGATCGAGGGCAGGGAGATAAAGCTCTCGCCGAAGGAATACGACATCCTGCGCATCCTCGTGCAGTACGCGGGCAAGGTTCTCACCCATCAGTTTCTTTTGAAGCAGGTCTGGGGCGATTCGACCGACGTGCAGTATCTCAGGGTCTATGTGCGGCAGCTCAGGCAAAAGATCGAGAAAACGCCCGACCAGCCGCGCTATATCACCACCGAAACTGGTGTCGGATACCGCCTGCGCGAAGTGGATTGAATATAATCCTGGTGGACAACGCTCAATCGGCCGAGAGTTCCGCGGTGCGGGCAAGCGCGCCGCTGAAGCCGGTCAATGAGGTGGGAAAGCTGATCGGCTGGCCTGTATCGAGCGCGAGCGCATTAATTCTCAAAAATGGTGGCGGCCTTGAGCAGCGGCGTGATTTTCGCGTCGAATGCCGCCGGCACCGGGCAACCGGCGGTCTCACAGGTGCTGAACTGCAGGATGCCCTCCAGCTTTTGTCGCCGATCTCGAAATTGATCCCCTTGCCCGGCACACATGGGTCGACCGGCTTTGAGTTCCGGTAACTCAACCCGCCAATTCCGCCCCGCGAGGCTTTAGCCATGGCATCACCGGGCAAATGCCCTATATGATTGGAGGCTCAGTTTGGTGCGGGAATGAATGGATGTCGCCGCTTCGCCCATCGATGATCTTCATGTCGGCAATGCTGGCAACAGCGATGCTGTCGGACGCGGCTGTCTCCGCGCAGATCGTCACTCCCGCCAACCGCAACGCGCTGGTCCAGCAAAACGAATTGCAGATGCTGGAGAACAGGCTGCGGCGGCAGCGATATCAGCAGCAGCAACAGCAGTTCCGTGCCCAGGATCGCGAGGTCGTGCCGCAACGGCCTGATGTTCAGCAGATGAGGCCTACGTGCCAGTTGCGGCGGTCGGGCAGCCGCTTTATCAGCACCTGCCGCTGATGAGCCGACGCTTTTCATTTATTTAGCCGGCTTATCGCCTTGAATACCGCTCCACTTTAAGTAGCATCAAAGGCGGTTTTGATTTTCGCAACGTGCCTTTGTGCTTGGCACTGCCCTGATTGGATCTCGGGAATGGCAGCCACCAAGAAGAAGGTTGTACGCAAGGCGAGGAAGGGCGAGCGGATCCGTCAGGTCGCGGCGATTCCTTTTCGGCTGGGCGAGCATGGCAACGTCGAGGTGATGCTGGTCACCTCGATATCGACAAGGCGCTTTATCGTGCCCAAGGGCTGGCCGATGAAGGGCAAGAGTGGGCGCAAGGCAGCCACCATCGAAGCGCAGGAGGAAGCCGGCGTCCTCGGCAAGACGCTGAAGCAGCCGGCCGGCACCTATTCCTACTGGAAGCGGCTGACAAACCGCTTCGTCCGCGTCGATGTCATCGTCTACCTGCTGGCGGTGACGGAGGAGCTGGCCAATTGGCAGGAAGCCAAAAGGCGGCAGCGAGCATGGCTGACGCCGGCAGACGCAGCAGTGCTCATCGACGAGCCCGACCTTTCAACGCTGCTGAAGGACTTGAAATTCCCCAACCAGCGCCCGCTGGCGAACTAGAACCAAGGCCTCATTTGGAGTCGCCATCTCCCTGAGGAAAAGGCCGCACCGGGGTGCCGGTGTAAGCCCACAACCATTCGCGTGGCAGTGGTCCCTTGTTGCGGCCGCTCTGTTGCGACTGTTCCCACGCATGCGCCAATATGCCGACCGAGCGCGAGAGCACGAAAAGGCCGCGTGTCAGCGGCGGCGGAAAGCCGAGCTCGCCATAGATGACGGCGGTGGCGCCGTCGATGTTGAGCGGGATCTTCTTGCCCTTGCGCCGCGTGACCTCGGCCTCAACAGCCTCGGCGATGTCGGCGAAACGTCCACTGATGATGCCCCGCGCGGCAAAATCGCGGGTCAGCTTGATGAGGCGCGGCGCCCGCGGATCGACCGGGTGGAAGCGGTGCCCGAGCCCCGGCACATAGGATTTTTCCTCGGCGAAGAAACGATCGAGCCGCGCCGCGACGGCATCGGCAAGCGTCACTCCTGCGTCCAGTGCCGCGGCGATGTCGCCGTAGAAGGCAAGCGCCTGCTCGCCGGCGCCGCCATGCACGTCGCCAAGCACATTGATGGCTGAGGCCATGGCGCTGTTGATGCCGACGCCGCAGGTAGCCGCCATGCGGGCAATGGCGATCGACGGCGCCTGCGGCCCATGATCGACGGCGGCACCGAGCGCGATGCCGAGCAGTGCCGCCTGCTCCTCACCAGGCAGTTCGCCGCGCAGCATCAGCCAGATCACCGCCGGAAAGCTGACGCGGCCGATCAGGTCCTGGATCTCATAGCCGCGCAGCCGGATCACGCCAGGGTGCATTTCGATGATATCGGTCTGCCACCATTCCTCGCCGCGCTCGCGGCCGGTTTTCTTCCCAACGTTGCTCATGTTCTCGCGTCGCTCATGCCTGCGCCCTTTTCTTGACGCGCGGCGGCAGGCTGGCAAACACCTCGTCCATATGCTCGCCCAGCGCCGGCGGCGGCTTGGTCGGCAAGGGTGCCGCACCATCGACCATGAACCCGCCGCGCACGACGGTCAGCGGCCGGTCGATGTTCGGCATGCCATCGAAACGGGTGGTCATCTCGCGCTCGATCACTTGCTGCTCGGCCAGCACCTGCGGGATCGTCAGCACCCTGCCCGCCGGCACGCCTGCGCGATTGAGCGTCTCCTCCCAGGCCGCGGCCGAGCCGTTCGCCAGCGCATCCTCGATCAGTGCCTTCAGGGCGATGCGGTTGCGCTTGCGCGTCTCGCGCTCGGCAAAGCGCGGGTCCGACGCCAGCTCCGGCAGCCCGACCAGCCGGCAGAGCGCCACGAACTGCTCCTGTTTGTTGGCGGCGATGTTGAGCAGACCGTCGCCGGTGCGAAACGTCCCGGAAGGTGCCGCCGTCATGTTCTCGTTGCCCATGGGCTGCGGCTCGACGTCAGCCGTCAGATAGTTGGAGACCGGCCAGCCCAGCGCGGAAAGCGTGCATTCGAGCATAGACACGTCGAGGAAGGCGCCCTCGCCCGTCGTCTTCTGCTTCACGAGTGCTGCCGCGATGGCGAACGCCCCGACCAGCCCGCCCAGCGTGTCGGCGACGGGATAACCGACACGCAGCGGCGCGGTCTCCGGTGTGCCGGTGATGCTCATGATTCCTGAAAGGCCCTGGATAATCTGGTCGTAGGCCGGATTGTCGCGCATCGGCCCGGTCTGGCCGAAGCCCGAAATCGCGCAATAGATAAGGCTGGGGCGGACCTCTTTCAGCCTCGCAAAGCCAAGCCCGAGCCGGTCCATCACGCCGGGGCGGAAATTCTCGACCAGCGCGTCGGCGGAGCCGACCAGATCGAGAAAGCGTTCGCGATCGGCCTCTTGCTTGAGATCGAGCACCACCGATCGTTTGCCGGCGTTCTGCGCCAGGAACGAAGCGCCCATTCCGGCACTGTTGAGTTCCGGCGAGCCGCCGAGCTGGCGCGCCAGGTCGCCGCCCTGCGGCGCCTCGACCTTGATCACGTCGGCCCCGAGCAGCGCCAGCTGATAGGCGCAGTAGGGGCCAGCCAGAACATTGGTCAGGTCGAGGACGCGGATACCGGACAGCAGATCGGTCATGATGTTCCAGACAGGTCAGGCATCGCCCGGCACATGCTCGGGTCCACGCCTGCGCTTGTGCTCGATGTAGGCCCAGATATGCGGCCCGATCAGCCCGATGAACGCAAGCGTCAGCAGCGTCAGCGACAGCGGATGCGTGTAGAACACCGACCAGTCGCCGTTCGAGATGGTCATTGCCCGGCGGAACTGGGTCTCGGCGAGTGGCCACAGGATCATGCCGATGATGACCGGCGCCGTCGGGAAATCGAAGCGCCGCATCAGGAATCCGGCCCCGCCGAGCAGATAAAGGATGACGAGATCGGTCGGCGACTGCGAAATACCGTAGGTGCCGACCGTGGCGAACACCAGGATGCCGGCATAGAGCTGTGGCGCCGGGATTTTCAGCAGCCGCACCCACAACCCGATCAGCGGCAGGTTGAGGATGACGAGGATGACATTGGCAATGAACAGGCTGGCGATCAGCCCCCAGACCAGATTGGCCTGCGTCATGAACAGCATCGGCCCGGGATTGATGCCATAGCTCTGGAAGGCCGACAGCATGATCGCGGCCGTCGCCGAGGTCGGTAGACCGAGCGTCAGCATCGGCACCAGCACGCCAGCAGCCGATGCGTTGTTGGCGGCCTCCGGGCCGGCAACACCTTCGATGGCGCCGGTCGTGCCGAACTCCTCCTTGTGTTTGGAGAGCTTCTTCTCCATCGCATAGGACAGGAACGTCGGGATTTCGGCGCCGCCGGCCGGCAGAGCGCCGATCGGGAAGCCGACCAAGGCGCCGCGCAGCCAAGCCTTCCACGAGCGTGCCCATTCGGCCGCCGTCATGTAGAGCGAGCCCTTCAGCGGCACGATCTCGTCCTTGCCGGCATAGCGGCGCGAGGCCATGTAGAACGTCTCGCCGACCGCAAAGAGGCCGACGGCGACGACGATCACGTCGACGCCGTCGAGCAGTTGGCTCATGCCGAAGGTGAAGCGCGGCTGCCCGGTCTGCAGGTCGACGCCGATCATGCCGATGACGAAGCCGACGAACAAGCTGGTCAGGCCACGCACCGACGACGAGCCGAGCACCGCCGAAACCGTGATGAAGGCCAGCACCATCAGCGAAAAATATTCGGCCGGGCCGAAAGACAGCGCGAACTTGACAACGACCGGGGCCAGGAAAGCGACGCCCAGCGTGCCGAGTGTGCCGGCGACGAAGGAGCCGATGGCCGAGGTGGCAAGTGCCGCGCCGCCGCGGCCGGAACGGGCCATCCTGTTGCCTTCCAGCGCAGTGACGATGGTCGCACTTTCGCCCGGCGTGTTGAGCAGGATCGATGTCGTCGAACCGCCATACATGGCGCCGTAATAGATACCGGCAAACAGGATGAAGGATGCTTCGGGCGCGACCTGGTAGGTGATCGGCAAAAGCAGCGCGATGGTCAGCGCCGGTCCGAGGCCGGGCAGCACGCCGATCGCTGTCCCCAGTGTCGTGCCGAGCAGGCACCACATGAGATTGACCGGCGTAAAAGCGACCGAAAATCCGTGCGCGAGATGGCTGAGCGTTTCCATGGCTTCAGCCTCTCAACATACCGATAATCGAATCGAGAACCGCGTTCAGCTGGTTCTCGATGAAGCCGGCGCCGATGTTGACGCCGAGCGCCCTGGCGAAGCCGAAATAGGCGGCAAGCGCCAGGATCAGGCCGAGCAGCACGTCACGCAGCGGATGTCTGCTGCCGAACCCGTGGCAGATGAGAACGAACATGATCACCGAGGCTGCGGTGAAGCCAAGCGGCTGGATCAGAACAAGATTCGCGACCAGTCCGACAGCGACGATGCCCATCGCCTTCCAGTCGGTCGGCGTTTCCTTTTCTTCTTCCGGTTGCCAGCCGCCCCGCAGGGCGGCGACGATCAGCAGAAGAGACAGAATCGTCATGCCGACCATGGTGATGTAGGGGAAGACGGTCGGGCCGACCTTGGAGTAGAGCGGCGATACCGGAATCGATAGCGTCTGCCATGCTACCGCGCCGGCGCAGGCGAGAAGCCCGATGCCGATCAGCAATTCGGGCACGGCAAGGCGCGGCCGCGCCGCCTGCTGGTCGCTGGTGCTCATGATCGTTCTCCCTGGATAGGCCGGTCTCCCACAGCCGACCTTACCGCAGTTTCACTTGCGCTGGATCGCATGTCCATGCGGCTGGCGAACTTCGGAAAGGGGCAGTGCAGACCGCCCCTCTCCGAGGAAATCAGGCAAGGCCGAGGTCCTTGAGGATGGCTGCGATCCGGGTCGTGTCTTCGGCGAGGAATTTCGCATAGTCGTCGCCGGTGAGCAGGATCTGCGTCCAGTTGCGGTTTTTGCACTCGGTGGCCCAGGCATCGCTTTTGGCCATGGTCTCGACCAGCGTGATCATCGCCGCCTTGTCGGCGTCGGAAACGCCCGGCGGTGCGAAGACGCCGCGCCAGTTGAACAGCTCGACATCGATGCCGGCTTCCTTCAGCGTCGGTGCGTCGATGCCTTCCTGGCGCTTGTCCGCGGAAATGGCGAGCAGCCGAAGCGCGCCTGCCTTGACCTGTTCGGAGAACTCGCCATAGCCGGAGATGCCGGCCGCGACCTGGTTGCCGAGAAGCGCCGACAGTGCCTCGCCGCCGCCGGCGAACGGCACGTAGGAGAGGTTGGCTGCCGGGACACCGGCCGTCTTCGCGATAAGGCCGAACAATATGTGGTCCGAGCCGCCGGCCGAACCGCCAGCCACCGGAACCTTGGTCGGATCGGCCTTGAGGGCGGCGACGAAATCCGCTGCTGTCTTGAACGGCGAGGCCGCCGGCACCACAAGCGCCTCGAATTCGCCGGTGAGGCGGGCAATCGGCGTGACTTCGGTGAGATTGTTGGCGGATTTGTTGGCGATGATGGCGCCAACCATGACCATGCCGGCAACCATCAGCGAATTGCCCTTGCCGTTCCACTGGCTGATGAATTGCGGCAGGCCGACTGTGCCGCCGGCGCCGCCGACATTGGTGATCTGCGAACCGGAGATCAGCTTCTCACTGCGCAGCACCTGGTCCATCGTGCGCGCCGTCTGGTCCCAGCCGCCGCCGGGCGCTGCCGGCACGAAAATCTGAATCTGCGGTGCATCCTGCGCGAAAGCGGGCGAGAGATGCAACGCTGCGAAACCGGCGGCGCCGGCGGCAGCGGTGCTCATTAAAAATCTGCGTCTATTCAGCATGGGATTCCTCCAATCACGACACCTCCTCTGGTGCCTGCCAGCAACGTAGCCTGAATTCAGACCCGCTCGACAAAAATTCATGCAGTCTTTGCCTCGTTCTGTCAACCGGAATGGCATTCTACTGGACAGAACCAGTTGCATGCGACACAATTGTTCCGATCGGCCCTTCTGTCCAACTGGGAACGGAACGACGTGGTCAAGCAGATAACCGTAACACAATCCAAGCCCGCGTCGACCAACGGCGTTGCCGCGCTCGATCGTGCGATTGCCATCCTCGATGCTTTCGCTACTGCCGACCGGTCGCTCAGCCTGGCCGAAATCGCGGCGCGGACCGGCCTCTACAAGAGCACGATCCTGAGGCTGGCCAACTCGTTGCTGCGCGGGCAGTTGCTGGAGCGTCTCGACGATGGCCGCTACCGTGTCGGCCCTGCCACCTTTCGGCTGGGTGCCCTATACCAGCGTTCGGTTGTGGCGATCGACATTCTGCTGCCGATAATGCGCGATCTGGCCGAGCGAAGCTGGGAAAGCGTCGCTTTCTATGTCCGTTCGGGCGACGTGCGCACCTGTCTCTACCGCGTCGAGTCCAAGCATCCCATCCGCTACACCATACGGGAAGGCGACGTGCTGCCGTTGCTGGCCGGTTCGGGCGGCCGCGTGCTTGCGGCGTTTTCCGGTCAGCAGGGCGAGCCTTACGAGACGATCCGCAAAACCTACCATTGTTTGTCGGTCGGCGACCGCGACCCCGAGACGGCGGGCGTGTCGGCACCGGTGTTCGGGCCGGGGCCGACCTTGCTCGGGGCATTGACGCTGTCCGGCCCGAGCACGCGCGTCGACGCGGCCTTTCTCCAGCGCATGAAAAACCCGCTGATCGAGGCAGCCGCACGCGCCACCCGCGCTTTTGGCGAAGACGCCTCGATGCTCGAACAGGCGGCCCGCAAAGCCGGCGCCGAGACGGAAGGCGTAAAAAGCCTCGATTCAGCCTGACCAGAACCACAAGATGACAGGCAGCATCCTCAAGCCTGCCGTTCCAGCAGGATCGTCGCATCGTCGTGACAGGTGGTCCGCAGCACCTCCCTGTAGCCGCATTTTGCCGCGACGTTCAATGACGCGGTGTTTTCCGGATCGATGATGCAGACGGTCCTTGCGCGCCCGAATGCATCGTCGCCCCAGGCGAGAACCCGTCCGACGACTTCGCTGGCGAACCCTTTGCCATGTGCGCTCGGGGCCAATGCCCAACCGGCTTCCGGAACGCCTTCGATCGACGGCACCATGTCGCGCTTCAGATCGTGAAAGCCGGCCTCGCCGATGAAGCGGCCGGATGCCTTGTCCTCGATCGCCCAAAAGCCGTAGCCCAGCAGCGACCACAGGCCGGCATGACGCAGGATGCGCATCCAGCTTTCCTCCCGAGTGCGCGGCTTGCCGCCGATGAAGCGAGTGACGGCCGGATCGGCCCACATGGCGACATAGGTATCAAAATCGTCGAGCTGGTGTGGTCGCAGCACGGTGCGCGGCGTTTCAATGACGGGAGCGACGAGCGCCTGTGGATTGATCATGTGTCATGCCTCGGTTGCGTTTGCCTGTGCTTAGTGCATGTCGCCCAGGAAGCCTGCCCTTGGGCTTGACCGAGGATGCTCGGCGGTTTTGGGAAAAACGATATGCGACAGAGATCCAAATTGCCTGCACCAGACAAGTGCCAAAGCCTGTGCAGATCATCTTCCAGTCCAATGTGAATCCTGCCCAGCGGTGCTACTTTACCAGCAGCTGATTCAGCGTCCGCTGTGCCGTCCGACGGAGGGAAAAGGGCATGGATACCACCGATCTTCTGCTTGCCATCTTTCATCATCTGCTGGTGTTTTCGCTGGCGGGCATCATCGGCGCCGAATTTGTCCTGATCCGCGGCGATCTGCCCGCCGCGACGCTCCGGCGGCTTGTCGGCATCGATCGCCATTATGGCATCATCGCCATGCTGATCATCGTCGTCGGCATCGGCCGCGTCATCTACGGCCTGAAGGGCTGGGAATTCTACGTCTACAACTGGGTGTTCTGGGCAAAGATGGCGGCCTTTGTCACCGTCGGCCTGTTGTCGATTATCCCGACGATCCGCTTTGTTTCCTGGAACAGGCAGGCCTCGGCCAGCCCCGGTTTTCAAGTGCCGGCGGCGCAACTTGCATCCGTTCGAACTTATGTCCGCGCCGAAGCTTTCATCTTCCTGCTGATCCCGGTCTTCGCCGCGGCGATGGCGCGCGGCTACGGCTACTGAATTTCGCCTACCGGTTCGAGCGGCGCAATTTCGACCAGCGGCGCCGGAACATTATTCGTCTTCTCCTCGGCCTTGCAGATGTCGGCGATGACACAGAGCGGGCAATCCGGTTTGCGCGCCTTGCAGACATAGCGCCCATGCAGAATCAGCCAGTGATGCGCATGGCGCATATATTCGTCCGGAATGATCCTCAACAGCCCCTGCTCGACCTGCTCCGGCGTTTTGCCGGGCGCCAGTCCCAGCCGATTGCCGATGCGGAAGATATGCGTGTCGACCGCCATCGTGTGCTGGCCGAAGGCCATATTGAGCACGACATTGGCGGTCTTGCGCCCGACGCCCGGCAGCTTGACCAGCTGGTCGCGGTCATCAGGCACCTCGCCGCCATGGTCGCGGATCAGCGCTTCCGACAGCGCAATGACGTTCTTGGCCTTGTTGCGCCAAAGCCCGACGGTGCGGATATACTCGCCGACCTTGGCCTCGCCGAGCGCCAGCATCTTTTGCGGCGTGTCGGCGACCTTGAACAGCGCCCGCGTTGCTTTGTTGACGCCGACATCGGTCGCCTGTGCCGAAAGCACCACCGCCACCAGCAGCGTGAAGGCGTTGACATGTTCGAGCTCGCCCTTCGGCTCGGGCCGCTGAACGGAAAAGCGTCGGAAAATCTCGTGCACCTCGGCCGGGCTGTAGGGGGACCGCACCCGCCGGGCACGCGGTTTGACGTTCGCGCCGTCGCGTCGGCCGGGGAGCGGTTCATTTTTGGGTGTAGAGGAATTTTTGGGCTTGGGGCTCGTCATCCCCTTCCTATAATATCCCGTCATGAGCGACACAAACGCCTCATTTCAGGCCGACGAGCCATTCTTCCAGGCGTTGCTGATACCGCATCGGTCGCTGGGCAAAACCGGCTTTGCCATCCTGATGGGCGCTCTGCTGTTCGGCTCGTTGGTGACCGGAGCGTTTTTCCTGTCGCGCGGCGCCTGGCCGGTATTCGGCTTCTTCGGCCTCGATGTGATTGCCGTCTACATCGCCTTTCGCGCCAATTATCGTGCCGCCCGCGCCCGCGAGGAAGTGTCGGTCTCGCGCACCAGCCTCGACATCCGCAAGACCGCGCCGTCAGGCAAATCGGAAGCGCATCGCTTCAATCCGTTCTGGGCGCGTTTTTCGGTCGCCCGCCACGCCGAGATCGGCATCACCAGGATGGCGGTGGAAGCACAAGGGCAGAATGTGCCGATCGGCGGCTTCCTCAATCCCGACGACCGCGAGAGTTTTGCGTCAGCCTTTTCGCGTGCCCTGGCGACCGCGAAAGCGCGCTGAATGTGAGCGAACCGCCTCGTCCGCGAAACGGGTTTTTCAGCAGCGATTGAGGCAACCGGCTCTCCAGTGCCTTGCCATAAACGGTAATTAGCAGCGTCTCCTTCTCCTTGGTGAGATGCACCTTTTCGCCAGCCATCGTCGGCTCCCTCCTCGAAGCCAAATCTATCTGGGTGCACAAGGCGAGAAGGCAAGTTTCGGGTGGTGATCGGAGCCGCGAAGGACGATATTCATGCTCAAGGAGATAGTCCTATGAACGCGCAGACAGCTATTCTTGAAAAAGACATCACGCCCGAAGGCGGCGACTACGAAATCGTCCGTCACGCCATTGAGAAGATCAGCCTCGACTACCGCGACCAGCCCTCGCTTGAGGTCCTGGCCGAGGAAGTTGGCGAGACGCCGACCGGTCTGCAGAAGCTCTTCACCCGCTGGGCCGGCCTGTCGCCCAAGGCCTTCCTCCAGGCTGTCACGCTCGACCATGCGCGCAAACTGCTCGATTCCGGCATGCCGCTGCTCGAGGCTTCTTTCGAGGTCGGCATGTCAGGCCCTGGCCGGTTGCACGACCTTTTCGTCACCCACGAGGCGATGTCGCCGGGTGACTACAAGACGCGCGGCGCCGGGCTGACGATCCGCTATGGCTACCACATCTCGCCTTTCGGCATCGCCCTGATCATGGTCACCGACCGCGGGCTTGCCGGCCTCGCCTTCAGCGATGCCGGCGACGAGCGGGCGGCCTTCGCCGACATGTCCGGCCGCTGGCCGAACGCAAACTATGTCGAGGACATGGCGGCGACGGCGCCCTATGCCGCGCGCATCTTCGACCCGGCATTGTGGCGCGCCGACCAGCCGCTGCGCGTCGTCTTGATCGGCACCGACTTTCAGGTCCGCGTCTGGGAGGCTCTGCTGCGCATTCCGATGGGCAAGGCCTGCACCTATTCCTCGATCGCCGCCCGCATCGGCGCACCGAGCGCCAGCCGGGCGGTGGGCGCCGCGGTCGGCGCCAATCCGATGTCCTTCGTGGTGCCGTGCCACCGGGCTCTCGGCAAGTCCGGCGCGCTCACCGGCTACCACTGGGGCCTGACCCGCAAGCGCGCCATCCTTGGCTGGGAAGCGGGACAGGTCGGGTCTTGATGATGCGCCCAAAGGTTCGGGCCAGCAGCGCGCGGGTTTCATGTCGCGCCGGTCTGGCAAGCAGCGGCCTAACGGAGTAGCTTCCCGCGCAATTAGAGCGACGTGCGTCCATTCGGACGCACAAAGTACGCTCTAACACTTTAATTCTATGCATCGTGCTTTCCGAAAACCGATTCCGATTTTCGGAAAGCACGATGCGTCAGCAGGGAGGCACCACTTGATCATCGTTATCGGCTCGATCAACCTCGATCTTATCGCCAATGTCGACCGCTTGCCGGCACCGGGCGAGACGGTTCGGGGCTCCGGCTTTACCACCGCACCCGGCGGCAAGGGCGCCAACCAGGCGCTGGCCGCCGCGCGCGCCGGCGCCAAGGTGCGCATGGTCGGCGCGGTCGGCAAGGACAACTTCGCCACTGAAGCGCTGGCGCTGCTGCGGGATGGCAAGATCGACCTGTCCGGTGTCGGTGAAACCTTCGCCTCGACCGGCACGGCATTGATCATGGTCGCCGACGACGGCGAGAACGTCATTGCCGTGGTGCCGGGGGCCAATGATTCGGTCGTGACCGGCGACCTTTCCAAGGCTTTCATGAAGAAGGGCGACGTCGTGCTCCTGCAGCAGGAGATCCCGCTACAGACTATCGATGCAGCACTGGACGCGGCACGGGCGGCAGGCGCGGTTACCGTGCTCAACACGGCACCGTTCCGCGGCGAGGCGGCCGCCCTCCTCGGCAAGGCCGACTATGTCGTCGCCAACGAAAGCGAATTCGACCTCTATGGCGAGGCGCTGTCACTGAGCGGCCGCGATCGCCCGGCGCGGATGCGCGATTACGCCGGGAAGACTGGTCGTACAATTGTCGTCACGCTCGGCGGTGACGGCGTTCTGGCTGCCACGCCAGCCGATCTTCTGATGGTCCCGGCGCTGATGATCACTCCGGTCGATACGGTCGGCGCCGGCGACACGTTTTGCGGCTATTTCGCCGCCGGGCTGTCATCCGGCCTGCCGCTCGATCAGGCGCTCGCCCGCGCCTCAGCCGCTGGTTCGCTCGCTTGCCTGAAGCCCGGCGCCCAGCCGGCGATCCCGCTGGCGAAGGAAGTCGACGCGGCGCTGCAAAAATCCGCCAGCTAGGTGAGAGCCGTGCGCCCTGCCACGAAACACGCCGTGCCGCCCGCCGGCGATATCTGCCGTCTGTCCGCTGTGGAGCTTGCCGACGCGATCCGGCGCCGTCAGCTTTCCGTGCGCGAGGTGGTGACGGCATTCCTCGACCGGATCGAAGCAGTGAACCCGCTGGTCAACGCCATCGTCTCGCTGCGCGACCGTGCCAACATCCTGCAAGAGGCCGACGAGGCAGGCGCCCATCTGGCGCGTGCAGAACATGCCGGGCCCCTGTTCGGCCTGCCGATCGCCATCAAGGATCTCGCGCAGACCAAGGGCCTCAGGACCACTTTCGGCTCGCCGATCTTCGCCGATTTCCTGCCTGAGGAAGACGACTTTTTCGTCGAACGCATCCGCAAGGCCGGCGCCATCATCATCGGCAAGACCAACGTTCCCGAATTCGGGCTTGGCTCCAACACTTACAACACCGTGTTCGGTCCGACGCTCAACGCTTTCGATCCGGCCCTGACCGCCGGCGGTTCGAGCGGCGGCGCGGCGGTCGCACTTGCGCTCGACATGCTTCCCCTGGCCGACGGCAGCGACTTTGGCGGCTCGCTGCGCAATCCGGCCGCCTATAACAATGTCTATGGCTTCCGTCCCTCCCAGGGACTTGTCCCTGCCGGCCCTGACCTCGACGTCTTTCACGCGCAGATGGGCGTCGAAGGGCCAATGGGCCGCAGCGTGCGCGACATGGCGCTGCTGCTCGACGAGCAGGCTGGCTACGACCCTCGCGCGCCGCTCTCACATCACAAGCACGGTTCGTTCCTCGAAGGCCTGCAAACGGGAGCGCCCGGCGGCCGCATCGCCTGGTTTGGCGATCTCGGTGGTCATCTGCCGGTCAAACCCGACATCCTTGATCTTTGCGAGGCCGCTCTCGGCCGGTTCGCCGACGTATCCTTTCAGACCGAAGCGCTGGTACCGGATTTCGACTACGAAGCGCTGTGGCAAGCCTTTGTGACGCTGCGCCAGGCAAGCAGCGGTTGTGCGCTCAAGGCGCATTACGACGATCCCCTGAAACGCAGTCTTCTGAAGCCGGAGGCCGTGTGGGAGGTGGAACATGCGCTGCAGCTCGCGGCGCCGCAAATCCACGCCGCCACGGTGAGGCGCTCGTCCTGGCACAAAACCCTACTATCGCTCTTCGACCGCTTCGACCTCGTCGCATTGCCGACTGCGCAGATCTTCCCCTTCGAGGTCTCCACCCACTGGCCGACGCAAGTGGCCGGGCGTGCCATGGACAGCTATCACCGCTGGATGCAGGTTTCAGCGTTCGCCACGCTGGGCGGCTGCCCTGCGGTCAACGTACCGGCGGGCTTCGATGCCAGAGGCCGGCCGATGGGCATGCAATTGATCGGACGGCCGCGCGGCGACATGGCCGTGCTGAGAGCGGCGGCGGCCTACGAGACGACGCTGCCATGGCAGGCCGGAGCCTAAAATCCAGGTCAGGGCTGCCAGCGACATGTGCTGCCGGCTTGCACCTGCGTTACTGTCATGCATTGATCACGGTCGGTCGCGTCGCAAGCCGCATACTGTCGAGGAAAACCATGTCGCTGGAACTCTACGCTACTTATGTCGTTGCCTGTATCGTCATTGTCCTGGTGCCTGGACCGACGGTCACGCTGATCATCGCCAACAGCATCCGCCATGGCTCCCGCGCCGGCCTCGCCAACGTCGCCGGCACGCAGGCCGGGCTGGCCATCATGATTGCCATTGTCGGCATCGGATTGACTTCGCTGATCGCGGGCATGGGCCATTGGTTCGAATGGGTGAGGCTGATCGGCGCTGCCTATCTGATCTGGATGGGTGTGCAGATGTTCCGCTCCAAGGGCAAGCTGAACGCCGACGGATCGGCGAAGGCACCGCGCGGCGGCTTCTTCCTCCAAGGCCTGCTGGTGGCGATCAGCAATCCCAAGACGCTGGTGTTCTTCGGCGCCTTCTTTCCGCAGTTCGTCGCCCCTGAAGGCAACTACGCGTTGCAGATCGTCGTCATGGGTCTCACCGCACTGATCTTCGCCGCCGTGTCGGATTCGACCTTCGCGCTGGCCGCCGGCCGCGCCGGACGCCTGCTCTCGGCCGGCCGCATCAAGCTCATGTCCAGAATCAGCGGCAGTTTCCTGATCGGCGGCGGCCTGTGGCTGGCGTTTTCTAAGGCGAAGTAATCAGTGGCATCGTTAGTGCCGACCTATTGAAATCGACATCTGCTCTACTCAAATAAACGGCTGTAGAAACACCGCAAAGTTGAGAGACAGAATTTACGATGTTCGAAAGTCTGGAAATTCTAAGCGGCGGAATTGGAGCATCCTTCCGCCCGAAGAATCGATTCTTGCGCCTCGTGGAGTATTGCACGATCGTCATGATTTTCGGCGTAATCGCCTGTTTTTTTCTTCGTTAATTCTCTTATTAGATGAAATCTCAGCTCGACCCGAATGGGCAACCTGTTGAATGCTCGCATCTTTGTAGCTTGCAGAACGAACATCATTTGGACAACACCTAATTGAAAGCCCGCTTTCTGGCCACCATATGGATCTGGGTGGAGGGACGGAACCAGTGTCGCGTACTCATTGGCAGTTGCTGTGGGGCACGTTTTGGATGGTTTTCATCGGCGGGTTTTTCGCAATGGCAATCACGGTCGCGCTAAACAAGTGGGTAAATGAAGCAAGCCCAATCCGCTCCGTTGACGCGGTCGATGCCACAATCAAAACGGTCTATTGGGGCAAGGGCTATGGCCGCACTTATGCGCTGTTCCTCGACAACGGTTCGTTGATACTCGTTGAAGACGAGCAACCGCACCTGATCGGCTCGAACGCCAGGCTTGAGCGCGTTACACGCAACAACGGTTCCGTGTCCTACCGGTTTGCACATTGAACCCCAAGGCAAAAGCGCGGTTCGCCCTCACCTTCATGCTCCTGCGGGAAAATCTCCGGGGCATCGTCATCACCAGCCTTGTGGTCGGTGTCTGCATTCTGGCAATCGGCGCACTGATTGCAAGGCGGAGCAGCCCAATCATCGATGTGGAGTCTACGACTGGCACTGTGGTCAACGTTCTCAATGTTCCTCCGAGTCCGGAAGCGTGGATCGGAAGAGGATTCCGTTATCAGTACGGAATCCGTCTCAACGAAAATGACCTCCTGGTATTCGTATATGGTAACGCAGCAACGCCGCGAGCTATCGGATCAGAAGTTTCGATCGAGCGGCAGTACCGTCGCAATGGCACCGAAACATACCAATTGCTTGATGAGTGAGTGAGCGGCCCTAAAGCCGCCCCAGCCTTTCCAGCAGCAGCGCGAAAAACGCATCGTGGTCGATGTCGCGCATCACCATGGCGTTGTTGGGCCGCTTGGTCACGCCCCACCAGTCGATCACGGTCATGCCCATGGTGAGTTCCGAGGTGATTTCCACGGTAACGTTGCAGTTGCGGCCGCTGAACAGCTCCGGTTTCAACAGATAGGCGATGACGCAAGGGTCGTGCAGCGGTCCGCCATCGGTGCCGTATTTCTCCTCGTCGAAGCGCTCGAAGAATTCCAGCATCTCTGTAGTGGCCGTGCCAACCCTGGTGCCGAGCTTGCGGAAGGCCTGGGTACGCTTGGCCGTGGTCAGCGCCTTGTGGGTGACGTCGAGCGGCATCATGACGATCGGAATGCCGGATTTGAACACGACATCGGCGGCATGCGGGTCGACATAGATGTTGAATTCGGCGGTCGGGGTGACATTGCCGCCTTCGAAGAAGCCGCCGCCCATCAGCACGATTTCCTTGATGCGCGGCGCGATCTTCGGCTCGCGGATCAGCGCCAGCGCTATGTTGGTGAGCGGTCCGAGCGCGCAGAGCGTGATCGTGCCGCTCTCTTCCTTCATCAGTGTCTCGACGATGAAATCGACGGCATACTGGTCCTGCAGCTTCATTGTCGGTTCGGGCAATTGCGGTCCATTGAGACCGGTCTCGCCATGCACCTCCTCGGCGGTGACCAGTTCACGTGCCAGCGGGCGGATGGCGCCGGCATAGACTTTGATGTCTGGCCTGCCGGCCAGTTCGCAGATCTTGCGTGCGTTCTTTTCGGTGAGCCTCAGCGGCACGTTGCCGGCAACGGCGGTCATACCGACGATCTCCAGCTCGGCGCTGCCGAGTGCCAGCAATATGGCGACGGCATCATCCTGGCCGGGATCCGTGTCGATGATGATCTTGCGGGATTGGGGCATTTCAATTCCTTGTTTGGGGAGTCTTTTTGGGCGGGGCTTTTAACGGCTTGAACTTGACCGCGGGGCGGACCATATCAAGACCATCGGGAAAAATGCCATCTGGGTTTTTCCACTTTATGTCGCTCTTGAGAGGACAGTGTAACATGAGCCGAATGACGCCTTTTTCCAGCCCGCTGCTCCTGGGTTTCGACGCCATGGAAAAGACTCTGGAACGTTTGGCGAAGTCGGGTGACAGCTACCCTCCCTATAACATCGAGCGCCTCAGCGGTGCCGACGGCAAGGCCGAAAGGCTGCGTATCACGCTCGCTGTCGCCGGTTTCGCGGAAATCGATCTCGATGTGACCACGGAGGAGAACCAGTTAGTGGTGCGCGGCCGTCAGAACGACGATACCGAGCGCGAATTTCTTCATCGCGGCATTGCCGCGCGCCAGTTCCAGCGCTGTTTCGTGCTGGCCGACGGCATGCGGGTGATCGCGGCGGAGCTGAAGAACGGCCTTTTGTCGATCGATCTCGATCGGCCTGAGTCCGAACGGCTGGTACGAAAAATAAACATATCGGTGAAAGACTGATCTTTACCACTGCATCGGCCGGAAAATCGGAGTCGATTTTCCGAAAGCACGATGCAGCAAATTGAAGTGTTAGAGCGTCCAATTGGACACACGGCGCTCTAATGGCTCTCATGCGAGGCGGCCTTGAACGGCGTCCTCGCGGCAAGGAGGCTTAAATGACCAGAACTGACGAAAACCTCATCATGACCAGCGGTGAATTCGCCCATCTCGGCGAGGGCTCGGTCGCCTATCTCAGGAAAGTGTCGAGCGACGATCTCCGTGGCCGTTTCCCGGGCCTCGGCGAAATCGCGCCCGGCCTGGAACTGTGGGCCCTGTTTGCCGCCAATGGCCAGCCGATCCTGCTTTCAGACGCTCGTGAAAGAGCGCTGGCTGGCGCCCTGGAAAACGACCTGACCCCCGTCGCCATCCACTAACGGCGCAGCGATCTGGTTGGAAACGGACAGGGCCGCTCACGGCGGCCCTTCAACGGATCTGATCAAAAAAGCTCAGGCTGCATGCGAGGCCTGCGTGTCCGACAAAAGCGCGTGGATCGCGGCGGCGTCGCGGGTGCCCCTTATCTTGGCCACCGTGTCGGCGTCGCGCAGCACCCGCGCGATGCGCGACAGCGCCTTGAGGTGGTCCGCGCCGGCGCCTTCGGGCGCCAAAAGCAGGAACACCAGATCGACCGGCTGGTCGTCCAGCGCCTCGAAATCAACCGGCGTCTCCAGCCGGGCGAAAACCCCGGCGATCCGCTTCACCCCCGCCAGCTTGCCATGCGGAATGGCAATGCCGTTGCCGACACCGGTCGAGCCCAGCCGTTCACGCTGCAGGATGGTGTCGAACACCTCCCGTTCCGGAATGCCGGCAATCGCCGCCGCCCTTTCAGACAGCATTTGCAGCAATTGCTTCTTGGAGTTCGCCTTCAACGCCGGCAAGATTGCCGGAACGTTGATAAGATCGCTCAGATCCATACTTGAAATCCCTTGTTCGCCTACCGTCGCCAGCCCTCACTCTCGCGTGCGGCTTGGTGCCTTATCCCAGTGCGGCCTTGGCCGTCATCCCTGCGCGACCTTGGTCGTAGACGGGTCGATCCAGCCGATATTTCCGTCCGGCCGGCGATAGACGATATTGAGATGCTCGGTTCCGGCATTGCGGAAGACGAGAACCGGGCTGTCCTTGGTGTCGAGCTCGATCACGGCTGACGCCACCGACATGGTCCGCAGCGTCATGGTTGATTCGGCGACGATGGCTGGCGCGAAATTCTCCGGTATTTCCTCGTCGTCGTCGGCAAGCGGCGCCATCACCGTATAGGCGATGTCGGTGAGCTCGCCGTTGGCATTGCCTGAATTATGTGATTTCAGCCGACGCTTGTAGCGCCGAAGGCGGGTTTCGAGGCGATCCGCCGCCGCCTCGAAAGCGAGCGTCGGATCCTGGGCTTCACCGGTCGCCTGCAGCGAAGCGCCGGAATCCAGCCGGATCATGCAATCGGCCGTGTAGCGCGACCCCGATTTGACGACTACAATTTGCCCTGAAAAGCCCCGATCGAAATATTTCCCGATCACTTCTCCGACACGGTCGTTGATGCGCGTACGGAACGCATCGCCGATGTCCATGTGTTTTCCTGATATGCGCAGTGTCATCTGAAAACTGACCTTCCTTGCTCAGGCTTCAAACTGTCCCGAGTTTATACCCGTGGTCTGTGCGCACAAGCTTTGCGGCGTCACTTGCGCCGATTTTAAATCCGAACTTTCCGGTTGATCACAAGCCGCCTACTTGACCGTCCCGTGGCCGAAGTCGTGACGGACCATCCGCATGCGGGCAGTAGCCCGTCCCATGCGGGCGGGCTTCTAGCCACTTCATTGCGGCTTGTCAATGAAGTGCGAAAGTTGTGGAAATTCCGTCGGAGATCAACGTCCGGCGCTGGCCAAAGCGCGTTTTTCACGCCGCCGCTGCACCGACGAGGGAATATTCATGCCCTCCCGATACTTGGCGACCGTGCGCCTGGCGATATCGACGCCACTTTCCCGCAACATATCCACAATCGCGTCGTCGGAAAGCACGTCGGCAGGTTTCTCCTCATCGATCAACTGCTTGATGCGGTCGCGCACCGCTTCAGACGAATGCGCATCGCCGCCACCCGACGAAGCGATCGAGGCGGTGAAGAAATAGCGCAGTTCGAACACGCCGCGCGGCGTAAGCATGTATTTGTTGGCGGTGACCCGGCTGACGGTCGATTCGTGCATGCCGATGGCGTCGGCCACCGTGCGCAGGTTGAGCGGCTTCAGGTGACGCACGCCATGGACGAGGAAGGCGTCCTGCTGGCGCACGATTTCTGAGGCAACCTTAAGAATGGTCTTTGCCCGCTGGTCGAGGCTGCGCGTCAGCCAGTTGGCGTTTTGCAGGCATTCCGCCAGGAAATCCTTTTCCGTCTGGTTTTTCGCATGCGGTGAAACCTGGGCGAAATAGATATGGTCGACCAGCACGCGCGGCAGCGTTTCGGGGTTGAGATCGATCACCCAGCTTCCGTCATTAGCCGTCCGCACTTCGACATCGGCGATGATCGCGTCGCTGGCGCCCCCCGAAAACGCCATGCCCGGGCGCGGATCGAGCGCACGTATCTCGGCCAGCATGTCGAGCAGATCCTCCTCGTCGACCCCACAAATCCGTTTCAGGGTCTGGAAATCGCGCCGCGCCAAGAGTTCGAGATTGGCGATCAAAGCCTTCATCGCCGGGTCTAGCCGGTCGCGGACGGCAAGCTGCAGCGACAGGCATTCGGCGAGGTCGCGGGCGAAGATGCCGGCGGGCTCGAATGTCTGACAGACCGCGAGCGCATTCGCCACCGCCGCTCGGTCGGTGCCGAGACGGGCGGCGATCTCGGCCATGTCGGCGCGCATATAGCCGGCCTCGTCGAGACCATCGGCCAGTTCGCTGGCGATCAGGCGTGCTGCCGGGTCGGCGAAGGCAAGCGCAACCTGTTCGCCGACATGCTCGCGCAGCGTGATGGCGGCGGCGGCCATGTCTCCGACATCGAAGCCGTCGGAAGAGGACGCGGAACCGTTGCCGGAGACCGACTTCCATTGAGCCGTCAGGTCGGGACCGAGCCGCTCGCTGGCGCCGGGGTCGTCGGGAAACAGGTTTTCCAGCGAAGTATCGAGCTTTTCCGAGATCGCCTCGGCGCTCCACGCCGTTTCCTTCTCGAACCAGTCGCCGTCGGTAGCCGTTTCCGGCGCGGCATCGATCTTCTGGGTCGCCTGGTCGTTGACGGCATCGTCCTGCGGCTCGGCGCGATCGAGCAGAGGATTGCGCTCGATCTCGTCGTCAATGAAGCGTTCCAGTTCGATGTGGGTGAACTGCAGCAGCCGTATCGACTGCATGAGTTGCGGCGTCATCACCAGCGACTGGGACTGTCGTAGTTGTAGTTTTGCCGCCAACGCCATGGTTCGGTTTCTAACGCCCTGTCTGCGCATCCGGACTGCCGGAAGGAGTCGGGCATAGAAACTGGCCCGGCTTTTGCTTGTCAAGGCGACGGCGATCAAAACTCGCCTGTCGGTGCTTTATCTGGACGAGAAATCGGAGAAAAAGGCTCGTCTCGCGCCAAAATCGCGTTTTGAGGTGAGCTTTCCCGCTTAGAGTGTAAATCCCTCACCGAGATAAAGCCGCCGCACATCCGGGTTTGCGACCACTTCATCGGCCCGGCCATGGGTCAGCACCTGGCCGGCATGGATGATGTAGGCGCGATCGATCAGGCCGAGCGTCTCGCGAACATTGTGATCGGTGATGAGCACGCCGATGCCCCGCGCCGTCAGATGGCGCACGAGTTGCTGGATATCGGCGACGGCGATCGGATCTATGCCAGCGAAAGGTTCGTCGAGCAGCATGTATGCGGGGCGGGTCGCCAGTGCGCGCGCGATTTCAAGGCGCCGCCGCTCGCCGCCGGAAAGCGACAGCGACGGGGCTTTGCGCAGATGGCTGATGTGAAACTCATCGAGCAGTTCGTCGAGACTGTGTTCGCGCTTTTCGCGGTTCTTTTCGACCACTTCGAGCACGGCACGGATGTTTTGCTCGACGCTCAAGCCGCGAAAGATCGACGCTTCCTGAGGAAGATAGCCGATGCCGAGGCGGGCGCGGCGGTACATCGGCATCGAGGTGACATCGAAGCCATCGATTTCGATTGTGCCTTCGTCGACCGGCACAAGGCCGGTGACCATGTAGAAACAGGTCGTCTTGCCGGCGCCGTTGGGACCGAGCAGTCCGACCGCCTCACCGGCGCGCACGCCGATCGTCACGCCGCTGACAACTTTGCGGCCCTTGTAGCTCTTGGTCAGGCCCTTGGCGATCAAGGTTCCCTTGAACTTTACCTGGTCGACGCTGACCGTGGCCGGTGCCGCAAGTTTGCTGGCGACGCGTCCTGGAAGACGCGCCATCAGCGATGCTACGTCGACCATCAGGGGTTCGCCGCTCCCGACTTCGCCGGCGGCGTGATCGACATCATCACGCGGCCCCCGCAGGCGTCGACCTGAGCCAGGCCGCTCTTCATCTGCACGGTGAGCTTACAGCCGACCAGTACATTGTCACCTTGCGAAAGCACGACCTTGCTGCCTGAAAGCACCAGCACTTCCGTCTTCATGTCGAAGGTGCCGCTGTCGCCGGTGGCGACCTGGTCGTCCGATTTGATATAGACCTTGTTGGCGACCTCCAGGCGGTCGATGTTGGCCGAGCCGGTCATCGCGGCACCTGCGGCCTGCGCATCCTTGGCGTCAGCGTCGGCGTCCTTGACGTAATAGACCGTCATCTTGCCGGCCTTGAGCAAGGTCGGACCCTGGACGACGCTTACATTGCCTGTGAACACCGCGACGCTATCCGCCTGGCGGACCTCGAGCTTATCGCTTTCGATCTGGATGGGCTTGTCGCCGGACAGTTTGAGGCCCGACAGTTGGCTGGTGGCCTTGGACTGCGCCAGAGCCGGCGCCGTCCCCAACCCCAGGACCAGCCCCAAAGCCAACCCAAGGGCCGGCAACGCCGAAGCTGCGGCCATGAGCCGTGTCGAACTACTGAACCGCATTGGATTCTCCGCTCATTGCCTCTGCCGCCTTCAAGCTGGCGGGATCGATGTTGACACGCACTCTGTTCTCGAAAACCACGATCTTGCCGTTGTCTTGGATCGACATCGACTCTGCGGTGATCCGCGACCCGCCGCGGCTGACGTCGACCGGATCGTTCGTCTTCATAGTGCCTTTGCCCATATCGAGAAAGACTGATTTGAATTTTGCCGCCAAGCCATCGGTGGTGGTTATGGTGACATCGCTGGTCAGGCTCATCGTGTTGCCGTCGCGATTATAGGTGCCGTGCGAGGCATTGATGGCCGCCACATTGTCGGTCGATATCGGCAGCTTGGCGTCGATGCCCTCCAAGTTGATGATTCCTTGCTTGGTCACGTCCTGTATGGCGCGCAAAGCCGTCATGGAATAGGGCAGTTTCTGCTTGGTGAACCCGTTGAGCTTGGGATTGGCCATCACCAGCTTGCCATTGGCGAAGGCGCTGCCGTCGGCCTGGACCTGGATTGAGCCAGGCGCCGCGAGATAGGAATAGACCGGGAAGGCGACCGCGATCGCGGCAGCGGCCATCGGCACCGCCAGCTTCAATATCCGCACGCGGCGCGAATGGCGCTGGGCAATGCCGAAGGCGTCGACCCGCGCCGGGCCTACGTCCGGGGGAGCCAACTCCGTCTCGGTGTTGGTCGGTTCGATCGGTCGCGCTAACATAACTGCTTTCTTTTAAACCCCTGCCGCCAAGCACCCCTATAGGTGGGATGCCGGCGCCCTCAAGCAAGCACAAGCGGAGGAAAACCGCAAAAGTGTGACGGTTGCTGTTGCACAAACGAAAATGAAACCGGCACAACTTGCATGTCATACCAGATACAGGCGGGCAGCGTTAGGGGCCTGTGGATTGGTCTTGACGTCTCTTGAAACCCCGGTTCGCGAACGTCGAGACCTGTCTTTGGCGCAAGCTCGTCAGGAATCGGTAGCCGGGCGCGGATGGTTGCTTTAAAAGCATCTGCTTCCACCGACTATGAGGCTGACCATGGCACTGAGAGCCGACGACCTGATCGACCGCCGCCGCTTGCGCCGCAAGCTGACATTCTGGCGCGTTGCAGCGCTCGTTGTCGCAGCAGCCGGGCTGATTGCCTTTTCGAGCTGGATTTACGGTGACGACTTCACCGGCACGGCGGTCGACCATATAGCCAAGGTCAAGATCGAGGGCACCATCACCGAAGACGAAGACCTGATCAAACAACTGGAGACCATCCGTCAATCCTCGAGGGTGAAAGCGGTGATCCTGTCGATCGATTCACCGGGCGGCACCACCGTCGGGGGCGAATCGATCTACGAGGCAGTGCGCAAGCTGGCCGCCGAGAAGCCGGTGGTGGCCGAGGTCGGCACGCTGGCCGCATCGGCGGGCTATATGATCGCCACCGCGGCCGATCATATTGTCGCGCGCAAATCGTCGATCGTCGGCTCGATAGGCGTGCTGATCCAGTATCCGGACGTCAGCGGCCTTATGGACAAGCTCGGCATCAAGCTCGAGGAAGTGAAATCCTCGCCGTTGAAAGCCTCGCCATCGCCTTTCAAGCCGACCAATGACGACGAGCGCACCATGGTCCGCAAGCTCATCCTGGATAGCTACGACTGGTTCGTCGGCGTCGTCGCCGAACGACGCAACATGACCAAGCCGGAGGCACTGGCCCTGGCCGACGGGTCGATCTTCACCGGCCGGCAGGCTGTTGCCAACAAATTGATCGACGCGGTCGGCGGCGAGACCGAAGCGATCGATTGGCTCGCGACCAAGGGCGTCGACGCCAAGCTCAAGGTGGTGGAGTGGAAGGACGCGGAAAGCGGCGGCTTCCTGTTCTCGAAAGCGATGGCGCGAACCATTGGCAGTGCGCTCGGCCTGCCCGACTATGGCGGCGAGATCATTCACGAACTTGGTGCCGACCGCTTGTTTCTTGACGGTCTCGTTTCCGTCTGGCACCCTTGAGACGAGTGAAAAAAGCAAATAAAATCATCCTCATAATTTTGACTGCAGCGTTTTCACGGGGAGCCTTCTCATGATCAAATCCGAACTTGTGCAGATCATTGCCACACGCAACCCGCACCTTTTTCTGCGCGACGTCGAAAACATCGTCGGCGCGATTTTCGACGAGATCACCGACGCGCTTGCCGAAGGCAACCGGGTCGAGCTGCGCGGTTTCGGTGCTTTCTCGGTGAAAAACCGCCCCGCCCGCACCGGCCGCAACCCGCGCACCGGCGAATCCGTCGAGGTCGAGGAGAAATGGGTGCCGTTTTTCAAGACCGGCAAGGAATTGCGTGAAAGGCTGAACGGCGGCAAATAGGCGCCGCGCGAGCTCGTGCAGCATGCCGGCCTTTTCAGTAGGCCTGCGGTAGGGCCCGCCTTCGACAGGGAATTCCATGTTCAATCGCTTCATGCTCATCGTGGTCTTCGTGCCGCTGGCCGTCATTCTGATCGCGCTGGCCGTCGCCAACCGAGATCCGGTTGCCTTCACCCTGGACCCGTTCAACCCCGGCAATCCGGCGCTGACGGTGACGCTGCCGCTTTTCATCTTCCTGTTCCTGGCTCTCGCCATCGGCATGATCGTCGGCAGCCTGGCGACTTGGGTCAAGCAGGGCCGCTATCGCAAGCTGGCGCGCCAGCGCGGCGTCGAGGCCGAAAACCTGCGCCAGGCAGTCAGCCGCGCACCGGCGGCGCCACAAGGCCCCGCCTTGCCGAAGCCGACCAGCTGAGCCAACACAGCGCCGCACGTCCTTTGGGACGCGCAAAGAACGCTGTACCATTTTCGGTTAGCGTTAGGCGTATTTCTCTCCACGGAGTTTCCCATGCTGACCATTTCGGCGGCCGAGGTCGATCAAGCGCTGACCTTTCCCGGCCTGGTCGAGACGCTGCGCGCGGCCTTTCGCGATGGCGCGGTACAACCGGTCAGGCATCACCATACGGTCGAACGGCCCGACGGCGCGGCCTCGACGCTGCTCCTGATGCCTGCCTGGACCGACTTCAATGCGGCCGGCACGTCGGCAGGCGGCCATATCGGCGTCAAGATCGTCACGGTGTCGCCCGACAACAACACCGTAGGCAAACCCGCTGTGATGGGGCTTTACCTCCTGCTCGACGGCGCGACCGGCGAGCCTGAAGCCATGATCGATGGCCAGCGGCTGACGCAGTGGCGCACGGCCTGCGCCTCGGCGCTGGCCGCTTCCTATCTGGCCCGCGAGGACGCTGAGCGGCTGCTGGTGGTCGGCGCCGGCGCGCTGTCGCCGTTCCTCGCCAGGGCGCATTCGGCGGTGCGGCCGATCACCGCCATCCGCATCTGGAACCGCACACCGGCCAATGCCGAAAAGGTTGCGGCGGAATTGCGCGCCGAGGGCTTGGCGGCCACCGCCGCGAACGATCTCGACGCCGAACTCGGCCAGGCCGACATCGTTTCGTCGGCGACCATCACGACCACGCCGCTGATCAAGGGCGCGCTGTTGAAGCCGGGAACCCATGTCGATCTGGTCGGCGGCTTCACGCCGGTCATGCGCGAAAGCGACGACGATGCGATTGCGCGTGCTCGCGTCTACGTGGATACCCGGGCAGGCGCCGCCAAGGAGGCGGGCGATATCGTCCAGCCGCTGGCCTCGGGCGTGCTGAAGCCGCAAGCCATCGTCGCCGACCTGCATGAATTGGCACGCGGCCAGAAGAAGGGCCGGCAGAGCCCCGGTGAGATCACGCTGTTCAAATCGGTCGGCGCAGCCCTCGAAGACCTCGCCGCCGGCATTGCGGTGTACAAGGCGCTGGGAAGTAGGGGAAGTAGGGAAGTAGGGAAGTAGGGAAGTAGGGAAGTAGGGAAGTAGGGAAGTAGGGAAGTAGGGAAGTAGGGAAGTAGGGAAGCCGTACCAATCTTGCGGCTTCGTGCCAGTCATGTTTCCCCTATTCACTTACTCTCTTACTCCGCTACTCCCCTACTCCCTTACTCCCCTACTCCCCTACTCCCCTACTCCCCTGTTCCGATCGTCGGGAACGTCTCCGGCGTCGAGCCGTTGTTCGGGCGTTATGGAGATACGCGGGTTCCTGTTGTTCTGGTCCATCTTGGCCGGCGTCATGGCTGCGCTCAGCCTTGGACCATCCTTCGCCCATGTCCTGGAATCGGCTCCTCGGCTGACGAAGTGGTCACCTTCTCTCTGGCGCGAGACGACTGTCTTCAACGCCCAGTTCCAGCTGTTTGCCGTCATTGGCGCGCCATTGGACGTGGCCGCGATCGGCTGTCCGGGACTGCTCGCATGGATGCTGCGCAATGACCGTCCGGCGTTCTGGTATACGTTGGCCGCTGCCGTGCTCTATGCGGTGTCTCTTGCGATGTGGTTTGCTCTCGTCAAGCCGGCGAACGATATTCTGGCCACCTGGGTGCCTGGACCGATCCCGGAAAATTTCGAAGCGATCCGACTGCGCTGGGAAACCGGCCATATGATCGTCGCCGGCTTCAAGGCCGTCGGTTTCGTATCGCTGGTTGTCGCCCTGCTTTGGATCAGGCGCGGCTGACCGTTTCGGAAATGTCCAGCGACCGCGTTTGTTGCACCGGTGAATGTGCTGTGGCAGAAGCGGGCCAAGTCGCCCCGGAGATGCTCTTCTTGAAACCTTTTCGCGACAAACGCCGCGACAGCCGCTCGCATCAGCTCGCAAAGGGCGGGGCGGAACAGGCGCCGCGCGCAACCGGCACAGCATCGGGCAACCGCACCGAGCCGAAAGCCGCGCCGCACGTCATTTCCCGCCGCGACGGCGCCCTGCCCGCCGAACACCTGCCGCTGATCCTCGAAGTGGCGCCCAACGCCGACTATGCGCTGCTCGACAGCGGCGCCGGTCAAAAGCTCGAGCAGTACGGGCCCTATCGCATCGTCCGGCCCGAAGGCCAGGCGATCTGGCAAAAAGCGTTGCCGGCCGAAAACTGGGATCGCGCCGACGCAATTTTCACCGGCGACACCGACGAGGAAGGCATCGGCCGCTGGCGCTTCCCCAAGACGCCGCTCGGCGAGACCTGGCCGATGAAGCATGACGGCATCGACTATCTCGGCCGCTTCACCTCGTTTCGCCATGTCGGCGTCTTCCCCGAGCAGGCCTCGCACTGGGACCACATGGCCGGGCTGATCGCGGCGGCGAAGCGACCGGTCAAGGTGCTGAACCTGTTCGGCTATACCGGCCTTGCCTCGCTGGTGGCGGCGCGCGCCGGCGCCGAGGTCACCCATGTCGATGCGTCCAAGAAGGCGATCGGCTGGGCTAGGGAGAACCAGGAGATGGCGGGCCTGTCGCAAAAGCCGATCCGCTGGATCATCGATGACGCCATGAAATTCGCCGAGCGCGAGGAGCGCCGCGGCAGCCGCTACGACATCATCCTGTTCGATCCGCCCGCCTATGGCCGTGGCCCCAAGGGCGAGGTCTGGCAATTGTTCGAGGACCTGCCTGATCTGACCGACCTCTGCCGCTCGATCCTAACGCCGAAGCCGCTTGCTGTCGTGCTGACCGCCTATTCGATCCGCGCCTCCTTCTTCGCCATCCATGCCTTAATGCGCGACACTTTCGCAGGCATGGGCGGCACGGTCGAATCCGGCGAACTGATCATCCGCGAGAAATCCGCCGGCCGGGCGCTGTCGACGTCGCTGTTCTCGCGCTGGGTGGCCTGATGAGCGAGCGGCACGCCGGCGCGCCAGGGCAGGTGAAAGAGGTCACCAGCCTCGCCAATCCGTTGATCAAGGACATCAAGGCTCTCGCCCTGAAGAAATTCCGCGACCAGCAGAACGCCTTCATGGCCGAGGGGCTGAAGCTGGTCATCGATGCGCTCGACCTCGGCTGGTCGATCCGGACGCTGGTCTTCGCCAAGGCCGGACGCGGCAACGCGGCAGTCGAAAAGGTCGCGGCGCGCACGGTTGCCGCCGGCGGCACCGTGCTCGAAGTTTCGGAAAAAGTGCTCGTCGCCATCACCCGCCGCGATAACCCGCAAATGGTGGTCGGCGTCTTTTCGCAGAAGTTCCTGCCGCTGAAGGACATCCGCGCTCGAGACGGCGACGTCTGGGTGGCGCTCGACCGCGTGCGCGACCCAGGCAATCTCGGCACCGTCATCCGCACCGTCGATGCCGTTGGCGCCAAGGGCGTCATACTGGTCGGCGAGACCACCGATCCTTTTTCCGTCGAGACCGTGCGCGCCACCATGGGCTCGATCTTCGCCGTGCCGGTCGCCAAGGCGACGCCGGACGCCTTCCTCGCGTGGCGAAAAAGCTTTCCTGGCCTCGTTGCCGGCACACATCTGAAAGGTGCGGTCGATTACCGCTCGGTCGACTTTTCCGAAAGCCCGGTGCTGCTGATGATGGGCAACGAACAGCAGGGCCTGCCCGAAAGCCTAGCCGAAAGCTGTGACAGATTGCTGCGGATTCCTCAGGCCGGCCGGGCCGATTCGCTCAATCTCGCGGTTGCCACCGGTATTATGCTTTTCGAGATCCGGCGCGGCGCGCTGAAACTTGCCCCGGAGGACGCCAGACCGTGACATCCCAAATGGTGAAATCTCAAACGGCAAAATCGTGGTTCCCCTACATCCTGCTGGTCGCAGCCGCGATAGCGCTCGACCAGTGGGTGAAATATCTGGTCGAGACCGGCCTCGCCTTCCAGGAAAAGGTCGATCTTGTGCCGTTCCTGGCATTGTACCGCACCTACAACACCGGCATTGCCTTCTCGATGTTTTCGTCCTTCGGCGACACCGGCCTGGTGGTCATCGCCGCTTTCGTCGTCGCATTCGTGCTCTATCTGGCGGCGCGCACCCCGCCCAGCCACGTGCTTACCCGCATCGGCTTCGCGCTGATCGTCGGCGGCGCGCTCGGCAATCTGTTCGACCGCGCTACCTATGGTCACGTGATCGACTATATCCTGTTCCACACCCCGGTATGGTCCTTTGCCATCTTCAACCTCGCCGATGCCTTCATCGCGGTCGGCGCGGTGGTGGTCGTCTTCGACGAACTCATCGGTTGGCGGCGCGAGGCCAAGCCCTCAAGCGACTGACCTGGCCTTCTGCCGCCATACAGTGGCCATTCGAAAAGCCCGAGGAGAAGACATGCCCAAAACCTTCAAAGCCATCCTCGTTTCGCGCGATGCCGAGAAGAAGCAGTCGGTCGCGGTGACCGACCTCACCGAGGCCGACCTGATGGAAGGCGATGTCACCGTCGCCGTCGAGGCGACGACGGTGAACTACAAGGACGGGCTCGCCATATCAGGCAAGGCGCCGGTGATCCGCCGCTGGCCGCTGGTGCCGGGCATTGATTTCGCCGGCACCGTCATCTCGTCTTCCCATGCCGACTGGCGCAAGGGGGACAAGGTCATATTGAACGGCTGGGGCGTCGGCGAAACGCATTTTGGCGCCTATGCCGGGCGCGCCCGAGTCAAGGGCGACTGGCTGGTGCCGCTGCCTCAGGGCATGAGCCCGCATGATGCCATGGCGATCGGCACCGCAGGCTACACCGCCATGCTTTGCGTCATCGCGCTGGAACGGCACGGCATCGTGCCCGATCGCGGCCCGTTGGTGGTGACGGGCGCGGCCGGCGGCGTCGGCTCGGTCGCGGTCTCGATCCTGTCCAGCCTCGGCTATCATGTCATTGCCTCGACCGGCCGCAGCGCTGAAAGCCCCTACCTGATCGACTTGGGTGCTGCGGAAGTGATTTCGCGCGACGAGCTTGCCCAGCCGGCAAAGCCGCTCGCCAAGGAACGCTGGGCCGGCGGCGTCGATGCGGTCGGCAGTCACACGCTGGCCAACGTCCTTTCGATGACCTCCTATGGCGGCGCCGTCGCCGCCTGCGGCCTTGCAGGCGGCATGGATCTGCCGGCGAGCGTCGCCCCGTTCATCCTGCGCGGCGTTTGCCTGCTCGGCATCGATTCGGTGATGGCGCCAAAGCCGGTCCGCATGGAGGCGTGGCGCCGCATCGGCACGGACCTCGACCTCCAGAAGCTCGCCAGCCTGTCCACGACCATCGGCTTTGACGGCATCATCGACGCCGCGCACGACATCGTCGAGGGCAAGATCCGTGGCCGCGTAGTGGTGGATATGTGAGTTCTGGCGTCTGCCGTTTTGCACGAAAGAAAGGCAAAAAACCGCGCGACCGATAAAATTCGAACGATCGGCCGCAATTTTCCATAATTTCTGTCTGGCAAGGATTCCGCATGATCACGGAATCCGGCATCAGAGAAACAGAGAGCGCCGAAAGCGTCGACGAGATCGGCCCGGAGGCGCCAAGGCGGCAGAATATCGCAGCGCCGCCACTGGCGCCCGAACTGCCCGCCGCCAATCGCGAAGGCCTGCCGTTCCTGACGCTTGTCGGCATCGTCGTGCTGGCAGGGCTGTCGCACCTGACCGGCGCGCCGATCTTCATCACCGTTGGCCTCTTGGCGACCGGCATGGCCGGTCTCGCCTTGCATCTGCGTGCCAGGCGCACGGAGCGTCGCACGGTTGCCATCCTTGGCGAGACCGCAGCTCGCAGCCGCGCCGAGGTCGAGACCCTGGCCGACCGCATGTGGGAGATGCAGGAGAGCGAGGAACGCTTCCACGGGCTGATCGACGCGCTTGGCGATCTCGTCGTCCACCGCGACCGTAACGGCCATATCGTCTATGCCAACAAGGTTTTCGCCGATCTTGTCGGAGCCGACCAGCGCGATCTTGCCGGCAGGACCCTGGCCGAACTCGGCATCGACGTCGGCATCGTTCCCGATGCCGCTTTTTCCGACCACGAATGCCTGAGCTCCACCGACGTCGCCATTAGCACGCCGAGCGGCCCGCGCTGGTTCTCATGGATCGAACTGTCCGTGCGCGACAAGGAGAGCGGCGCCGTCTCGCATCGCGCCATCGCCCGCGACATTACCGCCCGCAAGCATGCCGAATCGTCGCTGATCACCGCCCGTGAGCGAGCCGAATATGCAAGCCAGGCCAAATCGCGCTTCCTCGCCACCGTCAGCCATGAGATCCGCACGCCGATGAACGGCATCATGGGCATGGCCAGGCTGCTGGCGGACACCAATCTCTCACCCGAACAACGGACCTATGTCGGCGCCGTCTCGACCTCGGCCAGCGCGCTGCTGGCGCTGATCGAAGATCTGCTCGACTATTCCAAGATCGAGGCCGGCCGCTTCGATCCCGAACCGCAGCCAATGTCGGTGCGCGAGATCGCCGACAACATCGTCGAACTCTTGGCGGCGCGCGCCTTCGCCAAGAATATCGGCCTTGGCTGCCATGTCGAACCCGACGTGCCGCAGATGATCACCGCGGATCCGGGAAGGGTCAGGCAGGTGCTGCTCAACTTGATCGGCAACGCGATCAAATTCACCGACAGCGGCGGCGTATTGGTGAGCATCGCTCGTACCCGCACCGAAACCACCGACCGCATATGCTTCACCGTCGCCGATACCGGTCCCGGCCTGCACGAGGACGATATGGACCGTATCTTCGAGGAATTCGAACAGGCTGATGGCACGTCGACCCGCGCGCATGGCGGCGCCGGGCTTGGTCTTGCCATCTCCAAGCGCCTGGTAATCGCCATGGGCGGCACGATTTCGGTTTCGAGCCGGCTCCGCCAAGGCTCCGAGTTCGTCTTCGAGATCCCTGCAATATCGGCCACCGAGCCGCCGCAGACCCGCCAGAATGTGCTGTCAGGGCTGCGCGCAGTGATATTGTCGAATAACGCCATCGAGGCCGACGCCATCGCCCGCACCATCCGCGCCAATGGCGGCAAGGTCGATCTGGCCGCGACCGCCGCGCAGGCAGCGTCCTTCGCAGAAGGCTGCGAAGTACTCCTGGTCGATGCGGCCATGGAGGAGGGCGACGGCAGATTGCTCAACCGCCTTCGCCAGAGCGGCTTTGCCGATTGCGAGGCGATCACGCTGATCGCGCCGACCGACCGCGGCATGCTGAGCGAGTTCCGCGCCAGCGGCTACGCCACTTTCCTGGCAAGGCCGGTGCGTGGCGAAACGTTGCTGCGCGTGCTTTTGACCCGCAGCGTACCTGCCCTCACCCAGCCACAGCCGGAAAAGCGCGGCGCACCATCCGTCCGCGCCATTGGCAGCCCCCAGCAGGGCCTGTCGGTGCTGATCGCCGAGGATAACGACATCAACGCCATGCTTGCCCGCGCCACGCTGCTGAAGGCCGGGCATCGCGTGAAAGTGGTCGGCAACGGCAAGGCCGCCGTCGAGGCCGTCACTGGCACCGGCCACAAGCACCGCTTCGACGTGGTGCTGATGGACCTGCACATGCCTGTCATGGACGGGCTGGACGCCATAGCCGCGATCCGCCGGCATGAGGAGGAAACCGCCGCGTTGCCGGTTCCGATCATGGTACTTTCGGCGGACAGTCAGGAAAAGACCCGCCACGCCGTGCTCGCCCATGGCGCCAGCGGCTTCGTCACCAAGCCGCTCGACCCCGACGCGCTTGTCCATGCGATCGAGGGCCACGTGGCCGCGTGATCCGCCGGCTGTCCTTCCTGACTTCCCCGCGTAACATAGCCGGTTGAAGGATTACCCAGCCGACGAAGTATTGCCCGCAGCACCGTATCACGGTACTGTCACAATCCTGTTGCACCTACACCGTATCCCCGTGCCAAGAGGGATGGCTCGAAGGAGAATCACTCGTGCATACAGTTATGCCGGAATGTGACGCTCGGCCGAACGGCAGCGGTGCTTTGCTCACCGGGCGGAACGTCGATGCCGTCACAAAAGGCGAAGCGCTCGGCCGTATCGGCAACCTCGAAGTGCGGCTCGCCCGCAACGAGGCCGAGATCGCCGCCGCGCAGGAAGTGCGCTATCGGGTGTTCTATGACGAGCTTGGCGCCAGGAAGAACCTGTTCCAGGTGCAGGACCGCCGCGACGCCGACCATTTCGATCCGCTTTGTGATCATTTGCTCGTCTTCGACACGTCACTGTCCGGTCCCGAGCATCGCCGCATTGTTGGCACCTACCGCCTGCTGCGGCAGGAAATCGCGGCAGCGGCCGGCGGCTTCTATTCCGAGGGCGAATTCGAGCTGACCAATCTTATCGCCCGCCACCCCGGCCAGCGTTTCCTTGAGCTCGGCCGCTCCTGCGTCTTGCCGGAATACCGCTCGAAGCGCACCATCGAGGCGCTCTGGCAAGGTATTTGGGCCTATATCAACCATTACGGGATCGGCGTGATGACCGGTTGCGCTTCGTTCCACGGGATCGTGCCGGCGGCGCACGCCGAAGCGCTAACCTATCTCGCCCATCACTGCCGGACGAATTCGGCTTGGGACGTGCGTGCGGTCGCCGGGCGCTACTGTTCCATGGATTTGATGCCGATCGAGGCGGTCAACGCCAAGGCCGCGATCGCGGCGATGCCGCCGCTGGTCAAGGGCTATCTGCGCGTCGGCGCGCGCATCGGCGACGGCTGCGTCATCGATCGCGAATTCTCGACGGTCGACGTGTTCGTAGTGATGCCGGTCCAGGAGATCGGCGCCCGCTACGTCAACTATTATGGCGGGGAAGCCCAGCGCTTCGCCGCGTGAGTTTCCAGGGGGTAGCGAATAGGAAGTAGCGAGTAGCGGGAGTTCCGCCAACTCGCGCTATTGCTACTCCTTCTCATTTCACGGAATATCTTCCGGTCGCCGACCAGGCCTGCTCTTGTAGGACGGAAAAGCCCAGCCGAATTTGAGCGCGCCGCCACGCACGCAGAAAGCAGCCATGAAGCCTGCCAGGCCCGAGGCGAGCGGGGGCAGCCCGGCAAAATCACCAAGCGTGTAGAGAGCGGCGCCCGCAAGTGCTGCGGTAACGTAGATCTCCGGTCTCAACAGCACTGAAGGCTCCCCGGTCAACAGATCGCGAAGAATGCCGCCGAGGGTGGCGGTGAGCATGCCGGTAACGATCGAAACCGCCGGCGAGCCGGTGATCGCCAGCCCCTTGGCCGCGCCCATCACCGAAAAGGCGGCAAGGCCGATGGCGTCTAGCCAGAGCAGCAATTTGTAGCGGGATTCGACACGGTGTGCGCTGAAGAAGACCAAGACCGCCACCGCCGCGCAGATCAGCACATAGTCGCGGTTTCCGACCCAGAACACCGGCACGTTGAGGATGACGTCGCGAAACGTGCCGCCACCGATGCCGGCGACGCTGGCCAGGAACAGATAACCGATAATGTCGAGTTGCTTGCGCGAGGCGGCCAGCGCACCGGTCGCCGCGAAAACGGCGACGCCGGCATAGTCGAGAAGCTCGATTGGGTTCAAGGACATAGGGGAGTAAGGGAGTGGGTGAATAGGGAGTATGAATAGCATGAAGCCGCACGATTGGTACGGCTCCTCTATCTAGTCCCTTACTGCCCTACTCCCTTTCTGCCTATTCACGCATCCTTCTCAGCTTGCTCATTCACCGGCCCTGGCTCGACCGGCGCTTCACCAGCCACATGCTTGGGACCGCCCTTGGCAACGCCGACCATGGCCGGCCGCAACACCCGCTCGCCGATCGAATAGCCTGGCTGCACGACCTGGACCACTGTGTTGGCCGGCACATCCGGATTGGGCACCTCGAACATCGCCTGGTGGAAATTCGGGTCGAATTTCTCGCCCTCCGGCTCGAGCTTCTTCACCCCGTGCCGCTCCAGCGCCGATAGCATGGCGCGCTCGGTGAGCTCGACACCCTCGATCAACGCCTTGAAGCCGGCATCGCCCGACGCCTTGGCCTCAGCCGGAATCGCATCCAGCGCGCGGCGCAGATTGTCCGACACCGACAGCATTTCCCGGGCGAAATTGGCAACGGCGTAGGCACGCGCGTCGTGCACATCGCGGGCGGTACGGCGGCGCAGATTCTCCATCTCGGCCGCGACGCGGAGCGCGCGGTCCTTCAACTCGTCGTTTTCCTTCAGCAGCCGCACAAGCGCCTCGTAGTCGCCGTCGACGCTGCCTTCCGTATGTTCGGTAGCAGCCCCGGTCGTCTCGGCTTCATCGGGCGCGCGTTCGTCTTTTGCCTGGTCGCTCATCGCCGTTTCCCGTCATTTCGAATGATGTGGATTTTGTGCCCGATATCGAGGTTTGGCGGCCAAAAATCAAGGGGCAAGCGGTACTGAAGAGGCCGCCCGCGCTTCGACGACGCATCATGAAGACCTTTCGATATTAATTCAAATTTTACTGTAACCGCCGGCTTTGCTTGCCAAGATGCTGCGATGGGGGAACCATTCGTCTGCTGGAAGAGTTTCGAAGCCGACACAGGATTTTGAGATGACGACCCGCAACAACGGCGACCATAACAAGAATCGCGCCCGCAACAACGACGAAAGACGTGAAAGGCTCGCGGCCGGCATCAGGCGCCAGTTCGGCACCGAGGCAACGACGCGCTTTCTGCGTGCGCTGCCGGCGTTCCGGACGGAGAACGACATTCCCGATCGTTTCAGGGAATTGCTCGACCGCCTGGACGGCATCGAGAGCAGCGTAGCCGCCGGTGGCCACCGGCGGTAGACCAACACATTCGCCTGTCGTTGCGCGCCGCCGGAAACCAAGCATGCCCTTCCACATTGCAGCACCTTGCGAGTCGCGCGACAATTACGCGCAGTAACTCTGCGTGATCCCTGCCTTGCGGCGACGGAATGGTCTGTCTATGATTCCTGATGAACATGATTTCCCCCGAAGCTGTGGCGAATAGCAAACGTGCCTGGTTGAAGATCCTGGCGCGCTACAAGAAACCTGACAGGCGGCGCAGCGCCGTCGAACTTGCCATCACCCTCGTTCCCTTTGCCACGCTATGGGCACTGTCCTCGGTTGCCTATGCCCATGGTCATTGGTGGGGTCTGATCCTCATCCTTCCGGCCGCCGGCTTTTTGGTGCGGATCTTCATGATCCAGCACGATTGCGGCCACGGTTCCTTCTTCGCCAACCGCACCGCCGACGACTGGATAGGCCGCGGGCTGGGCATCCTGACCTTGACGCCCTACGATTGCTGGCGGCGTGCCCACGCCACCCATCACGCCAGCGCCGGGAATCTCGATGAGCGCGGCACGGGCGATATCAAGACGCTGACTGTCGCGGAATATCGGCAAATGTCCTGGCGGGGCCGCCTTGCCTATCGTCTCTATCGCCACCCGCTCGTCATGTTCGGCCTCGGCCCCATTTGGCTTTTCATCTTTGAGCAGAGACTGCCGGTCGGCATGATGCGAGGCGGCCTCACGCCCTGGGTGTCGTCAATGGCCACCAACGTGGCCATCGCGGTCGCCGCCGCCGCCCTCGTCTGGTTCGTCGGCTTCGAAGCGTTCCTGGTTGTCCATTTGCCCATCGTCGTTCTGGCCGGTTCCGCCGGCATCTGGCTGTTCTACGTCCAGCACCAGTTCGAAGAGACCGAGTGGGCAAAGGACTCCGAATGGGAGTTTCAGCACGCCGCCCTGCACGGCTCGTCCTATTATGACCTGCCGCCGGTGCTGAACTGGTTCACCGGCAATATCGGCGTCCATCACGTGCATCACCTCTCCGCCAAGGTGCCGTGCTATCGACTGCAGGAGGTCCTGAGGGACTATCCGGAACTGCGCGAAATCGGCCGCGTCACGCTTCTCGACAGCCTGCGCTGCGTCAAGCTGGCGCTGTGGGATGAGAGCCGCAGCAAGCTGGTGTCGTTTCGCGAAGCGCGGATGACTGCGTAAACGCACCGCCGCACCACAGGTGCGGCGGTTTTCCAAGACCTGGCTCAAGCCGCCTTGCGTTCGTCGCGCATCAGGATCTCGCCGTGGCGGATCTCGGTGCCGAGCACCTTCAGACATTCGCGCATAAAGGCGGCGAGGCCCGGCCAACCCTTGGCCGATACCAGATTGCCGTCGACATGGGCGCCGGTCGGCGCGACATCGATGTAGGTGCCGCCGGCGAGCGTGACTTCCGGCTCGCAATACTGCAGCGCCGCGACTTCCCTGCCACGCAGCACGCCGTCGACCGCCATCAGGATCTGCGCGCCATGGCAGATGGTGAAGATCGGCTTGCCGGTCTCGTGGAAATGCCGCACCAGCGCCTGCACGCGCTTGTCGATGCGGATATATTCCGGGCCGCGCCCGCCCGCCGCATAGACGGCGTCGTATTCGGCCGGGTTCACCTCGGAAAAGGTTTTGTTGAGGATGTAGTCGTGGCCGAGCTTTTCCGTATAGGTCTGGTGGCCCTCGAAGTCGTGCAGCGAAGTCTTCAAGATATCGCCCGCCTTCTTGTCAGGGCAGACGACATGGACAGTGTGGCCAACCGCATGCATGGCCTGTTCAAAGACGAAAATCTCGTATTCCTCGCTGAACTCGCCAACGAGCATTAATATCTTCTTACCAGCCATTCCGGTTCCTCCCTTAGCGGCGATATTTATTTCGGAGCGCGAAATAATAAGCCTATCCTAGGGGCCGGGCACCGAAAATAAAAGACTGAATCTGCAAGGTGGCCGGACCAGATGCGGCGATCTGCTCTCGCAGGCGATCAGCCGGCGCGCACCCGCCGCCAGGAATATTTAGGGCCTTTGGCCTCCGGCTTCTCGGTCGGCTGATAATACAGCGACAGGCCGCCGGTGCGGCCTTCCTCGAGCCGTTTCAAAAGCACCGGATGCGACACTTCGAACTCGTCGAAGCCGAGGCGCAGCATATGCGGTAGCTGGTCGACCAGAACCTGCCCGGTGGCGCGAACCGCGCCCTCGAAATGGTAGCGGCTGCGCAGCAGTTCTCCCTTGGAGAAGGAACGGCCGTCACTGAAAGCCGGGAAGGCCAACGCCACCAGCGATATCTGGTCGAGCAGGTCGGCGATTTTTTCGAGTTGGTCACCGGGCTGAAGCAGCACGCCCAGACGTTCCTTCGCCGACCGGCGCGCCGCTGGGTCGAGGTTGAGAAACGCCTGCAGCGGCAGGATGAAGCGGCCATTGCCGGACAGCGCGTCGGCACTCTCGGCATGAGTCCACTCGTCCTCGCTAAAACCCTTCGGGGTCCAGAGGCGGGTAACAGTCTCCGGCGTCAGTTCGGTCATCAAAAAATCCTAAAGCTCAAAAAGATCCTAAAGCGATGCGTCGGTCAGCGACTTCTCCAGCCCCGACAAATGGATGCCGCACTCGGTCTTGGCGTGCCCTGCCCAGCGGCCGCTGCGCGCGTCCTCGCCCGGTTGCACCGGTTGCGTGCATGGGAAGCAGCCTATCGACAGATAGCCATAGGCAACCAACGGATTTTCACGCAGCGCATGCGCGCGCATATAGTTGGCCTGGTCAGTGGTCGTCCAATGCGCCAGCGGATTGATGCGGATGCGCGAGCCGACCGCTTCGAACACCGGAAGCGCTGCCCGCGTCGTCGCCTGAAAACGCTTGCGGCCGGTGAACCAGGCGCGGAACGGTTCGACACCGCGCGCCAGCGGCTCGACCTTGCGAACACCGCAGCAGGCGTCGGTGTCGGTCTCGTTCAGATTGCCGGTCGGATCGATCCGTTCGAGTGCCGCTTCTTCGGGCGTGATCACCCGGATGTCGGTCAGCCCGAAATCGGCAACGAGCGCGTCACGATAGCCGAGCGTCTCCTCGAAGTGCTTTCCGGTGTCGAGGAAAATCACCGGCAGCGTCCGGTCGATCTTGGCGATCATGTGCAGTAGCACCGCCGAATCCGCGCCAAAGGACGAAACCGCGGCGATTTCGCCGTGAAAGAACTCCCGGGCCGACCGCTCGACGATCTCAAGCGGCTTCAGATGACCATAGAGCGCATCGAGCCCCGCCGCTTCGGCGGCGATGCCAGCCTCGACGTCGACGATACGATCAAGCGGCCTTGGCTTCGCCAGCATAGAGCGCCTCCTTGAACGGCGCGGGACCGACACGGCGGTAGGCGTCGATGAATTTTTCATTTCTGTCGAGCCGGAGGCCGAGATAGGTCTCGACGATCTGCTCGATAGCGTCGGTGATCTCTTCCGAGCTGAAGCCGCGGCCGATGATCTCACCGACCGAGGTGTTCTCGTCGGCCGAGCCGCCGAGTGTGACCTGATAGAGTTCGGCGCCCTTCTTCTCGACCCCGAGGATGCCGATATGGCCGACATGGTGATGGCCGCAGGCGTTAATGCAGCCGGAAATCTTCAGCTTCAATTCGCCGATCTCGCGCTGCCGCTCAAGCGAAGCGAATCGAAGCGAGATTTCCTGTGCCACCGGAATGGAACGCGCCGTGGCCAGCGCGCAATAATCGAGGCCGGGGCAGGAGATGATGTCCGATATCAGGCTGGAATTGGCCGTCGCCAGTCCGATGTCGACCAGAGCGTCATAGACCGCCTTTAGGTCTGCGCGCGCGACATGCGGCAGGATCAGGTTCTGCTCATGGCTGACGCGCAGCTCGTCGAAAGCGTACTTTTCGGCAAGGTCGGCGACCGCTTCCAACTGGCTGTCGGAGGCATCGCCTGGCGCTTCGCCAATGCCCTTGAGCGAGATGGTCACAGCGGCATAATCGGGATGACGGTGGGTGACCACGTTCTGATCGAGCCATTCCGAAAAGCTCTTGGAATCGAGGCGGGCAAGCTTGACCGCCTCGTCGCCTTCCGGCCGGTCGGTCAAAGGCGGTGGCGCGAAATAGGTATCGATGGCGCGGATATCGGCTTCCGGCAGCTTTAGATCCGCATCCTTCAGCTCCTGCCATTCGGCCTCGACCTGACGGGTGATCTCCTCGACGCCGGTCTCGTGGACGAGGATCTTGATTCGCGCCTTGTATTTGTTGTCGCGGCGGCCGTAGAGGTTGTAAACGCGCAGGATCGCCGTGCAGTAGGACAGAAGGTCCGCCTCGGGCAGGAAGTCGCGGATCTTCTTGGCGATCATCGGTGTACGGCCCTGACCGCCGCCGACATAGACGGCAAAACCGAGTTCACCGGCAGCGTTCTTCTTCAAATGCAGGCCGATGTCATGCGTCTGGATGGCGGCGCGGTCGCGCTCGGCGCCGGTCACCGCGATCTTGAATTTTCTTGGCAGGAACGAAAACTCCGGATGCACCGACGACCATTGGCGCAGGATTTCCGCATAGGGGCGCGGATCGGCGACCTCGTCGGCGGCGGCACCGGCAAAGTGGTCCGCGGTGACGTTGCGGATGCAATTGCCGCTGGTCTGGATGGCATGCATTTCGACGCTCGCCAGATCGGCCAGGATCGCCGGAATATCCGACAGCGCCGGCCAGTTGAACTGGATGTTCTGGCGCGTCGTGAAGTGGCCGTAGCCCTTGTCGTATTTGCGTGCGATGTGGCCGAGCATGCGCAGCTGCTTGCTGTTCAGCGTGCCGTAAGGCACCGCGATGCGCAGCATGTAGGCGTGCAACTGCAGGTAGACGCCGTTCATCAGCCTCAGCGGCCGGAACTGATCCTCGGTGATCTCGCCGGCAAGCCGCCGCGTGACCTGATCGCTGAACTCGGCGACGCGGGCCTGGACGAAATCGTGATCGAACTCATCGTAACGGTACATGTCTGGTCTTTCCGGGCGCGTCCGCCCGTTTCATCAAATTTGTCGTTTACGCCGCCCGGGCGGCTACCGGTCGGGCCTGCTTGCCCAGATCATTGCGATTGGTCGGGCCGGCGGCGCGGATCTTTTCACGCAGCCGGACCGGCTCGACCACACCATTGGCGACGGTCACGTCGATCAGATTGACGTCGACCACTTCATTGTTGGCATAGGCCGTGGCGCCGATCGCCTCCAGCCGGTCTTCAGCCGCCTTGTCATGGGCGACGTCGGCATGGTCGATGATCTCGGCCCAGCCGCCGTTGGCGTACCAGACGGCTTCGCCATCGGCGAGGCGGTTTGCGGTCAGAACTTTCATCGTTCGGCTCCTTCGGCGGCTGTTTGGGCCGCGCCTTCATGCCTGTGTGCCGCGAGCGGCTCGGAACGTTCAAAGTTGGCGCCGGCAACCGCATCGCCGATGATCGTCATGACTGGGCCGACAAGGTCGGCGCGGACCTCCAGCGACGGCAGGTCGGCGAGCGTGCCGTGGAACCGGCGGCGGTTGGCAAGGCTGGCATTCTCGACCACGGCGACCGCCGTATCCGGCGACAGGCCGGCCTCGATCAGCCGGCCGGCAACTTCGGCCGCGACCGAGCGGCCCATATAGACGGCGACCGTGGCGCCGGAAATGGCGAGCTTGGCCCAGTCGGGCAGCGAATTTCCCTTGAGGTCGTGGCCGGTGGTGAACACCATCGACGACGACACGCCGCGCAGCGTCAGCGGCAGCTCAAAATCGGCGGCGGCGGCGAAGGCCGCGGTGACGCCCGGAACCACCTCATAGGCGATGCCGGCATCGCGCAGCGCTGCCATTTCCTCACCCGCCCGCCCGAACACCAGCGGATCACCGGATTTCAGCCGCACGACGCGCTTACCGTCGCGGCCGAGTTCGATCAGCAGCGCGTTGATTTCGGCCTGGCTCTTGGTATGGCAGCCCTTGCGTTTGCCCACCGGCAGACGCTCGGCGTCGCGACGGCCCATGGCGACGATCGCCTCCGGCACCAGCGCATCATGGACGATGACATTGGCTTCCATCAGCAGGCGGTGGGCGCGCAGCGTCAGCAGGTCTTCGGCGCCGGGACCCGCGCCAACCAGGGCAATGTGACCCGATGCCGGCGCGTTCGAAAGCAACAGGTCGACGGCGGCGTCATGCGCCTGCGAAAGCTGGCCGGCGTCCATGGCGCGAGCCGGTGCGCCGCCGAAAAAGTCGCTCCAGAAGCGCCGGCGGGCATTGCCTTTCGGCAGCAATCTCTCAGCGGTGCCGCGCAACGAGGCAGCAAGCGAAGCAAGCGGCCCGAGCGACGGCGACAGCATGCGGTCGATGCGGCTGCGCAGCATCTGGGCAAGCACCGGGCCTGCCCCTTCCGTGCCGATGGCAATGGCGACCGGCGCGCGGTTGACCAGCGCTGGGGTGAAGAAATCGCACAGCTCCGGCCGATCGACGGCATTGACCGGAATGCCCAGCCGGCGCGCATCTTCGGCAACGCGCCGGTCGAGCGCCTCATTGCCGCTGGCGGCAAACACCATCACCGCGCCTTCGAGATGCGTGGCATCATAGGCGGCAGCGATGTGGATGGCGCCATTCGCGGCGATGAAGGCCAGCAACTCGGCCTCGGCGGCATCGCTGACGATGCGCAGCACGGCGCTCGACTGACCGATCAGCCGCGCCTTGGCCAGAGCCTCCTCGCCGCCGCCGACGATAGCCACGGCTTCGCCCTCGACCCGCATGAAGACGGGGAAGGCGTTGAGCTTGGAGGTGGCCTGCGGCATGGCGAGCGGAATCCTGAATACGCTGTCGGTTTTACGCGCGGGCGCGAAAAAGCAGAAGGAACGCACTCGCGCATCGCTTCGTGCGAAGCAATCGCTTTTCCGCAAGCACCGAAGGCAGGAGAAAAAAATTCCACACCCACGAATGGAGCGGATCCAAGCCGCTGTTGCGCGCCTTGATCTGCCGCCGTTCTAGCGGCAAGCGAGGTTTATCACAAAACACTTTTTTCTAAATTCTACCAATCTAGTAGATTAAAGTCACCAAGCGCCGAACACTGATCAACCGCCTGCCAGCACGATCAACTCGCCCACCATCGACGGCTGATGAGTCCCACACCGAAATTCAAACACACCTGTCTTATCGGGGGTGAAGGTTACGGTGGTGAGCTGGCCGCGCTTGACAGTGAAGCTGACATCGTAGCCGTCGATCACCCCCGGATGCTCCGCGCCATTGACACCCAGGATTTCGAGCGTGACTTCGTCGCCCTGGTTCACGATGATCTGATTGGGCTCCCAGCGGTAGGCCGATACCTCCCACCGACCCTCGGCGTTGGGCGCTTCGAGCTCGTAGCCCTTACCTTCTGGTAGGCCCGCGGTCGGGAACGGCTCCTTGTCGACGGTCGTCCCGCCCTTGGCCTCGACCGCGACCATGGTGATGGTGCGTTTCGCCGCCTGCGCGAGATCGGCCGACGCCGCCGCGCTCAGCGCCACACCTAACGAAAGCAGCGTCGCGGTTGTGCTAGACTTAAACATTTGGACCTCCCTTGATGTTGTTATCCACTGTGAAACGCGCGCTGCCACCGCCACCGGCCGAAAAGGCGGGAGCGATCACAAGGCGCGCATCGACAAGCAAGGACACCAGGCTGACGATCAATCGTGCTTGCATGGGGATCACCTCAAACGGGTGTATCGCCATATCAACGATTCCAAACGCCGGATTCTTCCAGCCTTAAGACGCAGCCCGTCAAGCAGGCTGCCCCTGTGGCGAGTGAGTGCTCCACTGCCACCGTCTCGGGCACGAAGACTGCTACATGATAGCCCGCTTCGATGTCGTGGCCGAACACCGTCATCCTTGGCTGGTTGGTTGGCTCGCTCGCTGTTCTTGTCGTCACCGGAACATTCCTGCCTCGGCGCGCGTTTGCCCTGCGAACCCGAGCCTGGCTGTTCGGCTGCGGCAATAGCTCCAGAGACGGGCCTAGAAAACCATGAAAAACAGGAAAAAGGAGCGCTCCGTGAACAACCTCAAGCTAAAACGCGGACTGTGGATCGTGGTGGCCGACGGCGAGAAGGCGCTGTTCCTCGAGAACCGTGGTGATACCCAATATCCCGACCTTCAGGTCGTGCAGGAGATGGAACAGGCAAATCCGGCGACGCGAGAGCAAGGTTCGGACCGCCCCGGCCGCTACAGCGACGGCCCTTCCGTCCACCGCAGCGCAGTCGAGGACACTGACTGGCATCGTCTCGGCAAGGAGCGTTTCGCCGACGAAATTGCCGAGCGGCTGTACAAGCTCGCGCACCGCGGCGCTTTCAGGGAGATGGTGCTGATCGCACCGCCGCAGGTGCTGGGCGACATGCGCCGAAAACTGCACAAGGAAGTTGCCGAGAAGATCACAGTGGAAATTCCGAAGACACTGACCAACCACACCATCGTCGACATCGAGAACCTGCTGCAGGCGGCCTGATCGCGGCGACCACTTTCAATCAATTCCGTCAACTGCCCGGCTTGATGCATGGCGCCCAAAAGTGCGCCGAGGTTTGGATACCGGTATACGAAAGAACGAACTTAAGCGCGTCGCATGAATCGCTTCACTGTTTTTGATGGCGATGCCGGGTTACCTCACGGACAGAGAGTGGAGCGAAACACCATTCACACGTGCTGGCCGCCATTGATGTGGATTTCGGAACCCGTCACATAGGACGCCTGCTGCGAGCAAAGGAAGAAGATGATGTCGGCGACTTCCGCCGTGGTGCCCAGCCGCCGCAGCGGAATCGTCTCGACGATCTTTTCCGTGCCGGGCGACAGGATCGCCGTGTCGATCTCGCCTGGTGCGATGGCGTTGACGCGGATGCCGTGCGGGCCGAAATCATGCGCCATTTCCCGCGTCAGCGAGCCGAGCGCGGCCTTCGACGTCGCATAGGCGGTGCCGGCGAAGGGATGCACGCGGGTGCCGGCGATCGAGGTGACGTTGACGATCGAGCCTTTGGCCGACGCCAATTCCCTGAACAATCCCCGCGCCAGCATGATCGGCGCGAAGAAATTCACCTGGAACACGTCGCGCCAGACATGCATCGGCGTGTCGATCGAATTCATGCGGCTGTTGCCGTCCTTGAGCTTCGGCGAGATGCCGGCATTGTTGACCAGCGCATGAAGCTGGCCGCCATGCGCCTCCAGCCGATGGCGGATTTCCGAGATCGCGATGCCGACATCCTCCTGGTCGGCGAGATCGACCTTGATATGGTCTTCCGGACCGGCCGGCCACGGGCAGTCCTCGGCAAAGGCCTGGCGCGAGCAGGTGATGACGCGCCAGCCTTCGCGCGAAAAGCGCTTGACCGTGGCATGGCCGATGCCGCGGCTGGCGCCGGTCAGCACGATTGTCTTTCTGGTGTCGGTTTCGGCCATTCGCGATCTCTTTAGGGCGACGTGCGTCCCTTTGGGTGCACAAAGTACGCTCTAGCACTTTTAACCCGGAGATGTAGCGGAACACGGCAGCGATGACGAGGGGGTCAGCCGCCGGTGAGGATGTCGAGGATCGAGGTCTGCCGCTTCTTGACCGGGCCGCCAACATCGCCGGGCGGCACCGGGCGCTTGATCGATGCGGTGGTGCCGCCACCGCCCGGCATGCCGAAGCCTGCGGCATCGACCGTTTCGGCGGGACGCACGGCGCGAGGCGGCGACGCTTTTTGGGCGGACGGCGCGGATTGGCCAACCGAAGCGGACGGCACCGGGGCCGGTTGCGCCGCGTTGGACGGTATTTCGTCCTGCACGATCGTATCCGCGGGCGTCGACCTCCATGTTCCAGGCAGCGGCCGCACCGGCACACCTTCATGAGCGGCGACCATGAATTCATGCCAGGCCTGCGCCGGCAGCGCGCCGCCGGTGACCTTCTTCATCGGACCGCCATCGTCATTGCCGAACCAGACGCCGGTGGTGAGATTGGCGGTATAGCCGATGAACCAGGCGTCGCGCGAATTCTGGCTGGTGCCGGTCTTGCCGGCGGCCGGCCAGGCAAAGGCCGCCTTCCTGGCAGTGCCGATTTCGACAGTGCCGGTCATCATAGAATTCATCATCCCGACGATCTCGGGCTTGATGACGCGCGGGGCGCCGCCGCCATTGTTGTCGTAGAGCACCTTGCCGCCGGCCGTCGTCACGCGGCGGATGAAATGGACGTCCGGCCGGTAGCCGCCATTGGCGAAGGGGACATAGGCCGAGGTCAGTTCCAGCGGCGTCACTTCAGAGGTGCCGAGCGCGATCGAGGTGTTGGCCGTGAGGTCGGACCGGACGCCCATGCGATGCGCCGCCTCGACCACGGCGTCAGGCCCAACTTCCATGGTCAATTGGGCGGCCACCGAGTTCAGCGATTTCGCCAGCGCCGTCGCCAGCGTCACCTTGCCGAAATACTTGCCGCCGTAATTGGTTGGCGTCCATTTACCGATCTTGATCGGCGCGTCATTGCGCACGCTGTCGGGCGTGCGGCCGGCCTCCAGCGCCGCCATGTAAACAAAGGGCTTGAACGCCGAGCCCGGCTGGCGGCGCGCCTCCGAGGCGCGGTCGAACTGGCTGGTCGAATAATCATAGCCGCCGACCATGGCACGCACCGCGCCGGAATTGTCGATCGACACCAGCACACCCTGGCTGGCATTGAGCTTCTTGCCGCTCCCGTCGATCAGCCGGCGGATCGATTGTTCGGCGAGCTTCTGCAGCGTGAGGTCGACGGTGGTGTCGACGATGATGTCGCCCCGCACATCGCCGATCAGGTCGGGCAGTTCTTCCACGATTGCGTCGGCGACATAGTTTTCCGAGCCCGTCCAGTAGGATGCCACCCGCGACGCAGGCGCGCTCATCGCCGTGGTCAGTTCCTTGGCGCTGATCTTGCCTTCGTCGCGCATGGCGGCGAGAACGAGTTGCGCGCGCTGCTCGGCCGCCTTCGGGTCACGCGCCGGAGACAGACGCGACGGCGCTTTCAACAGGCCAGCGAGGAGTGCCGCCTCGGGCAGCGTGACATCCCGTGCGCTCTTGCCGAAATAGCGGCGCGAGGCCGCTTCGACACCATAGGCGCCGGAGCCGAAATAGACCCGGTTGAGGTACATTTCGAGGATCTGGTCCTTGGTGTGCTTGTGCTCGAGCCACAGCGCCAGAAGCACTTCCTGCACCTTGCGTTCCAGCGTGCGATCAGGCGTCAGGAACAGGTTTTTCGCCAATTGCTGGGTCAGTGTCGAGCCGCCCTGCGAAAAACGCCCGCCGAGAACGTTGGCCACCATGGCTCTGGACAGACCGATCGGATCGATGCCCAAATGCGAATAGAAGCGGCGATCTTCGATGGCGATGACGGCCTCGGGAATATAGGTCGACATTTCATGCAGGCCGACGGCTTCGCCGCCGCTCATGCCGCGATTGGCGAGCAGTTTTCCGTCGACCGAGACGATCCTGATATTGGGTGCGCGGTCGGGAATGGCCCAGGTGGTGGCCGCCGGCATTTTCGCACCGTAATAGACGACGATGCCGGCGGTGGCGATGCCGCCCCAGATGGCCAATACGAAGCACCAGTAGGCCAACCGGCCGAGCACGCCGAACAGGCCGCGTCGGCTTCTGCCGCGTCCGCGACGCGACGATTTTGTCCTGGCCGATTGGCGCTTTGCAGAGGTCTTGCGGTTGCTTGGCACGACGCGATCCTCCTCGCTCACAGAAAAACCGGCCGAGGATTTCGCCCGTGGCGGTCCCTCGAAGCTGGGTTCGATGCGGCTGTCTCTGCGGTTCGCCATGCGCTGTGCTGTCTGTCCCGATGCCTATCGCATCGGCCCGAAAATCGCGATTTTCGGAAACACGATGCGAAGCTTCAAAGTCTTAGAGCGTACTCTGTGCGTCCGAACGGACGCACGTCGCTCCATGGCGTTCGGGTGAAGAGTAGATGCGGCGATTTAAGGGCGGGTTAAATGGTTCAAAGTCAATTCAATGCGTTACGGGACGTCACCGCTGCGTTCCTTGCTTCTGGCGGTTTGCAACAATGGCGTCCCTCGCGAGACGGCGGAGCCTTCTCGCATTTCAGCATCAACCGCTCAGCCGCCGTCGTCGTCGCTGACCGCCCATAGCAAGGTGGCCGCAATTTATGCTGGTGATCGCGATCAGTAAGTCATTAGAGCGCGATCGGTAAAGTGCGTTCGATCGCGCTCTAAACCGTTGAATCTGCACATGACCTTGCCACCAAAGTCATTCAACCTTCGTGGATCATGCGTTAGCCAATCGCAGCACGAACGGAAAGCGCTGCCCAGGATGATTGCATCGTCTCGCCCACATGGCAGTAGCAGACAATTTCGTGGAGCTCATCGTCGGTCAATTCGAAGAAACGTTTTGCTTCGCCATAAGTATCGTCTTTCAGCCCCTCATCGCGCAGGATCTGATCCTCGAAGGCAACCGATATTGGCGAGCCTTCGCCACGCATAATCTCGCGCTCGGGTGACGAACGATATTCGGTCCCGATAAGTGCGGTAAGGAGTCGGCTGGGCTGCCGATCAAGAAGTTTTGACCAACGTTCGAGACGCTGGGTTCGGTCCATTCTAGGAGGTGTTGGGTCTCTGTGTACCTTTGCCACCGTATGCAGTTGGTCCAGTGTTTGGTGCCTCATGGCAACCTCCTAATAGTAGGTGGGTTGGCCCCAAACTCCCTGTACCAAGATCATACCGCGGATGTGTCGATACGTCACTCTCATTCCGTAGCCAGCTTGGCTTCTCTCCGGGTGCATCGAAGGATGGAGCGGCCCTGCCTTGGCGCTCAATTTTCGGCCCGATGGGGCAGGTCATCGGCACCTTTGCCGCGCCAACCCAATGCCGCTCAGTTCTGCTGGATCGAAATGCCTTTGTCGTCGATCTTGAGTTCCACGCCCTTCGGCCTGGTTTGCTCGCGATAGACATAGGCGCCGAGCGCTATGACCATGACGACGAGCGCGCCGATGATGAGATAGAGCATGTTCTGCTTCATGGCGCGCTCTTGATGCTTCGAGGATCAGGCCTGCTTCACCAGTTTGATCAGCACGAGCAGGATCACCGCGCCGATCGTGGCGTGGATGATGGAGGCAAATATTCCGCCGCCTATGGCGAACCCCAACCTTGGGAAGAGCCAGCCGGCTATTAAGGCACCAACGATGCCGACGACGATATTGCCGACCAGCCCGAGGCCGAAACCCTTGACGATCAGGCCGGCGAGCCAGCCGGCGATGGCACCGATGATGATGAAGACAAGCAGACTCTCAGTACCCATTGCAGATCCCTCCCGAGCGAATGGTCGCGGAGCAGAGAGCTCCGAATCGACCTCCGATTGCAACATGTCCAACCTATTGGAAAGGAGCCGGCGCCGCCAGCGGCGTCATTCGTCGTCGCCATCCCCGGATGCAGGCCGCCAACTGATCGGCTCGACCTTCCTTTGCGTATGACCGTCCGTATAGGCCCACCAGCCGGTGTCGTTCTCGTCCCAGTCGCCGCCGGCCGCTTTCAGCCGGTCGAGCGACCGGTACTGCGCGATCGATTCGTTCATCACACCGTCGCTGTCCTTCCAGTAGACGGTGACCTTGGAGCCATCCTTGGGTGCTGTTTCGATTGGTTTTCTGGCAGCCATTTCATCCCTCCACGGAGCGACAGAACGTCGCGGCGAACACCAGGTTCCGCCTTAGCTATGGGCGAAGATGTCTGCCTCATCCCAGCCCATCAGGTCGAGTTTCGCACGCGTCGGCAGGAAGCGGAAGCAGGCTTCGGCCTCCCTGGTCCGGTTGTCGCGCGCAAGCCGCGCTGTCAGCACATCGCGCAGCTGGTGCAGATAGAGCACGTCGGAGGCGGCGTATTCGAGTTGTTCGGGCGATAACGTCTCCGCCGCCCAGTCCGATGACTGCTGCGCTTTCGACAGGCTGACGCCGAGAAGCTCAAAGCAGATGTCCTTCAGCCCGTGCCGGTCGGTATAGGTGCGGGTAAGCCGCGAGGCGATCTTGGTGCAGAACACCGGCTCCGGCATGACGCCGAAGGCGTGGTAGAGCACGGCGAGATCGAAACGGCCGAAATGGAACAGCTTGGTTATGCTGCGGTTCTTGAGCAGGCTGACGAGGTTTGGCGCCTTCTTCTGGCCGGGCGCGATCTGGATGACGTCGGCGGAACCGTCGCCCGGCGAGATCTGCACCACGCAAAGCCGGTCGCGATGCGGATTGAGCCCCAGCGTCTCCGTGTCGATGGCGACCGCCCCGACGTCGTAGTGCAAGAGCCCCGGCAGGTCGTTCTTATGGAAGCGGATATCGCTCATCGTATTCTCCGGTCGCGGCTGGACGCACGTCGCTCTAGCCCGTCCTTGCCGCGATCCGATGAAAAATCAACAGAAAGTTGAATTCTCACCCCCTCAGCGTGTCAGCGCATCGAGAATGCGCGCCCAAGAGCGCTGGCCCTTGTGGAACGAACTCATCTCGTACTTCTCGTTCGGCGAATGGATGCGGTCATCGTCGAGCCCGAAACCGACCAGCAACGATTCGATACCGAGATAGGTCTGGAAATCGCCGACCACCGGGATCGAGCCGCCGCTTCCCGTCGTCACCGCCGGTTTCGGCCATTCGTCGGACAGCGCGTCCTTGGCCTTGGCGAGAAACGGCGAGTCGTAGGAAAGCTGGATCGCCGGCGAGCCGCCATGCGGGTGGAAATCGACCGAGCAGTCGGCAGGGATGCGCTCCCTGACGAAGGCCTGGAAAGCGGCTCGGATCTTCTGGGGATTCTGCTTGTGGACGAGGCGGAAGGACACTTTCGCCGAGGCTTCCGCCGCGATCACCGTCTTGAACCCCTTGCCGGTATAGCCGCCGATAATGCCGTTGAACTCGGCCGTCGGCCGCGCCCAGGTGAGTTCGAGCACCGAGCGCCCCTGTTCGCCGGACGGAATCGACAGGCCGACAGGCCCAAGGAATGTCTCGGCGGTTTCGCTGAGCGCCTCCCATGACTTCAGGATCTGCGAAGGCGTCTCCTCGACGCCGTCATAGAATCCCGGAATGGTGACATGGCCGTCCTCGTCGTGGATGTCGGCCAATATCCTGGCCAGGATGCGGATTGGATTGGCAGCAGCACCGCCATAGAGACCGGAATGCAGGTCGCGATCGGCGGCCTTCACCGTGATCTCCTCGCCGACCAGCCCGCGCAGCGCGACGCAGATGGACGGCGTATCGCGGTCCCACATGCCAGTGTCGCAGACAAGCGCAAAGTCGGCCTTGAGTTCGGCCGCATTTGCCTCGAGGAACGGCTTCAGCGATGGCGAGCCGGACTCCTCCTCGCCTTCGAACAGGATCGTGATGCGGCACGGCAGCCCGCCATGCACCTGCTTCCAGGCGCGGCAAGCCTCAACGAAGGTCATCAGCTGCCCCTTGTCGTCGGCCGAACCACGTCCCGTGATCACCTGGTGGCCGGACGCGATCTCCTTCACCGAAGGCGCGAACGGGTCGGTTTCCCAGAGCTCGATCGGATCGACCGGCTGCACGTCGTAATGGCCATAGAACAGGACATGCGGTGCGCCCGCCGGCCCGACATGGTGCGCCACCACCATCGGATGACCTGGCGTGTCACGCACGCTGGCGTCGAAGCCGATCAGCTTGAGCTCCGCCACCAGCCATTCCGCCGCCTTGCGGCAATCGGCGGCATAGCTCGGATCGGTCGAGATCGACTTGATCCTGAGCAGGCCAAACAGGCGTTCCAGGTTCTCGTCGAGGTTTTTGTCGAGACGATCGAGGACGGGAGAAATTCTGGACATTTTCATCAAGCCTTTCGATTCTGAGCAGCAACCCTAAAGCTGCAAGGCAGAAACGAAAAGCCGGCGGTCGTTGGACCACGGGCGTCGAAAGGCAAAAAAATGCCGCCGTGGTGGAGGGGAACCACGGCGGCCTTTACTCGAAACGATGCGGCAGCCCGGAGAGGGGGGATTAGGCTGCCGCAAGTGTCCGGGATAGGCGGGGGACGGGCCTTGCTCCGGACCTCGGCGAAAAATGCCGATGGCGCTTATCTGTGTCTCCGAACGTGGCGATTCAAGGGCACGAAGATTACACTTTCGTAACATACCCGTGATCGGATCGACTGTCAGGGATGTTGCCGGAACCGGCGGTTGAGGCCGCCTTTGGCATGGACCACAACGCTGCGCCGCGCTATCCCTTCGTCCCATGAAAAAAGGCGATCATCTCTTCCTTGTCGACGGTTCCGGCTACATCTTCCGTGCCTATCACGCACTACCGCCGCTGACCCGCAAATCCGACGGGCTGCCGACCAGTGCCGTGCTCGGCTTCTGCAACATGGTGTGGAAGCTGACGCAGGACGCCCGCAACACCGATGTCGGCATCGTGCCGACGCATTTCGCCGTCATCTTCGACTATTCGTCGAAAACCTTCCGCAGTGATCTCTACCCCGAATACAAGGCCAACCGCTCGGCCCCGCCGGAAGATTTGATCCCGCAATTCGGCCTGATCCGCCAAGCAACCAGGGCCTTCAACCTGCCCTGCATCGAGACCGAGGGCTACGAGGCCGACGACCTGATCGCCACCTACTGCCGGCTTGCCTGCGAAGCCGGCGCCGACACCACCATCATCTCTTCCGACAAGGATCTGATGCAACTGGTCGGCCCGACGGTCGCTATGTACGACCCGATGAAGGACCGCCAGATCGGCGTTCCCGAGGTGATCGAAAAATGGGGCGTGCCGCCGGAAAAGATGATCGACCTGCAGGCTCTGACCGGCGACTCGGTGGACAATGTGCCGGGCGTGCCCGGCATCGGTCCGAAGACGGCGGCGCAGTTGCTCGAACAGTTCGGCGATCTCGACGCGCTGCTCGCCCGCGCCGGCGAGATCAAGCAGGACAAGCGGCGCGAATCGATCATCGCCAATGCCGACAAGGCGCGCATTTCGCGTGAGCTGGTGACGCTGAAGAAAGACGTTCCGGTGAGCGAGGGGCTCGACCAATTCGTGTTGCAGGCGCCCGACGGTCCCAGGCTGATCGGCTTTCTCAAGACGATGGAATTCTCCTCGTTGACCCGCCGCGTGGCGGAAGCGACCGGAACGGAAGCGGCTGACGTCAAGGCCGTTCCCGTCATTATCGAGCGCGCCGACACCGCGCATGGTCCCGATGTCGGGTTTGGGGTGCCGGCAGCCGCCGAAAGAGCGGCAGACACAGTGACAGACGAAGCCGGGGAAGCAGTGCCGGCCATTATCAAGGTGGAACCCAAGGAAGGCGACACCCCTTCGCTTCTCTCGGCGCTTCGCTTCGAGGGCGCCACTGCCAGCAAGATCGACACCAGCGCCTACGGCTCCATCCGCGACACAGTGGTGCTGAGGGCATGGGTGGCCGAGGCGATGGAGACCGGCATCGTCGCATTCGACACCGAGACCACGTCAGCCGATCCGATGCAGGCCGAGCTGATCGGCCTGTCCATAGCCACCGCGCCCGGTCGCGCCGCCTATGTGCCGTTCGCCCACAAAAGCGGCAACGGCGACCTGCTCGGCGGCGGAGTGGTCGAAAACCAGATCCCGATCCGAGAGGCGCTTGGCATTCTGAAGCCGTTGCTGGAGGACAAATCGGTTCTCAAGATCGTGCAGGAGCTGAAATACGACCTCGTCGTCATGAGCCGCCACGGAATCGATGTCGCCCCCTTCGACGACACCATGCTGATTTCCTACGTGCTCGACGCAGGCACGTCCGGCGGCCACGGCATGGCGGCTCTGTCGGAAAGGTGGCTCGGCCACTCGACCATTGCCCTCAAGGATCTGGCCGGCTCTGGAAGAAGCTTTGTCGGCTTCGACCAGATCGACATCGACAAGGCCACAGCCTATGCCGCGGAGCACGCCGATGTCGCACTCAGGCTCTGGCGGGTGCTGAAGCCACGGCTTGCGGCCAAGGGCCTCGTCTCGGTCTACGAGCGGCTGGAACGGCCGCTGGTGCCGGTTCTGGCAAGGATGGAGCAGCGCGGCATCTCCGTCGACCGGCAGATCCTGTCGCGGCTCTCCGGCGAACTGGCACAGGGCGCCGCGCGGCTGGAGGATGAAATTTATCAGCTCGTCGGCGAGCGCATCAATATCGGCTCGCCAAAACAGCTCGGCGACATCCTGTTCGGCAGGATGGGCCTGCCCGGCGGCTCCAAAACCAAGACCGGCCAATGGTCGACCTCGGCGCAGCTCCTGGAAGACCTCGCCGCCGAAGGCCACGAGCTGCCGCGCAAGATCGTCGACTGGCGCCAGCTGACCAAATTGAAATCGACCTATACCGACGCACTGCCCGGTTTCGTCCATCCCGATACGAAGCGCGTCCACACCTCCTACGCCCTTGCCGCGACAACGACGGGACGGCTGTCGTCCTCCGATCCCAATCTGCAGAACATTCCGGTACGCACCATCGAGGGGCGGAAGATCAGGACGGCCTTCATCGCCGACAAGGGCAACAAGCTGGTTTCCGCCGACTACAGCCAGATCGAGCTGCGTGTGCTCGCCCATGTCGCCGAGATCCCGCAGCTCAAACAGGCCTTCGCCGACGGCGCCGACATCCACGCCATCACCGCGTCGGAGATGTTCAACGTGCCGGTCGAGGGCATGCCCTCGGAGATACGCCGCCGCGCCAAGGCGATCAATTTCGGCATCATCTACGGCATTTCCGCCTTTGGTCTCGCCAACCAGCTCTCGATCCCGCGCGAAGAGGCCGGCGCCTATATCAAGAAATATTTCGAACGCTTCCCGGGCATCCGCGACTATATCGACGCGACCAAAGCCTATGCCCGCGAATACGGCTTCGTCGAGACGATCTTCGGCCGCCGCATCCACTATCCGGAGATACGGTCGTCAAACCCGTCAGTCCGTGCCTTCAACGAGCGCGCCTCGATCAACGCGCGGCTGCAGGGCACCGCGGCCGACATCATCCGCCGCGCCATGATACGCATGGACGATGCGTTGGAAAAGGCGAAGCTTTCCGCCCGTATGCTGCTGCAAGTGCATGACGAGCTGGTCTTCGAGACGGCCGAAGCGGAGGTCGAGGCGACGATCCCCGTCGTGCGCCATGTGATGGAGAACGCTGCGATGCCGGCGGTGTCGATGTCGGTGCCGCTGCATGTCGACGCCCGCGCCGCCAACAATTGGGAAGAGGCGCATTGAGGTGAGTGAAATATTGCCGCTCTCAACGGCCACATTCCTCTCTTTCGCGCTTGCAGCCCTTCTGATTGAACTGACACCAGGTCCGAACATGACTTATCTGGCGCTGGTTTCGGCCAATGACGGCCGCCGTGCCGGCTTTGCCACCGTGGCGGGCATTGCATTGGGCCTCGCCGTCATCGGTGGCATCGCATCCTTTGGTGTCGCCGAACTGATCCAGGCGTCTTCCCTGCTCTACGAGGGACTTCGGTGGGCTGGCACGCTGTTCCTCCTCTACCTTGCCTGGGAGGGCTGGACCGCTGGAACCGACGTGGTTTCGAGCAGTGGCAACCCAGGCGGCAAATACTTCATGCGCGGGCTTGTCACCAATCTCCTCAACCCGAAGGCGGCAATCTTCTACGTCACCGTGCTGCCGACCTTTGTCGAGGCCGGGCGCCCTATACTTGCCCAGACCACCCTGCTCACGGTCGTCTATGTGGTAATCGCAACAGCCATACATGGAATGATCGTCGTGCTGGCGGGAACACTGGAACCATTCCTCAACGATCCCCGGCGGGAACGGATCAGCCGGCGCCTGCTTTCCGCCTTGCTGGCGCTCGTCGCGCTCTGGTTCGCCTGGTCGACGGCGCGCTAGATGTTTGATCCCAGGCTTTGATGGTGCACCTTTGAGTTCCGAATCAAAGGAAGCGCTATGGGCCAGGTTCTGCATGGGAGCGCCACGACGACAGAGGCGATCCGTCGAGCGATACAACATAGTCAAGCGAGCCTGAGGACGCTGGCTAAGCGCTACGGGATCAATCAGAAGACCGTGGCGAAGTGGAAGGGGCGGACTTCGGCGGCCGATCTTCCGACCGGCCCGAGAGAGCCGCGATCGACGGTGCTCTCGGTCGAGGAAGAGGCGGTTGTCGTCGCCTTTCCCGAGCGGATCTTTTGTGTTCGTGAGAGTCAAAACGTCTCCCTCCGCTGTCACACTTTCAAATTTGGCTATGCTGTTCTAGTAGAGTTAGCTAGTGGTAAAAGCCTGACGTTTGGTACCCAAGGGAAATGCCGCTTTCGACCCAAGACAGACCATCATGGTCCGCTCTCAAAAGTCCAAAACGGGATCCGAAGGCAGACCTTCGGTTGCCGTCGGGCGTCCAGTGATCTTTACCTTCGCCCCAAACGTCTCGCTGCGACTTCGACTCGCGCACGACGTGGGACCCCTATGGCTTCGGTGCGCCGAATGTATTAGAGTGACCTTATACACGTCCATCCGCGGGCGAGGGCGCCCGGAGGGTTAGACGATGACGGTCTCCAGGCGATTGTTGCTGCCGAGGGCCTTCCCGATGCGGGTCAGGCGTTTCGGAACCGGCTGGCTTCGTATTGTCTGTCGGGCTCTCGTCGTTACTTTCATTTCCTGGTTTGCCGCCGGGCCGGCGATCGCGGGGCCCCTTCATGAGGCTGCGCGGGAGGGCGACGCCGGCAAGGTCGCCGACCTCCTGGCGCAAGGCGTCGACGTGAACGGCCGCGACGAGAACCGCGAGACGCCGCTCATCGCCGCGGCACTTACCGGCAATTTGGAAGTTGCCACGGTGCTGATCGACGCCAAGGCCGACATCGACGCCCGCAACGACCGCGGGTTCTCCGCGCTTCATGCAGCGGCCTATTCAGGAAACCTGGAGATAGCAGAATTGCTGCTCGGCCACGGGGCCGAAGTCAATGCGTTGAGCACGCACAAGATCACCCCGCTGCACGTCGCGGCCGAAGAAAACCAGGCGGCCATCGCGGAGCTGTTGATCGCGCGTGGGGCACAGGTCGAGGCAATCCAGGAGTACGGGTTTACACCTCTGAGCCGCGCGACGTTCTTCCAGAGCACGCAGGTGATGGTTCTACTCAAGCAGCACGGGGCGAAATGCCAACCCACGATCGGGGCGGCGTACAAGGATTGCATGGCCGCGGGAAACTGACCTCCCGAGATTACTGGAGAGAAACATGACACAACACCGTTCCAGAGCGTTTGACAGTTTTCTTCGCGCGGGAGTAGCGGCCGCGTCCCTCCTGCTTGGCACTGGCGCATCGTACGCTGTCGATGGAGTGAACACCGGGTACTTCGGCAACGTCGCCATACTGGGCTACGATCCGGTGGCGTATTTCACTGACGGTCGTGCGACCATGGGTTCGCCCAAGATCTCGAAGAAGTGGCTCGGCGCGACGTGGTATTTCGCCAGCGTCGAACATCGCGATGCCTTCGCTTCCGAACCGGTCCGCTACGCTCCTCAGTATGGCGGTTTCTGCACGTTGGGGGCAGCATTCGACCAAGCCGCGGCGAACATTGACCCGGAAGCCTGGCGTATCGTCGACGGCAAGCTCTTCCTCTTCTCCGGGAAGGAGGGCCTGGAGGAAGACTTCGATGCCGACCCGGCCGCTATCCTTGCAAAAGCCGACGCCGAATGGCCGGCAGTCGAAACGAAAGAATTCGAAGCGAGAGCGGCCGCCAACTAAGGTGACATAACTCAGCTCCGGCGCAGGCGCGACGTTGCGGTCCTGCGTGTTGAATCGCGCGTGTCACGGGGACACCGAGAAGTACCAAACCGTGACCGAGTCCGGCCAAATATACTCGTCCTGCGTTTCGCTGCTCCCCGCGGGATTGCGGTAGACAGGGCCGCAGAACTTGCGGCCGAGCAACGTCGCTGCGGACTGCGTGCAGAAGAGGTTGCCTTCGAGCGTGAACGTACCGGTGATGATGCTGTTCTGGGAGCTTAGGGCGAAATCTCCGTTCGCACTCAGCTCCATCACGAACGGTGCGCCATTGTGTTGACGTCCCGCCCAGGTTCGATCGCCCGTCAAGGCTCGCACGGCCTCGGCGTCCAGGCGGTCCTCCTCCTGTGCACGAAAATCGAAGGCGCGCTCCGGAAACCCGGCCAGGCGAAGAGCATCCAGCCGATGATCGAGATCCTGCTGCCGCCGGTGGTGGGCATATACTACGCGAAAGCCGGCGAGATTCTGCACGGGAATCTTCTTTAGGATTGCTGCAACCGCGTCGCGCGCCTCCGCCATTCTGCCCAGGCGCGCATTTGCCATGGCGAGCGCCTCGAGGCCGAGGTCGCTGCGCTCTTCCGGCTGAACCTTGCCTAGTGCCTGCAGCGCCTTCTCGTACTGATTGTTCATGTAGAGCATGAAGCCGTAATAGTCGTAGACCTGCGCCCGTGGCTTGGGATCGAGCTGCAGCACCCGTTCCATAGCCGCCAGTGCCTCCGGGTTCTGCCCGGCATACGTCAGCACGATCGCCAGGTTGAGCTCTGCCTCCGCGCCGTTCGGATCGAGCGAGACGGCTTTGCGGACGGACGCGAGGGCCTCGTCGATCTCGCCGTCCAGCATCTGCAGGATGCCGAGCACGGCATAGGCTCGCGAGGACTGCGGATTGAGCTCCAGCGCCCGCCCCGCCGCTTCGTAGGCGCGCTGACGTGCGACTGCGCTGAGCATGAGGCGCTGGAAATCGAAGCCGAGCACGTCCACAGTGGCCCGGGCATATCCAGAATAGGCGTCCGCGAACGCCGGATCGAGCTTGATGGCCTTTTGATACAAGGACAGAGCTTCCCCGAGAGACCTGAAGTCGACCGTATACGCATTCTGCTCGGCGCGGATGTAGAAGTCGTATGCTTCGAGATTTCGGGTCGGCAAGCGGGCAATCTGGGCCTTCTCGCCTTCCGTTAGCCGAACCGACAGCGCCTCGACGATGCGCCCGATCACCTCGTCCTGCAGGACGAATATCTTGGAGTAGTCGCCGTCGTAGCGCTCGGCCCAGATGTTGCTACCGGTCGTCGCATCGATGAGTTGCACGTTGATGCGCACTGCCTCCCCGAGGCGTCGGACGCTGCCCTCGAGGACGTAGCGCACGTTCAATTGCTCCACGATCTGCCGGAGGTCGACCGGCTTGTCCTTGAACGAGAACGCGGAATTGCGGGCAATGACCAGCAGCCCGGAAATCTTCGACAGGTCGGTGATGAGATCGTCGGTCAGGCCTTCGGCGAAATAATCCTCCGCCGCCTTCTCGCCGAGATCGGCGAACGGCAGCACGGCGATCGAAGGCTTGCCTGCTGCCAAGCCGGCGGGGTTGGAAGCGGGGCCTCGAAGTAGAGCAATCGCCTGCGGCCATTGAGTGAGCCCAACGCCCACTGCCAGCAGCACCAGAAGCGCCGTGGCGATCCAGGCCAATCGGCGCCCGAAAGGCTTCCTCGACCTGGCGCTCTTTTCCAGCAGAACGCGATAGGCGCGGACCCGCTCTGGAATGTTCTTGAGGCGCTGTTCGCCGAGCGACTTGAAGGTCAAGCCGAGCTTATTGTGGGCCTGATCGTAGGCCGTTCCCGAGATGACGATGCCGCCAGGATCGCTCAGCCCCTCCAGCCGGGCCGCGATGTTGACACCGTCGCCGTAGACGTCCTCCTTGTCGATGATCACGTCACCAAGGTTGATCCCGATACGGAACACGATCCGATTATTTTCGGGAAGACTGAGGTTCTGCTGCGTGGTGACCCGCTGAATTTCGACGGCGCAAGCCACCGCATCGACGACGCTGGCGAATTCGACCAAAGCCCCATCGCCCATCAGCTTGACGATGCGGCCATGGTACCCCTCGATCGACGGTTCGATGAATTCGCGGCGAAGCGCCTTGAGCCGGGTGAGCGTGCCCGTCTCGTCCAGCCCCATCAGCCGGCTGTATCCCACCACGTCGGCGGCGAGGATAGCGACTAGCTTCCGTTCGAGATGCTGAACCTGTTCCATTGCGTATGACTATAGGGAAAGCCCTATGGCAAGACCATATATGCGCGGCAAAGGAGCCGGAAAATGCTACACGTCGAGCACTAAGCTAAGTCTTTGAAAACGCTGAATGCGAGAACCTTTGTGCTAAATCGTTTAGCACACATGTTTTGGTGCAGCATTGCAGGGATCGCGAACGCCGATCCGGCACCGCCGATTTCGAAGCAGGCGGCCCGCGCGGACCGAAGGGGAGACGCGACGCCATGTAGCTTCGCAGAGACGCGACCCCAGGTATACGTGGTTGTTTGGATTGCGACGCTGACCTCACCAATTGCTCGCACTATCGCGGGACGCGCCCGCAACGCGCCGCATGCAGCAATGCGAAGAGGATTGCGCGATCGGCAGCGTCGCCGGGCTTCGACTGCCTTCTGCGGCATTGCTTTGTCACCGAGCGGGCCGCCCCAATCGGCATGCAGCGAGACCGGTTGCGGTGCCAAGCCGTGCTCCGTCAGATTCTGCCGCGGCCGACCCGGCACTAGCTCGGGGCTGCGAGTCGGAGCCACGCTTAAGGGTTCTGGACGTCGTCGCGCGCTCCGAAGGTAGAACGTGTCAGGGACCGGACCTTGCTGACGGCGTCCGCAAAGGTTACGAAATGGCGCTGTCGAGGCGACCGGACCCGCGTCAGCCAAATTTGGGTCCGAATGGGCTGTACGGCTGGATCGGGTGGAAAGCTGACGCACCCCCTTCAAAAGACCAGTGGTCAAGCGGCTATGCCGAGCCAAGTTATCAGGAGACGGCATATTGACGTCTCCCATTGGAGAGATCGACCACGCGTTCAATGGTCTTTATCCAACTCAACACTGCAGTTGTCAGATATGAAGAATTGCTCAATTAACGAGTGAATGCATTTCTTTGAAATGAACCAAGCTGTAAAAAGGAAAAGCAGAATTGCGACAAAGACAACTATGGGAAGGCTGACGACGCCGAGAACAGCAAAAGGGTCACTTTCCACAGCCTCGATGAAACTATCTGACGGCCGAATAGCCTCAGCGATAGCTGATCGGACTTCAGGGTTGTAATGGAGGAAGGCGAAAATGGCAGCGAGGAGACACAAAACTAGAATAGCCGCCAAAACCGATTCCGCGATTTCAAGAAATGTGCGTTCCCGGAATTTATGGGAGGATTGGATCATTTAAATGCCGGTTCCAAGAAGAATTTAGCGATGAAGAATTTAGCGATCTGGTTTGTTCATTTATCCCGTTGGGCTTCTAGCAATTCGATGGAGGTGCCTTAGGTTGTCGGCTATTATGAGCGGCGTTGAGTGTTATGCAAGCGATCTAGGTGCTGCCGCTCATCTGATATTGAACACCATCGGTCGACCGCCCGAGACCACCGCCATTCGGGAAAATCGATGTTTCCCATCCGGCCGTGGGGCCGCTTTGGGTCGATTCTTCACGTTGTCGAAGGGCCCGTCCTGACCGTCCCCGTAAGTGCCACAGCGTGGTGAAACTCAGTCGAATGTGACGGCTCAGGACGGTCTTCTTGCCACGACCTTCAACTCGACAATGACGCCTTCGGAGGCAAATCCTGCAACCTCGATCGCCGTCCAAGCAGGATACGGCTCACGAACATGCTCTGCGCGTATCTTCTTGAACAGTTCCAAATGATTCCTCAGGCCGACATGGTAGGAGGTCATCTCAACGAGATCGTCGAAGCTCATACCACCTTCTTGCAGAACCATGTCTACTTGCGCGAAGGCTGCCCGAATCTGTGTCGCGGGGTCGTATGATAGCTCACCCTCCAGCGGGACCCCGTTGAATCCGGTCAGGAAGACCAAGCCATTGCGTTCCACCGCCGGCGACATGCGCCAGTCCTCGCATAAGGATCTCATCTTCGGCGGAACTATCGCCCTCTTAGTCATCCACCCCGCGTAGCATCAAAGCCCTTGCTGCGCAAAGGCAGCAACGGGTCGACACCAGCCGTCGCGCGAACGACCGCAATGGAGAAACGCCACGAACGGCAGCTAATGGCGCAACGTGCTCGTTCTGGCAGATGAACCGAGCGGCAACTTTCCACCCAAAGCGGGAATCTGGCGTGGGCACCAAGTGTTAGATTTTCACCACTAGCGCCTAAGCCGCCTCGGCCCGGCATTTCGCGCAGGTGCCGCGGAACTCGATCACCGCCTTCTTGGCGGCAAAGCCGGTCGAGCGCACCCATTCGTCGAGCCGGTGTCCGACATCATGGTCGGAGAACTCGGTCACCTGTCCGCATGTGTCGCAGATGGCGAAGGCGGTCATCGAATGGCTGTGGTCGTGCGGCTCGGCGCAGGCGACAAAGGAATTGAGGCTTTCGAGCCTGTGCACGAAACCGGACTTAACCAGCGTGTCGAGCGCGCGATAGACCTGCAGCGGTGCGCGAAAACCGCGCTCGCGAAGCTGGTCAAGCAATGTATAGGCGCTGAGCGGCCCGCTGGCGGCCTCGAGTTTCTCGAGCACGCACAACTGGTTTTTCGTCAGCACATCCCTTGCCGCCATGATCCTGGTTCCAACCCTTTTGCGCCGCTCACACATCATTTCCGCATGCAAGCGGTTCCAATCCTATCCAAATAGCGACGAGCGGGCTTTTTTGCTACTGTTTCTGTGCCGGCTTGGCCCCGAAGCGGCCAAACCGAGCACGCCCAAATTTCGAAGCAGACATTGGCGGCCGAGTAAAAAAAAACGGCGGAAGCAGTTCCCGCCGCACCTGTTCGGCTAACTTGGTGAATCACTTGCGTGGTGGACCCTTGCGCTCTGCGGAGGCGGCCCACAGATTGATGTCGGCTTCGCGCGCATACGTGTCGATTTCCGCGAGCTCGGCATCGCTGAAGTCGAGCGCCTTCAGCGCGCCGACGCAATCCTCGACCTGTTCCGGCCGGCTGGCGCCGATCAGCGCCGAGGTCACCCTGCCCTTGCGCAGCACCCAGGCCAGCGCCATCTGCGCCAGCGTCTGGCCGCGCCGGTCCGCAATCGCGTTCAGCGCCTTGATGTTGGCGATGGTTTTGTCGTTGATGAAGGCCGGCCTCAGCGACTTGCCCTGGCTGGCGCGGCTGCCCTCAGGGATGCCGCCGAGATATTTGTCGGTCAGCATGCCTTGCGCCAGCGGCGTGAATACGATCGAGCCGACGCCGAGCCCCTCCAGCGTGTCGAGCAAACCATCGTCCTCGACCCAGCGATTGAGCATCGAATAGCTCGGCTGATGGATGACGCAAGGCGTGCCGAGCTGCTTCAAAATGTCGGCGGCCTCGCGCGTGCGCTGCGAATTGTAGGAAGAGATGCCGGCGTAAAGCGCCTTGCCCGAGCGCACCGCATGATCGAGCGCACCCATCGTTTCTTCCAGCGGAGTATCGGGATCGAAACGGTGCGAATAGAAGATGTCGACATAGTCGAGCCCCATCCGCTTCAGGCTCTGGTCGAGGCTGGCCAGCACATATTTGCGCCCGCCCCACTCGCCATAGGGCCCGGCCCACATCTCGTAGCCGGCTTTGGTCGAGATGATCAGCTCGTCGCGATAGGAGGAGAAATCCGTCCGCAGGATTTCGCCGAAAGCCGTTTCCGCCGAACCGGGCGGCGGGCCGTAATTGTTGGCGAGGTCGAAATGCGTGATGCCGAGATCGAGGGCCTTGCGCGCGATCGCCTGTTTGGTCCGATGCGGCGTGTCGTCACCGAAATTGTGCCAGAGCCCGAGCGAGATCGCCGGCAATTTCAGGCCGGATCGCCCGCAGCGATTGTAGATCATTTTCTCGTAGCGGTTTTCGGCGGGAACATAGGGCATGGGAAATCCTTTAGATCAAAGCGAGCCCGGCAGTTGCCACCGCAAAAAAGGGTGAGTCGGCTCTGCCCCTCAGCCTTAGCGTCTCGCCGTTTCTATGGGGAGAGGGGTCGACGGTAAACAGCACGTGTCGCAATCACTGAAGCGCATGCCCTATTTCTTCTTCGCCAGGATCCCTTTCTTCTTCGCCAAGAGCGCTTCCGCATCCTTGACGCCCAGTGCCGCAGGGCGTTCGCAGGTGGTCTGCATGGCAACGAACTTTCCGCTCGCGCCCGACCGCAACATGCCGGTCATCACATCCACGGCATGCAGCGCAAGTTCCATCGAGCACCGATGCGGCCGGCCTTCCGTGATCGCCAGCGCCATGTCGGCGAGACCGGCGGTGCGATAGTTGGCCATCATGCCGTGCGAATGCATCTGGTTGGCCACGCCGAACGGATGCTTCCATTTCGGCAGCTTCTTGACCGGCTTGGCGGCGTCGGTAAAACGAACGTCGCCGCCGAAGAAGTTCGGATCCGGCAAGAACACCGTGCCCAAATCGCCGTAGAGTTCCATCGGCGCGTGGCCATGGCTCCACACGTCCCAGCTGGTATTGAGCGTCACCACGGCGCCATTCTCGAACTCCATTACGCCGTGAATCGTCGTCGGCGTGGCGACCAGGATTTTTTCGCCCGCGCGAGGCTTGGACGAGATCGTGCGTTCTGTCTTCGGGATCGAAGCGAAGGCCGCTACCTGCTTCACCGGCCCGATCAGCTGGATCAGATTGGTGATGTAATAGGGTCCGATATCGAGCACCGGGCCAGCGCCAGGCTGAAAGAAGAAGTCCGGATTGGGGTGCCAATGTTCCATTCCATGGCTCATCACGTGACATGTACCGCTGGTGATCTTGCCGAGCTTGCCGGTGTCGATCAGGTTGCGGACAAGCTGGTGCGCGCCACCGAGGAAAGTGTCCGGCGCCGAGCCGATGCGCAGTCCGTCTCTCTCCGCCAGCTTCTTCAGATCGAGCCCTTCCTTGACCGACAGCACGAACGGCTTTTCCGAATAGACGTGCTTGCCGGCATCGAGGATCTGTTTCGATACCTCGTAGTGCACCGCCGGAATGGTGAGATTGACGATGATGTCGACGTCGCCGGCCTTGAGCAGCCCCTCGACTGTCTCGGCGCGCAGCTTGAACTCCTTCGCCCGCGCCTTGGCCGCATCCATGTTGATATCCGCGCAGGCGCGCATCTCGATGCCGCGAAACAGCGGCGCCAGGGAAAAATATGCTTTCGAAATGTTGCCGCAGCCGACAACGCCGATCCCAAGTTTTCTTGCCATGCTGATTTGCTCCTAATAGGTCTTGGCGGCTGCGATCGAGCGGCGGGCGAAACGCTCGATGTCGTTGGGATTATCCTGTTCCATGACGTAGTATTTGGCGGCACTCTTGGCGCGCAGCGCCTTGATCAGGCCGGCCCAGTCGATCGTGCCGTGGCCAACATCGGACCAGCCGTCCTCGTCAAGGCCCTCGCCAGGCTTGGCAATGTCCTTGACATGGACGGCGGCGATACGTTTGCCATACTTCTCGATCCAGGGCAGCGGATCGCCGCCGCCGCGCACCACCCAAGCCACGTCCATCTCCCAGCCAATATCGGGTGCCGCCGCGAGGATGTGCTCCTGCGGCATCGAGCCGTCGGCAAGCTTCTTGAACTCAAAATTATGGTTGTGCCACGCAAAGCCGTAGCCGGCTTTGCCAGCCGCCTCGCCGACCTTGGCCAGGCGCGCGCCGAAGCCGCGCCAGCCGGCCGTGTCGGTTGGTCTGCTCTCGGCGACCAGATAGGGGCAGATGAGCAGCGTGATGCCGAGCGCGTCGGCGATTTTGCGCACGCCATCGAAATCCTTCTCGAGCGCATCGATCGAGAAATGGCCGGTCGGCATGGCGAGCCCGTTCTTGTCGAGTTCGGCCCGAAATGCCCTGGGGTCGTCATAGACGCCGCCGAACCCCTCGACTTGCGCGTAGCCGAGCTCGCCCAGCATCTTGAGCACCCCTTTCCAAGGTTGGAAATTTCGCGCGCTGTAAAGTTGGAATGACCAGTTCATCGTCTCTGTCCGTTCTCTGGGATGGATGTGCTTGAGGTGAAGTTCTTGGAATTAGAGGCGGTTGCCGGTGGCGGCGTCGAACAGCGAAGCGCGCATCGGGTCAAAACCGATGCTCACCGTGTCGGCATTGTTTGGCGTGCGCTCAGATGTCACCCGCACGGTGAAATTCTGATTTCCGAGCTTCAGCCAGACCAGCGTGTCGGAACCCATGGGTTCGACGACCACGACATTAGCCGTGGCTGTGAAAGGCCATCCAGCGCCGCTGTTGAACGCGACATGCTCGGGCCGGATACCGAAGACGGCCGCCCCCGGCACGGGCTCCTTTTCGAAAGCGTAGGTGGCAAGCGGAATCCGCACATCCTCGGCGACGAAGTGCCAGTTGCCATCGTCCTTCTCCAGCCTGCCGTCGAGGAAATTCATCGCCGGCGAGCCGAGGAAGCCGGCGACGAACCGGTTGACCGGGCGATTGTAGATCGTCTGCGGTGCGTCGAGCTGCTGGATCACGCCGCCCTTCATCACCGCGATACGGTCGGCCAGCGTCATCGCCTCGATCTGATCGTGGGTGACATAGATCATGGTGTTCTGCAGCTTGCTGTGCAGCAGCTTGATTTCAACACGCAGTTCCGCGCGCAGCTTGGCGTCGAGATTGGAGAGCGGCTCATCGAAAAGGAAGACGTCGACGTCGCGCACCAGCGCCCGCCCGATGGCCACACGCTGGCGCTGGCCGCCCGAAAGCGCCGACGGCTTGCGTTGCAGCAGTGGTTCGATCTGCAGGATTTCTGCGGCCCGCGCGATGCGCTTGGCGATCTCGTCCCTGGGGATGCCGGCAACGCGCAGCCCGAAGGACAGGTTCTTCTCGACAGTCATCTGCGGGTAGAGCGCATAGGACTGGAACACCATGCCGATGCCACGGTCCTTGGGCTCCTCCCAGGTGACGTTCTTGCCCTTGATGAAGATGCGGCCGTCCGAAACGTCGAGCAGGCCGGCGATGCAGTTGAGCAAGGTCGACTTGCCGCAGCCGGACGGGCCGAGCAGCACGATGAACTCGCCCTCGGCGACATCGATGTTAAGCGTCTCCAGCACCGACACTGCGCCGAAATTCAGCGACAGGTCCTGGATCGAGACACTGGGATTTTCCATTCTTGTCATCATCATCCTTTCACCGCGCCGGCAGCGATGCCACGCACGAAGAGCTTGCCGGAAACGAAGTAGACGACGAGCGGTACGAGGCCGGTCAGGATGGTGGCGGCCATATTGACGTTGTATTCCTTCACGCCCTGCACCGAGTTGACGATGTTGTTGAGCTGCACCGTCATCGGATAGGTGTCGGGGCGGGTGTAGACGACGCCGAACAGGAAATCGTTCCAGATGCCGGTCACCTGCAGGATGATCGCAACGACGAAGATCGGCAGCGACATCGGCAGCATGATACGGAAATAGATGCCCCAGAAGCCGGCGCCGTCGACGCGCGCCGCCCGGAACAGTTCATCCGGCATGGAAGAAAAATAGTTGCGGAACAACAGGGTCAGGATCGGCATGCCGAAGATGGAATGAACGATCACCAGACCGCTCAGGCTGCCATAGAGGCCGATTTCGCGCAGGATGATGACGATCGGATAGATCATCACCTGATAAGGGATGAAGGCGCCGACGATCAGGATCACGAAGAAGGTATCGGCTCCCTTGAAGCGCCAGTTGGCAAGCGCGTAGCCGTTCACGGAAGCGATCGCAATTGACAGGATGACCGACGGAACGGTGATGCGCACCGAATTCCAGAAGCCGCGCGAGAGCCCGTCGCAATTGAGACCGGTGCAGGCGCTGGACCAGGCCTTCACCCAAGGCTCAAAGGTGATCTCGAGCGGCGGTGAGAAGATGTTGCCGAGGCGGATCTCCGGCATGCCCTTGAGCGACGTCACCACCATCACATAGAGCGGCAGCAGATAATACAGCGCCACCACGAGGAGCGTGCCATAGAGGAAGATGTTGCGGCGCGAGAACACATGCCGCGGCTTCGGTCCTCGCGGCCCGGATGCTTCGAGCCTGATGAGGCCCGTACCGGCAGTCAGGGAAACGGCATGGTCAGACACGCTTCCTGCCTCCGAACTCGAGATAGGCCCACGGCACGATGACGACCACCACCGACAGCAGCATCATCGTCGAGGCGGCGAAGCCCTGGCCGAGGTTCTGGGCGAAGAACATGTAGTCATAGACATATTTGGCCGGCACTTCGGAGGCGATGCCGGGACCGCCGCTGGTCTGGGCGACAACCAGGTCATAGACCTTGACGATACCGGCAGCGATGATGACAAGCGCGGTGATGAAGACCGGTCGCATCATCGGAATGATGATGAAGAGATAGGTCTTCAACGTGGGTATCCCATCCACCCGCGCGGCCTTCCAGATATCCTCGTCGATGCCGCGCAGGCCCGCCAGCATCAGGCACATGATGAGCCCGGTGCCTTGCCAGAGCGCGGCGATCAATATGCCGTAGATGACGATGTCGGAATTGTAGAGCGGATCGAAGTTGAAGCTTTCCCAGCCGAGGCCGCGCACCACCCCCTGGATTCCGAACTCCGGGTTGAGCAGCCATTGCCAGACAAGACCGGTGACGATGAAGGAAAGCGCGAATGGGTAGAGGAAGATAGTGCGGAACGTGTCTTCGAAGCGGATCTTCTGATCGAGCAACGCCGCCAGCATGAAGCCGATGACGAGAGAAAACACCAGCGAGAGCACGCCGTAGACCAGGAGGTTCTCAATCGAGACCAGCCAACGCGGCGTCGACCACAGCCGATAATACTGATCGAGCCCGACGAAGTTCAGCCGCGGCAGGAGCTTCGAATTGGTGAAGGAATAGAGCACCGTCCACGCGCTGCCGCCGACGAAGATCACCAGTGCGGTGAGGACCATCGGAATAGAGGCGACCTTGGCGTTAAGGTTGCGGAAGAGTTGATTGGGACGTTCGCTCTTGCTCATCTGCACAGCCGGGCTGGATCGGGTAAGGGCGGGAGGGTCAAGACCTTGACCCTAAGCTCCCGGCCCCGCGGTCGCGTACCGGGAGCGAGCGGTTCGTCGATCGTCAGTCCGCCGAAGCGACGATATCGGCGAAGCGCTTTTGTGCCTCTTCCACGGTCATATCAGGCTTGGCGAAGAACTCGGAGAAAAGGTCCTCCTTCTGCTTTTGAGTGTCCTGTGACAGCAGCTGGTCCGTCCAGGGCATGACGCTGCCCTTGGCCAGGATGTCGAGCCCTTTCTTCATGCAGTCGTTCGCCGTCTTGAGGTCGATATCGCCGCGCACCGGCAGCGAACCCTTCTTGAGGTTGAAGGCGACCTGCGTCTTGGGATCGAGCAGCGCTTCGGCCAGCGCTTCCTGCGCTTTGGACTTTTCAGCGTCCTGCAGCAGCGGGAAGTAGAAGGCGTCGCCACCGGTGGCGATGACCTCGTTCAGGCCAAGGCCGGGAAGACACGTATAGTCCTTGCCGGCGGTCTGGCCGGCAACCTGGAACTCGCCCTGCGCCCAGTCGCCCATGATCTGGCCGCCGGCCTTGCCGGAGATGACGAGATTGGTGGCCTGGTTCCAGTCCTGCACATTGGTGTTCTTCGCCATCTTGCGGGCATCGTCCGCGGCCTTGAATACCTTGGCGACCTCGGGTCCGGCGGCGAATTCCGCGTCCTTGTCGCGATAGACCTTCAAGAAAGTGTCCGTGCCGCCGACCGCCGTAAGCAGCACGTCAAAGGCCCCCGAGGATTGCCAGGGCTGCCCGCCGACCGCGAGCGGTATGATGCCTGCCTTCTCCAGCGCCGGGGCGGCTGCAACATATTCATTCCAATTCTTCGGCACCGGCACACCGGCCTTTTCGAAGGCCGCGTTCGACAGCCACAGCCACTGCCAGGAGTGAATGTTGACCGGCACGCAATAGATCTTGCCGTCGAGGGTACAGCCGTCGAGCAGGCTCTTCGGCTGTACGATTTCCGCCCACTTGTCCCTGGTGGCGAGATCCGTCAAGTCGCGCATCAGACCGGCCTGCACCAGTTCTTCCGCTTGCCGGCCGTGGTTGAACTGGGTGGCGCCCATGGGGTCGCCGCCAGTGATGCGGCTGATCATGATCGGCCGCGCCGTGCCGCCGGAGCCGGCGATAGCGCCGTCGACCCAATGATTACCTGTCGCGTCGAACGCCTTGGCGAATTCGGCGACCGCCGCCGCCTCGCCGCCCGAAGTCCACCAATGGGTGACTTCCAGATCCGTCGCTGCCGCCGGGCCGGCGAAAGGCAGCGCGGTTGTCACTGCCAACGCAGCGGTCATGAATTGGTATCGCATTTCGGCTCCTCCCAGAATCTGAAACGTTACAGATTTTCGATACGGCAATTGCGTGAGGCGCGCAACCCCTGAATAGGAAGCGGTTCAATATTTTTTTGAGGCGCGAACAAATTCACTCACGCAACCTGCCTGCCGCACCGCAGCAGGTAGGTTGCACCGCAAAAAGGATGCTGGAAATTCAGCGAATCTTGTTGCGCGAGCACGCCCTGACGACGTCCAGCGACTTGCCGTCGAATGGAGCGTCGCTCTGCGCAAAGAACCTGCCACCAACCGCCGTGCGATGGCAAGTGACAATCTGTAACGTTTCAGTATATAGGGTGTTCATGGGCGGAGAGTCGCGGGCAAGCTGCAATCCGCCAATTGCCGGCCTGCACGACAACTGCTATGCGCCTGACGGGCGGGATGAATGGACAGACATCAGACGGAAAAGGACGACGAGGCGTCGGGACAGGGCCGGCCGACGCTGAAGACGCTTGCCTTCATGACCGGGCTGGGCGTCACCACCGTGTCGCGGGCGCTGAAGGACGCGCCCGAGATCGGCGCCGAAACAAGACGGCGCGTCCAGCTCGTCGCCAAGCAGATCGGTTACCGCCCCAACCGTGCCGGTGTGCGCCTGCGGACCGGCAAGACCAACGTCATCAGCCTCGTGCTCAATACCGAGCGCGAGATCATGAGCTTCGTCTCGGACATCATCTACGGCGTCTCGGAAGTCATCGCCGACACACCCTATCACCTGATCGTTACGCCCTATTCACGCTCTCAGGATCCCCTGGACCCGATACGTTATCTGGTGGAAACCGGCTCCGCCGACGGCGTCATCATTTCGCGGACTCAGCCGAATGACCCCAGGGCCCGTTACATGCTGGAGCGTGGCATCCCCTTTGCCACGCATGGCCGCACCGATATGGGGCTGATCCATCCCTATCATGATTTCGATAATTACGCGTTCGCGACCGAGGCTGTACGCCATCTGGCCGGCGTCGGCCGCCGCAGGCTGGCTCTGCTGGCGCCGCCAGTCGAGCTGACCTACCACAGTCATACGCTGAACGGCTTCACCGATGCGCTGAGCGAGGTCGGCGCCAGCGAAATCCCGTTCAACACCGTTTCGATCGACCATTCGATCGAGCAGATCAGAATGAGGACCGCACAGCTGATGCGCCGCGACGCCAGGCCCGACGGTTTCGTCAGCAGTGCCGCCGCCGCTACACTCGCCATCGTCGCCGGCATCGAGGACGCCGGCCTCAAGCTCGGCCGGGACGTCGACGTGGTGTCCAAGCAGTCGTCCGACCTGCTCCACCTGTTCCGTAGGGAATTGCTGGTGGTCAACGAGAACTTCCGGCTGGCCGGCGCCGAGCTTGCCCGCTCAGTGTTGGGCTGGATCGGCGGCGCAGCACCTGGCTCCTTGCAGAGCCTGAGCATGCCGACCGAGGTTCTGGCGTATCGCCGCGACTAGCCTGCCGCTCCGCTTCCCCACGGGCCATGGAACGCGCCCTGCCCGTCGATACGCTCGAACCCGTGCGCGCCGAAGAAATCGCGCTGCGCCTGGATCAGGTTCGAGGTGCCGCGGCCCTGGCGGTAGCTATCGAAATAGGCGAGTGCCGAAGACAGTGCCGGGACCGGTGAGCCGGCTTCCGACGCCCTTGCCACGATCCGCCGGAGCGATGGATGCGCCTCCTGCATCATCGCGATGAAAGCCGGTGCCATCAGCAGATTGGTGGCCGCCCCGCCGGTGCCGAAGGCTTCCGCCATCGTGTCCAGCAATTGCGAGCGGATGATGCAGCCGGCCCGCCAGATCTTGGCGATTGTCGGCATCGGTAGGTTCCAGTTGAATTCCTTCGACGCGCCGCTCATCACCGCGAAACCTTGCGCATAGGCTGATATCTTGCCGGCGAACAGCGCCAGCTCGAGATCGTTGAGAAGCGCGCCCTTGTCTCCGGAAATCTTGGTCACGCCGCCATTGCCATAGGCCTTTTCGGCGGCCAGGCGCTCGTCCTTGATCGATGACAGCACGCGCGCCGCCACCGCGGCTTCTATCGCGGTGGCCGGAATGCCGAGCTGCTGCGCCTCGATGACCGACCATTTGCCGGTGCCCTTCTGGCCGGCGCGGTCGAGGATGATGTCGACCACCGGCTTGCCTGTCTTCGGATCGTCGGCGGCGAGCACCTTGGCGGCGATCTCGATCAGATAGGAGTTGAGCCGGCCTTTGTTCCAGCCGGCAAACACCTGTGCGATCTCCTTCGGCCCCATGCTCAAGCCGTCGCGCAAGATGCCGTAGATCTCGGCGATCATCTGCATGTCGGCATATTCGATGCCATTGTGGATGGTCTTGACGAAATGCCCGGCGCCATCGGTGCCGAGCCATGCCGCGCAGGGCTCATCCCTGAACTTGGCCGAAATGGCGGTCAGCACCTTTTCAACGCGTTTCCAGGACTCTTCCGTGCCACCGACCATGATCGACGGTCCATGGCGCGCACCTTCTTCGCCGCCGGACACGCCCATGCCGATGAAGGTGAGACCCGAATCGGAAAGCTCGGAGAAGCGTCGCATTGTGTCGCGGAAATTGGCGTTGCCGGCATCGACAACGATGTCGTTGGCCGAGAGCACGCCGCGCAGCGCCGCGATCTGCTCGTCGACCGGCTTGCCGGCCAGCACCATGATGATGATCGGGCGCGGCGGCCGGATGGCGGCGGCGAGTTCCTCCAGGCTGTAGCAGGGCACGACCATGTTCTTCAGCGCCCCGGCATTCTCGACAAAGGCGTCGGTGCGCGCGGCGGTGCGATTGAAGACGGCTATGCGGTGCCCCTTCTCGGCGATATTGAGCGCCAGGTTGGAGCCCATCGTGCCAAGGCCGATCAGGCCGATTTCGGCTTTTTCCATCGTTTCTTCCTTGTGATCTTTTGTTGAGGCGGCGATTTGTGGCGACGCCCAAACTTCTCGGGATGCCATTCTTATCGAGATACCAATCTTGCCGAAATGAATGACGGGCCTTCAGAGCTGCGTCAACCGCCTCGCTGAATTGTGTTCCAGACCGTCAGCTTGTCCTTACGGCCTGATGTCGATCGGCGCCTCGATCTTCATGATTTTGAAATCCGAGATGAGGATGTCGAGCCGCGCCGTCCATCGCCCGGGGACCGGGATGACGAGATCGTCGACGCGCCAGGTACCGTCGCCGCGCATTGTCGCCGCGCGCTTGATCGGCTCGATGCCGGCATCGGGTTTTGACAGCACCATCGTCACTTGGCTTGCGTCGAGCGGGCCGAAATCGCCGGTCATGATGACCATCGAGGCGGCAACCGGCCCAACATGGCCGGGCGTGATGCTGACGTCGGCCATCGCCTTCGGCGTGTGGATATGCACCGATGCCGGCTGCGCTGCTGCGATCGCCAGGGCGCGTGGCGGCGGCGTGAAGCGCCAGCCGGCAACAATGCCGAAGATCGCCAGAATGATCAGCATTTCAATGCCAATCGAGCGGACCAGCCTCCTCTGTACTTCCGTCTCTCCCGCTTCGGCCGGACCGGTCAGCTTCCAGCGGTTGGTCGCGGCCAGCGTGAACAGAAAGAACAGCAGCACCAGCTTGATCAGCAGCAGCCGGCCATAGGCGGTCTCGAGCAAAGCTGCGGGCGCCTGCACCTGGATGACAGCCAGCACGATGCCGGTGGCGGCAAGCACGGCCACGACGGGCAGGATCGCCTGGGAAAACCGGCGCAGGAAAGGCGCGGCCTCGACCGGCTTCCATCTCATGGCGAGACCGAGCGGCGTCAGCGCCCCGGCCCAGAAGGCAATGCCGGCACCGTGCAGAAACATCATCGGCCTTGTCAGCCATCGCGGTTCGGCAGCACTTGCATGCCCGCTGGCGGCGAGGGCGGCACCGACAGCGGCCAAGCCGGCAAGGGCAAACAGCTTTGCCCCGCCGCGCGGCCCGACCAGCGTCAGCAGGCCAAGCCCGAGCGCCACCAGCGCGACCAGCACCGTCCGGCCGAAGCTGGTGCCGAGCCCGGCCTGCCAGACGCCCGGCTGCGCCAGCCGGACGAGCGGTGCGCCGAGCGCGTCCAGTCCCTGGAAGCCGAGGGACAAGGGCGCCGCGACAAGGCCGCACAGGATTGCGGTGATGACGAAGCGCCGGCCGGAACGCCCGCCCTTCGCCAGCCAGGCGATGGCAAAGGCGCCGCCGACGCCGAGAAAGAGGCCGACATAGAGAAAGATCTTGCCGATCCAGATAGCCGATCTCAGACCCCGGTCGACGACTTCGGAGACGGCCGGCGCAACACTCGGCGCGCCGATGGAAAACAGCACCGAGCCGCCGACCGGATGGCCATCGGCGGAAATCACCCGCCAGCTCAGCACATGCGTGCCGGACCCGAGCCTTTGCGGATTGTCGATCTCGACCGTCTGGCCACTGAGCCGAAAGGACGTCAGTGGAACCGGCGTCCCGTCAGGCTGCACCAAGGTCAGAACTAGCGGCGATACCGGTTCGCTGAAGGTCAGCGAGAATTGCGCGGAGCTCTGCGCCAGCACGGCGCCGTCCTCCGGGTCGGTTGTGACCAGCGCCGCATGGGCGAAGGCCTGACTTGGCGCGGCAATCGCGGCAAGCAGCACGATCGCAGCCGCCAGGCCGATAGCAAGACGGCCGGTTGTGCAGACCGTTCGCAGGATGGATGCCGCGCTCATGTCACCGCCATAAAGACAGCGGCGCGCTCTTTCGGCTAGAGCGCGCCGCGTAAGGATCACTTCTTCGGCAGTAGCTTGAGGCCGGGCGCCGGATATTCCAGCGCATCCTCATCCTGGCCGGCCGCGGGAATCTCGATCCAGCGTTCGGCGGCGCCGTCGCATTCCTGCACCACCGGGAAGTAGAGCATTTGGCCGGCCGGCAGATCCGCCGCCAGTGTCCCGCGGAAGACGAACTCGTCGTAGAATTCGTCCGGCAGGCTGCCGCCGCTCCAATCGACTTCCCTAGCGCCTGATGTCACCGCCTCACCATATAGCTGGTAGGATTTCTCGTATCTGCCTTTCTTGACCTGCAGCGTCCAGCCCGGCTTCGGCATCGGCTTCACCGAAATCACCCCTTCCGGGATCTGCACGCGCACGGCGGTCGTCGCCTTGCCCTCACAGCCATGCGGCACGCGCAGGATAGCCTTGTAGGTCGAACCGACCGCCTCCTCCTTCGTTTCGAGCGTGACGTGGGCGAAGGCCGCGCTTGTCCCCAAGACGAAAATCGCGCCGGCCGACAAGAGACACCTGTTCATGATGGTCCCTCAGATTTTCGAATTGTGCGGATCTGGCCGGGTCAGTTGGCGTGATTGTCCATACCGCCCGTTTCGCCGATGCCTTCCACGGCGAAGTCGACAGTGACGGTGCCGGCCTTCTCGAAAATCAGCGTGGCTGGAAACGTCTCGCCTTGCTTCGGTTGCCGTTTCAGCCCGACGAACATCAGATGATAGCCGCCGGGTGCCAGCGCGACCTTGCCGCCGGTCGGGATTTCAAGGCCACCGGTGACCGGCCGCATGGTCATGACGCCGTCCTTGACACCCATCTCGTGCAGTTCGGCCTTGGCCGAAATTTCAGAGGAGATCGACAGCAGCCGGTCCGGCGAACTGCCGGTGTTGGTGACGGTGAAATAGCCGCCAGCCACTTTGGCGCCGGGCGGCGTGGCACGCGACCAGGGATGCACGATCTCGAGGTCGCCGACCTTGAACTCATGCGCGAAAACGGCCTGGGCGCCGACGAACAGGAGGGCAAGGAGGAACACGGTGATGCCGAGTCGCTCCTCGAAGTGGCGCAAGAACGAGCTGTTGCGGCCGAACCGCGCGCGGAAAGCGTGAGACATGATAGCTCCAAGAACTGACAAATCGCGCCGTCGGCCGGTCGCGAACAGTTTCGATGTTGAATGAATGCGCCCGCGAAAAGTTTCCGCAAGGCGAACTGGAACGGATCAGGCCGTCGCCGGCGGGGCGCGCGGATTCGACGGAGAGCGGTCGCGGGCAAAGTCGAGATGCCTGAACGCCGGCAGCACGAAAGCGACGGTTTCGACGGGAAAATTGCCGGGCACCATGGCGGCAGCGGGTGGCGGCGCATAGGCAGACGAGGCCACACCGCAGCCAAGCATGCAGCAAGCCGGCATGTGCTGGTGTGAATCGCCGCCTGGAAGCTCGGCCGCGCCCTCCTGGGTGCAGATGACATTGCCGAAAGCGTCGAGTTGCGAAGCATTTGGGCTCAAGCCGAAGGCGAACGCGCCAAGCGCCGACTGGAGCACGAGAAAATAGGCCGCGGCGAACGCGGCCGGCATGCTCCATCGTCTCCGCCGGATATTCAAAGACCTGCCTCCTCACGCAGCAACGGCCATATATCTAGCACGCGGCCGGCGGGCGGAAAATCGTCAAATCACTGCTGCGGCAACGCGCGCTTTAGGCCCGTTGCGGGTGCTGGCCTTCCGGAATCGAGGTCAGCAGCGTATTGCGCGCCGACTTCAGATGCTTGCGGCAGGCGGCGTCGATCTTGCCGAGATCGCGCGATTTGAGTGCCGCGATATAGGCCAGGTGTTCCGCGACGGCCACTTCGTTGCGCTCGCGCTCCTGCGCCTTGTTCCACTGGTAGTGGTAGTGGAAAATCATCGCGATGACGTCGTAGAAATCGACGATGAAGCGATTGTGCGACGCGCGGTGGATCAGCCGGTGAAAGCGCTCGTCGAGCTCCGAAAATTCGTTGAAGCGCGTGGCGATCTCGCGCCCCAGCAGGCGATGCTCGTCTTCCAGGAGGTCGAGGTCGGCCCAGACCGGACTTGCTTCCGGCAGGGCGGCAAAGGCGGCGGCCGAGCGCAATTCGAACATCTCGCGGATTTCGGTCAATTCCAGCGCGAATGCGCGGGTAAAACCTTTCAGCACCCAATGGCTGTTGCGGCGCTTCTCGATCAGCCCGAAGCGGGAAAAGCGGATCAGGAACTCGCGCACGCTAGTGGTGCCGACGCCGATCTCGCGCGCCAGCTCGAGCTCGTTGATCTGCATGCCGGGCTCGGCACCGCCGGCAAGCAGCCGCCGCATGAAGGAGCGCTCGATGATCTGCGACAGCGTGTCGGTCTCTTCCTCGGGGAAAAAGTCGTCCGCCCGCGGCACGCGCAAAACCGTCTTGCTGCGCTTGTTCCAGGCGATCAGCCCCGTCTCTTCCATGCGCGCGAGGATGGTGCGGATCGTCGTGCGGCTGACGCCGAGCAGCGCACCCAATTCGGGCTCCGACGGCAGGCTCTTCGTTTCGTCGAGCAGCCGCAGACCGCGATTGTAGGCGTCTTTGTAGACGTTGTTGCTCTTAGACATCCCTGCCCCGTTGCGCCGGCGCTTGCAGCGGCCAGTTTGAAGCGCGATATGATAAAAGTTCCTAGCGCGCGCCCTCAAAAAAAAGTGGAATCACCTTCCAGGATCAGGGTCCTCTGCCCTTCCGGATTTACGCGCGACGCTTTCGCGAAAAAACAATTGACGCAAAACTGTTTTTTCACGATAAAAGACATTATCTTTTAACAGGCGCGTGTCAATCCGCTCGCACATCCCAGGAACACCCAGGAAACTGCCCGTGAACGCCGCAAACAGCATTCTTCTGTCTCCCGCCGACAATGTCGCGGTTGCCAATGGCCGCATCGACATCGGCGCGGTGCTGCCGGGCGGCGCCGTTGCCACAGCGTTGATCGAACCCGGCCACAAGGTTGCGATCAAGCCGATCGCCGCCGGCGAGGCCGTGGTCAAATACGCCCAGGCGATCGGTCGCGCCACGCAGGACATTGCGCCCGGCGAGCATGTTCATTCGCATAATCTGGTCTTCGAGTCCGGGCGTTTACCGGTGGTGCCGCCGAGCGAAGCCGTGCACGCGACCGAGTCCGACCGCAGCCGCACCTTCATGGGCTACCGTCGCGCCGACGGCCGTGCCGGCACGCGCAACTTCATCGGCATTCTCGCCAGCGTCAATTGCTCGGCCACCGTCTGCCACGCCATCGCCGACGAGGCGAACCGCACGCTTCTACCCAGATACCCCGGCATCGACGGCTTCGTTCCGATCGTCCACGGCCAGGGCTGCGGCATGAGCGCCACCGGCGACGGCATGATGGTGCTGCACCGCACGCTTGCCGGTTATGCCCGCCATCCGAATTTCGGCGGCGTGCTGATGGTCGGGCTTGGCTGCGAGGTCAACCAGCTCACCCTCTATGGCCAGAAGGGCGTCGCCGCGGGAAAACGCCATTTCAACATCCAGGAAGCCGGCGGCTCGCGCAAATCGGTCGAGAAGGCAATGGTCGTGCTGGGAGAGATCGCCGAGGAGGTCGGCAAGCTTGAGCGTGAGCCGATCCCGGTCAGCGAGATCGTCGTCGGCCTGCAATGCGGCGGCTCGGACGGCATGTCCGGCATCACCGCCAATCCGGCGTTGGGCGCCGCCGTTGACATCCTGGCCGGCGTCGGCGGCATCGGCATTCTCTCCGAGACCACCGAAATCTACGGCGCCGAGCATCTGCTCGCCTATCGCGCGGCGACGCCGGAGATCGCCGCCAAGCTCGACGGCTATGTGAAATGGTGGGAAGACCATGTCGCCAAGCATGGCGCCTCCATTGACAACAATCCTTCGCCCGGCAACAAGCGCGGCGGCCTGACCACCATCCTGGAAAAGTCGCTTGGCGCGGTCGCCAAGGGCGGCCAGACACCGCTCAACGGCGTCTTCGGTTATGCCGAAAAGGTCAGCGGCCACGGGCTGGTGTTCATGGACACGCCCGGCTACGACCCGGTTTCCGCCACCGGCCAGGTGGCAGGCGGCGCCAATGTCATCGTCTTCACCACCGGCCGCGGTTCCTGCTTCGGCTGCCGGCCGACGCCGTCGATCAAGGTCGCCAGCAACTCGACCATGTACCACACCATGGAAGAGGACATGGACGTGAATTGCGGCGTCATCGCCTCGGGCGAAAAGACCATTGCCGGCATGGGCCGCGAGATCTTCGAACTGATCGTCGAGACGGCTTCCGGCCGCAAGACCAAGAGCGAGGACTTCGGCTACGGCGATAACGAGTTCGTGCCGTGGCACCTCGGCGCGACCCTCTAGAGCAGCCACTAACTGACTTAGACATAGACGCGCCAGGCAAATGGCCGGCGGGAGGCTTTGCATGAAGAAACGCCGTGTCGGCAGCACCGCGCTGGAAATAACCGAGGTCAGCTTCGGCGGCGCGGCGATCGGCGGCCTCTACCGAGCTTGCCCTCGCGAGGCGGCGATGCAGACGCTGCAGGTCGCCTGGGATACCGGTTTGCGCTATTTCGATACGGCGCCCTTCTACGGGTTCGGCCTCTCGGAACGCCGCTTCGGCGATTTCTTGCGCGACAAGCCGCGGGACTCCTACGTGCTGTCGACCAAGGTTGGGCGCCTGTTCCGGCCGGTGCCGGAAGGCCAGATCCCGGACCATTCCTATGTCGATCCGCTGCCCTTTGCGCTCGACTACGACTATTCCTACGACGGCATCATGCGCTCGGTCGAGTTCAGCTATGCGCGGCTTGGCCTCAATCGGATCGACATCCTGTTCGTCCACGACATCGGCGTCTACACGCATGGCGTCGAGAAAACGAAGCTGCATTTCCGCCAGCTGATGGATGGCGGGCTGAAGGCGCTGGAAGAGCTGAAGTCGTCCAGGGCCATTTCCGCCTACGGCCTTGGTGTGAACGAGGTGCAGATCTGTCTCGATGTGCTGCGCCAGGCGCCGCTCGACTGCATCCTGCTCGCCAGCCGCTATTCGCTGCTCGATCGCACCGCCGAAGCCGAATTGCTGCCGTTTTGCCGGCAACGGCAGACTTCGCTGATCATCGGTGGCGTCTTCAATTCCGGCATCTTGGCGACCGGCCCGGTGCCGGGTGCGCATTTCGACTACCTGCCGGCCACCCAGAACATTCTCGACCGCGTCGGCGCCATGGAAAAAATCGCCACCGAGGGCGACTATCCGCTTGCCGCGGCGGCATTCCAGTTCCCGTTGCACGAGCCTGTGGTAGCCTCCGTGCTGACGGGCACCGCCAAGCCGACCAACCTGACGCGAAATCTCCAACTGCTCGACATCCAGGTGCCCGAAACCGAATTCTCCAAATATGATCCTTATACGGTCGTACAGAAACTCGGCTGATGCGCTGCGACCTTCGCCTTCGTCGGTTAAACGCCGGACGATGCGATAGAAGGCGTAACAATCGTATGCCCAAAAAGAATGAATATTCCATCTGACTGGTTGGTGGAATTAATATTCCATACCATTCGGAGAGGATCTGTAGGGTTGGCAATGAGGATCGGCAAGGGCGCTCTCTTTCGGTCTAGCCATCCCGAGACCGATACGAAACACCGCTTGCGTCGACCCAACCTATGCACTATCAAAATGCGGTAAATGTTTTTTATTGATAAAGTTCCGTTTGGGCAGCGCCTATCCAAACCGAGCTTCAACAACGTTCACCGGGCGACATAGGGAGGAAGCCTAATGAAATTCGTGACCAGCATTCTCAACCGCCGCGCCTTCGTGGCGCTCGCCGCCGCCTCGATGCTTGGCGGCGTGATGCATTCGGCGCCGGCTTCGGCGGCGGACGTAACCATTCCGATCATCGTCAAGGACACCACCTCTTTCTACTGGCAGATCGTCCTGGCTGGCGCCCGCAAGGCAGGTAAGGACCTCGGGGTCAATGTGCCGGAACTCGGCGCCCAGGCGGAGACCGACGTCAACGGCCAGATCTCGATCCTTGAAAACGCGGTCGCCGGCACCCCGGCTGCCGTCGTCATCGCACCGACCGAAGCCAAGGCGCTCGGCAAGCCGATCGATGAGGCAGCCACCAAGGTCAAGATCATCGGCATCGACTCCGGCGCCGATTCCAAGGCCTTCACCTCGTTCCTGACCACAGACAATATCCAGGGCGGCCGCGTCGCCGCTGACGGGCTGGCGGCCGCGATCGGCGAAGCCAATGGCGGCAAAATCGAGGGCGACGTCGCCCTGATCACCGCGCTTCCGGGCGCTGGCTCGCTCGAACAGCGCGCCCAGGGCTTCAAGGAACAGCTTGCCGCCAAATATCCCGGCCTCAAGCTCATTGCCGACAAATACGCCGACGGCCAGGCCACCACCGGCCTCAACATCGCGACCGACCTGATCACCGCCAACCCGAACCTCAAGGGCATCTTCGCCTCCAACCTGATCATGGCGCAGGGCGTCGGTCAGGCGATCGCCGAGAACAGCCTTGCCGGCAAGGTCGGACTGATCGGCTTCGACAGCGACGAGAAGCTGGTCAAGTTCCTCAACGACGGCGTCATTTCCGGTCTCGTCGTCCAGGATCCGTACCGCATGGGCTATGACGGCATCAAGACGGCGCTCGCGGCCTCGAAAGGCGAAAAGGTCGAGGCCAATGTCGACACCGGCGCCAACCTCGTCACCAAGGCCAATATGAAGGATCCGAAGATCGACGCGCTGCTCAATCCGAAGCTCGACTGAGCACCGGCATTGGCGCCCCGTTTCCGGGGCCTCGTTGCCCCGGAAACACCCTGAAAGTGCTTCGAAATCAGCCGGCCTCAATACCCTTGACGATGGACTCGGCCAGCATCGCTACGTGCCAATCGTGAGGCCAATCTGGGAGGATTGTCATGACGTCGACGGCGCAGGAACTGCATCCGGCCCCAACGCTGGAACCGGGCAGGACGATCCTCGAACTCAAGGGCTTGGAGAAGCGATATCCCGGCACGCACGCGCTGAAGCCGGTTAACCTCGCCTTCAAGGCCAGCGAAATTCACGCCATTGTCGGCGAAAACGGTGCCGGCAAATCCACCCTGATCAAGCTGCTGACCGGGGTCATGCCGCGCACCTCCGGCGACGTCATCTGGGAGGGCAAGCCGGCAGCGCTGGCGACGCCGCATGAGGCGATGGCGCTCGGCATCAATGCCGTGCATCAGGAGGTCGTTCTGTGCCGCCATCTCACTGTCGCGGCCAACATGTTCCTCGGCGAGGAGGATTCCCGCTTCGGCATCCTGCAGCAACGTGCCATGGTCAGGGAAGCGCAGAAGATCATCGACGATCTCGGCTTCGATCTGCCGGCGCATGTCGTGCTGGGTGACCTGACCATAGGCCAGCAGCAGCTGATCGCCGCCGCCCGAGCCACCGTGCGCGGCACCAAATTCCTCATCTTCGACGAACCGACAGCCTACCTCACGCGCAAGGAGGCCGCCCAGCTGTTCACGCTGATCCGCCGGCTGAAGGGCGAAGGCGTCACCATCATCTACATCAGCCACCGCATGGAAGAGGTGTTCGAGCTCGCCGACCGCGTCTCGGTGCTGCGCGACGGCACGCTTGTCGGCACCAGGAACATCGCCGAGACCAACGACGCCGAGCTGGTCAAAATGATGATCAACCGCTCGATCGAGCAAGTCTATCACAAGGAGCATTTTACCCCGGGCGCGACGCTCCTCGAAGCCAGAAATCTCTCCGGCAACGGCTTCGAAAATGTCTCGATGACGGTCCGTGCCGGCGAAATCGTCGGGCTCTACGGCCTGATTGGCGCCGGGCGCAGCGAGTTCGTCACCACGTTCTACGGCCGTCATCGCAAGTCGGCCGGCCAGATCCTCTGGGAGGGCAAGGAGGTTCATGTCAACTCCGAGCATGACGCTATCAGGCTCGGCATGGCGCTGGCGCCGGAAAGCCGCCGCGACCAGGGCCTCTGCCTCAACCTGCCGGTCGGCCTCAATCTCAATCTGCCGATCTACAAGCGCATCTCCAGCAATCTGCTGATCTCCGGCGCACAGGAGAGGACCGAGGCGGACCGCCAGATCGCCAATCTCAGGATCAAGACGCCGACGCGCAACGCGCTCGCCTCCAGCCTGTCCGGCGGCAACCAGCAGAAGATTGTCATCGGCAAGTGGCTGGCTCACGGTGCCAAGCTGTTCATCTTCGACGAGCCGACAGTTGGCGTCGATGTCGGCACCAAGGCAGAGATCTACCGCCTGTTCAGTGCGCTTTTGTCCAATGGCGCCGGCATCATCCTCATCTCGTCCTATCTGCCCGAGGTCTATGAACTGGCCGACACACTGCATGTGTTCCGGCGCGGCAAACTGGTGGCCACTCATGGTTTCCGCACTGCCGACCATGAGGAGATCCTCACCCAAGCGCTGGCCGAGAAACAAGAAAAACCGGGAGGACAGATATGAGCACCGAGGCGATCCCGGCCGAAAGGCCGAAACACAACTACAACGCCCTGTTCGGGCTGACGCTGCTGGCGCTGCTGGTGCTGTTGTGGGTCATCCTGTCGGTGGCGACGCCGAGCTTCGCCTCCGCCAACAACATCTCGAACCTGTTGCGGCAAGGTTCGATGATCGCGATCCTGGCGGTCGGCCAGACCTTTGTCATCATCACCGGAGGCATCGACCTTTCCGTCGGCGCCGTCGTTGGCTTTGCAACCGTCATCGCTGCGATGCTGATCAATGCCGGCGTGCCGATCTTCCTCGCCGTCCTGCTCACCTTGCTGGTCGGTGTCGCCATCGGCCTGTTTCACGGCTTCGGCATCGTCAAGATGGGCCTGCCGCCCTTCATCATCACGCTGGCGACGCTGACATCTTTGCGCGGCATCGGCCTTTTGATGACCAACGGCAACTCGATTTCGCTCAACAACGATGCCTTCCAGCTTTTCTCGCGCAGTTCCTTCCTCGGCATCCCCAACCTGTTCTGGATGGTGATCCTCGTCGGTATCCCGGCCTATGTCTTCCTGCATCACAGCCGTTGGGGCCGCTATCTGTTCTCGGTCGGCTCCAATGCCGAGGCATCGCGTCTGTCCGGTGTCAACGTCCAGCGCACCATCTACATGGCCTATACGCTGTCTGGCCTGTGCGCGGCTTTCGTTGGCGTGCTGCTCGCGTCGCGCATCGGCATCGGCAATCCGACGCAGGCCGAGGGCTGGGAATTGCAGGCGATCGCCTCGTCGGTGATCGGCGGCACCTCGCTGTTCGGCGCCGTCGGCTCGGTGCACGGACCGCTGCTCGGCGCCTTCATCCTCGCCACCATCAACAACGGCGCCAATCTCTTGAACGTCAATGCCTTCTGGCAGCGCATCATTACCGGCGTGCTGATTATCGTCATCGTCTATTTCGACGGCCTGCGCCGCCGCGGCAAGTAGTCCATATTAACAACCGCCGGCCCGGCGCTAGCGGGCCGGCGGTTTCATGAACAGACTGGATTGAAGTATGAAAGCCGTCGTCTGCCGCTCGCCCGGTGAGCTTGTTCTGGAAGACCGCCCGGCGCCAGGCACTCCGCCCTCTGGCTGGGCGCTGGTCGCGGTCAGTCATGTCGGCATCTGCGGCACCGACTATCATATCTTCGAGGGCAAGCATCCGTTCCTCGCCTATCCCCGCATCATGGGCCACGAGGTTTCCGGCACTGTGATCGAGGCCGGCGAAGGCGTCGATCTCGCCGGCGCCGAACCGGTGATCATCAATCCCTATCTCGCTTGCGGCAAATGCATCGGCTGCCGGCAAGGCAAGCCGAATTGCTGCGTGAAGATCGAGGTGCTCGGCGTCCACCGCGACGGCGCCATGTGCGAACGGATCCTGGTGCCGGCGCGAAATCTTTATCCGGCAAACGGCCTGTCGCTGGCGGATGCCGCCGCCGTCGAATTCCTGGCGATCGGGGCGCATGCCGTGCGGCGCTCGCTGGCTGATCCCGGCGCGCGCACGCTGGTCATCGGCGCCGGGCCGATCGGGCTCGGCACGGCGCTGTTTGCCGGCATCGCCGGTCTCCACGTGACGCTGCTCGACACGAGTGCCGAGAGGCTGGATTTCGCCGCAAGCGAACTCGGCTTTGCCACCCTCGACGGTTCGAAGGGATCGGCAATCGATCTGGTGCGGGAGGCGACCGGCGGCGAAGGCTTCGACGTGGTTTTCGATGCCACCGGCAACACCCAGTCCGTCCACTCGGCGTTCGCCCATGTCGCGCATGGCGGGACGCTGGTCCTGGTCAGCGTCGTCAAGGACGATATCGTCTTTTCCGATCCCGAATTCCACAAGCGCGAGATGACGCTGATCGGAAGCCGCAACGCGCTGCGCGCCGACTTCGACCATGTCGCCGCTTCGATCCGCGATGGTGCTGTGCCGCTGGCAAAGCTCGTCACCCATCGCACGACGCTTGGCGACACGCCGCGCGACCTTGCCCGCTGGGCGCATGAGAAATCCGGCCTGATCAAGGCGGTCATTCAGGTCGGATGAGACCGGGCTAGCGCAATTCCAGGAAAAGTGTGAACAGTTTTCCGTCCGGAATTGCGTAAAAACAAAGAGATAGAGCGGTTCAGCGTTTCCGTGAAACGATGAACCGCTAGACGCGCACCTACCTACCGCGCCGATAATTTGAGCTCGACGCGCTCAGCCGGAAAGCGCGTTTCGGCGAACTGGATCGGCTGGCCGTCCGGCGTGACGTTGACGGCGACCGTGACCAGCACGATGGCGCCGGACTGCAGATCGAGATCGGCGAGATCGGCGGCATCTGCGTGGCGCGCCGACAGCACTGTCGATTGCCTGAGATAGTCACTGATGCCGAAACGCTGGAGCGAGGCGGTCACCGATCCAGTTTCCGCGATAGCGGTCTCGATGCCTGCGAAGCGTTTCGCATCGAACCAGCCGGTGGCGCGCGAGACCGACTGTCCGTCGGCTTCGCCGCGTGTTTCGAGGCGGATGACGCTGGAACCCTTGGCGAGACCCAAGCCTTCTGCGACACGCCGGCTGGCCGGCTCGACCGCCGATTCCAGCAGCACGCTGCGGCGCTCCGTCGCCTGCCCTTGCAAGCCCTCTGAAAAACGGGTGCGGGCGCCGATCGGATAGGACAGGCGCTTGCGCGAAAGCACGAAAGTGCCGCGCCCCTGTTCGGCCCTGAGCACGCCATCCTGCACCAGTGCTGCAATGGCGCTGCGCACCGTATGGCGGTTGACGCCATAGCGCTCGGCCAGTGCGACTTCCGGTGGCAGCGCAGCATTCTCGGCAAAGTCGCCGACGGCGATCGAATGGAGGATCTGGTCGGCTATCTGCCGCCACAGCGAGATGCCGGTGCGCCGCTCTAAGCTGCTGGCCATCTGCTGACCGATCATCTCTTGCCCCAATCTTTTCGCCCCTGTCATCGATCCGTCATGGACACGCTTTAGAGAATAGGTATAATTTGTATAATTGTCTACATCATTATACAAATTCGGAACGAGAAGGAATGGCTGCCATGCGAGGACAGGAAGCGCGCGATCAGGCTGAGCGCAAGGCCGTCATGGCGACCCTAGCGCAATCGACCGGCGACGATATCGTCCGCCTCTGGAACCAAGCCGGCCTGCCTTCGGAAGCGGAACTCCTGCGCGGTCCCGAAACCGGCCTGGTCACCGTGCGTGGCCGCATCGGCGGCGGCGGCGCGCCGTTCAATGTCGGCGAAGCGACGGTCACCCGCGCGACGGTGCGGCTTGCCTCAGGAGAAATCGGCCATTGCTACGCGCTCGGCCGTGACAAGCACAAAGCAAGGCTGGCGGCGATAGCCGACGCGCTCTGGCAGGATCCCACCCGCCGTAACGAGGTCGAGACCAAACTCATTGCGCCGTTGCAGGCCGCACTGGCCAGCGCACGTGAACGGCGGCGCGCCGAGACGGCGGCAACGAAGGTCGATTTCTTCACCATGGTACGCGGAGAAGACTGATGGACATCGCAACGCAAGCGATCGAGGGCGGCTTTGCCGATCCGGTATTCGACGCCCAGACGGTATTCCGCGCCGTGATGGACGCGATGGCGCGGCCGGGCACCCTGCAGCCCCTCCCGGTCTTTGCCCGCCCGCCGGCGCCGCTGTCGGCCACCGCGGGTGCTATCGCGCTGGCGCTGTGCGACAACGACACGCCGCTCTGGTTCGACCTCGTTTTGCAGGCCCCAGCAGCGGTGAAATTCTGGCTCGGCTTCCACACCGGCACGCCACTGGCCAACACGCCAGCCGATGCGCATTTCGCGCTGATCGCCACGCCGGCCGAGATGATGGCGCTCGACGGCTTTTCACAAGGCACCCAGGACTATCCCGACCGCTCCACGACGCTGATCCTGCAGGTGAGCGATCTCGTTTCAGGCGCCCCTCTGCTGCTCGAAGGTCCCGGCATCGAAAAGACTGCAACCATCGCGCCGGCGCAGATGCCGCGCCACTTCGTCGAACAATGGAAGCAGAACAACCAGCGCTTTCCGCGTGGCGTCGACATCATCCTTGCCACCCCCGACGGCGTTGCCTGCCTGCCGCGCACGACGCGCATCAAGACGATGGAGGCGTGATATGTATGTCGCGGTAAAAGGCGGCGAAGCGGCCATTGCCAACGCCCACTCCCTGCTCGCCGACCGCCGACGCGGCGACCGTTCCGTGCCGGCGCTTCGCCTCGACCAGATCGTCGAGCAGCTGGCGCTCGGCGTCGACCGAGTGATGAGCGAAGGTTCGCTTTACGACCGGGAATTGGCGGCACTAGCCATCGTTCAGGCGCGCGGCGACATGATCGAGGCGATCTTCCTGGTCCGCGCCTATCGCACGACGCTGCCACGCTTTGGCTACACCAACGCGATCGACACCGGCGCGATGCTGGTCGAGCGGCGCGTTTCGGCGACCTACAAGGACCTACCCGGCGGCCAGCTGCTCGGCCCGACCTTCGACTACACTCACCGGCTGCTCGATCCCGAACTCGCCGCGGGCGGCGATGTCGCCGAGCCGCTGCAGCGTGCCAGCGAGGCGGAAGCCATGCCGCGCGTCTCCGCGATCCTCGCCCGCGAGGGCCTGATCGAGCCTGATGGCGACATGCCGCAGGACCATATCCCCGGCGATATCACCCGCGAGCCGCTGGAATTTCCGATGGCGCGCGACATCCGCCTGCAGGCGCTGTCACGCGGCGACGAGGGTTTTCTGCTGGCGCTCGGCTATTCCACCCAGCGCGGCTATGCCCGCAACCATCCCTTCGTCGGCGAGGTTCGCATCGGTGAGGTCGAGCTGGAACTCGACGTGCCGGAGCTGCCATTCCCAGTACCGCTCGGCTCCGTACGTGTCACCGAGTGCCAGATGGTCAACCAGTTCAAGGGCTCGGCCAAGGCGCCGCCGCAATTCACCCGCGGCTACGGCCTCGTCTTCGGCCAGAGCGAGCGCAAGGCGATGGCCATGGCGCTGTGCGACCGCGCTCTTCGTGCAACCGAATTCGGCGAAGATGTCGTCGCCGCAGCCCAGGACGAGGAGTTCGTCATCTCGCATTCCGACAACGTCCAGGCGACCGGCTTCGTCGAGCATCTGAAGCTGCCGCACTATGTCGACTTCCAGGCCGAGCTCGACCTGGTGCGCCGCATGCGCGCCGAGCACGATTCCCGCGAAAACGCCGGCAAAGCCGAGGAGAAGAGGCAGGCCGCGGAATGACTTCAGTTAGCTCCACCACCATGATCTCGTGGGAATGGCCGCTACACCCCTCCGGATCCGCCGTAGCCGCTACTGCCGCCAACGGTTTCGCCATTCGCGCCTTCCTTCGGCGCAGGAAGAACCATTCTTCGAAGGACAAAGGCAACCACGCCGACGAACACCAGCAACAGGATTCCGATGTGCATCCATCCGGTTGGAGTCACCTGAGCCTGGCCCTTCTTCCGTGTCTTGGAAGTCAATTCGGTAGCACAAAGTGGAAGCGATCGCCATGACCGACATCGCCACCTACAACTTCGCCTATCTCGACGAGCAGACCAAGCGGATGATCCGTCGCGCGATCCTCAAGGGCATAGCCATTCCCGGCTATCAGGTGCCGTTCGCCTCGCGCGAAATGCCGATGCCCTATGGCTGGGGCACCGGCGGCGTCCAGGTCACGGCTTCGATCATCGGTCCCGACGATGTGCTGAAGGTCATCGACCAGGGCGCCGACGACACCACCAACGCCGTCTCGATCCGCGCTTTTTTCAAGAAGGTCGCCAATGTCGCCGTCACCACCGAGACGGCGAAGGCGACCATCATACAGACCCGCCACCGCATTCCCGAACATCCACTGAGCGCGGGCCAGGTGCTGGTCTATCAGGTGCCGATCCCCGAACCGTTGCGCTTCCTCGAACCGCGCGAAACGGAAACGCGCAAGATGCATGCGCTGGAGGAATACGGCCTCATGCATGTGAAGCTCTACGAGGACATCGCCAGGCACGGCCGCATTGCCACTACCTATGCCTACCCGGTCAAGGTCGAGGGCCGCTATGTGATGGACCCCTCGCCGACGCCGAAGTTCGACAATCCGAAGATGCATCGTTCGCCGTCTCTGCAACTATTCGGTGCTGGCCGCGAAAAGCGCATCTATGCGCTGCCGCCCTTCACCGATGTGGTCAGCCTCGATTTCGAGGATCACCCGTTCGAGGTGCAGACCTTCGACCAGCCCTGCGCGCTGTGTGCGGCCGAGAACGTCTATCTCGACGAAGTCATCCTCGACGACCATGGCGGCCACATGTTCGTCTGCTCCGACACCGACCATTGCGAGAAACGGCGCGAAGGAGGCCATCGCGGCCATCTTGCGCCTGAAACCCCTCTTGCCCTGGAAAAAACGGAGCCGGCGCAATGACCGACGAACCACTGCTGCGCGTTTCCGCGCTATCCAAATTCTACGGCTCGCGTGTCGGCTGCGAAAACGTCACCTTCGACCTGTGGCCGGGCGAGGTGCTGGCGGTGGTCGGCGAATCCGGTTCCGGCAAGACGACGCTGCTCAACTGTCTCTCGACCAGATTGCTGCCGAGTTCCGGCACCGCCAGCTACCGCATGCGCGACGGTCAGTTCCGCGAGCTCTACCGCATGAGCGAGGCTGAGCGCCGCTTCCTGATGCGCACCGACTGGGGCTTCGTCCACCAGAACCCGGCCGACGGGCTGCGCATGACGGTGTCAGCCGGCGCCAATGTCGGCGAGCGGCTGATGGCGGTGGGCGACCGCCACTATGGAAAAATCCGCGCTTGCGCCGTCGACTGGCTGTCACGCGTCGAGATCGACGAGGACCGCATCGACGACGAACCGCGCGCTTTTTCCGGTGGCATGCGCCAGCGCTTGCAGATCGCCCGCAATCTCGTCACCGGGCCGCGGCTGGTGTTCATGGACGAGCCGACCGGCGGCCTCGACGTTTCCGTGCAGGCGCGCCTGCTCGACCTGTTGCGCGGCCTGGTCACCGATCTCGGCCTGGCCGCCATCGTCGTCACCCACGACCTCGCGGTGGCACGTCTGCTGTCGCAACGCATGATGGTGATGAAGGACGGCCGCGTCGTCGAAAGCGGCCTCACCGACCGCGTGCTCGACGATCCGCGCGCGCCCTACACGCAGCTCCTTGTTTCTTCCATTCTGCAGGTGTGATCATGGCAACCCCGCTCGTCGTCTCCGATGTCGCCAAGAGCTTCACCATGCATCTGCGCGACGGCATCAAACTGCCTGTCGTCACCGGCGTGTCGTTCTCGATCAGGGCAGGCGAGTGCGCCGTGCTCGGCGGCCCTTCCGGCGCCGGCAAGAGCTCGATCCTGAAGATGCTCTACGGCAACTATGCGGTCGACGAAGGCCAGATCATCGTCCAGCACGAGGACGGGCTCATCGATCTCGCGACGGCGAGCCCGCGCACCGTGCTTGCCGTGCGCCGGCTCACGATCGGCTATGTCAGCCAGTTCCTGCGCACAGTGCCGCGCGTCTCCGCCCTCGATGTCGTGGCCGAACCGCTGGTCGAGGGCGGCGAGGACCGTGAAGTTGCGCGCGGCAAGGCGCGCGCCTTGCTGGGGCAGCTCAACCTGCCGGAAAAACTCTGGGCACTGCCGCCGGCGACCTTTTCCGGCGGCGAACAGCAGCGCGTCAACATCGCGCGCGGCTTCATCACCGAGCACCCGATCCTGCTGCTCGACGAGCCGACCGCTTCGCTCGATGCCAGGAACCGCGATGTCGTGATTACGCTGATCGCGGCCAAGAAGGCGGCCGGCGTCGCCCTGCTTGGCATCTTCCATGACCACGACGTGCGCGAGGCGGTAGCCGACCGCGTCATCGACGTGACCGCTTTTGCCGCCGGGAAAATCGCCGCATGACCAGGAAACTGTCGGAAACGCCGCTTGTCCACGAGACGGCGGAAGTCGAGAACTCGACGCTCGGCCGCTGGACCGAGATCGCCGATCGCTGCCGAGTTTCCGAGAGCACAATCGGCGACTATTCCTACATGATGCAGGACTGCGGCGTCTGGTGCGCGACGATCGGCAAGTTCGCCAACATCGCCGCCAATGTGCGCATCAACGCCACCAACCACCCGACGTGGCGGCCGACGCTGCACCATTTCACCTATCGCGCCTCGGATTATTGGGACGACGCTCAGCACGAAAGCGAATTCTTCGCCCAGCGCCGCGCCAGACGCGTCACCATCGGCCACGACACCTGGCTTGGCCACGGCTCGACCGTCCTGCCCGGCGTCACCGTGGGCGACGGTGCGGCGGTCGGCGCCGGCGCGGTGGTGTCGAAGGACGTTGCGCCCTACACCATCGTCGGCGGCGTGCCGGCGAAACCAATCCGCGAACGCTTCGACCGCCACACGGCGGAACGTTATCAGGCACTCGCCTGGTGGGATTGGGACCATGCCCGCCTGCGCGCCGCGCTCGACGATTTCCGCGCCCTTTCGGCGGAAGCGTTTCTGGAAAAATACGGCAGCTGAAGGGGGTGAATGGTGAATGGTGACGCTGGCAGCCAGCAGAGGCTGGTGAAGCCCTTTCTATTCACTATTCACTATTCACTATTCACTATTCACTATTCACTATTCACTATTCACTATTCACTATTCACTATTCACTATTCACTATTCACCATTCATGGCTCGCCGCCAAGCCTGTGGGCGGTAACAAAACTGACATCAATCCGACACCGCAGGTTCATGGCGTTGCGCTAGCGATGGTTAACAGACCTTCCAAACGCGACTGGACTGGAACTTGCCTATGTCAGCAACCTCAGCCACGCTCGAAATCCGCGGTGTCACCCGCCGGTTTGGCAAGAACACCGCCGTCAGCAATGTCGACATCTCGATCCCGCACGGCCAGATGGTCGGCATTATCGGCCGCTCGGGCGCCGGCAAGTCGACGCTTTTGCGCATGATCAACCGCCTCATCGATCCCAGCCAAGGATCGATTTTCTTTGACGGCGCCGAAGTTTCCAGCCTGCGCGGTTCGCTGCTCAGGCGCTGGCAGCGCGATTGCGCCATGATCTTTCAGCAATTCAACCTTGTGCCGCGTCTCGACGTGCTGACCAATGTGCTGCTCGGCCGGCTCAATCACCGCTCGACCATTGTCAATCTGCTCGGTCTCTTCTCCCGCGAGGAACGGGCCGAGGCGATCGCGGCGCTCGAACGTCTCGACATTGCCCGCACGGCGCTGCAGCCGGCCGGCACCTTGTCCGGCGGCCAGCAGCAGCGCGTCGCGATCGCCCGCGCCATGATGCAGCAGCCGAAAGTCATCCTTGCCGACGAGCCGATCGCCTCGCTCGACCCCCTCAACGCTAAGGTGGTGATGGATTCGCTGCAGGACATCAATCTGCGCGAGGGCCTCACAGTCGTCACCAATCTGCACACGCTGGATACCGCGCGCACCTATTGCAACCGCATCATCGGCATGGCCGCCGGCAAGGTCGTGTTCGACGGCCCCCCCGAAGATCTCAACCGTGAGGCGGTGCGCATGGTCTACGGTGCCGACAGCAATGGCGGTGAAATCTCCGAGGCCATCACCTCGACCAGCGTCACCATCAAGCAAAAAATCGCCGCATCCGCAGTACCGCTCGAGCCCGCATTTCCTGGCTACTAATTCCATGATCCCGACAAGTGGATACCGGTATCCAGAAAAGATCATGGACAAACAAAAGAGCGCCTGGATCGCCAGCCCGCGTCAAGGGCGCTGTCAAAATTCGAACGCTGCCGGCGCGATGCCGGAACCAACAGGAGAGATGCGAAATGTTTAGAATGATGTTTTTCGGTGCTGTTTCGGTCATCGCCATGGCGATGGGCGCGGTTCAGGCACAGGACCTGAAGGAATTCCGCGTCGGCATTCTGGGCGGCGAGAACGAAGCCGACCGTCTGCGCAACTACCAGTGCTTCTCCGATCACATCAAGGACGTCCTCGGTGTCGAGAAAGTTTCGCTGTTCCCGGCCGCCGATTACGACGGCGTCATCCAGGGCCTGCTTGGCGGCACGCTTGACTTTGCCGAACTGGGCGCTTCCGGCTACGCCAAGATCTATCTTGAAAACAAGGACGCGGTTCAGCCGATCCTGACGACGGTTCAGACCGACGGTTCGACCGGCTACCATTCGGTCATGGTTGCCCGTGCTGATTCCGGCATCAAGACGCTCGCCGACATGAAGGGCAAGAAACTCGGTTTCGCCGATCCCGATTCGACTTCTGGTTACCTGATCCCGGTCACCTCACTGCCCAAGGACATCGGCATGGATGTGAAGAGCTACTTCGCGTCGACCGGTTTCGGCGGCGGCCACGAACAGCTCGTCCTTGAAGTTCTGAAAGGCACGTTCGATGCCGGCACAACCTGGGCCTCCGGCGTCGGCGAGTTTAACGACGGCTACAGCTCGGGCAATCTTCGCAAGATGGTCGACAAGGGCGTGCTCAAGATGGACGACCTTGTCGAATTGTGGCAGTCGCCGCTGATTCCGAATGGCCCGCTGGTCGTGCGTACGTCGATCGACGCCGGCGCCAAGCAGAAGATCACCGATTTCCTGACCAAGCTTCCGGAAACCGACCCGGCCTGTTTCTCGGCGATACAAGGCGGCGATTACAAGGGCTATTCGCCGGTCACCCCGGAATTCTATCAGCCGATCATCGACGCCCGTAAGGCGAAGATCGGCTCGTAATCAAACTGCCACAACGCCGCCGGGGCCATGCCGCCGGCGGCGTTGCTGCATCAGGGGCCGGGGATCTATCAATGAGCGCGACCGACGTATACCGAGCGCCTGCGCTCTCACCGGAGGGAGCCACAGTCGAGCGGCACTGGCGCGACCTCGCCGCCCGCCGGCGCCTTTACACGATCGGAGGCCTGGTTTTCCTGTTTCTTGCACTCTCTGGCTCGCTCTGGTTCGCCAACGAAACCAACGCCGGAAAGTTTTTCGACCGCCTTCCTTACGTCGCCGACTTTTTCGCCGAGTTGAAGCCGCGCGACTGGTTCGACCCGGTGCGCGCGCTGTTCGACCTGCCGTCCCCCTATGACGATGGCAGCCTCAAATTCGACTACCCCGAAGGCCGGGTCTACCTGACCCAGAGCATCTACATTCCGGAGTATTTCCACCGGATGATCGAGACGCTGAACATAGCTCTGTTTTCAACGCTGGTGGGCGCCACATTCGGTTTCCTGCTCTGCTTCCTCGCTGCAGGCAATATCACGGCCAGCCGCTGGCTCCGTTTCGCCACGCGCCGCTTCCTTGAAATTGTCCGCGCCTTTCCGGAAATCGTCATCGCCGGCTTCTTTCTGGCGGTCTTCTCGCTCGGACCGATTCCGGCGATCCTCGCGGTCAGCATCCACACCGTCGGCGCACTCGGAAAAATGTTCTTCGAGGTGGTCGAGAATGTCGACATGAAGCCTGAAGAAGGCTTGCGCGCCCTCGGTGCCAACTGGGTCGAACGGGTGTGGTTCGGCATCGTGCCACAGGTCCTGCCCAACTTCATGAGCTACGTCCTGCTCCGCTTCGAGATCAATGTGCGCGCTTCGACCATTCTCGGCGCCGTCGGCGCCGGCGGCATCGGCGAATCCCTGCGTCTTTCGATCAGCCGGGGCCATGAGGCCAAGACCCTCGCCATCGTCTTCCTGCTATTCTGCACGATTGTTGCCGTCGATCAGGTTTCGGCGTGGCTGAGACACCGTCTTGTCGGCCGGCAAGCGTTCGCATATGGGCGCGGAGAGTAACGCATGAACGCCGACGCCATCAACGACATCGCCGCTCGCCACCCGGACGCCTTCCGGCGCTCCCTGTGGAAGCGCTACGCCGTCCCGATCGGCATCCTTCTCTGTATTCTCTACGCCTTCTACTGTTCGTGGTTCTTCTCAGTCGCCAGCGTTCTCGAAAAGGCGAACTGGAACCTTGCCGGCGCTTATCTCGCCGACTGGGTGTCTTACGAAATCCGGCCCGACATTGAGTTCAAAGATAACTATCTGACGATCGACTACTCCCGCTTCTCCAAACTGGGATCCAATCCAGATCCCGACTGGGTGGCCAAGCAGATGGCCGTCATCGAGCAGCGGGTCGAGGCAGCGCCGGCACCGGCGATCGCGACCAACAAGTCATCGCAGGATTCGTTCATGGCGCCCGGCGCGCCGACTGCCGAGAACCCGGCCGCCCCGTTGGGCCAATCCGCTCCGGCTGCACCTGAAACGGTGCGCGAAAACGCCGTTGTGGCGGCGACTGTCACCCTTGGCAATGGCCGGATCGCCATCACGCCAGACCTCGTCACCGTGACGCGCGGCGCCGAAAGCGTCATCTTCGATATTGCCAAGGACAGCTCTGTCACGCCGCGCACACCGCTGCCCGACTGGATCGAGCAACGCAGGCCAGGCTCGACAGCCTACGTCTCTTTTGGATTTCTCGGTCGCGCCGAGGTGCAAAATGACGAAGTCGTCGCCTGGAGACGTTTCTTCGGCTGGGCCAATTTCGTCTTTGACACGAACTCGCCATTCTGGGGAAAGCCGTTCGGCGAGGTCGCTTCACTGGTCGTCTTCGGGGCACGCATCGACCCGTCACGGTCGAACGCGGCACTCGCCTGGGACAACATCCTCAACAACGCCGAGTGGCAGCATGGAGACGTCTGGCTGAAACTCTTGCAAACCATCGTCATGGCTTTTGTCGGCACGGTGCTGGCCTCGATCGTCGCCTTTCCGCTCGCCTTTCTGGCTGCACGCAACGTCACGCCGAGCCGGATCGCCAACCAGGCAACAAAACGCTTTTTCGATTTCCTGCGCTCGGTCGACATGCTGATCTGGGCGCTGTTCTTCACACGCGGCTTCGGTCCGGGACCGCTGGCCGGCATGTCGGCCATCTTCTTCACCGACACCGGAACCCTCGGCAAACTCTATTCCGAGGCACTGGAAAACATCGACGACAAGCAGCGCGAGGGCATCCGCTCGGTTGGCGCCACGCCGGCAATGGTGCAGCGCTACGGCGTGCTGCCCCAGGTTCTGCCGGTATTCCTTAGCCAATCGCTCTATTTCTGGGAATCGAACACCCGGTCAGCGACGATCATAGGGGCTGTCGGCGCCGGCGGCATCGGTCTGAAATTGTGGGAGGCCATGCGCACCAATACCAATTGGGCCAATGTTTTCTACATGGTTCTGCTGATCCTTGTTGTCGTCTTTATCTTCGACAACATTTCCAGTTTTCTCCGCCGCAAACTGATGGGGACAGTCGGAAACGGCAACGATGAGCGGCGCGTTTCGGCCCGTTCGGCCGCAGCTCAGATCGCCTGAGAGGAAGGCCCGGCTGCGTTCAGCGCACCAGCCTTTTTCCAGCCACTCCTGATATGGTTGTAGCCGTCGCGGTAGACGGCTTCCGGGCTTTCCGAAAAATCGCGCCAGACCTTGGTTGCCGCCGCCAAATCCTTCAGCGAGCGGCCGAAGGCCTCGATCGTCAGCCAGTCGTCATAGCCACTCTTGCGGATGGCCGAAAACGTCTCCTTCCACGGAACGTGGCCGCGCCCAGGCACGCCGCGATCATTCTCCGAAATATGGATATGGACGACATTTTTATGGTTGCGCGTATAGGCGCCGATCGGGTCGGCCTCCTCGATATTGGCGTGGAACGTGTCGTACATCGCCTTGATATGCGGCCGGTCGATAGCATCGATATGCTCGGACAGATCGTCCATCGTGTTCAGCAGGTAGCATTCGAAGCGGTTGAGCGCCTCCAGCCCGATGGTGACGTTCCTCTTGCCGGCATGGTCGCCGATGGCGCGTTGCGAAGCAACGGAGCGCTTCTTCTCCGCCGCCGTCGGCCCGCTGCCGGAGAAGGCGCCCAGTGTCGAATGCAACGGGCCGCTCAGCGTCTTGACGCCGAGCGCAGCCGAGCAGTCGATCGCCCATTTCATATAGTCGATGCCGGCCTTGCGCGTTGAACCATCGGCCGAGATCAAGTTCAGCGCCGGATCGCCCATCGCTGAAACGGCGGTGCGCTCCAGCCCGATGCGGTCGAGCAGTTCGCCAAGTTTTGTGTAGTCGTTCGGCGTGCCGGCAAAGATCGGTATCTCGACGCCATCGAAGCCGGTCGCCTTGATATCCCTAAGCAGTGGCTCGTGTTTCTTCGACACGGCCGTCGTCCACAAGAACATGCACATGCCGATTTTCATCGACACCCCTCCCCCTTGATCCACTGCTGCTTCTTAAATCAGAGCTTCGTCCAAGCCCCGTTCTTCCTCGACGACTTCACGCAGGCTTCGATGAAGGCCATGCCTTCGACGCCGTCCTGGATGGTCGGGAAGATAACATCCTTAGCCGGCTTGCCGCCTTTGCGGCGCGCCGCGCGGATGGCGCGGGCCGCCTCCTGGTAAATGTTGGCGAAGCCTTCGAGATAGCCTTCCGGATGGCCTGACGGAACCCTGCTGACGCGCCCGGCGACGGGCAGCGCGCCGGCGCCGTTCCGGGTGATCAACTGCTTCGGCTGGCCGAACGGCGTGTACCAGAGATAGTTCGGGTCGGCCTGCACCCATTCAAGTCCGCCCTTCGAGCCGTAGATGCGCAGCTTCAGCCCGTTCTCGTGGCCGGGCGCCACCTGGCTCGCCCAGATCATGCCCTTGGCCGGGTGCGACTTGCCGACCGGTTTGAAGCGCAGCATCACGTTGACATTGTCGTCGAGTTGCCGCCCCGGCACGAAGGCGTCGAGATCGGCGGAAAGTGAATCGAGCTCCAGCCCGCAGACAAAGCGCGCGAGATTGTAGGCATGCGTGCCGATGTCGCCCAGCGCACCGCCGGCACCCGCCTGCTTGGGGTCGGAGCGCCAGGCCGCCTGCTTCTGGCCGGTAGCGGCGAGGTCCTCGGTCAGCCAGTCCTGCGGATATTCAGACTGCACGATGCGGATGTCGCCGAGCTGCCCCTTGGCTACCATCTCGCGCGCCTGCCGTACCATCGGATAGGCGGTGTAATTATGCGTCAGCACGAACACTTTGCCGGTCTTTTCGACTAGTGCCGCCAGCTTCTTTGCCTCGGCCAGTGTCGTCGCCAGCGGCTTGTCGCAGATGACATGGATGCCGGCCTCGAGAAACGCCTTTGCCGCCGGCACATGGACATTGTTGGGCGTGACGATGGCCACCGCCTCGATGCCGTCCGGCCGCTTGGCCTCGGCCTTAGCCATCTCGGCGAACGAGCTGTAGCTGCGCGCCGGATCGAGCCCGAGTTCCTCGGCCGATGCCTTGGCACGCGCCGGGTCGGACGACAGGGCACCTGCGATCAACACGAACTCATTGTCCATGCGCGCCGCGATCCGGTGCACGGCACCGATGAAGGCGCCTTGCCCGCCGCCGACCATGCCGTAGCGGATCGGGCCGCCTCCCGTTTCCGATTTCGATGCGCCGACCATGATTTTCTCCCTCGTCTGAAATACCCCTCCCCCTTGAGGGGAGGGTGGCCCGAAGGGCCGGGAGGGGTCGGTTCATGCCGAGCTCTACGCCCAGCGACCCCACCCCGATCCGCTGCGCGGATCGCCCCTCCCCTCGAGGGGAGGGAAAAAAGCGCTAGATTCCCATCATGGCGCGCAGCACCTTTTTGTCGGTCGCGCCGCCGGCGAAATCGTCGAATGCTTTTTCCGTCACCCTGATGATGTGATGCTGGATGAAGGGAGCGCCTTCGGCCGCGCCATCCTCGGGGTGCTTCAGGCAGCATTCCCATTCCAGCACCGCCCATGAATCGTAGTCATATTGGGCGAGTTTGGAGAAGATGCCGCCGAAATCCACCTGTCCGTCGCCGAGCGAGCGGAAACGCCCGGCCCGGTTCGTCCAGCTCTGATAACCGGAATAGACGCCTTGCCGGCCGGTCGGATTGAACTCGGCATCCTTGGCGTGGAACGCCTTGATCCGCTCGTGATAGATGTCGATGAATTCGAGATAGTCGAGCTGCTGCAACAGGAAATGCGACGGATCGTAATTGATGTTGCAGCGCTTGTGGCCGCCCACCGCGTCGAGGAACATCTCGAATGTCGCACCGTCGAAGACGTCCTCGCCCGGATGGATTTCGTAACCGACGTCGACGCCATTGTCCTCATAGACGTCGAGGATCGGCTTCCAGCGTTTTCCCAGTTCGGAAAATGCTTCCTCGATCAATCCCGCCGGCCGTTGCGGCCAAGGATAAAGGTAGGGGAAGGCCAACGCTCCGCAAAACGACACCGACGCCTTAAGCCCGAGATTCTTCGAAGCCTTGGCGCCGAACTTCATCTGTTCGACCGCCCATTGCTGCCTGGCTTTAGGATTATTGTGCACCGCAGGCGGCGCGAAGCCATCGAACTGCGCGTCATAGGCCGGATGCACCGCCACCAACTGTCCCTGCAGGTGCGTCGACAGCTCGGTGATCTCAACGCCCGCCTCGGTGCAGATGCCCTTCACTTCGTCGCAATAGGCCTGGGAAGACGCCGCCTTCTCGAGGTCGAACAGCCGGCTGTCCCAGGTCGGGATCTGCACGCCCTTGTAGCCCAGCCCGGCCGCCCATTTGGTGATCGCCGGCAGCGAATTGAACGGTGCGGCATCGCCTGCGAACTGCGCCAGAAACAGCCCAGGACCCTTCATTGTCGACGGCATCGGCATCCTCCCTAATTATCCACGACCAAGCATAGCGCCGATTGAAAGCAGGGCCAGCCTCTTTGGTCTTTTCTCGACAGGCGCTAGTACGCACCGCTATTCTGGTATTACCAAATATGGTCATTTGGTCAAGCGGTGCCACTCGCATCCAGTGCTGCGAAAATTGGCGGGCAGCGGACTAATACGCCAGTTTTATCAATGAAATAATCATAGACCGGGGCTGCCTTGTAGGATTTCTTGCCGTCCAGATGAAATTGCTGTAGACCTCTTTTCACGCCCAATTGGTCGAACCAGTTTACGACAAATGCTGGAGCGCCTTGGGGAGGAAATCATGCAACGCGCTCTGGTGGAGTGCGTCGCAGGCGAACTGTTACAGGCGAATTCTGGGAAGGACAGACCATGCATCTTTCGACGCACAACTGGATGCGGGCGGAACCATTGGAGACGACGCTCAAACGCATCAAGAAATTCGGCTATGAGTCGATCGAAATTTCCGGCGAGCCCGAGCAATACAAGACCGAGGAGACGCGCGCGCTCCTGAAGGAGCACGGCATCCGCTGCTGGGGGGCGGTGACGCTGATGCTGGGCGAGCGCAATCTCGCCGCCAAGGACCAGGGCCAGCGCGAGCGCTCCGTACAGTACGTCAAGGATGTGCTGACGATGGTGAGCGAGCTCGACGGCGAGATCATCACCCTGGTTCCCGCCACCGTCGGCAAGGTGGTGCCGGACGGCACCGAAGAAGAAGAATGGAAATGGGTGGTCGACGCCACCAGGGAATGCTTCACCCATGCCAAGAAGGTCGGTGTCAAGATCGCGGTCGAGCCGCTCAACCGTTTCGAGACCTATCTGTTCAACCGTGGCGCCCAGGCGCTGGCGCTGGCCGATGCAGTCAGCCCCGAATGCGGCGTCTGTCTCGACGCCTACCACATCCACATGGAAGAATTTAACGTCTATGACGCCATCCGGCAGGTCGGCAAGCGCCTGTTCGACTTCCATGTCGCCGACAACAACCGCTTCGCCGCCGGTCTCGGACAGATCGACTGGCCGAAGATCGTCGGCACGCTGAAGGAGGTCGGTTACGACGGCGCGCTGACCAACGAGTTCGTCGCCCCCGTCGACCGCACGCCGGCTGCTCCCTATCCCGACATGGTCGAACGCAATCCGGTCGACATCTCGCCGGAGCAGCTCAAATTCATTCAGGACCATGGTTCCAGCGTGCTGACGGAAAAGTTCTACACCGATCAGATGCGTATCAACGCTGAAACGTTGCTGCCGCTGATCAAGTAGTCGGTCCGCTTGAGAATGAGCCTTCCGCCCTGACCGGCGGCAAGGCCGGGGATGAACATGCGCATCAAGACGGTCCAAGCCTGGTGGGTCCGTATACCGATCGAAGCCGCGAAGCAGCACCGCAGCGACTTCGGTCAGGTGACGACGTTTGACGCCGCCATCCTGCGCATCGAGACCGACGACGGGCTGGTCGGCTGGGGCGAAGGCAAGAATGCTGCCGGCAGCACCGGCAGCTATGGCGCCCTCGTCCACATGCTGAACCACGAGGTCGGCCCGCAGCTGATCGGCTGCGATCCGGCCGACATCGGGGTGATCTGGGAGATGCTCTACAATGGCGTGCGCCACGACAGTGCCGCGCAAAACGGCCACGCCATGCCGCAACTGGCGCGGCGCGGCATCAGCGTCGCTGCGATCAGCGCCGTCGACATCGCGTTGTGGGATATTCTGGGCAAGTCGCAGGGGGTTCCAGTCTGGCGGCTGCTCGGCGGCCGCAAGCTCGACCGCATGCCCGCCTATGCTTCCGGCGGCTGGGCCTCCACCGAGGCGATCGGCGACCAGTTAAAATCCTATATCGCCAAGGGCGGTTTCAAGGCGCTGAAGATGCGGATCGGCGCGATGGACGGCGCTCCGCATCTTTCCGCCGCCCGCGTGCGCGCCGCAAGACAGGCGCTCGGCCCCGAGGTCGACCTGATGGTCGATGCGCATGGCACCTATACGGTGGCGGAAGCCAAGCGCTTCATCCATCTCGCCGGCGATCTCGATCTGGCCTGGTTCGAGGAGCCGGTCATCGCCGACGACAAGCCCGGCATGGCCGAAGTGCGGGCGTCCGGCTCCATCCCGATCGCCACCGGCGAAAGCGAAGCGACGCGCTATGCTTTCCGCGATCTCGCCACGCTCAAGGCGGCCGATATCTTCCAGCCTGACCCGGCCTTTTGCGGCGGCATCAGCGAGGCGATAAAGATCGGCACCATCGCCAGCGCCTTCAATCTGCGCTTTGCGCCGCATCTGTGGGCTGGCGCGCCTTGCTTCTTTGCCGGGCTGCATGTCTGCGCTGCTTCGCCGGCTAGCTTTACCATCGAGTATTCGCTCGGCGCCAACCCGATGATCCACGATCTGATCGAGGAGACTGTCGAAGCAAAGGACGGTATGATAGCGATCCCGGAGAAGCCCGGACTGGGATTCACCCTTTCGGAACGGTTCCTGGAGGCGCACGCGCTACGCGGCTGATCATGAAAGAAAAGAACCTTCTCGCGGAACTCGCTGCCTATCTGTTCTCCCACTCCGACAAGGCGACGGGCCGAACGCCGTCGGAGCGTGAACTGGCGGAGCATTTCGCCGTCAGCCGCGGCCAGATCCGCGAGGCGCTGGCCATCCTCGAAGCCATGCGCATCGTCGAGCGCCGGGCCAAGTCCGGCATCTACATCGACACCAAGCAGGCCAGCGTCGAGGCGATGGCGCTTTTTGCCAGGGCCGGCCTGCCGCTTGATCCGATCCAGATCTACGAGACGGTCGAGTTGCGCAAGATCCACGAGATCAAGGCCGCCGAGCTTGCCTGTTCGCGCGCTACCGAGGAAAATTTCGAGCGGCTGCGCGAAATCCTGAAGGCGTCGGAAGAGCGCATTGCGGCAAGCGAGGGCCTTGCCAAGGAGGACCGCGAATTTCACCTTGAAATCGTGCGGGCAACCAAGAACAGCGTTTTTCACAACATATGCAGCGTCTATTACATGATGGGCGAGCAACGCCTGCCGATCTATTTCAACGATCCCGAACGCAGCGTGCGCTCGCATGCCGAGCACATCCAGATCTACGAGGCGCTGCTGCGCCGCGACGGCAATCTCGCCCAGGCGCTGATGAGCGCCCATCTGCAAGGCGCGGAAAGCTACTGGAAAGGCCTGATCGAAGGCGGCGGGGCAGAACCTCACAGCCCAGCACTCGAACAGGTCTGATATGCCTAAAATCCTCTCGACTCACGTGCTGCACCCGCGCGCCTCCGCCATGCTGACTGGTGCCGGCGAACTCGTCGTCGCCTCCGCCCTCGATGCGGACACGCTGGCCGCCGAGGCGAGGAACGCCGATATCATCATCGTTCGCGCCCCGCTGCCATCAGCGCTTTTCGAAGGTGCGACGAAGCTCCGGGCCGCAATCCGCCACGGCGCCGGGCTCGACATGGTCCCCATGGAAGCGGCCACTGCAGCCGGCGTCCTGGTGGCAAACGTGCCGGCGGTCAATGCACGGTCGGTCGCCGAATACGTGATGTTCGCGGCCCTGGCGCTGCTTCGGCGTTTCCGCAGGGTGGACCGCGACTTGCGGGCGAAGGGCTGGCTGGCCGGCCGCGACCACACCATTCTCGCCAGCGAGCTCGCCGGCAACACGATCGGTATTGTCGGCTTCGGCGCCATCGGACAGGCGGTCGGCCGTATCGCGGCGCATGGTTTTGACCTGAACGTGGTGGCGACGACGCGCAGCATGAGGCCGGCGCCGGACAGGGTCGGCTTTCTGTCGATCGACGCGCTGGTCGAGCAGAGCGACATCATCGTTCTGTGCTGCCCGCTGACACCGGAGACGCGCGGCCTGATCAACCGCGAGCGCATCGGTCGAATGAAGCCGCATGCGCTGCTGATCAATATTTCGCGCGGGCCGGTGATCGACGACGACGCGCTGATCGAAGCGCTGCAAAAGGGCGGTATCGGCGGTGCCGCGCTCGATGTTTTTGTGACGCAGCCGCTGCCTTCAGATCATGCCTATTTCGGCTTCGACAATGTCATCGTCACGCCGCACATGGCCGGCATCACCGAGCAATCGATGATGCGCATGGGCGTCGGTTCGGCTGATGAAGCCTTGCTGGTGCTGGCCAACAAATTGCCGGTCAATCTGCGCAATCCCGAAGTGGTCGAGCACTACCGGCGGCGGTTTCCGGCCGATATCTGAGCACCTCAACGGCTAATGCATGTCGCGCAAGTGCGCAGCGGTTTTGCGATAACGACATGCATAGAAACAAGAACTTAAAGCGCGTCGCATGAACCCGTTCAGACGCGACGCGCTTTAAGCAGTGCCTCGACTTCCGCCGCGATGCGCAGGAGACGGTGGTCATGGCCGTGGCGCGCCACCAGCATCAGCCCGGCCGGGCGCGCCATTCCCGGCATCGGCAGCGAGATCGCGCAGAGGTCGAACTGGTTGGCGACCTGCGTGTTGCACAACAGAAGGCCTTCCGTACGCTCACATAGAGCTTCGTCGCTGGTCATAGACACGATGGTCGGCGCGGTGACCGGTGTGGTCGGCAGGGCCAGCACATCGACGGACACCAGCCGCTCGTCCATGGCCGCGACCAGCGCCGTGCGGCGGCGGATTGCCCTTATATAGGCCGTGGCCGGAACGGCGGCGGCGCGCGACAACGGCTCGCTCACCCGCGGATCGACCGGCGTCGTCGCGCCTGTCGCCAGCCAATCTGCATGGACCTCCGCACCCTCCATTGCCGCGATCGAGGCCCGCTTGGTTACCCCTCGCAAATCGGCAAGGAGGTCATCGATGGACAGATCGGCGAGGTATGCACCCGCAAGCTCTACCTTGCGAACACATCGCTCGAACGCCGCCGAGACCTCTTTTTCTGTATCCTCGAAGAGCGCGCCGCGCGGAATGCCGATGCGCAGTCCGGCAAACGGAAGCGGAACCAGAGCCACAGTCTCCTGGCCCGCCATCACCGCGTCGGCTGCGGCACATTCGGCGACGGTGCGGGCAAGCGGGCCAATGGAGTCCAGCGTGGCCGACAGCGGGAGAACGCCATCACGCGGCACCCGGCGTGCCGTCGGCTTGAACCCCACGACACCGTTCAGCGATGCCGGAATGCGCACCGAACCGCCGGTGTCGGAACCGATCGAGATCTCGCTCGTGCCTTCGGCGACCGAAACACCGGCGCCGGAGGATGAGCCACCCGCAATCCGGCTGGCGTCGGTCGCATTGCCGGGCGTGCCGTAATGCGGGTTGACGCCGATTGCGGTGAAGGCGAATTCGGTCATATTGGTCTTGCCGAAGATGACAGCGCCCGCTTGCCGCAATCGTTGCACGATGACGGCATCCCGCAGCGCCGGCGCCGCGGTGCTGAGCAACAATGATCCGGCCGTGGTCGGCTCGCCGGCGACATCGAACAGGTCTTTGATCGACAGAATTGTTCCGTCGAGCGGCCCGAGCGTCACGCCGGCTCTGCGCCGTGCATCGGCGGCGCCCGCCGCCGCCCGCGCTGCCTCCGGATAGAGTTTTGTGAACACGCTTTCGTCGTTCGCGCGGTCGGCGAGGCGCGAAAGAACGGCTTCAAGACGGTCGCGGGTGGATTGCATTTCGGTGTCGGACTCCAGGCGCCTGCAACGTCTTACAGGCAACAGCCAATACGTGGCTCGGCGAGACATAACCCGGCATGGGCGGATTTGCACCCCAGTCGGACCGAAGGAGGAAGACATGCTCTACAAAGGCAACTGCCATTGCGGCAAGGTCGCGTTCGAGGTCGAAGGCGAGATGACCGGCGCCGTGCGATGCAATTGCTCGATCTGCTCGCGCAAGGGTACGCTGCTATGGGCCGTGCCGCACGAGACATTGCGGGTGCTTGCCTGGGGCGACGATCTTGGCACGTACACTTTCGGCAGCCAGGCCATAGCCCACCGGTTCTGCCGCACCTGCGGCATCCATCCCTTCGCCGAGGATGTCAGCGAAGGGAGCGAACGAAGCGCGTACGTCAATATCCATTGCATAGACGACCTCGATCTGGACGCCGTGCCGGTGATCGATTTCGATGGTCGCTCGGCTTGAAGCTGAAGCGGCTGTCGGCTCGCGGTCCTCAACCAATCTAGCGGTACCCCGCCGCGTCGGCCGGCTTACCGGCATCCTGGATTTCCGGAACATAGCGCCAGGCATCAGGGCGCGAGCCGTCGACATCGGTGAAGCCATAGATCTGCGCCAACCCTCCGCTCGATAGCGACTGTCCGTTCCAGCGCGAGCGATCCGGGTCCGCAGCCAGTGCCGCTATCGCGCGGCCAATGAAGCGCGGTGTCTCCGAGATGACGAAGTGCGGCACCTTTGCGGTCGCCTCGCGCCAATTCTCTTCGGTGACACCGAACGCCTCCAACATCATTTCGGACCGCAGCCAGCCGGGCGTCAGCGAGACCGAAGTGGCGCCATGCGCGGCGAGATCCTTGGCGTGAGCCCATGCCATACGCGTCACCGAGACCTTGGCGAGATCGTAAAAGGGCGACAGCCGATAGTGGTCGGCATTGTATTCGGCGGTGCCGTCGGTGACTTCGACCAGCAGCCCGCCGGGACGCTCAATCATGAGCGGTAACGCATGGTGGGCGGTGATCAGATGCGTGTCGATGCCGAGCTTGAGCATGCGCAAGCCATTGTCGAGATTGTGCTCCCAGACCGGCTTGTTCCATTCGAACAGCTTTTCGCCGCCCCATATGTCATTGACCAATATATCGAGGCGGCCCTGTTCGGCGCGGATCCGGTCGATCAATTTGCCCACGTCCTGGGAGATCAGGTGATCGACCTGCACCGCAATGCCTTTGCCGCCAAGCGCTGTGACCAGTTCAGCCGTTTCCTCGATGGTTTCCGGGCGGGCATATTCGGATGGATTGCCGCGCGTCGACCTGCCGGTGACGTAGACGGTCGCGCCCGCTGCACCCAGTTCGACCGCAATGCCCCGGCCGGCCCCACGCGTAGCGCCGGCGACCAGAGCGACTTTTCCTTGAAGCGTCATTAGGTTCTCCCAAATCTCGATTCGACTAGGCAGGCGCTGGTTTTTGTCACCATTATAATATATAAATGATCATTCGGTTATAAATGGATGTCAAGATGCCTCGGCCAAAAACCCAGTCCGATGAAGACGTGCTCGAAGCAGCGCACAGGCTGATCCACGCGCATGGCCCGGAGGCGCTCACCTTCGAGCGGCTGTCCGAGGCGTGCGGGCTTTCCGGCTCGACCCTGGTGCAGCGTTTCAAGAGCAAGGCCGCGCTGAAGCAGAGGACCCTGCTGCAGGCATGGGACCGGCTGGACGGCAAGACGGAAAGGCTGGCCGCGGCCGCCCCAAGATCGCCGGCTGGAGCGATCGGGCTGCTGGTGGCGTTGTCGCGTGACTATGGCGGCATCGAATCCTATGCCGAGGGGTTGCTCGTGCTGCGCGAGGACCTGCGCGACCCCTTGCTTCGCGCACGCGGCGCGTCCTGGAAGGCATCCCTGTGCGACGTGCTCGACGCCTGCTTTGCCTCAACCGGCAGTGCCCCACCTGACATCGGCCTGTTGATGGCTTCGCATTGGCAAGGCTCGCTGCTGTGGTGGAGTTTTGATCCCACGATCGAGGTAGCCGCCTATGTCGAAGAGAGCCTGAACCGTTTCGTGACTGCGATTTCAGCCCGAAACCCGTAGCCGGGTTTCGGGCTGATCAATGGTGAGACGCTGGAGGCGTCGAGCATCGGTGGCCCGACCTAACTTGCGCGCTTCGGGCCAAGCCAAAACGCCGCCAAAGCCGCCAGCAACGTCGCGATCCCGCAATAGGCGAATGCGCTGGCCACGCCGGCGTAATCGACCAGCAATCCGCCGAAGATGGCGCCCAGCGCGATCGCCACCTGGAATGTGGCGACCATCAGCCCGCCGGCGCTCTCGGCCTGGTCGGGAGCGGTGCGAACCAGCCAGGTTTGCAGCCCGACCGGCACCGCGCCGAAGGCAAAGCCCCAGGCGGCGACCGCTATCGCCGCCACCACGGGCGAAGCCCCAAGAGTGAGCAGCAGGAGTGCCGCCACAGCAATCAGCAGTGGCGCCAGGCCCACCGCGGTCTTGAGGCTGAGTTCAGCCATGAAGCCGCCGGCGAAATTGCCAAAGAACCCACCAATGCCGTAAGCGAGCAGCACCAGCGAGATCGTCTCGATATCCAGTGCCGGAACGTTCTCGAGAAATGCCCGGACATAGGTGAAGCCGGCAAAGTGTCCCGAGGCCACCAGCAGCACCACCAGAAGTGCTGCCCTGATCGTCGACCGCTTCATCACCTCCAACAAGGTGCGAAAACTGGCCACGCCCGCCGGCGGCAGCTTCGGAAGGGTGGCGACCTGCATCAGCAGCGCCAGGGCCCCGACAACAGCCGCGATCATGAAGGCCGTTCGCCATCCCCAGACGTCGCCGACATAGGCGCCGACCGGGGCCGCACAGACCGTCGCCACCGAAACGCCGGTGAGAATGATCGACATGGCGCGCGGCATCAGCCGCATCGGAACAAGCCGCATCGCCATCGCCGCCGACATCGACCAGAAGCCGCCGAGGCTGATCCCGAGCATGATGCGGGCGATCAGAAGAACGGGAAGCGAGGACGCAAACGCCGCCAGGAGGTTCGACAGGATCAGGAGCACGGTCAGTCCCCACATGACTAGCCTGCGGTCCAGCCGTTTGTTGATGATAGCCATAGTCGGGGCGGCGATCGCGCCGACAATGGCCGTCGCTGTCACCGCCTGGCCGGCAGTGCCCTCCGTCACACCGAGGTCCTGCGCCAGCGGCGTCAGCAGGCTGGCAGGCAGGAATTCTGCGGTCACCAGCCCAAACACACCGAGCGCGAGGGATACGACCGCCCCCCACGCCGGCTCGGCTCGTTCGTCGGTTTCCGCGGGATCGAGAACGGTGTCCATGACGCCTGTCGCGGGTTCGGTCATGATGGGATCTCCGATCTGGTTGCAGCGCAACATTTGGCTGCAATGCAACATAGGGAGTGACCGTCTGGAGTTTCCATGCTAGAAACACCATCATGCTTGACCATTCGTCCAAAGTTCCGGTCACTGGCGATCCGCTGACAGACATATTGCGCGGGTTGCGTCTTGATGGCGTCGAATACGGCCGGTGCGAAATGAAGGAGCCCTGGGGCATCCAGTTCCCGGCTCAGCCGGCGGCGCGATTTCATTTCATCGGCCGCACAGGATGCTGGTTGCTGCAGCCGTCCGGCGAATGGGTGGAACTCAATGCAGGCGACGCGGTGCTGTTGCCGCGCGGTGCAGCACATGTCCTGGCCAGCGAACCGGGCACCGAGGCTTCGCCGATCCAGGGTTACGAGGTCGGAGAGGTCTGTAAGGGCGTTTACTGCCTGTCGAACGAAGGCTGCCGGCCGGGGACCCTGCTGTTTTTCGGCAGCATGTATTTCAATCTCGATGGTTTGCACCCTTTGCTGGGCATGATGCCGGATGTCATGCGTGCGCACGAACTGGAAGCCTATGAACCGGCCATTCCGCATCTGCTGGAGGCCATGGCGCGCGAAGTGACGATGGAGCGCGTCGGCTCCGGCGGCATTCTGGCACGGCTTGCCGATGTGCTGGCCGCCACCGTCATCCGGTCATGGGTCGAGCGCGGCTGCGGCGACTCGTCCGGATGGATCGCGGCGGTGAGAGACCGCGAGATCGGTCGCGTGCTGGCCGCGATCCATCTCGAACCGGACCGCGATTGGACGGTGGAAACGCTCGCCAGGATGATGGGCGCCTCGCGATCGGGTTTCGCGGAACGCTTCGCGACGATCGTCGGCGAAACCCCGGCGAGATATGTCACCCAGGTGAGAATGCACCAGGCACGGCAATGGCTGGTCCGCGACCGGCTGAAGATTTCTGTCGTCGCCGCTCGCCTCGGTTATGAATCCGACGCGTCGTTCAGTCGGGCTTTCAAGCGCGTCATCGGATCGGCTCCCAGCCATTTTCGCGCCGAGGAACAGACTGAGACCCGCCAAGCCGGCTAAACCTTGACAGAGACTTCACGCCGCTTAGCATCCTCCCGCCCAACGGGTGCGCTTAGCCCGCGTGGCGGAGACTAATCCCGCTTCCCTTGTCGAACAGCACCACCTTGTCCGGATCCCAGGCAAAGCGCACCGGCTGCTCGATCTCGACATCGGTTCTGGCCGGCACCGTGGCCCGCAGCATGGCATCGCCGACCCGCAGGGTCAGGATCTTTTCGACGCCATGGTTCTCGACATCGTGGACGCGCGCTTCCACCGGCGCCCCGCTCTCGAGATAGACATCCTCGGGACGAATACCGAAGACGAGCGGGCGACCGTCGGTCGCACCGCTCGTCTTGGCACCCCCCGTAAAAGGCAGCTCGAAATTCAGCGGTGCCATCACCGCGCGGCCGTCGACGAGCTTGCCGTCGATGAGGTTCATCGGCGGCGAGCCGACGAAGCTCGCCACATAGGTGTCGCGCGGATTGTTGTAGATCTCATACGGCGTGCCGGTCTGGATGATGCGGCCATGGTTGAGCACGCCAACCTTGTCGCCCATCGACATCGCTTCGATCTGATCGTGCGTGACGAAAAGGAAGGTCTGACCAAGGTTCATTTGGATGTTCTTCAGCTCGGTACGCAGCGCCTCGCGCAGCTTGGCATCAAGCGCTGAAAGGGGCTCATCCATCAGGAATACGCGGGGCTTCCTGACGATGGCGCGACCAATCGAGACGCGCTGCATCTCGCCGCCAGAGAGGCGATCCGTCTTGCGGTCGAGCAGATGCTCGATACGCAAGGTCCTGGCAACGCGATCGACGCGCGTCTTGATCTCGTCGGGCTCGATGCGGCGGATTTTCGGCTTCAGCGGGAATTCGAGATTCTCGCGCACCGTGTAGCGCGGGTAGAGCGAGTATTGCTGCAGAACCAGCGCCACGTCGCGCTCGGCCGCACCCCAGTCAGCGACATCAGCGCCGTCGATGAATATCTGCCCCTCGTCCGGTTTTTCCAGGCCGGCGATCATGCGCAGCGTCGTCGTCTTGCCGGCGCCGGTCTCGCCGAGCAGCACGAAGAACTCGCCGTCGGCAATGTCGAGATTGAGCCCGGTCAATGCGGTGTGATTGCCGAAGGTCTTCGAGATGTTCTTGAGCTGGATATGGGCCATCAGAGTCTCACCCCCAGCGAATTGCCGCTTGTCGTGTCGAAGAAGTGCGCCTGCGCCGGGTCGAGCTTGGCGAAGACCTGGACCCCTGGCTTGCCGACGAAACCGGAACGGGTGCGGGCGCGCAACATCTGTGCCCCAACCTTGAGGTCGACGATGTCGTAGGAGCCAAGCGGTTCGATGATGTGCGCCTCGACCGGCAGATAACCGTCCGCCGGCTCGCGCGAGACCATCACGCCTTCGGGGCGGATGCCGAGCGCAAGGCGGTCCTGCCCGACGTTCGCGGTGTCGAGCTGGCCGACCAGTTCGGCCGGGAAAAGGAACCCTTCCGCGGCCCCGTCGACGGTGACCCTGGCGCCGGAGCCGTTCATCGTCACCGCCGCGTTGGCGACGTTCATCACGGGCGAGCCAACGAATTGCGCGACGAACAAATTGGCCGGGCGCGTATACACTTCCGATGGGCTGCCTACCTGTTGCAGAACGCCCTCATGCATGATGACGATGCGGTCGGCAAGGCTCATCGCCTCGATCTGGTCGTGGGTGACGTAGATGGTGGTCGAGCCCTGCTTGATGTGCAGCCGTTTGATCTCGGCGCGCATCTCCTCGCGCAGCTTGGCGTCGAGCGCGCCGATCGGCTCGTCCATCAGCATCGCCTTCGGCCGCCGCACCAGCGCCCGGCCGATCGCCACGCGCTGCATGTCGCCACCAGACAGCGCCGACGGCTTCTTGCCGAGCAGGTCGGTGATCTGCAGCACTTTGGCGACCGAACGCACCTCGCCGTCGATCTCCGCCTTGCTCTTGCGCATGGCGCGCAACGGAAAAGCGATGTTCTCGTAGACGCTCATATGCGGATAGAGCGAGAACGATTGGAAGACCATGGCGATGTCGCGGTCGGCGGCCTTCAGATGCTGCACGGGCTTGCCGTCGATGAGGACATCGCCGCCGTCGATCGTCTCCAGCCCGGCGATGGCCCGAAGCGTCGTCGTCTTGCCGCAGCCCGACTGTCCGAGCAGCACGATGAACTCGTTGTCGTCGATCTTGAGATTGAGATCCTTGATGACCTGGACGGCACCGAAGAATTTCTGGACGCCACGAAGCTCGATCTGGGTCATGGGTGACCTTCTTTTTCCGGCGCGCTGGTCGCCTGCGGCTTCTGCCTTGGACCGACCCAACCGGTGATCATGAACGTCAGCAGCCCAACGATGATGATCGTTAGCCCGTAGCGGTGCAGGAAGAGATTCCACGGCTGGCAGAGCGCAATGATGCCGCACACCATCACGATCTCGGCCGTGCGCTGGATTGTAGCATGGCGGATCATTTACGGATCGCTCCGAAGGACATGCCGCGCAGAAGATGGTTGCGGAGCAGGAAGGTGAAGATGGCGACAGGCAGCAGGAACAGGAAGGTTCCGGCGGCAATCACCGTCCAATCCGACAGGCCGGAACCGACCTGGCTTGGAATGAAGGGCGGTGCCGTCTGGGCGCGGCGGTTGGTCATGATCAGCGCGAAGGCATATTCGTTCCATGCGGTGATGAAGCAGAACACGGCGGTGGCGGCGATGCCGGTGGCCGCCTCCGGCAGTACGATCTTGAAGAAGGCCTCCATGCGCGTATAGCCGTCGACGAGGGCCGCCTCCTCGTACTCCTTCGGAATTTCGTCCATGAACCCCTTCATCAGCCATACAGAGAAGCTGAGGTTGAAGGCGGTGTAGAGGATGATCAGGCCCCAATGCGTGTCGTTGAGGCCGACGGCCCGGTACATCAGGAACATCGGGATCGCCACCACCACCGGCGGCAGCATGCGCGTCGACAGGATGAAGAAGAGCAGGTCCTGTTCCCCCTTAATCTTGAAACGCGAGAACCCGTAAGCCGTGAAGGTGCCCATGCCGACGGCGAGGATCGTCGAAGTGATGGCTACGATCAGCGAATTCATGAAGCGGTTCGGATAGCCGGACCACTGCACGTCGCCCCTGCCCGAGCGCACCACCTTCTCGCCGCCGTCAAACACCAGCCGCTCCCACCACGGGGCGGCGGCGTATTGTTCCGGCGCCGGCGCAGTGCGCAACTGCGACCGCTTGGTGAAGAGCTTTACGAAGGGTGATATCTCAGGCTGGAACACCACCGTCGGTGGAATGGTGGTGGCAAGGTTGCGCGGCTTGAACGCCGTCGAGGCTATCCAGTAGATCGGCGCAAGGAAGATCATCGTGACGATCAGCACACCGACGATGGCAAGCTTGTTGAGCGAACGCTCGGTAGAGGTGGTGACAGCGGCCATTCTAGCGCTCCTTCACCTTGTTCAGGTATTTGACGTAGATGTTGGTGATCGCCAGGATCATGATCAGCACGATGTAGGCTAGCGCGCAGGAGCGCCCGGTCTGCCATTCCTGGAACGCCATCTTGTAGAGCCGGATCGAGATCACCTCGGTCGTTGGCTGGCTGGTCAGGATGTAGGCGAGATCGAAGGTCTTGAACGCCTCCATGGTGCGAAAGATGATCGCGATCATCAGGATCGGCGCGACCAAGGGCAGCGTAATGCGAAAGAAGGTATAGAACGAGCCGGCGCGGTCGATCGCGGCCGCCTCGTAGAGGTGCTTCGGCACCGCAGACAGGCCGGCGAGCGACAGCAGCATCACGAAGGGCGACCACATCCAGATGTCGGTGATGGCAACCGCGTAGAGCGCCATGTCGGGGTTGGACAGCCACTCGAAGGAGCCAAGGCCGAGCGTATAGTTGATGATGCCGAAGGACGGATCGTAGAGCAGTTTCCAGAACAGGCCGACGACGGCCATCGACAGCATCATTGGCAACAGCAGCAGTGTCGTCAGCAGGCCCTTCAACGGGATATCGCGGTTGAGCAGCAACGCCACGCCGAAGCCGACGATGACCTGGCCGACTACGGAGACGATGACATATTTGGCGGTGATGGCGAAATTCGACCAGATGAACGGGTCGTTGAGCAGCTCGCGGTAATTTTGCAGTCCGACGAAAGTTGCCGGCGCCGCGCTCGATGCGCGGAAGTCGGTGAACGAATAGCCGAGCGAATAGATCAGTGGAAAGATGTTGAAGACGATCAGGAAAACGATCGTCGGAATGATGAAGAGATTGCGGATCGTGAGGTCGCTCATGCCGCGGGCGGCGGAGCGCGACTTGGGATCCAGGGTGGTCATGACTGCAGTGGCCAAGGCCCGTTCCTTCCTTGTCCGGAAAAGAAAACGGAAGGGGCGGGCTCCCGCCCCCTCCGAGCGTTAATGCCGTTTACTTCACGCGGTTGTATTTCTTGAACGTCGCGTTCCAATCCGCGGCGAGCGCATCGAGCACTTCCTTGGCCGTGCCCTGATTGCCGGTGATGTACGGATAGACGCGTTGGTTCATCTGGATGAGCAACTCGGCATATTCCGGCGTCGCCCAGAAGTCCTTCACCTTGAACATGGTCTCGTAGAAAGCCTTGTTGTAGGGCGTGGCGTTCTGGAATTCAGGCGACTCAAGCACCTTGGCGCTTGCCGTGTAACCGCCGAGTTCCGCCCATTTCTTCTGCGTCTCGTCCTTGATGAACCATTCCAGGAACTTCATCGCCTCTTCCTGATTCTGGGAATAGGAAACGACGGAGATGCCCTGGCCGCCGAGCGCAGCGAACTGGTCGCCGTTCGGTCCTGGAGGGTTGGCGAAGAAGCCGGTGGCCTTGGCATTCGGGTTGGAGGCTTCGTTGATGAGCGCCGGGAAGAAGGCGAAGTAGTTCATGCTCATCGCCGCCAGGTTCTCGGTGACCGCCTGGTTGTCCTCGATGAAGAAGCTTTTGGCCCAACCAGGAGGGGTGAAGGAATAGAGCTCCTTGTAGGCCTCGAGCGCCTTGACGTTCTGCTCGGAGTTGATGATCCCATCGACCTTGTAAGTGGCATAGTCGCCAAGTTCGCCGCCGAAGGAGAAGATGGCGTTCTCGACGCCCATCACCAGAGCGTCATACGAGTTATCGGTGTAGATGGCGACGCCGTAGCGCTTCTCGTCGGGACGGTGGAAGAATTCAGCGATGTCGCGCAGCTGCTTCCAGTCCTTCGGCACGCCGAGATCGTAGCCGTACTTCGCTTTGAAGGCTTCCATTTCCTTCGGGTCTTCGAACCAGTCCTTGCGATAGGACCAGCCGACCGCGTCGCCCTCGGCCGGTATCGACCAGTATTTGCCGGAGTTGGACGGATATTCGGCGTAGTATTTCACCGTCGCCGGCGCCATCACTTCCTTCAGATTGTGCTTGTTGAAAAAGTCGGTGAGGTCGACATAGTGGCCTGCCTCGGAGGCCGCGCCGATCCACTGGGAATCGCCGACGACCATGTCGTAGGCGCTGCCCTTGGCGTTGAACTCGGTGAACGCCTTGGTCTGGAAATCCGGCCACGGCGTCGTCTCGACCGTGACCTTCACGCCGCTCTCGGCCTCGTACAGGTTGACGAGTTCCTGCAAATAGTTCGCCGGATCCCATTCAGCCCAGAAGATGGTGAGTTCCTTATCCTGCGCGTAGACGGACGTTCCGCAGGCGAGCACTAAGCCGATACCAGCAAGCATGCTGGTCATTGTCTTGCGCATAATGATTTCCTCCCTTGTGCGCATTCTACCGTATCACGCGAGCCGGCGGTGAGGCCGACCCTGGTAGTTCCTCCCGTGGTGGCAGCGTTCCGGTTTCGAGCCTGCTCGCTCGGCCGGAATGGATTGCAGCCCTCACTTTCAATCCGCCATCATGTCCTGATCTGGTATTACCAATTCCGGACACACGTCAAGCTCTTTCTTGGACGATGGCAGCCCCTCAGACAAGCGGATTCCAGCAACATCTGTCTGTTTTTCTTAAATTTTCCTACTCCTTGATACGCAAGGGCCTTGCTCGCGTTACGGTACGTCGACTATTGTCGGTAATCAGCATGCCAATCTGGTCGAACCAGATGGATACTATTCCGTGGCTGTCGCCGGCGTGCTTTTGCCTCCTTCGGTTACCGATTCCATCACTGCAGCCCGCACTAGAGTGCCGGCTGCCCATTGCGCTACCGACATCATCTTGCGGCTGTCCAGCCCCCATATGTCCTTCAGTATGATGAGCACTTCGACGCCGAAGATCAACGACAGGGCCTGCGCCAGGCGCTTGAATTCGCGTGGCGGCAGCCGGTGCTTGAGCGGTGCGATCGCGTCCTTGAGCAGATCGACGCGATGGCCGCGCGTGAAGGCCGGCTCGCCGCCCAGCGTGCCTGCCTGCCGCCGCGCCCACTGGTCGAGCGACAGCTTCAGCGCCGCCTTGAAGGTCGCCTCGAAGGCTTCGATGCGCGGCATGGCCGTATCGAACAGTTCAACGACGCGGCGCTCGGGATCGCCCGAGGCTGATTTCCAGGTGAGGATCGGCCCGAGTCCTTCGTCGACCACCGCCTGCACCAGGGCCGCCTGGCTTGGAAAATATCGATAGGCGGTGGCGCGGGAGACTTCTGCCGCTTCGGCGACCTCGCTGACCGAAGGCGTGGCGCCCGCCTGCATCAGCCTTGTCGCCGTCTCCAGCATCAGCCGTCTTGTGCGTGCGCGCGGTCCGCGTGCGGCTCCAGAACCGGCATCGTCGGAAACCGCCGCTTGTTGACGTGAGACGTTCATGTCAATACGATACGCGCGTCTCAAAAAATTGCAATGGCCTTCGCGATGCCGAACGGCCGGGCAACGAGCGGCAGGCGGCAACGCCGAGCGCGCCTAGAACCGGGGAAACGCAATGAAGCGCGTCTATGTGGTGGGCACCGCCGACACCAAGGGTGAGGAACTCGCCTTTCTGGCCGATGCGGTCGCTGCTACCGGTGCTGCTGTCGCCCGCATCGATGTTGGAACGCACAACCCAACCGTGCCGGTCGATGTCTCGGCCGAAGAGGTCGCCGGCCACCATCCTGGCGGCAGCAGTGCCGTACTGGGCATCGACGACCGCGGCACCGCAGTGGCGGCAATGGCCATCGCTTTCACCCGGTTTGTTCAATCGCGCACCGATATAGCAGGTGTGATCGGCATTGGCGGTGGTGGCGGCACTTCGATCATCACATCAGGCATGCGCGCGCTGCCGCTCGGCCTGCCCAAGATCATGGTTTCGACGCTCGCCTCGGGCGACACCGCACCTTATGTCGATGTTTCCGACATCGTGATGATGCCGTCGGTGACCGACATGGCCGGCCTGAACCGGCTGTCTCGTGTCGTGCTGCACAACGCCGCCCAGGCGATATCAGGCATGGCGGCAAAGCCGGCGGCGCCGCCCGACGGCAGACCGTCGATCGGCCTCACCATGTTCGGCGTGACCACGCCGTGCGTGACTTCCATCGCCGAACAGCTCCGATCGATCTATGACTGCATGGTCTTCCACGCCACCGGCACCGGCGGCCGCACCATGGAGAAGCTGGCCGACAGCGGCTTGCTGTCCGGCGTCATCGACATCACGACGACAGAAGTCTGCGACCTCCTTTTCGGCGGCGTGCTGCCGGCGACCGAAGACCGCTTCGGCGCGATCGCCCGCAACAGGCTGCCCTATGTCGGTTCGGTCGGCGCGCTCGACATGGTGAATTTCTGGGCGCCGCCGACCATTCCGGAACGCTATAGCGGGCGGCTGTTTTACGAGCACAATCCTAACGTGACGCTTATGCGCACGACACCTGACGAAAGCCGCAAGATCGGCGAATGGATCGGCACCAAACTGAGCCTCTGCGATGGCCCGGTCCGGTTCCTCATTCCCGAAAAAGGCGCCTCGGCGCTCGACATCGAAGGCGGCGCTTTCTTCGACCCCGAGGCCGATGCAGCACTCTTCGAGGCCATCGAGCGCACGATCAAGCCTGGTAAGACGCGAAGCGTGACGCGCCTGCCAATGCACATCAACGATCCCGAATTCGCCAAGGCTGCGGTTGCGGCTTTTCTCGACATCGCCAGACAGTGAGAGACGAAGCCATGGCCGCCATACCGCGCAAGAAGATCCTGGAGAAATTCCGCAAGATGATTGCCGGCGGCGTGCCGATCGTCGGCGGCGGCGCCGGCACCGGTCTGTCCGCCAAGGCTGAGGAGGCCGGCGGCATCGACCTGATCATCATCTACAATTCCGGCCGCTACCGCATGGCCGGGCGCGGCTCCGCCGCCGGCCTGCTCGCCTATGGCAACGCCAACGAGATCGTCAAGGAAATGGCTTATGAGGTGCTGCCGGTGGTGAAAAAGACGCCGGTGCTGGCCGGCGTCAACGGCACCGATCCCTTCGTCATCATGCCGCTGCTGCTGACCGAGCTGAAGACGATGGGTTTTTCCGGCGTGCAGAACTTTCCGACCATCGGCCTGTTCGACGGCCAGATGCGGCAGAGTTTCGAAGAAACCGGTATGGGCTTCGGGCTCGAGGTCGACATGATCGCCGCGGCACACGAACTCGACCTGCTGACCACGCCCTATGTGTTCAATCCCGATGAGGCCCGCGCCATGACCAAGGCCGGCGCCGACATCATCGTCGCCCATATGGGGGTGACCACCGGCGGCTCGATCGGCGCGACGTCGGCCAAGTCGCTCGACCACTGCGTGACGGAGATCGACGCCATCGCTGAGGCGGCGCGTATCGTGAGCAAGGACGTCATCCTGCTTTGCCATGGCGGGCCGATCTCGATGCCGGACGACGCCCGGTACATTCTCGAACGCTGCAAGGGCCTGCACGGCTTTTACGGGGCAAGCTCGATGGAGCGGCTGCCGGCGGAAGCGGCGATCGCCAGGCAGACAGCGGATTTCAAGGCCGTCACGCTGGAGCATCGGACCCAAAAGTGGGAGCCGGTTTTGGGAAAATCCGATGCGCAAACAAAAAGACAAAGCGGCACAAAAACCGACGCCAAGAAAAAGAAGGGATGAGACGATGACCGACAAGAACAAGGTGTTTGTCTATCCGAAGGAGGTCAGCGCCTTCGGCTTCGACTGGGGCAGACTGTCGTTGACGGTGGCGCCCGAGGTGAACGGCGCGACGCGCTTTTCCGGCGGCGTCGTCGACCTGCCGTCCGGCAAGGGCCACACGCGCCACAACCACCCGGGCGCGGAGGAAATCATCTTCGTCATATCAGGCAATGGCGAGCAGATGGTTGAGGACGACAAGGGCAATCCGGTCATTGCGAAGGTCGGCCCCGGCTGCACCATCTATGTACCGGAAAGCCGCTTCCATTCGACGCTAAATACCGGCGATGGGCCGATGCAGCTCTTCGTCGTCTATTCGCCCGCCGGACCGGAACTGGCGTTGCGCGACCTGCCGGATTTCAGGCTGCTGCCGCCGGGCGGCGGCTAATGCATGTCGCGCAAAAGTGCGCAGCGGTTTTGCGATAACGACATGCATTAAAACAAGAATTTAAAGCGCGTCGCATTGAATCCATTCAAACGCGACGCGCTTTAAGCCACCCCACCTCTGTTCCAACCCCTGCCCCGATCGCCGAACATGACGTAGCCAGTCTCGGTGACCGCCACGGTGTCTTCCAGCTTGATGAAGCCGCGCGTCGGGTGGAGCATCGTGGTCTCGACCGAGAGCACCATGTTTTTCTCCAGCGGCTTTTCGGCATAGGTGCCTTCATATGTCACCGGATGGTTGGTCATGAGGAATGGCGCTTCATGCGTGATCAACCCCATGCCGTGGGCGAAGAAATCGGTATAGGGCGCAACCTTGGATTTCTTCAGCACGCCCTCCGCATAGGAAATCATATCACCGCCTAGTGTGCCGGCGCGTACCCTGGAAAAGGCCGCCTGCTGCACCGTCTCGACCTTGGCTAAAAGGTCCTCGAGTTCGGCATCCGGCTCGCCCAGAACGCCCATGCGGCAGAGGTCGCCGATATAGCCATGATAGTTGCCGCCTGAGTCGATCGACATTACCTCGCCCTTCTTCCACGCCTGTGGCGAGCCGGCGCGGTTGTGGCTGGCGCCCAGCGTCAGCAGGCAATATTCGAAATGCGCGCCGCGATTGGTCTCCTCGCGCCTGAGTTGCTCGATGATCTCGGTCTTGGTCGTGCCTTCGCGTGCCCAGGCAATAGTTGCCAGCATGGAATTGGTGATTAGTTCGGAGGCGACGCGCAGCTTGTCGAGTTCCGCTTCGGTTTTGATCGCCCGCATGCGCTCCAGCATATCAGTCGCATCGATCAGCTTGGCGTCCGGCAGCGCCTTGCGGATCAGCGTATAGGCATCCGACGGCAGGAAAGCCGGCTCGATGCCGATGCGGGCATCGCCCTTGCCGATTTTCGTCAGGTGCTCAACCGCGAGGTTGGCGGCGTCGAGCGTACCCCAGCAGGCGGCGTGCAAGGTCGGCGTCCAGAACGGGTTGTTCTGGTGCTCGCCGCCCTCCATGCGGTTGCCGATATAGGCAGCATGCTCCGGCCCACCCTTCTCGTAGACAAGGATCGGCAGATAGCGGCTGTGGCCGATCGCATCCATGGCGGCGAAGAAAATGAATTTGTAGCCGCCAAGCAGATATTGCGTGTTGTGCTTGGAGGTGGCGAGCAGCACATCGATGCCGGCCTCCTCCATCAGCCGATCGACCCTGGCATGATCGAACGGGATGGTGCTGACGGCATTCTTGCCCGGGACGACGTTCATCTTTCTCTCTCCCTGCAATTCCTGGCCGGCCGGTCGGATCGCCGGCTGTGCCCAGTTGTCCTACTAGATAGGTCTGGTCCTACCAGATAAGGTCGGATTGAACCCCTTCTTGTAACTGGTCCAGCGCACGAAATTTTCAAAGCCACATGAGGATGCGCCAAATCCGTCTCTGGCGAAACCCTCGGCAAGGCTCATAATCACCTTGCAAGGAAGCCGTCTGGCGTCCGAGGGTGTGGCCAACCCGGCCGGGTGGCTGAGAGGGACGGAGTTCGATCATGTCAGATTTCACGATTTCCAGACGCACCGTGCTTGCCGGTTCGGCATTCCTGCTGGCTTCGACGGCGCTGCCGACAATCGGCTGGGCACAGACGCCGAAGAAAGGCGGGCGGCTGGTCGTCGCCGCCGATTCCGAGCCGCGCAACCTCAACCCGGCGATCGTCGCTTCCAACGGCGTGTTCTTCATTTCGAGCAAGATCGTGGAAACGCTGGCCGAGGCGTCCTTCGACGGCAAGGACGGGCTCGACCCGCGCCTGGCGATAGGCTGGGAGGGCGCCGCCGATGGCCTGTCGGTGACGTTCAAATTGCGCGAGGGCGTCAAATGGCATGACGGCAAACCCTTCACCTCCGCCGACGTCGCGTTCTCGGCGCTGCAGATCTGGAAGCCGCTGCAGAATCTCGGCCGCACCGTGTTCAAGGATCTGGAGGCGGTCGACACGCCGGACGAACTGACGGCTGTGTTCAAATTCGCCAAGCCGACACCGTTCCAGCTGATCCGCAATGCCTTGCCGGCGCTGAGCAGCGTGGTGCCCAAGCACATCTACGAGACCGGAAAGATCGAAGAGAACCCGGCCAACAACGCGCCCGTTGGTACCGGCCCGTTCAAATTCGCCGAACACAAGTCAGGCGAATATTACCGGCTGGAGAAGAATGCCGGTTATTGGGGCAAGGACCAGCCTTACCTTGACGAGATCATCTATCAGGTGCTGCCCGACCGCACCTCGGCCGCAAGCGCGCTCGAGGCAGAAGAGATTCAGCTCGCCGCCTTTTCCGCGGTGCCGCTGACCGATCTCGACCGCATCTCCAAGGTGTCTGGTCTCAAGGTGATTACCAAGGGTTATGAGGGGCTGACCTATCAGCTCGTCGTCGAGATCAACCATCGCCGCAAGGAACTGGCCGACCTGAAGGTGCGCCAGGCGATCGCCCACGCCATCGACAAGGATTTCGTCGTCAAGACGGTGTTCCTCGGCTACGCCGCCACAGCCACCGGCCCGGTGCCGAAGAACGATCCGCAATTCTATACGACCGACGTGCCGACCTATGCCTTCGATGTGGCCAAGGCCAACGCCCTGCTCGACGAATCCGGCTACAGTAGAGGCGACGACGGCAAGCGCTTTTCGCTGAAACTGCTGCCGGCGCCCTACTTCAACGAAACCAAGCAGTTCGGCGACTATCTGCGCCAGGCGCTCGCCGCCATCGGCATCGACGCCCAGCTGGTCAACAACGACTCGGCCGCGCATATCAAGGCTGTCTACACCGACCACGCTTTCGACCTCGCGGTCGGCCCGCCGGTGTTCCGCGGCGACCCTGCGATCTCGACAACCATTCTGGTGCAGAGCGGCATTCCCGACGGGGTGCCTTTCTCCAACCAGGGCGGCTACAAGGACGACGAACTGGACGCCCTCATCGCCAAGGCGTCCGAGACGCTCGACCCCGCCGAGCGGACGGAACTTTACAAGGAGTTTCAGAAAAAGGTCGCAGCCGACCTGCCGCTGATCAACGTCGCCGAATGGAGCTTCATCAGCGTTATCAGAGATACGGTGGGAAATGTCGCCAACAACCCGCGCTGGGCGGTGTCGAACTGGGCGGACACTTATTTGGAATCGTGACACACTCGCGCGGATGAAAATTCGCAGCGAAGTCGTGGAAACTTGGTCAAATGCCGAGTTCCTTCCCACCCCCCTCTGTCCTGCCGGACAGAGGGGGGTGGGAAGAAACACCGCATCTCCTGGTTACCATTGCGCCGGCTCACCGGCGCCGCCATGACCCGCAGCCTCACCCTCCTTCGCCGTCGCCTCGTCGGCAGCGTCTTCGTACTGCTGATTGTCGTCATCGGCACTTTCCTTTTGCTGGAAGCAGCGCCTGGTGATGCGGTCGACGCCTATATCGCCTCGACCGGCGGCGATGCCGGCATGATCGAACTGCTGCGCCATCTTTGGGGCCTCGACCAGTCGGCGCTGACGCGGCTGGCCAACTATCTCTGGGCGCTGCTGCATCTCGACCTCGGCCAATCGGTGACCTTTTCGCGGCCGATCCGCGACGTCATCCTCGAACGCCTGCCCAACACGCTGCTGTTGATGGGCTGCGCCACCGCGCTCTCCTTCGGGCTCGGCTCGGCACTCGGCATCTATGCCGGCGCCAGGCCCGGCAGCTTTCGCGACCGTTTCCTGTCGATCGGTTCGCTGGCGCTCTATGCCGTTCCCGGCTTCTGGCTCGGGCTGGTGCTGATCATCGTGTTCGCCGTCGACCTGCGCTGGTTCCCGATCGGCGGCATCGAGAGCATCGCGTCGGCCAAGACCGGCCTCGACCGCGCGGTTGATATCGCCAGCCATCTCGTCCTGCCGGTGTCCGCACTCGGCTTCATCTATCTCGCGCTCTACCTGCGCATGATGCGCGCCGGCATGGCCGAGGTCTGGCGACAGGATTTTGTCCTCGCCGCTCGCGCCAAAGGGCTTTCCCGTCGCCGCATCGTGCTCGCCCACGTTGCCCGCAACGCGCTGTTGCCGCTGGTCACCATGCTCGGCCTGCAATCGGCGCAGATGCTCGGCGGCAGCGTCGTCATCGAAAGCGTCTTTTCCGTGCCCGGCCTTGGCCGGCTGGCGCAGGAAGCAGTGGCGGCGCGAGACACGCCGCTGCTGCTCGGCATCATTCTCACCAGCGCCGTTCTGGTTGTCGTGATCAACCTTCTCGTCGACATAGCCTACGCCTTCCTCGATCCGCGCGTCGGCGCCAACGAGGCGAGCGCGTGAACCCGCTTCGCCGCTTTCTTCGGGCGCCGGAAGCGATCGCCGGCGCGATCATCCTGGTGGCGCTGTTTGCCATGGCGCTGTCGGCCTCGCTGTTCTTCCCCGGCGATCCGCAGGCCATTGCCGGGCCGGCATTGCTGCCGCCCTTTCAGGACTGGTCGCTGCCGCTCGGCACCGACCGGCTCGGCCGTGACGTGCTGGCCGAACTTTTCCACGGCGCCCGCACCTCGCTGGCAGTCGGGCTGGCGGCGGCAGCCGCAGCCATTGCCGTCGGCGCGATAGTCGGCACGCTGGCCGGCTTTACCGGCGGCCTCGTCGACGAAATCCTTATGCGCATCACTGACGCCTTCCAGACCGTGCCGAGCTTCCTGCTGGCGCTGGCTTTCGTCAGCGTCGTCGGGCCATCGCTCGGCGTCGTCGTCGCGGCGATAGCGCTCGGCGCATGGACCGGTCCGGCGCGCGTAGCGCGAGCCGAAGTGCTGTCGATCCGCGAGCGCGATTTTGTCGCCGGCGCCCGCGTCATCGGCATGCATCCGCTGGAGATCGCCTTTCGCGAAGTGCTGCCCAACGCATTGCCGCCGGTGCTGGCATTGTCGTCGGTGATCGTCGCCGCGGCGATCCTTACTGAAGCGGCATTGTCCTTCCTCGGTCTCGGCGACCCGAACCGCATGACCTGGGGCGGCATGATCGCCGAAGGTCGCACCGTGCTGCGCGCCGCGCCCTTCCTGTCGATCATTCCGGGCGTAGCGCTCGTGCTGACCGTGCTCGGCGTCTATCTCGCCGGCGAAGGCGTCGTCGAAACGACAGCGGTGAGGAGGAGCCTGTCGTGACGGCACTGCTTTCGATCCGCGATTTGACGGTAAGCTATCGCCGCGATGGCGCCGAGGTGGCGGCGCTGAAACATGTCAGCCTCGATGTCGCCGCCGGCGAGCGCCTCGCCATCATCGGCGAGAGCGGCTCGGGCAAGAGCACGCTGGCGCTGGCCATCGCCGGGCTGCTGCCGGCTTCCTCCAGGATCGACGGCTGCCTTGACTGGTTTTTGCCATCGTCGCCATCCGTTGTTGCCAAGGCACCCCCCTCTGAGGGGGGCGTGAAGGAACGCCGGCCATCCGAATTCATTACCCGGTCCACCCACACCCCCCTCGGCGGCCGCGACATTGGCTTCGTCTTCCAGGACCCATCGGCAAGCCTCGATCCGGTGATGTCGGTCGGCGAGCAGATCGCGGAAGTTGCGCACACGCATCTCCGCCTTACTTGGCCGCAATCCTATGCCTGGGCAAAAACCCTGCTCGAACGCGTCCGCCTGTCCGATCCCGATGCCGCCTTGCGCGCCTATCCGCACCAGCTTTCCGGCGGCCAGAAGCAGCGCGTAGCGATCGCCGCCGCGATCGCGGCAGGTCCGAAACTGCTGATCGCCGATGAGGCGACCAGCGCGTTGGACACCATCGTGCAGGCCGAGATCGTCGCGCTGATCCGGCAATTGGTGGCCGAGGACGGGATGACGCTGCTGTTCGTCAGCCACGACATCGCGCTGGCCACCGAGCTGGCCGAGCGCATCGCCGTGTTCCGGCACGGCGAGCTGGTCGAGCTCGGTGCGACGGCGCAGATCATTGCTAGCCCGCGCCAAGCCTATACAAGAGCGCTGCTCGACGCTCATCTCGGCCTCGACGCCGAACCAATGCTGCGGCCGGCAGGAGCATCGAGGTGAGCCGTCGTCCATTGCTGGCTGTTTCCGGCCTGACCAAACGATATCGTCGCGGCGGCAAGACAATCGCCGCCGTCGATGATGTTTCCTTCGACATCGAGCCCGGCGAGACGCTGGCACTGGCCGGGCCTTCCGGCAGCGGCAAGTCGACCATCGCGCGGCTGCTGCTGCGGCTGATCGAACCGGACGCCGGCCGTATCGAGTTCGAAGGCGGCGATTTCCTGTCCTTGAACGGCGCTGCCTTGCGCGCACGGCGCGCGCGTTTGCAAATAGTGTTCCAGGACCCGCTCGCCGCCTTCAACCCGCGCGCTACGGTAGCGCGCGTGCTCGACGATCCCCTGCGGATCCATGGCGTCGCAACCATATCAGAACGCCCGCGCCGCATCGCCGCTCTGCTCGATCGCGTCGGCCTGAGCGCTGATCTCGCCGGCCGCGCCATCCACGAGATCTCGGGCGGCCAGCGCCAGCGCATCGCGATTGCTCGCGCCATCGCGACAAAGCCGTCGCTGATCGTGCTCGACGAAGCGGTGTCCGCGCTCGACGTATCGGTGCGCCGACAGATCCTGCAATTGCTGCTCGATCTGCAGCGCGAGGAACGGATCGCCTATCTGTTCATTTCGCATGATCTCGGCGTTATCAGCGCCATCGCCCATCGTGTCGTCATCCTCGACGCCGGCCGCGTCGCCGAGAGCGGCAACGCCCGTGCGGTCATCGGTGCCCCGCAATCGACGATCGGCAAGGCGCTGGTGACGGCAGCGCCAAAACTGAACAGGACCAGCACGCAAGGCGCGGCCGATCGTCAGTAACCCAGCGCGCAACCATCCTTGCGTGGATCGGACGCGCCGGTAAGCGTGCCCTTGTCCCAGTCGATCAGCACCAGTTGGCCGCCGCCATGCGGCTCAGTTGGGATGGACACGTCGTGGCCTCGCTCGCGCAGGCCGGCGATCGCCTCGGCCGGAACGCCACGCTCCGCCTCCACTGCGTCCTGGCGGTAAAACACCCTCGGCGCATCCAGCGCCTCCTGCGGGTCCATGCCGAAATCGATAATGTTGGTGAGCAGGTGGACATGGCCGAACGGCTGGTAGCCGCCGCCCATCACGCCGAACGGCATGATCGCCCGGCCCTTGGCTGTCACCATGCCCGGCATGATGGTGTGCATGGGGCGTTTTCCCGGTGCGATGCGGTTTGGGTGGTCCGCCGCCAGGCGGAAGCTGCTGCCGCGGTTCTGCAGGACGACGCCGGTGCTCGGGCCGACCACCCCGCTGCCGAACGAACCAAAGGTCGAGTTGATGAAGCTGACCGCATTACGATCGCGGTCGACCACGGAGATGTAAACGGTATCGCTCGGCTGAAGCTCAAGCCGAGGCAGATGCGTCATCGCACGCGTCGGATCGATCTCGGCGCGGAGCCGGTCCGCATGGGATCTGGACAACAACTGCTCAACCGGAACATGGACGTGGTTCTGGTCGCCGATGAAATTGTCGCGGTCCTGATAGGCAAGCCGCCCAGCCTCGATCTCGAGGTGAAAGCGCTCGGCGCCGTTCGGTTCCAGTGAGCCGAGCGAGCAGCCCGACAGCACATTCAGCATGATCAGTGCCGTCAGCCCCTGGTTGTTCGGCGGCATCTGATGGATGTCGTAGCCTCGGTAGGATGTGCCGACTGGCCTGACATATTCGCCCTGCGTCGCCGCGAAATCCTCGAGCGCATGCAGCCCACCGAGAGCACGCAAACGCGCCACCATGTCGTCGGCGACCTCGCCTTCGTAAAAGCCGGCGCGGCCACGGCGCGAGACGATGCGCAAGGTTTCGGCCAGTTGCGGCTGCCGGTGCAACTCGCCTGCCTGCGGCGCCCTTCCATCCGGCAGAAATATCCGCGCCGCATGTTCGTCAGCGGCCAGCAAGGCAGCACTTTCAGCCCAGTCGAAGGCGACGCGGTCTTGGACGACGTAGCCTTGTTCGGCGTAGCGTATGGCAGGTGCGAGCGCGGCGTCGATGCCCTTTCTGCCGTGATTCTCGAGCAGCCGGCACCAGGCGTCGACGGCGCCCGGCACGGTGACCGCGTGCGGACCGGACTCGGGCAGTTCGACATGCCCCCTGTCCAGATACCATTCAGCCGTCGCTGACGCAGGTGCGCGGCCGGAGCCGTTGAAGGCCAGAACCTCGCCTTGGCCGTTGGGGCAGTAGAGGACGAAACAGTCGCCGCCGATACCGGTCGATTGCGGCTCGACGACCGCCTGCACCGCCGCCGCGCACACGGCTGCATCCATCGCGTTACCGCCGGACCGCAGCATCTCGAGCGCCGCCAGTGTCGCCAGAGGGTGCGATGTCGCGGCCATCGCTTCCGTCGCACGAACCGGCGACCGACCGGGGAGTTGAAAATCACGCATGCAGGATCAATAGCCTCCGACCAACCAGATGTGAACTGGCACCGGCAGCCAAAGGGCTGCGCCACCAAGCACCACGACCGACAGTATCATTGCCGTGGCAGCGCCCAACCCTGGAAAACTGACGGCCTCAATCAGCGAATTTAAAAACATCCGTGGTGTAATCGGGGTAGGCATCCAGACTGTCGAAAAGCTCGGCCAGGTCAGGGGTGTCAGCCAATATTCCGGACAGGACCAGCGCAGTCGCCACGCCGGCGCCAATTCCGCCGGCGATATCGTGTTCGACGCTGTCGCCGACACAGACCACGCTACTTCGGTCCGGGTTGCCCGCCAGCGCCAGCGCGGCGTCGAAGATCGGGGTATAGGGCTTGCCGATACGGGTGACGCTGCCGCCGAGGCTCTCATAGAGATCCGCAAGCTGACCGGCGCCAAAGCGAGGCCCCACGGCGGTCAGCATGATCTTGTCGGGGTTGGTGCAGAAGCACGGCACGTGCCGCATTGCTGCCGGTGCAAAAAGCCTGCGATAGTGATCGATGTCGTAGCGATCGCCCTCACTGGCGGCGATCAGCACCAGCTCGGCATCGTCGCCGTCACCGGTCAACGCGAAAGGCAGGCCTTCAATCGCCGAGCGATCGCCCTCGCGGCTGATCAGCAGGCACTTTGTGTTTGGGCGCAGCGTTCCGGTTACCGCCATTTCGTGAAAGGACCGCCACGCGATCTCGCCGGAGGAGACAAATTGATCCCAGCTTCCTGGTTGGAAGCCGAGCTTCAGCAAGCGGGCTTCGTTGGGCCGCGCGCGCCTGCCCGAGTTTGAGACCAGCACAATCGTCCTGCCTGCGCGCTTCAGCGCCGACAATGCCTCCACGGCGCCCGGATAAGGGTTTGTACCATCGTGCAGCACGCCGAACTGATCGAGCAGGAACACCTGATAGCGCTCGACCAGCGCTCCGATGCCATCGACATGTTCAACTGTCTTCGTGATCACAAAAGCCCCGCTTCGATTGCGCCCATCAGCGCTAGGCGCGCTGTGCCGGCGGCCGCCTCGTCCGAAAGCGCCGGCAGAAAATCGACGCCCAGCTTGCGCTGCCGGATCGCGGTCCAGGCGGCGTTTGCCGCACCGCCGCCGACACTTCTGACCGAGTTCAGCCGAGGCGCGCCGAGCTCGGCAAGCCGGCGATAGCCGAGCGCCTCGATCTCGGCAATGCCCTCCAACATTCCTTTCAGATAGTCGGCGTCGTCCGCCGGCCGCGGCGTCAGACGCGGCGGCAGGGCGGGATCGGCTACCGGGAAGCGTTCGCCGACCGCGGGAAGTGGATAATAGTCGAGGCCCGTCTCCGTCATTGGGTCGATCGCCGCACTCAACTCGATGATGCGCGCGAGGGGAAAATGCTGCGCCAGCACCTTGCCGCCCGAATTCGACGCACCACCCGCCAGATAGGCATCTCCCAACCGGTGACTATAGATTCCGAACTGCGGCGCCGAGATCGGCAGGTCGGAGAGGATCTTGATGGTCAGCGAGGATCCCAGAGCGGTGACGCCGTCGCCAACTGCCGTAGCGCCCGTCGCCAGGAATGACGCGCAGCCATCCGTCGTCCCGGCGACCACGGCGACGTCGCGCGCCAGGCCGAACAAATCCGCGGCGCTCGCGGAGAGCGTTCCCGTGATGTCGCCCGGCTTGACGACGCGAGGCAGGAGTTCCATGCGCATGCCGGTCGCCGCGATCCAGTCCGGCCAGCGCCGGGCCTCGACATCGTAACCGGTTTTCAGAGCATTGTTCTCGTCGCTGATGTCGAAGCGGCCGGAGAACTGTGCCGCGATCCAGTCGGCCTGATGCAGCACCGCGGCAACGCCGGGCTGGCGCTGGAACGACAGCGCCTTGGCGAGACCGGACGTCGCCCCAAGTGCAGCGCTCGCTGCCGGCGCCTCGCGCGCGATCACGGCCAGAATGGCGTCATCGTCAACCTTGTCATTGTACATCAGCGGCTCGGCCAGCGGCCGCCCGGCGCCGTCGACCGGCAGCAGCGTGCCCGAAGTGCCGTCGACGGCAATCGACCGGACCGCCGCGCGATCGATGCCTGAAAGCAGTTCGGTCAGCGCCGCGCCGACCGCTGACCACCACACTGAGGGATCGCGGGCGTTCTGGCCAAATCTGTCGAGTGGGACGGCGGAACGCGCGGCAATCGAAAAGTCCGGGCGCATGGCGACGACGCGCGCACCTGATGTGCCGATGTCGATGCCGATCGAAAGGGGGCCGATCGAAAGCGGGTCGATCGAAAGCGGGCCGATCAAACGCGCCATGTCAGCTGCTGGCTGCATTGAGTTTCTGGCGGTACTGCTCGGCGTCCCAGTTGATCAGTTCGTCGTTCTCGGCGGCGGTCAGATAGTTCAGCTTCGCCGCGACATCGACCCGCGCCGTCACGTCTGCAAGGCAGCGTTGCATGGCGTCGGCGCCGCCACTCGCGTCGCCGCGCATCAGCACGCCAAGCCCGGGGAACAGGATTCCCACCGGTGCACTGTCGCACCGTTCGGTGACACGCTTCACGTCCTCGCCGGGTCTCGCCACGACCGAACCCTGGCCGAGAAAGATGACGTGATCGGGATAGAGGCTGCCCCCCGACGCCATGCGGCAGCTTTCCGGATCGATCGCGGCCGCATGCGCTTCGACATCCGCCGGCAACCTGTAACCGGTGCGTCCGATGAGCGCCGTCAATGCAGCAAGGTTGGGCTCCGCCACCTCGCGGGGCGGCCGCGCCAGCAGCCCTGTGACGCGGCGCAGCAGCGCTTCGGCGCCGGCAACGGTCTCGGCTGCGACGACCAGGCCGTGATTGGCAAGGATCAGCACATCGACCCCAGGCCGAAGGCGCTCGGCAATGCCTTGGGCGAGCGGCAGGCCCGGCCGGCGATAGGGAACATACGCCCATTCGAGACCATCGAGGCGCTTGGCGATTTGAGCCTCGCAGTCGGCCTGCACGGCCAGGGAGATGGTGTCGACACAGTGAACATGCAGAACCACTCGCTGCGGCATCAGGGCGTGAACAGTGGTCTCGATGGACGGGCGCAGCCTGCGTGTGTTGAGCGCCTCGATGGCGAAACCCTGCGGCTGATCGGCGGCTGGGTCGCGCTGTTCGACAGCCCTAAGCAGCGGGGCGATCGCCACGGGAACCATAATGTCTTCGGCGAGCGCATTCTTCAACCAAGTACCGGAAGCCTTGATCCAGAGCGTGTCGCCAGCCTTCAGCGAAGTGTTGCCGCCCGCGGCCTGGGTCAAATGCGGGTCGCGCCCGATGCTGGCCGAAAGCGACCGCAAAGTAGCCAATTCCTGCGCATCCGCATAGTTTGCCATCGAAATTCCTTCACAAACCGGCCGCGTGGCCACGGCTTTGGATATCCCGCTGCCGGGATAAGGAGTGATGCTGGTATCGCAGATACGAGTAAGTTACGTCAATAGTGATCTTATTTCGTCAAATCGAGCTTGCAATCTGATCTGTGTTGAGTAACTTGCACCAATTGCCGTGGCAAAATGGCATTTCGGGAGGGTATCCGTTGAGCGACTCCGGCCGCCAGCGTCAGATCGTCGAGTTGTTGCGGGATCGCCCCTTCGCCTCAGTGCGCGAGCTCCAGGAGCGGCTCGGCGTGTCGGCTGCGACGGTGCGGCGCGACATCGACAAGATCGATGAGGCCGGTGAAGCACGAAAGGTCTATGGCGGCATCTCGGCGCTCGATGGCGCCTCTCAGGCGGGCGTCGCCTATGCCAGGCCCTATGACGAGAACCGCGATCTCGCAGTCGAAGCCAAGCGGCAGATCGCGGCTCTCGCCGCGACCATGGTGCGCGATGGCGACGCCATCATCGTGCATGGCGGTTCGACCTGTTTCCACCTCGGCGCCAAGCTCGCCGACCGCAACATCCGGCTCTACACCAACTCGATGCCGCTCATCGCCTATTTGAGCGACCACGGTCATTGCAGCCTAACCATCGCCGGCGGTGAGCTTCATCGCGAGCCTGGCATCATCCATTCGCTCACCCAGGCGGTGCCGTTCTATGCGTCGAAATTCTTTCTTGGCGCGCAAGGCATCGGCCCGGAGGGCGTGCTGGAATCGCATCCGCTGCTGGTCCGCTCCATCGTCGAACTCAGCCTATGCGCCGACCAGATCGTGGTGCTGGCCGACAGCCGCAAACTGTCGATCCACGCGCGCAACGTCGCGCTGCCTCTGTCCCGCATCGGCACGCTGGTGACCGATGACGGCCTGTCCGATGCCGACGCACGCATGCTCGAAGACGCCGGCGTCATGGTGCGGATCGCCTCTGCCTCTGGAGCCCTGCAGTGAAGGTGGCCGTCCTCGACTTCGGCAAGACCAACTCGAAGCTCTTCGTCTTTGGTCAGGACGGGCAGATTCTCGATGAGCGCCGGACTCAGCCAAACTGGACGCGCAAAGGCGGCTTCAGTGTGCTCGACGAGACAGCCCTTCACGATTGGGCGGCTCGCGCCGTCGGCGAAGCGGTCGACAATCATGGTGTGGAAGGATTGATGGTTTCGGGCCATGGCTGCACCTTTGCCTTGGTCGACAATGCGGCGCTGACGCATCCTATTCTCGACTACGAGCAGGAGCCACCGGCTGAGATCGCTGCGCAGATCGATCGCCGCATTCCGGATTTTGCCGAGACTTTCTCGCCGCTCCTGCCGCTCGGCTTCAACTATGGTCGCCACATGCTGTGGCTGAAGGCGGTGCAACCCAGCACGTTCGATGCCGCGAAATCGATCCTCGGCTATCCGCAATACTGGAGCTGGCGCTTTGGCGGCCGGGCGGTCTCGGAAGTGTCCTATCTCGGCTGTCACTCGCATCTGTGGGCGCCGCGCAAGCGCGATTTCAGTTCGCTGGTCGACGCCGAGGGCTGGCGCGGCCAGATGCCCGCCTTTGAGCGTGCCGGAGCTGTCATCGGCGAGCGGCGCTTCGGCGGGGCAACACGGCCGATTGCCATCCACAACGGTGTCCATGACAGCAATGCGGCGCTCCATGCCTATCGCCGGCAGGAGCTTGGGCCGGTCACAGTCGTCTCGACCGGCACCTGGGTCGTCGTGCTCAACCCGGACTGCCCGCTCGACGCGCTCGACCGCGACCGCGACATGCTGGTCAATGTTGATGTCGATGCTGGCCCGGTGCCGACCATCCGTTTCATGGGCGGCCGTGAATTCGCGACAATCAGCGCCGGCTGGCAAGGCGCAATCGCTCGCTCCTCGGTACAGCAGGTGATCGACGCCGGCATCATGGCGCTGCCTGGTTTCGCCCCGGGCGGGCCGATGCCTGGCCATCCCGGCGAATTGGTCGGGCGCACACCCAACGCGGAGGAGCGCGCGGCTGTGGCGCTGCTCTATGTCGCACTGATGGTCGATCTGTGTCTCGACCTGATCCATTCGAACGATACCGTAATCGTCGATGGCGGGCTGAACAGCGGCGGCGTGCTCGCCGCCCTGCTGGCGCAGCTGCGCCCCGGCCAGTCCTTCATGCAGGGCGCCACGCTGGAGGGCAGCGCCACCGGAGCGGCGGCTCTTGCCTTCGAGAGTGTTGGACGCGAATTTGCCGCCGAGGCGCCGGAGCCGGTGCGCGCCTCCGGCTTCGCTGGTCTTGCTGGCTACCGCGACAGCTGGCGCGGCCTCTCCGGCGATCGAGGCGTCGTTGAAACTGCAGCGCGAGGTGCACGATGACCGCCGCTGCCCAAATCGAGACGGCGCGCCAGCCGATACTGGAGATGCGGCACATCTCCAAGACGTTCGGCCCGATCCGCGCCTTGCAGGACGTGTCGCTGACCGTCCACGCCGGCGAACTGCACGCGCTGATGGGCGAAAACGGCGCCGGCAAGTCGACGCTGATGAAGGTGCTGTCCGGCGCCTATCGGCCGGATCCAGGCGGCGATATCCTGATCGACGGCACACCCGTTGCGACTGGTGACCCGATCAAGGCGCGCGCCAACGGCATTGCGGTCATTTATCAGGAGCTGTCGCTGGCGCCCAACCTGACGGTTGCGCAGAACATCTTCCTCGGCAACGAGCCGAGACGGTTCGGCATCGTCGACCGCAATCAGTGCAATCGGCGCACTGACGAGATCATCGCGCGGCTCGGCGTCTCTTTCTCGGCGCGGGCCTCGGTCTCCAGCCTGTCGCTCGGCGAACGCCAGCTGGTCGAGATCGCTCGCGCGCTGTCGACCAGCGCGCGCATCATCGTCATGGACGAGCCGACCACCTCGCTGACCTCGCGCGAGACGGACAGGTTGTTCGAGGTTATTGCGACGCTGAAGTCGCAGGGCATCGCCATCATCTACATCAGCCACCGGATGGAAGAGGTCTACCAACTAGCCGACCGTGTCAGCGTGCTGCGCGACAGCGGCTATGTCGGCACGCTCGACCGCGCCGATCTGAACGCCTCGCGCCTCGTTTCGATGATGGTTGGCCGTGATCTGTCCGCCTTCTACAAGAAGGATCACCGCCCGCCGGACAGCAAGCGCGCGATCGCACTATCGGTGCAGGGCATGTCGGACGGCAATCTTTTGAAGGACTGTTCCTTCGACCTGCACAAGGGCGAAGTCTTGGCGCTGGCGGGCCTGGTCGGCTCGGGCCGCACCGAGCTCGCACGGCTGATCTTCGGCGCCGACAGGCACACATCAGGCACGCTGGAACTCGACGGCAAGCCGATAGCCATCGGCTCGCCGCGCGAGGCGCTGGACGCCGGCATCGCCTATCTCACCGAAGACCGCAAGGAACTCGGTCTGTTCCTCGACATGTCGATTTCCGACAATATCAGCATGGGCGTGCTCGCAAGGGACGCGCAGGCCGGCGGCTTGCGCGACTTCGCCACGGCCGAAAGGCGCGCCGGCAAGGCCGTTTCCGACCTCTCCATCCGCACCAGGTCGGTGCAGGCCAATGCCGGCTCGCTGTCGGGCGGCAACCAGCAGAAGGTGCTGCTCGCCCGCCTGCTCGAAACCGAGCCGCGGGTCCTCATCCTCGACGAGCCGACTCGCGGCGTCGATGTCGGGGCGAAGTCCGAAATCTACCGGCTGATCGACGATCTCGCCAAGAAGGGCATCGCCATCCTGATGATCTCCAGCGAACTGCCGGAGGTGATCGGCGTCGCCGACCGCGTGCTGGTGATGCGCGACGGCACTATCGTCGGCGAAGTTATGGCATCCGCCGGCCAGCCGCTCAGTCAGGAAGCAATCATGGAACTTGCAACGGGAGCGGCCAAGGGATGACCGACAAGGCAACCGAGATCAGCGCGGGTGACCAGGCGGTCGGCAGGAGCCGGCGGCTGCGCACCGCCTTCGCCGCGCTTGGCATGCTGCCGGTCCTGATCCTGCTGGCGACCGGCTTCCAGATCATGAACCCGCGCTTTCTCACCGAGACCAACCTGTTGATCGTCACGCAGCAGTCGTCGATCAACATCGTGCTCGCGGCCGGCATGACCTTCGTCATCCTGACCGGCGGCATCGACCTGTCCGTCGGCTCCATCCTTGCCGCCTCGGCGATGGTGGCGGTGATGGTGTCGCTGGTGCCGGAGTGGGGCATGCTCGGCGTGCCAGCGGCCATTCTGGTCGGCCTCGGCTTCGGCGTCGTCAATGGGCTGCTCGTCGCCTACATCAAGCTGCCGCCCTTTATCGTCACGCTGGGCTCGCTGACCGCCGTGCGCGGTGTTGCCCGCCTGCTCGGCCAGGACACCACAGTGTTCAACTCTGACCTGCCGTTCGACTTCATCGGCAACGGTTCGCTGTTCGGCATTCCCTGGCTGGTCATCATCGCTCTGTCGGTCGTGGTGCTGTCCTGGCTGGTACTCAAGCGCACCGTGCTCGGCACCTGGATCTATGCCGTCGGCGGCAACGCCGAAGCCGCGCGCCTCACCGGCATCAAGGTGCCGCTGGTGCTGCTCTTCGTCTATGGCGTTTCCGGCCTGCTGGCCGGCCTTGGCGGCGCCATGTCGGCGGCCCGGCTCTATGCGGCCAATGGGCTGCAGCTTGGGCAGTCCTATGAGCTCGACGCCATTGCCGCGGTCATTCTCGGCGGCACCAGCTTTGTCGGCGGCGTCGGTTCGATCTGGGGCACGCTGATCGGCGGGCTGATCATCGCGGTGCTCTCCAATGGGCTCATCTTGGCCGGTGTTTCGGACATCTGGCAGTACATCATCAAGGGATTGGTCATCATCGTGGCGGTCGCCCTCGACCGCTACAGGCTCCAGGCAGGAGCAAGAACGTGATTGACCTTAGTCGCCGGCGTCAACGACCCGGTTTCATGTAACGCACCGTGAGAGGCGCGGGGCATCAGGAGGAAAACAATGAAGACCATCGCTAAACTGCTCTGCGGCGTTGCCCTTGCGGCCGTCGTCATCGCACCGGCTTCGGCCAAGGATCTGAACAAGGTCGGCATCTCGGTCGGCCTGCTCGGCAACCCGTTCTTCGTCGCCACCATCAAGGGCATCGAGGACGCCGCCAAGAAGATCAACCCTAATGTCGAGGTGACGTCGGTGTCGGCCGACTACGACCTCAACAAGCAGGTCTCGCAGGTCGACTCCTTCATCGCCGCCGGCGTCGACGTGATCATGCTCAACGCCGTCGATGCCAAGGCGATCGCACCGGCGGTGAAGAAGGCGCAGGCGGCGGGCATCGTGGTTGCCGCTTTCGATGTTTCGGCGCCGGGCGCCGACGTCACAGTGATGACCAACAACGTCAAGGCCGGCGAAGCGGCTTGCCAGTATCTGGTCGACCATACCGGCGGCAAGGGTGACTATGTCATCCTGAACGGCCCGGCATCGTCGTCGATCCTGGAGCGGGTGAAGGGCTGCAAGGACGTGCTGGCGAAGCACCCGGATATCAAGATCCTCTCCGACGACCAGAATGCCGAAGGCTCGCGCGACGGCGGCCTCAAGGTGTTCCAGTCGCTGCTGACCCGTTTCGACAAGATCGACGCAGTGTTCGCCATCAACGATCCGACAGCGATCGGCGCCCAGCTTGCGGCCAAGCAGCTCAACCGCTCGGAGTTCATCTTCACCGCGGTCGACGGCGCGCCCGATATCGAGAAGGAACTCTCTTCCGGCACCTCGATGATCAAGGCCTCGGCCTCGCAAGATCCTTACGTCATGGCTGGCCAGTCGCTGCAGATGGCGGCCGAAGTGCTCGCCGGCAAAAAGCCGGCCGAGGCGACGGTGCTGCTCGACCCGCAGCTGATCACGGCCGAGAACCTGAAGGACTACAAGGGCTGGACGGCGGCCCGCTAGCTTAGAGCCTCCCAAGGCTGGTGCGGCCGGGACGACCGGCCGCACCGTTTTTTGTTTGAGCATCGGATTTTTCCCAAAACGGTCCCACTTTTGGGTCCGATGCTCTCGAGCAGCAGGAGACGATCATGTCGCGCATTGGAATCCATTCTTTCGTCTGGTCGGCGAGCTCGGCGCAAGGCGACCTCGAGCGGACGCTGGCCAACACCAAAGAGGCCGGCTTCGACCTGATCGAATTCTCCTATCTCGACCCCGCCAATGTCGACATTGGCGGGCTGGCCAATCGCATCGCCGAGCTCGATCTCGGCGTGGCGATCAGCATCGGACTGCCGGCCGACGGCGACATTTCAAGCGCCGACAAGGCGATTGCGGCGCACGGCGTCGAAATCCTGAAACGTACGATCGCGCTCACCCGCGATCTCGGCGGCCGGAAGGTCGCCGGCATCCTCAGCACCAGCCACGGATTGCAGACTGAGGCGCCGACTCGCGATCAATGGAACCGCAGTGCTGCCACGCTCGCCAAGGTCGCGGAGACCGCCAAGGCCGCCGGCGTCACGCTCAACCTCGAGATCGTCAACCGCTTCGAGAGCAATCTGCTCAACACCGCCGCACAAGGGCTAGCCTTCATCGAGGACACCGGCTCAGACAACATCTTCCTGCATCTCGACACTTTCCACATGAATATCGAGGAGGCTGATGTCGGGCTGGCCATCCGCCACGCCGCGAAGAAGATCGGCTATGTCCATATCGGCGAGAGCCATCGCGGCTTCCTCGGCACCGGCAACATCGACTTCGCGGCGATCCTCGATGCGCTGACCGCGATCGGCTATAGCGACGACCTCAGCTTCGAATCCTTCTCATCGGAGATCGTCGACGAGAACCTGTCGAAGAAAACCGCCATCTGGCGCAATCTGTGGACCGACAATATGGAACTGGCGCGGCATGCGCGCCGCTTCATAGCCATCGGGCTGGAGACGGCACGGCGCAAGGCCGAGCTTGTTTCATCAAGCCATAGACCTTAGCACCACTTCCCGTTTGCGATCCTCAGGCCAGATCAAAACGTTCCACGGCGCGCATGATGCCGCGCAGTTCGGCGAGGCCCTTCAGCCGGCCGATCAATGAGTAGCCGGGGTTGATCCTGGTCTTGCCGATATCGTCGGCGAGCAGATGGCCATGATCAGGACGCATGGGAATCCGCCAGTCGGCGCGGCCTTCCCTACTGCGGCGCGCTTCTTCCTGCATCAAAGCGAGGATGACATGCGTCATGTCGGTGCCGCCCTCCAGATGCTCGGCTTCATGGAAGGAGCCGTCATCCTCGATGGTCACATTGCGCAGATGGACGAAATGGATCCGGTCGGCGAATTCCTTGACCATGCCGACAATGTCGTTGTCTGCGCGCGTACCGTAGGAGCCGGTGCAGAATGTCAGGCCGTTCGCCGGACTGCCGACGGCGCTGAGGATGAAACGCGCGTCCTCGGCGGTCGAAACGACCCGTGGCAAGCCATAAAGCGAGAATGGCGGGTCGTCGGGATGGATGCACATGCGCACTCCCTCCTGCTCGGCCACCGGAATGATCTCGCGCAAAAACCAGGCGAGATTGTCGCGCAATTCCTTCGGCCCGATCGAGTCATATTCCGCCAATGCCTCGCGAAAACTGTCCCTGACGTAGCTGCGCTCGGTCGCCGGCAGGCCGGCAATGAGATTGCGCTCGATCCTGTCGATCTGCTCTTCGCTCAGTTCCTTCAGTCGCGATTCCGCTTCGGCGATACGCACCGCGCTGTAGCTGGCTTCGGCATTCCTGCGCTTCAGGACGAACAGGTCGTACGCGGCAAAATCAATCGCATCGAACCGCAGGGCGTAGCCCGTCGTTGGAAGACGATACGCAAGGTCGGTGCGGGTCCAGTCGACCACAGGCATGAAATTGTAGCAGATGGTCTTTATGCCGGCTTTCGCCAGCGCACGGATCGTGTCCTTGTACCAGCCAACATAGCGAACCCGTTCCGCCGAGCCGATCTTGATCGAATTGTGGACGGGAATGCTCTCCACGACAGACCAGGTCAGCCCTTCGGCCTCGATGATCCGCTTGCGCTCGAGGATGTCCGTCAAAGGCCAGGCGCGGCCGTCATAGATATTATGCAGGGCGGATACAACGCCCGTGGCTCCGGCCTGCTTGACATGATCGAGCGTTACCGGGTCGTCAGGGCCATACCAGCGCCAGCATTGTTCCATCGAGGCTTTCCTTTGCGATAAAACAGAACCGTATTGTTGGGCCACAATGGAAGTCAAATTAAAGGAGTTTGCGCAATGAAGGATTTCGACGGCAAGATCGCTCTGGTGACGGGGACGACCGGGATCGGCCTGGCAACTGCCAGACGTCTTGCGGCGGGCGGCGCGGCGATCATCGCCTGCGGCATCGACCGCGCGGCCAACGCTGCGATAACAGCGGATCTGGACAGCTCCGGCGCCAAGGCGCTGGTCATGGCCGTCGACGTCTCCGTGCCGGATCAGGTTCGCGACGCGGTCACGGCCGGTGTCGAGCGGTTCGGCGGCCTCGATGTCATCGTCAATTCCGCGGCGGTCCATCCGTATGGAACGGCGACCAGCACCGATTTCGACACCTGGAACCAGGCGATGTCCGTCAATGTCGGCTCGATCTACCTGACCGCGCATTTCGGTATTCCCGAGATGATGAAGAGAGGCGGCGGCGCCATCGTCAACGTGGCTTCGGTGCAGGGCTTCGCCTGCCAGCAGAACGTCGCCGCCTATGCTACGACCAAGGGCGCCATCCACACCCTGACGCGCTCTCTGGCGCTTGACTACGCGCGCTCCGGCATTCGCGTCAATTCCGTCAGCCCGGGCTCGATCCGCACCCCGATCCTGGAAAAGGCGGCGCGCGGCGAGAATGGCACCGACGCCGATGTCGAGGCCGCCTACAGGCGCTTCGGCGAAGCCCACCCCATCGGGCGCATCGGCGAGCCGGAGGAAGTGGCGGAACTCATCGCCTTTCTGTGTTCGTCGAAAGCCGGGTTCTGCACCGGTGCGGACTACAGGATCGATGGCGGCCTGACGGCCGGCATCGCCGTCAAGTAGAACAGGAAGATCGGTCTCGGCCGGCAAACCAATGGCGCTTAACATGCGCGAGTTTGCATACTGCACTTGCAGCCGGTTCAACCGTCTGATTCCCTTGGTTACGCTGGGCTGTCCTGATTCGCTCACTGTCCAAAGTCTTAGCAGTGCGCCAGGAGTAAGCCTTCCACCGACCGCTGCGCTGGCGCCTTCAAGGGGAGAGACGGCAAATGAATACTGCAACGAGGCCGGCAATCTCGGAGATGAGGCCCAAAATATCCGTCATCGGGGTTGGCGGCGGTGGCGGCAACGCCATCAACAACATGATCGCCGAAGGCTTGCAGGGCACCGAATTTATCGTCGCCAACACCGATGCCCAGGCGCTCACCATGTCGAAGGCAACGCGGCTGATCCAGTTGGGAGCGCACGTCACGGAAGGCCTTGGTGCAGGATCCCTGCCCGAGGTCGGCCATGCCGCGGCCGTGGAATCGATCGACGAAATCATGGACCATCTTGCGGGAACGCATATGTGTTTCGTGACCGCGGGTATGGGAGGCGGAACTGGAACTGGTGCAGCACCGGTCATAGCGCAGGCCGCGCGCAACGCGGGAATACTGACCGTGGCCGTCGTCACCAAGCCGTTCGTCTTCGAAGGGAACCGTCGAATGCATGCCGCCAATGAGGGCATCGAGCGGCTGCGCGAAAGCGCCGATACCGTCATCGTCATCCCGAACCAGAACCTCTTCAGGATCGCCGATGCCAGGACGACCTTCGCGGACGCGTTCGCCATGGCGGACCGCGTCCTCTATGCCGGCGTCGGCTGCATCACCGATCTCATCGTCAAGGAAGGGCTGATCAATCTCGACTTTGCCGATGTGAAGTCGGTGATGCGCGACATGGGTCGCGCGATGATGGGAACCGGCGAAGCCACCGGGGAGGACCGCGCCAGGAAGGCGGCCGAAGCAGCGATCGCAAACCCGCTTCTCGACGAAGCTTCGATGATGGGCGCCAAGGGCGTCCTTGTCTCGATATCGGGTGGCACTGATATGACGCTGTTCGAGGTCGACGAAGCCGCCACCCGCATCCGCGAGGAGGTCGACGCCGACGCCGATATCATCGTCGGCGCCATTTTCGACAAGGCGCTCGCCGGAAAATTCAGGGTGTCGGTCGTTGCGACGGGATTGCGGCGCGGGCTCGAGATACCGCTGACGGCGGGGTTGGAAAGCCGTGTGAATTGAGCGGCAAAAGGAAATTCAGGCGTCGCAGCGCCGGTTGGAATGTCGGGCGAGCAAGTGGCGGGCATCAAAGAAAAACCCCAGCAACCATTCGAGATTGCTGGGGGCTTATGTCGAGACTGGTTGCCGGAAAAATGTGACTTTCTCTGTCCCGCTGCGTCGGCTTTCAAACTCGACCGCGGCAGGCCGCAAACGCAAACGGCCCGCACTGAGGCGGGCCGTTTTGTGGATTTGGTTGCGGGGACAGGATTTGAACCTGTGACCTTCAGGTTATGAGCCTGACGAGCTACCGGGCTGCTCCACCCCGCGTCAACTTTTCAAGCAAGTCAGCGCTTTACTTAGGTACAAGTTCCGCCAAATGAAAGGGCCGCTTGCGCGGCCCGAGCTCGCGATTGGCGGGCCTGTTTTGTAAGGAGAAGAATTTGGATTCTTGCGACGTGCGTTTTGCAGACCTGGCAGCGACCTACTCTCCCGCGTCTTGAGACGAAGTACCATCAGCGCTGGAGCGTTTCACGGCCGAGTTCGGAATGGGATCGGGTGCAGCCGCTCCGCCATAACCACCAGGTCGGCAAAGCGCACGTTGCTCGAGAAGCTGTTTTTTCGTGCCTGGCGTCGCGGTTTTCGGACGCAGTCCGCAAGCGCGACCGCGCGTCCGAGCCTTTGCGAGGCCCTGCCCGGAGGCGTCGGCGAAGCCGACTGCCGCGAGGGCAAACAACCATCAGGCGACAATCCTTTGGATTGCGCCGACGACAATCCTTTGGATTGCGCCGAGATGGGCATAAGGAATGAGAACGATCAAGCCGATCGAACTATTAGTACCGGTAAGCTTCAAGCGTTGCCGCTCTTCCACACCCGGCCTATCAACGTGGTCGTCTTCCACGGTTCTCAGGGAATACTCGTTTTAAGGTGGGTTTCCCGCTTAGATGCCTTCAGCGGTTATCCCGTCCGGATATAGCTACCCTGCTATGCGGCTGGCGCCACAACAGGTCCACCAGAGATCCGTCCATCCCGGTCCTCTCGTACTAGGGACAGATCCTTTCAATATTCCTACACCCACGGCAGATAGGGACCGAACTGTCTCACGACGTTCTGAACCCAACTCACGTACCGCTTTAAATGGCGAACAGCCATACCCTTGGGACCTGCTCCAGCCCCAGGATGCGATGAGTCGACATCGAGGTGCCAAACAACCCCGTCGATATGGACTCTTGGGGGTCATCAGCCTGTTATCCCCGGCGTACCTTTTATCCGTTGAGCGATGGCCCTTCCACGCGGGACCACCGGATCACTATGACCGACTTTCGTCTCTGCTCGACTTGTCAGTCTCGCAGTCAGGCAGGCTTATGCCATTGCACTCAGCGAACGATTTCCGACCGTTCTGAGCCCACCATCGCGCGCCTCCGTTACTCTTTAGGAGGCGACCGCCCCAGTCAAACTACCCACCATACATTGTCCCGGACCCGGATAACGGGCCGCGGTTAGACATCCATAGTGATAAGGGTGGTATTTCAAGGGTGGCTCCACCTGAGCTGGCGCCCAGGTTTCAAAGCCTACCACCTATCCTACACATGCCACTACGAATGCCAATGTAAAGCTATAGTAAAGGTGCACGGGGTCTTTCCGTCTAACCGCAGGAACCCCGCATCTTCACGGGGAATTCAATTTCACTGAGTCTATGCTGGAGACAGCGGGGAAGTCGTTACGCCATTCGTGCAGGTCGGAACTTACCCGACAAGGAATTTCGCTACCTTAGGACCGTTATAGTTACGGCCGCCGTTTACTGGGGCTTCGATTCAGAGCTTGCACCCCTCCTCTTAACCTTCCAGCACCGGGCAGGCGTCAGACCCTATACGTCGTCTTGCGACTTCGCAGAGCCCTGTGTTTTTGATAAACAGTCGCTACCCCCTGGTCTGTGCCACCCTCCTCCACTTGCGTGGAAAAGGGTCACGCTTCTTCCGAAGTTACGCGTGCAATTTGCCGAGTTCCTTCAGCATAGTTCTCTCAAGCGCCTTGGTATACTCTACCAGTCCACCAGTGTCGGTTTCGGGTACGGTCTATAAGGAGGAGCTATTTCCTGGAACCACGCAGCAGCCCTTTCAATCCGATAAGATTGGACTACCTCAATGATCCGTCACTTCCTCCAGGCCCACGAATATTAACGTGGTTCCCATCGTCTACGCATTTCTGCCTCGACTTAGGGGCCGGCTAACCCTGCTCAGATTAGCTTTAAGCAGGAACCCTTGGACTTTCGGCGGGGGAGTCTCTCACTCCCCTTACGTTACTCATGTCAGCATTCGCACTTCTGATACCTCCACCACCCCTCACGGGTATGGCTTCATCAGCTTACAGAACGCTCCGCTACCGCAGCGTAATCCCGAAGGATTATCGCCACCCTAAGCTTCGGTGTATGGCTTGAGCCCCGTTACATTTTCGGCGCAAAGACCCTTATTTAGACCAGTGAGCTGTTACGCTTTCTTTAAATGATGGCTGCTTCTAAGCCAACATCCTGGTTGTTTTGGGATCCTCACATCCTTTCCCACTTAGCCATAACTTGGGGACCTTAGCTGTAGGTCAGGGTTGTTTCCCTTTTCACGACGGACGTTAGCACCCGCCGTGTGTCTGCCGACTAGTACTCCCAGGTATTCGGAGTTTGGTTAGGTTTGGTAATCCGGTGAGGACCCCTAGCCCATCCAGTGCTCTACCCCCTGGGGTATTCGGTCGACGCTCTACCTAAATAGATTTCGCGGAGAACCAGCTATTTCCGAGTTTGATTGGCCTTTCACCCCTAGCCACAAGTCATCCCGAACTATTGCAACAGTTATGGGTTCGGTCCTCCAGTAAGTGTTACCTTACCTTCAACCTGCTCATGGCTAGATCACTCGGTTTCGGGTCTAATGCGACGAACTGAACGCCCTGTTCAGACTCGCTTTCGCTGCGCCTACACCTAGCGGTTTAAGCTTGCTCGTCACACTAAGTCGCTGACCCATTATACAAAAGGTACGTGGTCACCCTTGCGGGCTCCCACTGTTTGTAGGCAATCGGTTTCAGGTACTCTTTCACTCCCCTTGTCGGGGTGCTTTTCACCTCTCCCTCACGGTACTAGTTCGCTATCGGTCATGCACGAGTACTTAGGCTTGGAGGGTGGTCCCCCCAATTTCAGACAGGATTTCACGTGTCCCGCCTTACTCGAGGACGATGATTTGCATTACGCGTACGGGGCTGTCACCCACTATGGCCCTACTTTCCAGAAGGTTCCGCTTGTCTCATCATCGCCACTGGCCTGGTCCGGGTTCGCTCGCCACTACTGCCGGAGTCTCGGTTGATGTCCTTTCCTACGGGTACTTAGATGTTTCAGTTCCCCGCGTTCGCCACTTTATCCCTATGTATTCAGGATAAGTTACCTATTATCGATACTTGGAAACCACAGCAGCAAGTTGCCCTGCTGCTCTGATTTTCCAAGCACCTTAGGTGGGTTTCCCCATTCGGAAATCTACGGATCAAAGGGTATTCGCACCTCCCCGTAGCTTATCGCAGCGTATCACGTCCTTCATCGCCTGTGCATGCCAAGGCATCCACCAATTGCCCTTAAGACACTTGATCGTTCTCATTGCCAATACCCACCGCGCGATCTCGAAGAGATCGTCGCTTCAGCGCGATCCGAAGGATCGTCGCTTCAGCCAAATCCTGTGCAGAATTCGGCTTGATGTTATTGGCACAAAAAGACCAGCTTCTCGAGATCGGTTCGAGGGTGCGGTTAGGCAAACCCATCATATGCGGGAGATTGAGCGTCTCCCGCGACAAATCACACCCCTTGCGGGCTATGAAGTTCGAACAAATCT
>NZ_SRTG01000001.1:1073286-1730786 GCF_004792125.1 Mesorhizobium sp. M5C.F.Ca.ET.164.01.1.1 | reverse complement strand
CTCGTTGGTGAGGCGTATATAGTCGGCAGGCGTCCAAAGTGTCAACAACGATTTCGGTCTTTTTTGAATTTTTTGCGACGAAAGATTGCGGCGCCGATTTTCGCTAGCCGACTTCCGCGGCGGCATGGGGATAACAAAGCCGACCGCCACCACGGAGCCCTATTGCCGCCGCATTGCGGTTTGACACCAAGGCTCAACGAAGCCGGCGCATGCACCACCGGCGCGGCGCCCTTATAAGCGACTGTAAGAGAGCCACTAAGAGAGAAGTATGACTGGGGATCTCGGCCGAAGCCAGGCGCTTCGTTGACTTCGCCCGCCGTGACAGGCAAATGTCATGGCCACAACAAAAGCGACAAGCCGTCCCGCCCGGGGAAGAAGCAGCCTTTCTGGATGCCAGATACGGAAAATGTCATAGCCGAACTCGGCAACGAGCCGCCGCTGATTGCGGACGGTCGCAGTGGCCCGCCCGACCGGCGCGAGGTTTCGGCGCGCTGGCTGTCGGGCACTTTTCTGACTGGCGTGACGTCGAGCGTGCTGATGGGCGTGGCGCTGTTCGCAGCCCTCGACGGCCGTCAGCAATTGGCAACACCGCCCGAGATCGCGGAACTGATCAGCCTTGCAAGAGGCGATGATTCCGGCGAGATCGCCAAGACCACCAGGCTGGTGGCGCCGCGCCAGATCGCCAAGGCCAAGGACCGCCGGCGCATGGAAGTGTCGATGGTGACCAAGGTCGGCGACCGCGATGTCATCCACACCATGCCTTTCGTGCAGATCAAGATGGCGCTTGCCGCCGGGCACACGACCAGCCGCGCCTATCCGCCTTTCAACCCGATGCAGGTGTTTGGCGACGACCGCGACGGCAGTGCCGGTCAGCCGGCGACCGCCGCCGCCGGCCAGATCTATGGCGCCAAGGTCGAAAGCGAGATGAGCTTGAAGACGGTCGATTTCCCGATCGAGAAGGCGGCCTTCGACGAAAAGAGTGACTTGTCCGCCGACGAGGTGGAAAAGGTGGTGCGCCAGGCCGGCACGGGCCTGAGCGACGGCGCCGTGCAGGTCGCGTCGCTGCATTATGTCGACCCGCAGCGATTCGGCGATGCATTCGCCGAGAGCATGGCCGGCTCCTACGACGTCAGGATCGTCCCGGAAAACGTCTCGGTGTCGCCGCGTGCTGCCCCCGACGATCAGGCGCCAGCCTTCGCCGAGGAGATCATCCCCTTCACCAGAGACCGCAACATCGTCGAGGCGTTCGCCGATTCCGGCTATACCGGCGAGGACGCCATCGGCATGGCCGAGGCGATCGCTAAATTGCTGAATGCGACAGCGCTCAAGGCGGGAACCGTGCTGCGTGTCGGCCTCGAGATCCATGGCGACGCCGCCAAGGTCGTTCGCACCGGCATCTACGACAGGGCCCAGCATATCGTCACCATCGCGCTCGATGATCACGGCCAATATGTGCCGGCGCAGGAGCCGGAGCCCAATCCCGAATTGCTCACCGCGTTCGATGATTCGCCGCCGGTGGTGGTGCGCGGCAATCTGCCGAACGTTTATGACGGCATCTATCGCGCCGCCTACTCCTACGGCATGTCCAAGGCGATGACCAAGCGGCTGATCAAGCTTCTGGCGTCCGGTGTCGATTTCCAATCGCGGCTCAATCCGTCGGACCGCATCGAGGTGCTGTTCTCGCAGCCGGATGGCGACGACCAGGCATCCGACGAATCCGAGCTGCTCTATGTCTCGGCGACGTTCGGCGGCACGACGCGCAATTTCTATCGGTTTCAGATGCAGGACGGCAGTACCGACTATTTCGACGAGGACGGCCGCAGCGCCCAGCAATTCCTGCTGCGCAATCCCCTGCCCGCAGGAAAATTCCGCTCCGGCTTCGGTGCCCGCAGGCATCCGATCCTCGGCTATGTGCGCATGCATACCGGCGTCGATTGGTCAGCCGCCATCGGCATGCCGATCATCGCCGCCGGCAACGGTGTCGTCGAGAAGGCCGGCTGGGCCGGCGGCTATGGCAAACAGATCATCATCCGCCACGCCAATGGCTACGAGACCTCCTACAATCACCAGAGCGCCTTTGCCAAAGGCATCGCGCCGGGCGTGCGCGTCCGCCAAGGCCAGACCATCGGCTTTCTCGGCCAGACCGGCCTCGCCACCGGTCCGCATCTCCACTACGAACTGATCGTCAACGGCACCAAGGTCGATCCGATGCGCGTTCGCCTGCCGGTCGGCAAGGTGCTGAAGGGCGACGACCTCGTCGCCTTCAAGCGTGAGCGCGGGCGCATCGATGATCTGCTCAAGCAGGAAGACAGTGATTCGCTGAAGGTCGCGAGCGCCAAGATCGAAGGCTGAGCTGACCTTGAAGCCTTCCGGGCTCCTCAGCTCTGCGGAGTCTCAGATACACGCGACCATGGCAGTCGTTCGCCGGAGACGGTCGTCCACGCCACGATCGCCGAGAGCAGGCAAAGCAGCGCGGTCGCCAAGGCGACGGCTGCGAAAGCTGCATCGCTGGCGGCAAGCCTTGCTGCATCGAGATCCGGTGCCAGGCCCGCCGGCGCCGGTTCGCCGAAACCCGGAATGCCGGATGCGGCACCGCTATTCAGAACTGCCGCATAGACCCAGGCCGCCAGTGACCCCATCGCCGCCACTGCGATCAGGCCGCCAATGCGCGAGACGGCATTGTTGATTCCCGAAGCAGCACCCGTATCCTTGTCCTCGACTGCCGTCATCACCGCCGTCGACAGCGGCGACACGACCAGCGCCATGCCGAGCCCCATCAGCGCCATCAGCGGAAACACTCCCCACCAGAAACTGTGGATGCCGGCATAGGCCAGCAAGGCAAGCCCGGCAAAGCCGACAGCGACGACGAGACTGCCGCTGGCGATCGGAAAACGCGGGCCGATCCGGTCGGACCACTGGCCGACCGGCCCCGACAACAGCGCGATCAAGACCGACAGCGGCAGGAAGATGAAGCCGACCTCAGCCGCGCTCAGCCCCCATCCGGCGATCAGCAGCATCGGCAGATAGAACAGGTTGGCCGACAGTGCGAAATAGAGGAAGAAGGTCGCCACATTGGCGCCGGCGAAGGCGCCGACCCGAAACAGCGAGAGATCGATCATCGGTTCGCGCTGCCGGCGCTCGAAGACAATGAACATGATGAGCAGCAGCGCGCCGGCGGCGATGCTCGGGCCGGACATTTGCCCCTCGCCCTCTGCGCTCATCGAGGTCAAGCCGTAGGCAAGCGCTCCGAACGCCAAGATGGCGAGGGCAGCGCCGCCGAGATCGAGGCTGCGCTTTTCCGTCGGTGCGTCGGCCGGGACCTTGGCGAGCAGGAGGTAGATCGAGACAAGACCAAGCGGCAGATTGATCGCGAAGATCGCCCGCCAGATGCCGTCGCCGAAGGCCGACAAGACAACGCCGCCCAGCACCGGGCCAAGCGCCGTCGTCAGCGCCGAGGCCGCCGCCCAGGTGCCGATCGCCCTGCCGCGCTCCTTCTTCGGATAGGCCTTGGCGATAATGGCGAGGCTGCCCGGCACCATGATGGCAGCACCGATGCCCTGAATGGCGCGAAACGCAATGAGCACCGGCGGGTTCGGCGCCACCGCGCAGGCAAGCGAGGCGGCAATGAACAGCGCGATGCCTGCCACAAAAGCATGCCGCAGGCCAAAACGGTCGCCGGCGGCGCCGCCGACAAGGATGAGTGCCGAAAGCGTCAGCGCATAGGAGTTTGAAATCCACTGCGCCTCGGCGAAACTGGCGCCAAGATCGACGCGGATCGCCGGTGTGGCGATGGCCAGGATCGAACCGTCGATGAAGCCGAGCGCGGAAGCCAGGATCGCCGCGATCAGCACGAAGCTGCGCCGCGATTGCGGGCAAAACGTATCGGCCGGCAGCGGCCTGGCCAGGGGGACGGCGTCGGCGCCGACTTCGCTTGGAGAACGCATTAAGCCTGCTTAGCCCTCCTATGCGCTGGCAACAACCGGCCAGAGGACTGCTGTCGTTGAAACCAGAACAGGATCGGCACTTCGATGCCGTTGGACCGCGGCTCCTTCACTTGCGAAGATCATCGGCTGATTAATGCACGTGCCAAAAAAATCCTGCCCCCCGAGCCGCCCAGGGGTGTGCAGTGATTTGCGATAAGGCGCTCAGTCGATGAATTCCACCGTGACGCCCGGCGAGACGATTTTTGCCAGTTCGCGCGCGTCCCAATTGGTCAGCCGCACGCAGCCATGGCTTTCGGTTTTGCCGATCTTGGAGGGGTCAGGCGTGCCGTGAATGCCGTAGGTCGGTTTGTCCAGCGCAATCCAGACCGAGCCGACGGGGCCGTTCGGACCCGGCGGGATGGTCAGGATCTTGTTGTTTTCGCCCTGCTTGAAATTGATGTTCGGATTGTAGGTGTAGTTCGGATCTAACGCGACCCGCGACACCGCATGCGTGCCGGTGGGCGAAGGCGTGTCCGCCGAGCCGATGGTGGCTGGATAGGCCGCGATTAGCTTGCCCGACGCGTCATAGGCGCGGACCTGCTTCTTGCCCTTGTCGGCGATGATGCGCGCAACCGGCTCCGCCACCAGCCTGCCGAAATTGGCGACCTTGATGATCGTGCCTGGACGGTTGAAATTGGCTTCCGGATTGAGCGCCTTCAGATAGTTCTCGTCCATATGGAACCGCTCGGCCAGCGCTTCGGTGACGGAGGTGTAACTCAGCCGGTCGAGCTGCGCCTTCTGGCCGTAGTCTTCCGGCACCGAGGCGACATAGGGGCCGGCCGCATCCTCGGGCGTGATGCTGTAGGAGGCGAAGGCATCGCCGCCGGACTGCTCAAGGGCTGCCTGGATGCCAACCACATCGGTCGACCGCAGATTGCTGCCGGTGATCTCGTTGTAGGCGGCGAGCGCCTTGTCGACATTCGAGCCGAAGCGTCCGTCGACGACGCCGGGCGAGGCGCCGGCGCGGTCGAGCAGCACTTGCAACGCGGCGACATCCTGGCGTGCACCGAGTGAAAGCGACGGATCAGTGGCAGTCTTGCCGCCGATCTTTGGGGGCAATGCCGCCTGGTCGCCTGGGGCCGTCGGCTCGACCGGTTCGATCGAAGCCTCGTCAAGCGGCTGGCGCTTGACGGTGCGCGGCTTTATCGGCTGTGGCGCTTCCGGATAATCGTTGCCATAGCTGCCGTCATCGCGCGGCGCTTCGGGAAAAGTTTCCACCCAATTGTCGCTGTAGGGATCGTATTCGTCGACCGGCGGCACGACGATCAGGCCTTCCTCTTCCAATTGCCAGCGGCGCAAGCGCGCCGTGTCTTCCGGGTCGTCGAGATAATAACGGTCGTCCTCGACCGGTCCGAGATTGCGCAGGCGCTCGCGGCGGAGCGCGCGGCGGTCGAACCTGGTCTGCGGCGGCTGGATGGCGAGGACCTGGCCGGTTTCCGCATCGACGATGACGCGGTTCCCCCTGGCGTCGTAATAGACGTCGAAATCGCCGTTCTGGACGACCAGCACACCACCGGCATTGGCCGCACGGGCAGATCGCGGCGCGATGTCCTCCGTCGGCGCGGCCATCGCGCTCGAAGAAAGCAGCCCGGCGGCGAGCGCCGAAAGGGTGAAGATCGTGCGGAACATGTTGGCCAAATTCTCCGGTCCGTAATTGCCGCCGCCCGGCGTTGTCTCTTTAGAGCGCCGCGCGTCCCTTCGGACGCGCAAGGACGCTCTAATAGTTAAAATCTTCGCACCAAGCTTTCCGAAAATCGAATTCGATGTTCGGGCCTATGCGGCAGGCGAACCCCTTCGCCAGCAAATCAGTTGCCGACCATAAGGTTCCAACATGAACCGGGCATGAAGATGGCGGATTTCTGGCGATGAGAGCAACATAGCTAGCTGGCGGCGAGTCCCAGTTCCTTGCGCGCCTGCTTCGGCAGCTTGAGCACGACAAGGCGATGGCTTTCGCGCAGATAGTCCTTCAGCGCGTCATCGTCCATGCTTTGGTTTGTCTGGCGCTGGATCCATTTCATGCCGCGTGACGCAAGATAGGGCGCGGGCCGAAGGCCCGGCTGTTCCTTCAAGATGTCATAAGCGATGTCGGAGCATTTGAAGGTGACGAACGGCTCCTTGCCCTCACTCCAACCGCCGATCGCAAAGACCTTGGCTCCGACCTTCCAGACATGGGCGCCGCCCCACTGGACGACATGGCTCGTCGACGGCAGCGAGGCGCAGAAGCTGTTGTAGTCATCCAGCGTCATCTGCGCCCCGCCGTTTAGTGTTTAATCATGAGGCGGCCTCGAATCAGGCCGCCGCCTCGGTCGCCACGACCGTCGGCTTCGAGCGGAAGTTCAACCGGTCGGAACCTGCGGTGACCTTGACGGTCGAGCCGTCGAGGATGTCGCCGAGCAGTATCTTCTCCGCCAGCGGGTCCTGCAGTTCCTTTTGCATCGCTCGCTTCAGCGGCCGCGCGCCATAGGCCGGATCGTAGCCCTTGGCCGCCAGCCACTCGATCGCCTCCTGGTCCAGCGAAAGCGTGATCTTGCGATCGACGAGCAGGTTTTCCAGTCGCTTGAGTTGGATCTCGACGATGCGGCCCATATCCTGCCGGCGCAGCCGGTGGAACAGGATCACTTCATCGACGCGGTTAAGGAACTCCGGCCGGAACGATACCCGCACCACGCTCATCACCTCGTCACGTACGGCATCGACGTCTTGGTTCTCGTTGAGATTGACCAGATATTCGGCGCCGAGGTTCGACGTCATGATGATCAGCGTGTTGCGGAAATCGACCGTGCGGCCCTGCCCGTCGGTCAGGCGGCCGTCATCGAGCACCTGCAGCAGCACGTTGAACACGTCCGGATGCGCCTTTTCGATTTCGTCGAACAGCACGACCTGGTAGGGCCGGCGCCGCACCGCTTCGGTCAGCGCCCCGCCTTCCTCATAGCCGACATAGCCGGGAGGCGCGCCGATCAGCCGGGCGACCGAGTGTTTCTCCATGAATTCCGACATGTCGATGCGCACCATGGCGCTCTCGTCGTCGAACAGGAAGCTGGCGAGCGCCTTGGTCAACTCGGTCTTGCCGACGCCCGTCGGTCCGAGAAACATGAACGAGCCGATCGGCCGGTTCGGATCCTGCAGGCCGGCGCGGGCACGGCGAACGGCTTTCGACACGGCCTGCACCGCCTCGCCCTGGCCGACGACGCGCTTGCCGATCTCGTCTTCCATGCGCAGCAGCTTGTCACGCTCGCCCTGCAGCATCTTGTCGACCGGAATGCCGGTCCAGCGCGACACGATATGGGCGACGTGATCGGGGGTGACCACCTCTTCGACCATGCCGACCTTGCCGTCCTGCGCCTCGGCCTGCGTCAGCTTTTTTTCGAGTTCCGGAATCTTGCCATAGGCAAGCTCGCCGGCGCGCTGGAATTCACCCTTGCGCTGGGCAATGGCGAGCTCGTTTCGCGCCTCGTCGAGCTGTTTCTTCAGGTCGGCGGCGAGCCCGAGCTTCTGCTTCTCGGCCTGCCACTTCGAGGTCAGTTCGGTCGATTCTTCTTCCAGAGCGGAAAGATCCTTTTCGAGGCGGGCGAGCCGGTCCTTTGACGCGTCGTCCTTCTCGACCTTCAGCGCCTCACGCTCGATCTTGAGCTGCATGATTCGGCGGTCGATCTCGTCTAGCGCTTCGGGCTTCGAATCGACCTGCATCCGGAGCCGCGACGCGGCCTCGTCGACAAGGTCGATGGCCTTGTCCGGCAGGAACCGGTCGGCGATATAGCGGTTGGACAGCGACGCTGCAGCGACCAGCGCCGAATCCGAGATGCGCACCTTGTGGTGCTGCTCGTATTTTTCCTTCAGGCCGCGCAGGATGGAGACGGTGTCTTCGACGGTCGGTTCATTGACGAAGACCGGCTGGAAGCGGCGGGCAAGGGCGGCGTCCTTCTCGACATGCTTCCGGTATTCGTCGAGCGTCGTCGCGCCCACACAGTGGAGTTCGCCGCGTGCCAGCGCCGGCTTCAACAGGTTCGACGCATCCATGGCGCCATCCGCCTTGCCGGCGCCGACCAGCGTGTGCATCTCATCGATGAACAGGATGATGCCGCCAGCGGCAGCGGTAACTTCCGAAAGGACCGCCTTCAGCCGCTCTTCGAATTCGCCGCGATATTTGGCACCGGCGATCAGCGACCCCATGTCGAGCGCCATCAACTGCTTGTCCTTGAGCGATTCCGGCACGTCGCCGTTGACGATGCGCAACGCCAGCCCTTCGGCGATCGCCGTCTTGCCGACGCCGGGTTCACCGATGAGCACCGGATTGTTCTTGGTACGGCGCGACAGCACCTGGATGGTGCGGCGGATCTCGTCGTCGCGGCCGATGACCGGGTCGAGCTTGCCGGCGCGGCCGTCGGCAGTCAGGTCGCGTGCGTACTTCTTCAGCGCATCATAGCCCTGCTCGGCGCTCGCCGAATCGGCGGTGCGACCCTTGCGGACGTCGTTGATCACCTGGTTCAGCGCCTGTGGCGTCACGCCGGCCTTGGTGAGGATGTCGGCAGTCTTGGCGGATTTCTCGACCGCCAGCGCCGTCAGCAGCCTCTCGACCGTAACGAAACTGTCGCCGGCCTTCTTGGCCAGTTCCTCGGCGGTCGAGAACACCTTGGCCAGCGGCTGCGCCAGATAGAGCTGGCCGTTGCCGCCTTCCACCTTGGGCATTGCCTCAAGTGCCGTCTCGACGCCAAGCTTGACGTCGCGGACGCTGCCGCCGGCGCGCTCGATCAACGACGCGGCCAAGCCCTCGTCGTCGTCGACGAGCACTTTCAATATATGTTCGGGAGTGAATTGCTGGTGGTTGCGCGAGAGCGCCAAGGTCTGCGCGGACTGGATGAAGCCGCGCACGCGCTCGGAATATTTTTCAAGGTTCATATCTGTCTCCTTCCGTCACCGGCCCGCTTTGCGGCACCGGATCAGATTGCGGTGACGGACCCGCCCGTTCGAGCCGGGTCCTGTTCAGGCGAGATATGGGGCGCAAGCCACGGACCCTCAAGACGTCCCAATAATGGTGAGTGCATAATATTGCCCGGGGTACGCAAAACAAAAACGGCGGAGATTTCTCTCCGCCGTCCCAAGAATGTCTGAAGGCCTTGCTCTATCAGTTGTTGACGTCGATGATGGCAGGCTCGCCACCGGCGTCTTCCGCCGGCGCTGCATTCACGTTATCGGCGCCAGCATTGTCGTTACCGCCATCCACCTGATCAGCATTGACGCGCGGACGGCGCGGACGCCTGGGGCGGCGGGCAGCGCCGCTTTCGGCGGCTGCTTCGTTCATCTCGGCCTGGGCAGCCAGAGCCGCCGGCGAAAAGCTTTCGAACTGCGGCGCGGGTTCGGCCACAGAAACCGGCTCGACCGGAGACACAGTTTCCGCCTGTATGAGCGTCTCGTTCTGTACCGGTGTCTCGTTGCGCCGACTCTGATCGCCGCGCCGGTTCTGATCGTCGCGCCGGTTCTGATCGTCGCGTTGTCCGCCCTGCTCGCCGCGCGCACCAAATTCGCCGCGCTGGCCGCCGTTCTGGCCGTAGCCGCCATTGGGGCGACGGTCGCGATGGCGGCCGCCATTGTCGCGCCCACTATTGTCGCGCCCACCGGTATCGCGCCCACCGGTATCGCGATTGTCGCGGCCGTTTTCCTGGTTGAAGGCCAACTCGGCTGGCGTGCCGTCGATGACCGGCTGCGGGCCGCCACCGTGGTTGACCACCGGAGCCGCAGTCTCACCGACATTGCTGTTGCCGGCATTGTCGAACTCGTCGCGATCTTCGTCGCCGTCATCGTCGAAATCGTCGCGGTTCTGCTGAGCGCTCTGGATCGGCAACTGCGCCTGCGCGGCAGCGATGATGCGATTGTAGTGCTCGGCATGCTGGAGATAGTTTTCCGCCATCACCCGGTCGCCGGAGCTTTGCGCGTCACGGGCAAGGGTTGCATATTTTTCGGCGATCTGCTGAGCCGATCCGCGGATCTTCACATCCGGACCGTTGCTCTCGTAGTTGCGCGTCAGGGGATTAGGGCCCTTGCGGTTATTGTTGTTGTTATTGCCGCCGCCATTGTTGTTGCGACCGCGCATGCGCCTGTTCTGCTGTTGTGGCCTCATTCGACTCTCTTCATTTTGAAATTTTCGAAAACTTTTTCACGAACGGAGGCGCTCATGCAGCCAGCCGTTTCGTCTCTTCACCGGCGTTCGCCCGCATCGATTGCGTTGGCGCCACGTGTCATCCTGTTCCGGTTACATCACTTGTCGGACGATTCCCGCACGAAGCTTGGGCGTCGTTTGCGCAAGAAGGCAGCTATTTCCAAGGAAACCGAATCGCTAAGAGCACTGCCTGCTTCGTCTCATCCGGTTAAGGCGACCCTAGCCGCATTCCCCGGCATTGCCAAGCGCTTTTTTTCGCACTGCATCACGGCTTTGTCAGTTCAAAGATCAGAACCCTCTCGTTTCCGCCAAAGTCTCGGAATACCCCCGGCGGCACATAGCCGGCTGCGGAGAATATGCCCGTGACCTCTTTGCGTTGGGTGTGGCCGATCTCGACCGCAATCCTGCCCTCGGATTCCAAAAAACCTGCCGCCTCGGCGGCGATGATCCTGTAGGAACTCAGACCGTCCACGCCGCCGTCGAGGGCTTGGCGTGGATCGAAATCGCGGACTTCGTCCTGCAGATTTTCAATGTCTATGGACGGTATATAGGGAGGGTTAGCGGCAATTACATGGTATCGGCCAAAAACTTTTTCGAACCAGTCGGATTTGAGCACCTGGAACCGGTCGGCTAACCCCAATTTCCTGGCATTGCGCATGGCGGTTGCCAGCGCGCCTTGCGAAATATCGACACCGGTAGCGACCGCCGCCGGAACGGCGCTGAGCAGCGCCAGCGCAATGGCGCCGGTGCCGGTGCCGAGATCGAGGATGCGGCATTGGCCTTGCCGTTCCGCTGTCGCCTTCACGAAGGGCAGCACCGCTTCGACCAGCGTTTCGGTGTCCGGTCGCGGCTCAAGCGTTTCCGGTGACAGCGACAGGCGCAAGCCGTAGAATTCGCGATAACCCAGGATGCGATGCACCGGCTCGCCGGCGATCCGCCGCCTCAGGGCTGAATCGATCGCGGCAATCGCGCCGGCATCGACCTTGCATTCGGGATCGGCGATGGTTTGTGTGCGGGTCGTGCCGGAAAGATGCTCGACGATCAGCCTTGCATCCAGCGCCGGATCGGCGACTGCGGCCGCCGCAAGGCGTGCCCGCGCCGCTTTCAGCAGTGGCCCTAGCGTACCGGGCAGACTGTCAGCCATCGAGGCCGATATCGGCGAGCAGCTTCGACTGGTGATCGGCGATCAGCGCGTCGACGATCTCGTCGAGTTCGCCCATCATCACCCGGTCGAGCTTATAGAGCGTCAAATTGATGCGATGATCGGTGACGCGGCCCTGCGGGAAATTATAGGTCCGGATGCGCTCCGAGCGATCGCCCGAACCGACCTGCGATTTGCGTGATTCGGAGCGTTCCTCGTCAGCCTTGCTGCGCTCAAGGTCGTAAAGCCTGGCGCGCAGGATCTGCATGGCTTTCGCCCGGTTCTGGTGCTGCGACTTCTCCGCCTGCACCACCATGATGCCGGTCGGCAGATGGGTGATGCGCACCGCCGAATCGGTGGTGTTGACGTGCTGGCCACCCGAACCCGAGGCGCGCATCGTGTCGATGCGGATGTCTTCGGCCCTGATGTCGATGTCGACCTCTTCCGCTTCGGGCAGCACCGCAACCGTCGCGGCCGACGTATGGATACGCCCGCCGGCCTCGGTCGCCGGCACGCGCTGCACACGGTGCACACCGGACTCGAATTTCAGATGGGCGAAGACCCCCTTGCCCGAAATGGTGGCGATAATTTCCTTGTAGCCGCCGACCTCGCCCTCGCTGGCCGACACCGTCTCGAAACGCCAGCCGCGTGCCGCAGCATAGCGTTCGTACATGCGGAACAGGTCGCCAGCAAAGAGAGCCGCCTCGTCGCCGCCGGTGCCGGCGCGGATTTCGAGGATGGCGTTCTTGTCGTCTGCGGCATCCTTGGGCAGAAGCAGGATCTGGATGTCCCTCTGCAGCGCCTCGATGCGTTCCCTGACCTCGGGCAGATCGGCCTCGGCCAATGCCCGCATTTCGGCATCGGTGCTTTTGTCGGCGAGCATCGCCTGCAAGTCGGCCTGTTCATGCTCGGCGGTACGCAGCTCCCTGATCTTTGCCACCATCTCCTGCATGTCGGCATATTCCGACGCCATCTTGACATAGGCGTCCGCCGCCGGCCCGGCCGACATCTGCGCTTCGAGCATATCGAAACGCTTGACGACTTGATCCATACGGTCGCGGGGCAGGTTGATCATGGCGAAGGTCTACAACGGAATGGAGCGGTCGTCGGCAAAGGCTTGCAGCAGCGCCCGCATCGGCAACCCGTGGGCCGGCGCCATGAGATTGTCGTCGAAGAACGTCTCCAGCTCGGCCAGCGGCAGTTCCGTCAGCATCGCCTTGACCGGACCGATCGAAGCCGGCGACATCGAGATCGACCGGTAGCCAAGGCCGATCAGCGCCATCGCCGAGATCGGCTTGCCGGCCAGTTCGCCGCACAAGGTCACCGAGGTTTGATTGCGCACCCCGGCGTCGGCAATCTGCTTCAGAACGCGCAGGAACGGCGTCGACAGCGCATCGAAACGGTCGGAGAGCTGCGTGTTGCCGCGATCGACCGCCATAACGAACTGGAACAGATCGTTCGAGCCGACCGAGACGAAATCGACGGCCTTCATCAGCTCGTCGAGCTGGAACAGCAGCGACGGCACTTCCAGCATGGCCCCGAGCTTCAGGCTGGTCGGCAGATGATGGGCAAAACGCGACAGATGCCGCACCTCGCGATCGATGATTTCGCGCGCCTGTGCGATCTCGCCGAGCTCCGTCACCATAGGCAGCATCAGCTTCAGTTCACGCCCACCGCAGGCCTTTAGAAGCGCGCGGATCTGGGTGCGCAACAGGCCCGGCCGGTCGAGCGTCAGGCGGATGGCGCGCCAGCCAAGCGCCGGGTTCTCTTCCTGGATCGTGTCCTTGAAGTAGGGTAGCACCTTGTCGCCGCCGATATCGATGGTGCGGAAGGTCACCGGCTTGCCGCGCGCCGCGTCGAGCACGTCGCGGTAGAGCCGTTCCTGGGCTTCCGCACGCGGAAAGGTCGAGGCGACCATGAATTGCAGCTCGGTACGGAATAGGCCGATGCCGGCGGCGCCCGCCTCGGCAAGCTGCGGCAGATCGACGGCCAGGCCCGCATTCATCAAAAGGTCGACTTGGACGCCGTCCTTGGTCACCGACGGCTTCTTGCGCAGTTCGCGATAGACCTCCTGCCGCCGCGCCCGGAAGCGGACCTTTTCGGCATAGGCGGCTTCGAGGTCGGGCTGAGGGCGCAGATGGATCGCACCTTCTTCGCCGTCGACAATGATCGCGTCGCCGTTTTCCGCCATGGAAACGGCGCCCCTCATCTGGCCCGCTACCGGTATGCCCATGGCCCGCGCCACGATAACGACGTGGCTGGTCGCCGCGCCGTCCTCGAGCACCAGCCCGCGCAGCTTGTCTCTGGGATAATCGAGCAGTTCGGCAGCCCCCATCGAGCGGGCGACGATGATGGCGTCCTTCGGCAGCGCGGCCGCGACATCGTCCGGCCCGCGCCCCATCAACTGGCGTAGCAACCGATTGGCGAGATCGTCGAAATCGCTCATTCGCTCGCGCAGATACGGATCGGTCATGTGCAGCATGCGGGCACGCATGTCGCTCTGCACTTTTTCCACCGCTGCTTCCGCCGTCAGGCCGTTGCGGATCGCCTCTTCCAGCCGGCGCACCCAGCCGCTGTCGTTGGCGAACATGCGATAGGCTTCGAGCACCTGGCGGTGTTCACCCTCGAAGGCGACTTCGCGGCGTTCCAGCATGTCGTCGATGGAGAGCCTGAGCGAACCGAGGGATGTATCGAGCCGCCTGATCTCCTCATCGCTATCCTCGTTGAACAGATTGGTGACGACGATGCGCGGCTCGTGCAGCACGACATGACCAAGCCCGACGCCTTCGTTGAAGGACAGGCCGGTAAAGCTCACCGGGCGGCGCAGGTCGAGTTCGAGCCCGGGCCGGGTCAGCCGGGCAAGGTCGCCGGTGGCGATCATCTCGGCGATCACCATCGCCGTCGTTTCCAGCGCCTCGACCTCGTCGTCGCGATAGTGGCGCATGGTTTTGTTTTGGACGACCAGCACACCGAGCGTGCGCCCTGCCCTAAGCACCGGCACGCCGAGGAAGGAATTGTAGATCTCTTCCCCCGTCTCCGGCAGGTAGGCGAAGGCTGGATGTTCCTGCGCATTGGAGAGATTGAGCGGCCGTGCTGAGGCCGCGATCGTGCCGACGAGGCCTTCCCCCAGCCTGAGCTGCGCCAAATGGACGGCGGTCGGGTTCAGACCCTCGGTGCCATAGAGTTCGAGCACCGAATCGGCGCGCAGCACATAAAGCGAGCACACTTCGGCGACCATGTTGGCGGCAATATCGCGCACGATGCGGTCGAGCCGCTCCTGCGGCTCCAGCGGCTCCTGCATGAGCTCGCGGAGCCGTTTCAGCAAAACGCGCGGGCCACTGGCCGTATCACGCATCGCGGCTTGTTCTCCAATGGACATTTTGCCCGCCGCAGTTTCTCCCGCGGCCGGCGCTCACGCAACAACTCAATTAGAGCGCCATGCGTCCAGTTGGACGCCAAAGGACGCTCTAAGACTTTCGATCTGCTGCATCGTGCTTTCCGAAATCGACTCCGATTCTCGGGCCGATGCAGTCTGCTACTGCTTATCCAGACCGTAGACGGAATGCAAAGTGCGAACCGCAAGTTCGGTGTAGGGACCGTCGATCAGGATCGAAATCTTGATCTCGGAGGTGGTGATCGCACGGATGTTGATCGCCTTGTCGGCCAGCGCCTTGAAAGCGGTGGCGGCGACGCCCGCATGGCTCCTCATGCCGATGCCGATGACCGAGACCTTCGACATGCCGGCTTCCGACTGCACGACGTCGTAGCCGATCGTGGTCTTCAGCCGCTCGAGCACGGCAAGCGCCTTGTCGACATCGCCGGACGGCACGGTGAAGGTCATGTCGGTGAACTTGCCGTCCTCGGAAATGTTCTGGACGATCATGTCGACATTGATGTTGGCCTCGGCCAGCGGCCCGAAAATGCCGGCGGCGACGCCCGGCCGGTCGCCGACACGGCGCAATGAAATCTGCGCTTCGTCCTTGGCATAGGCAATTCCGGTGACGACCTGCTGTTCCACGATCTCTTCCTCGTCGCAAATAAGCGTTCCGGGCGGATTGAGCAAATCCCCCATTCCGGGCGCGTCGGGATCGTCGAAGGACGACCGCACGAAAGTACGCACCCTGTGCACCATGGCAAGCTCGACCGAGCGTACCTGCAGGACCTTGGCGCCGAGAGAGGCCATTTCAAGCATTTCCTCGAAGGAAATCTTGGCCAGCCGCCGCGCTTTCGGTTCGATGCGCGGGTCTGTGGTGTAGACCCCATCGACATCGGTGTAGATGTCGCAGCGGTCGGCCTTGACCGCCGCCGCGATGGCGACAGCACTGGTGTCGGAACCGCCGCGGCCGAGCGTGGCGATGCGATTGTCCGGCCCGATGCCCTGGAAGCCGGCGACTACCGCCACCTGGCCCTCGCCGAAGCGCTTGATCAGGAACGCGCCATCGATGTCGAGAATGCGCGCAGCGCCATGCGCATTGTCGGTCTTGATCGGGATCTGCCAGCCTTGCCAGGAGCGGGCATGGACGCCCATGTTCTGCAGCGCGATCGCCAGCAGGCCGGCGGTCACCTGCTCGCCGGAGGCGACGACGACGTCATATTCGCGCGCATCGTGCATGGGCGAGGCTTCGCGCGTCCACTGCACGAGCTCGTTGGTCTTGCCGGCCATCGCCGAAACTACCACCGCAACCTCATGGCCGGCATCGACCTCGCGTTTGACATGGCGCGCCACATTGCGGATGCGGGCGATGTCGGCGACGGAGGTTCCGCCGAATTTCATCACGATGCGCGCCATGGAAGCGAAATGCCTTTGACTGGGTGCCGGACCGGCGGCCGAATAACGGAAATGGAGCGCCCGCCTGGGCCGGTCGCCGAATTCGCGGCCTCCTTAGCCAAATGCTACGGGTTTCGCAAGGCGTGCCGCCGCTTGCCCTGGGCGACGAAGGCGACACACGAGCGCAACGCGCGTACCCGCATACCCGTCGCATAGGCGCATCGGGCAACAGTCGAAATTTGCTGCCTTGACATTCGCTGGCTCTCGACCGACTTCCTAACGCACCAGAGCGCGATCAGCAAAAGTGGTATCCGGTTTTGCGCCCGATCGCGCTCTGAACTTTTGTCTGCGGGAGACCACACGATGCCAGAACCCCGACGATCGACGATCGATGCCGGAGAAGTGGAGCGCTTTTCCGCCCTTGCCGCCGAATGGTGGAATCCGAACGGCAAATTCCGCCCGCTGCACAAGTTCAATCCGATCCGGCTTGCCTATATACGCGACCAGGTGGCGGCGCGCTTCGGCCGCGATCCGCGTGCGGCGCGGCCGTTCGAGGGCCTGCGCTTCCTCGACATCGGCTGCGGCGGCGGGCTGTTGTGCGAGCCGATGGCGCGGCTTGGCGCCGAAGTGGTCGGCGCCGACGCATCCGCCACCAACATCGAAGTGGCCAAGCTGCATGCGGCGGAAGTCGGCGTGACGGTGGATTACCGTGCCACTACAGCAGAGGATCTGGCTGACGCCGGCGAGAAATTCGACGTCATCCTCAACATGGAAGTGGTCGAGCATGTTGCCGACATCGACCTGTTCGTGGCCAAATGCGGCGAGATGCTCAAGCCCGGCGGCATCATGTTCGTCGCCACCATCAACCGCACGCTGAAGGCGCTGGGCCTGGCCATTATCGGCGCCGAATATGTGCTGCGCTGGTTGCCGCGCGGCACCCACCAGTTCGGCAAGCTGGTGCGGCCCGACGAGCTGGAAAAGGCGCTTGCCGGCGCTGGCCTGACCATCATCGACCGCACCGGCGTCGCCTACCATCCGCTCGCCGACCGCTGGCAGCGGTCGAAGGATATGGACGTCAACTACATGGTGCTGGCGGAGAAGGCACCGGTCTGAAACGGCGCGTTCGGATCAGATGCTGGCATCCGTCTCAAACGGGCCAAGGCCAATGGTCTTCTCACTATGTACGAGGGCCGCGCGTTAAACGATGGCTAGTCGGCAAACCGTATGCAGTCTGCTGTGGGGCTTCATGGGAGGGTCGCCTCGCCCCTCCTCCAGACCGAATATGCGACATCCCGGTTATCCGTGACATGCAGGCGTCCGCCGCATAAGCGCCTTAACGCATGGCGGCCCAGCCGGTCACGATGACAAGAACTAAGGTGACAAGGGCTCCCGAGACGTAAAGGACCGTCCTGACGCTGCCACCTTTGGCCGCGTCGCCGCCGCGAAGGTAGATCACCAGGTGAACCAGCCGGATAGCGATGTGCAGCCAGACCAGCGCCGCCAGCGTAGTCGGCTCGACACCGACCAACATCGCCAGCACGGCAGGCACGACGAAGGGCGCCAGCGCCTCGACCGAGTTCATGTGCACCCAGTCGATCCGGTAGAGGAGGTTGTCGTCATCTGCCGGGACTATCGGACCTGAGAGCGCTCCCGCGCGCCCCTTCGACGAACCCGAATAGACCGCCAAAAGGACTGACAGAAGGCAGAGCGCGAGAATGCCGATAATGCTGAGGTTGTAGGCTTCCATGCTTGACCTCCGTTGCCTCGGATTACGTCAAGGCGAGACGGTGATCCGTGCCCACGCGATGCGACCGTCAGGCTCCCTGGCGGGAGAACAGATCGTGGAATCGATGCAGGTACAACGGCCAGCCTTGATCGCCGGCAACGCCATCACGCACGCCTTCCCAGCCTTCGCCATGCCGCTCCAGGTTACGGTGCTCGATCTCGACCCGGGTCCGGTTCTCCGTCTCGGCCGTGAACCGGACTTCCCACTCACTGGTCTTGTCGTGGTCAGCCTCGACCTGCCATTGCGGGCTGATGTCCCAGCTCAGGAGCACCCTGTTGGGCGGCTCGTAGGCCAGCAAGCGGGCCCATCGGCACTCGCTGCCGTCGACGCCGCGGTCATAGATGTGACCGCCAACTCGAGGCTCGAAGACCGTTTCGGCAATCGGAACGGCGAGCATGTTGTGCTCGCGGGGCTTGAAACTGCCGAACTCCTCGGTGAACACCTTGAATGCATGTGCAATGGGCGCGTGGACAACGATGGAGTGTCTCACGGGCGCGGGGGCCGGATGCGTGCTCATTTTTGCTCCTTCGATGGTTGCTCGACGGCCAACTTGTAGGCGGCCAGGGTCTTGCTCCAGAATTGGTCAATTTCGGCGCGCAGGCTCGCCAGCCCAGCCTCATCGACCCGGTAGATTCGTTGCTTGCCGGACCGGGTATCGGCCACCAGCCCAGCATCCTTGAGTACTTTCAGGTGCTGCGAGACAGCTGACCGGGTCACCGGCAGGTCGCGAGCCAATTCGCCGACCGAACTAGGGTGTTCGACCAACAGTTCGAAGATCGTGCGCCGGGTCGGATCGCCCAGCGCTGTCCAGCTATTCGCGTTAGTCACCACTAACGCGAAACTATGCAGGCGTCATGGCGCTGTCAACATTCACCGGCTGCGATCCGAACAAGAACATCACGCCGCCTGGCTTTGCGCCTTTGTGGTGATCTGGCTTTGCGCTTTCGTGGTGATGAAGACGCCGGCGGTGATGATGACGGCACCCGCCCAGGTCAGCAATCGATAGTGCTCGCCGAGAAAGACCGTCCCGGCAAACAGCCCGACCGCAGCCGCGACATAGCCGATCTGGCTGAGATAGACGGGACCGCCGATCGCCTGCAGCCGGAAGAAGAAGACGAACATCGCCGCGGCTGACGCGACCTGCCCGACGACCACCATTGGCACGCCGCCGACCAGGGCGAGCGAACCGCTGCCCTGCAGCGTGAAGATACCGCAAAGAAGCAGCGCAGCCGATGCCAGATGGCTGCCGACGGCAAGCTCGATCGGTCCGGTCCCTTCCGGCCAGTCGACCGTGCGGTAGATGTTGCCGGCGGCAAGGCTGACCGGGATGAGCAGCCCTACTGCCACCCAGAAAAATTCGGCCGGCTGGCCGGCCTCGCCGCGCGTCCCCGCCACCATCACCGCACCGAGGAAGCCGACGGCAATGCCGACGACACCAAGCAGATTGGGGCGCCGAACGCCGAGCAGGATCGAAAACACCAGGGTAACCACTGGCGACAGTGTGAACATGATACCGGTATAGCCGGCACCGAGATGCGGAATGGCCGAGAACATCAAGAGATTGGGGAATGCATAGGACACCGCCGCGGTGACGACGAAGTAGCGCAGCCTGTGCGGGGTGAGCCGGATGCGTTGCCCGCGCAGAAGCAAGGCGCACAAAAGCACACCGCCGGCGCCGAGCGAGATAACGAGGGCCCAGATCATGGCCGAAACGCCGGCCGCCGTGGCGATCTTGCCGAACGGCAGCGTCAGGCCGAGCAGGCCGCCGGTGACGACCAAAAGGCCGGGCGCTGAATCCCAGAGAAATTTCATAACGAACCTTGCACCTTATGTCTTTGCAGCTCTTGGCCAGCAATGTGTCTTGAGATAAGATAATAGAAAGATTCTTAACGTCAAGATATTTAACGGTGAGATAGATGGATCGCGCCGCGAAAGCCATCGAGCAGTGGAAAAAAGAACGGCCGGATCTGGATGTTTCTCCGATGGCCGTGCTTGGACGGTTGAACGAAGCCTCGTCGCTAATTGCACGAGAACGCCTCGCTCCGCTGTTTGCCCGCTTCGGACTGCAATCCGGGGAATTCGATGTGCTGGCGACGCTGCGCCGTTCCGGGTCGCCTTACGCGCTGACGCCAACTGCCCTCTACGAAGCGACGATGGTGACGTCGGGCGCCATGACCAACCGGCTCGATCGGCTGGAGAAGGCCGGTTTGATCCTGCGCGGTCCGCACCCCAACGATCGGCGCGGGATTGTCGTGCAGCTGACCGGAAAAGGTCTCACATTGGTCGATGAGGCGGTCGCCGCCCACGTCGCCAACGAGCACGAGATACTTTCCGGTCTGACGCGCACCGAACAAGAGACGCTTGCTCGCCTGCTGGAGAAATTGATAGGGAGCGTTAGCTAGCCTGTCAGTTCCGCTCGTCCGGGAAGCTTGGAATCGGCATGAATTCGACGCCGTCCTCGGCCAGGCTCTTCGCCTCCTCCAGCGTCGCCTCGCCATAGATGCCGCGCGGATCGCTCTCGCCGAAATGGATCTTGCGCGCTTCCTCGGCAAACTTGTCGCCGACATAGTCGGCGTTCTCGCGCACCTTCTCGCCCATCGCCTTCAATTGCGCCAGCGCCTGCTTCTGGGCCTCGCCCATGGCGAGCGCGATCTTCTCCTGCTTGCGACCGGTGGAGACGGCCGGCGCCATCAACGCCTTCTCTATCCTGTGCGAGCCGCAGGTCGGGCAATCGACGAAGCCACGCTTCTTCTGGGTGTCGAAATCGTCGTTGCTGCGAAACCAGCCCTCGAATTCGTGCTCGTGCTCGCAGATCAGGGAAAACCGGATCAAGATGCTGCACCCCTGAGTGGCAGTGCCTCAGCCTGTCCGCCGTTTACGGCAAAATCCCGCGCATTCTTCAGGTTTGGGATCTTCTTGCGCGCGGCGACCGACTGCGCCGGGTCGATCTCGGCGATGATCATCGCCGGTTCGTCATGTGCCGCTTCGGCGACGATGCGGCCCCAGGGATCGACGATCAGCGAATGGCCATAGGTCTCGCGGCCGTCCTCGTGCAGTCCGCCTTGCGCCGCGGCAACGACATAGGCGCCGTTCTCGATGGCGCGCGCCCGCAGCAGCACATGCCAGTGCGCCTCGCCGGTCTGGCGGGTGAAGGCGGCGGGGACCGAAAGCAGGTCGGCGCCGGCCAGCGCCTCGGCGCGGAAGAGCTGCGGAAAGCGCAGATCGTAGCAGACGGCGAAACCCAGCCTCGCACCATCTATCCCGGCGCCGCTTATCTTCGTGACGACGGCCTCGGTGCCCGGCTCGTAGGCGGACGATTCGCGCCAGCTTTCGCCATTGTCGAGATCGACGTCGAACATGTGGATCTTGTCGTAGGTGGCAATCGTCGCGCCATCCGGTCCGAACAGAAGCGCGCGGTTGGCGAGCTTGCCGTCGGCGCGCAGGATGGCGGTCGAGCCGATATGCAGGAAGACGCCAAGTTCTTTCGCCAGCTTGCGCGAGGTCGAGACGATGATGTCCTTGTCCTCGGAAGTGAAGGAGGCGGCCCGCGCTTGGCTGTCGCGGATCAGCGCACCGGTCATTTCCGGTGACTGGATATAGGTCGCACCCTGGCCTGCGGCCTCGCGCACCAGCCGCTCCAGATCGACCGTATTGCGCTCGGGACTGGTGCCCGAACGCATCTGGATCGCCGCCGCCTTGAAAGCACCCATCGTCACATCCTTAATTCGCCGAGCCGTTGGCGAGCAGACGGTCCAGCCGGCCCTCCGCCTCCAGTTCATGGAGATCGTCGCAGCCGCCGACATGCGTATCGCCGATGAATATCTGCGGAAAAGTCGAGCGGCCATGGGCGCGGGAGATCATTTCCCGGCGCAGTTCCGGCGAGAAGGAGGCGTCGTGCTCGGTGTAGGCAACGCCCTTGCGCTCGAGCAGCCGCTTGGCCGCCGTGCAATAGCCGCACATCATCCGTGTATAAATCGTCACGTCGACCATCGGTCAGCAATCCTGCCTTTCTCAGATCTATATAGTCGCGGACTCGTCGGCCCGAAAGTCCCCCGGCAGCACGCGCGCAAAGGTCAGCACGTCGACGGTCCCGGCACCGCCCTTCTTCAGCGCCTTGGCGACCGCGCGGACAGTGGCGCCGGTGGTATAGACATCGTCGATCAAGAGCACCCGGCGGCCGGCGATCTCGATCTCGGCCTCCTCGGGCACTCTGAATGCGGCACGCACATTCTCCTCGCGTTCCCGCCGCTCCAGCCCGACCTGCTGGCGGGTGAGTTTGACGCGCCTGACCGCGGAGGGCGCAAAAGGCAGGCCGCCAAGTTGCGATACCGCCCTTGCCAGTTCCGCCGACTGGTTGAACTGGCGCCTGAAAAAACGCCGCCAGTGCAGCGGCACCGGCACGACCACATCGGCTTCCGCGATCAGTTCGGCACCGGCGCGCAGCATCCAGCGCGCCATCCACGGCGCCAGGTCGGTGCGATCCTGGTATTTCAGCCCTTGCACCATCTGGCGGGCGACACCGGAATAAGCGACCGCGGCCCGCGCGCGCTCGAACGGCGGCGGGTCGGCGATCGCCTCGGCCGACAGGAACCCATCGCCCATGTGATGGATGAACGGCGTGCCCATCACCGGGCACCATGGCCGCTCCAGAAGCCTGAGCTTCGGCCAGCAGGCGCCGCACAGCACGCCGGGCTGCGAGACATGCCGTCGGCAGCCGGCGCAAACCGGCGGAAACAGGATGCGCGCCGGCCAGTCCAATGCCTTTCGAGCGATAGTCTTGATAAATGGCATTGGATCGGCCACGTGGTTGCTCCTCCGCCACCCTATATCAGACAGCGGAAACCAGGAACCGTCAGTTGCAACCTATAGTCGACACTTCTCTCTGGCTGGCGCACAAGCGCCGGGCGCTCGCCTATCCCACTGCCGGCGCGGATTTCCTGATGCGGCGGGCGGCCGAGGAGCTTGCCGAGCGGCTGGGCGCCGTCGAGCGCAAATTCGACAGAGCGGCCGTGCTGTTTTGCCAGACGCCGGCGGCGGTCGACGTGCTCGCGACAAGCGGCAAGGTGGCGGACATCATACGCGTGGAGGCGGACGCTGCGTTCCTCGACAATGCAGCAGGACTGGTGGCGCCGCTGGAGACCGTGCCGTTCGAGCCGGAAAGCCTCGACCTCGCCGTGTCACTTTTGTCCCTTCAGGCAATGAACGACATTCCCGGCATGCTGGTGCAGATCCGCCGCGCGCTGAAGCCGGACGGTCTTTTCCTCGGCGCTTTTGCCGGCGCCGGTACGCTTTCCGAGCTGCGCGAAAGCCTGCTCGCCGCCGAGACCGAGCTTTACGGCGGCGCCAGCCCGCGCGTCATCCCGTTCACCGACGTGCGCGACGCCGGCGCGCTTTTGCAACGCGCCGGCCTGGCCTTGCCCGTCGCCGATGTCGAGACGGTGACGGTGCGCTACGATTCCCTGTTCGGTCTGATGGCGGACCTGCGGGCGATGGGCGAGACCAGCGCGCTCATCGACCGCAGCAGGCGACCCGGCACACGAAGGTTGTTTGCCCGCGTCGCCGAAATCTACGCCGAGCGGTTTTCGGATGCCGATGGTCGCATCAGGGCGAGTTTTCCGATCGTCTGGATGTCTGGCTGGGCGCCCGACGCCTCGCAGCAAAAACCGCTGAAGCCGGGCTCGGCGAAAATATCGCTGAAGACGATACTGGAAAATCCCGGCGGGCGTTGACCGGATTCTGTCGACCGGATTTCTATGGATGCTGGTGGCCGGTCGCGATCACTGCGCGAAAGCGTTCACAAGCCTGCTGGAATTGTCGCTGAACAGCCACGAGATTGCGTCAGCCGCCTGGCCGATGCCGCCTATGATGGCAAGCGACAGCACGGTCACGATCAGCCCATATTCGATGGCCGTCGCGCCGGTCTTGTCTTCCCAAAATCGTTGCAGCAATGTTTTCATGGCCGTCGATCCCGCTTGCCGGAACCCTAGCGCCGACTTGTTAAGAAAGGTTAATGGCACAGGCTTAACAGGCGGTGAAACGGCTGCTCTAAACCATCTCAGCAGTCGCCGCTGCGTTTGCCATTGTCGCGTATCACGCAGACCGAACTGGGCAGCGGCTGCAGCACGCTCTTGCGCAGCGTGTAGGTCCCACGATGGCCGGTCGACCTCGTGCTCCCGACCGAGCCTGTGCTCATTCCGTCGAGGCCGCCGACAAAATGGTCGCGGGCGGATCGCGTCCGGCTGTCGAGCAAGGGCGTCGCGATCAAGGCCAGCGCCACCGCGGCCGAGCCGAACAGCAGCGTGATCCGCAATATGCCCATGCCGGCATGGACAGCGCTAAAGCTGCGGTCGGGTCGGATCGAATCCCAGTCCCTGTCGAGGCTCATGCAACCGCCCTCCGGCGAAGGCCTGAACACGCCTTCCCACGATTTCCATGCCGTCAATTTTTCACGGCAAGATAAATCTTCCATTAACGTTGGCTAAGTCTCGGACGGTACAATCAGAGAAGATCGATGAGGAACTGGATCAGCGGCGCGTCGGCCGGCGGCATCGGAAAATCGCGCATCTGGCGCGGCCGCACCCATTTCAGCACCTGCCCTTCCTTCGGCTGCGCGATGCCGCGGAAGCGACGGCAGACGAACAGCGGCATCAGCAGGTGAAAATCATCGTAGGAATGGCTGGCGAAGGTGAACGGCGCCAGGCAGGGAATATCGGTTTCGATGCCGATCTCCTCGTACAACTCCCGGATGAGGCATTCTTCCGGCGTCTCGCCGGGCTCGACCTTGCCGCCCGGAAACTCCCACAGGCCGGCGAGTTGCTTGCCTTCCGGCCGCTGTGCCAGCAGCACGCGGCCGTCGGTATCGACCAGCGCGCAGGCTGCGACCAGGAGCAGGCGCTTGCCGACAGGGTTCGGGCCGGTCATGCGCCAGGCGGCCGGCGATAATGGTAACGATAGACTTCGTCGAACCCGAGCGAACGATAAAGCGCCAGCGCCGGCGCATTGTCGTCCTCGACCTGCAGCCAGGCTTCCCGGGCGCCGCGCAGCCGGGCCCATTTCAGCGCTGACAGGATGAGGTGGCGGGCGTGGCCCTGGTTGCGTACCGATCTGTCGGTGGCGATCTCGAACAGCCCGGCAAGATCGCCATCGTGGACGCAGATCAGCGTCGCCAGCGGTTCGGTGCCCTTTTCGAGCGCGAACAGCCCGGCTTCCGGCTGGATGGCGCCGATGATCTCCGACAGGCCCGGCCGCAGCGACACATCCGAGCCGCTTACTTTGAGCGACGCGCCGATGAAGCGGCTGATGTCCTTCAGCGGGATCTGGTCCATGGCGGCATCGAGCTGGGCGTCCGCCAGCGGCAGCCGCATGACCAGCGATTCGTCGAACGTGCTCCAGCCTTCGCTGTCGAGATGTTTGGAAAGGACCGGGCCCGACAGCGGCGATATGCGGAAGGTCAGCGGCCGGCCATAGGCGTCGAAACGGCGGCTGGCGCGGCCGATGCGCTCGGCGATGTGCTGGATGTCGCCGGGATCGAGCGGATTGACCGAATTCAGCCGCTTGGCCGGATGGCCCGCCGTCAGCCGCACCACCCAGGTGCCGTCATAATGCACCGCCGCCGCCGGCCAGGCGCGAAAGCCGGCCGCCTCATAGCGGCGCACGATGGCAAGCACGCTTGCCGGATGTCTGGAAACCAACGCCATCAGCTCCGATAATCGCCGTTGATGGCGACATACTCCTTGGTGAGGTCGCAAGTCCACACCGTCGCCTTGCCGCGGCCGATGCCGATATCGGCATGGATGCGGATCTCGTCGCGCTTCATGTAGGCCGATGTCGCCTCCTCGGAGTAGGCGACATCGCGCTCGCCCTCATGCGCCAGCCTGATATCGCCGAACCAGATCGACAGAAGGTCACGGTCGGCCGGTTCGCCGGCCTTGCCGATGGCCATGACGACGCGGCCCCAATTGGCATCCTCGCCGGCGACCGCCGTCTTGACCAGCGGCGAATTGGCGATCGACAGCGCGATGCGCTTGGCCGAGCGGGCCGATTTCGCGCCGGTGACGGTGACCTCGACCTGCTTGCGCGCGCCCTCGCCGTCGCGCACAACTTGCAGCGCCAGCGATTTCAGCACCTTGCCGAGCGCGCGGCGGAAGGCGCCGAGGCGCGCATCCCCGGTATCCGTGATATCAGGCGCGCCGCGCCTGGCGGCCGTGCCGGTGGCGAACATCAGCAGCGTGTCGCTGGTCGAGGTGTCGCTGTCGACGGTGACCGCATTGAAGGTTTTGGCCGTGCCGCGTGACAAAAGATCCTGCAGCACAGGTGGTGCGATCGGCGCGTCGGTGGCGATGAAGGAGAGCATCGTCGCCATGTCGGGCGCGATCATGCCGGCGCCCTTGGCAATACCGTTGATGGTGACGTCGGTGTCGCCGAGTTTTACCGTCGCGGTTGCCAGTTTCGGATAGGTGTCCGTGGTCATGATCGCCTTGGCGGCTTCGGTCCACAGGTCCGGCCTGCCGTCCTTGACCAGTCCGGCGAGCAGATAGCTGAACTTGCCGGCATCCAGCGGCTCGCCGATGACGCCGGTCGAGGCCAGAAACACCTCGCCCGGCGTGCAGCCCGCAGCCTTGGCTGCAGCCTCCCCGGTCATTGCCGTGGAGGTACGGCCCTTCTTGCCGGTGAAGGCATTGGCGTTGCCGGAATTGACGACCAGGACGCGCGCCTTGCCCTGCCCGAGATTCTGCCGGCAGAAATCGACCGGCGCCGACGGGCATTTCGACTTGGTGAACACTCCGGCGACCCTGGTGCCGGCATCGAAGACCATGGTCAGCAGGTCTGTACGGTTCTTGTACTTTATCCCGGCCTCGGCGGTGGCGATGCGGACGCCCTCGATATCAGGCATTTTGGGGTACTTCTTCGGCGCGAGCGGCGAAATGGTGGCTGACATGAAGACCTCGGGCGGGAAAATCGCAAGGGGAACGCCGGTTTGCCCGATAGCGGGCGCCGGTGCAAGGGCGTTTTCCCGACCGTTGCGGACGATATCAAACTGCCGGCAGCACGCTTGCGTCATTGGGCAGGATTGAGGAACCTCCGGAACATCTTCTGCACGCCCGGAATGAGGCCCCAGATCATGATCGCGACCATCAGCGGGGCGATGACCAGCGTGCGCTGCCAGATCTCCCACTGTTCGGTCAGCGGGAACACGACATAGAGGATGGCGGTGATCAGCGGATAAACGCCGGCAAGCACCAGCAGCGCAAAGCGGAGGCGCGAGAAGCGGGCGGCGGTCGAGGTCATTGGTCTCTCCTTATCGTTACGAAACGTACCGTTATATAAAACGGACCGTTTCGTTTCGTCAAGATGTCGTATATGCATGCTGAGGAAACTTGGCCGATAAGGAAAAAAGCAGATGGGTGAGGACGCAGATCAGGCCCGCAAATCAATTGGCGCGCGGCGCAACCCCGACAGCGCCGACGCCATTCTCGACGCCGCCGAGGCGGTGCTGGTCGAGGCCGGTTATTCCGGCTTCTCGATCGAAGCGGTGGCGCGGCGGGCGCGTGCTGGAAAGCCTACGATCTATCGCTGGTGGCCGAGCAAGGCCGCTTTGCTCTTCGACGTCTATCAGCGGCTAAAGCGCGTCGACAACCCCGATACCGGAAACCTCGAGGATGATCTCGTCGGCTTCCTGAAGAACCTGTTCTCGCACTGGCATGAAACGTCCTCAGGCAGCGTCTTCAGATCGCTGATCGCCGAGGCCCAGTCGGATGCGACCGTAGCCGCCGTGCTTGTCGAATACACGAAAGGACGCCATGCCCATACCGCCCAGATGATCGAACGCGCCAAGGCAAGAGGCGAAGTGGCGGCCGACGTCGATTCCACGCTCGTCGCCGACCTGGTCGCCTCCTTTGCCTGGACTCATCTTTTGACCAATCGCCTCGACGAAGACGAAGCGACGCTGCGCAGGGCGGTTGGCTATGTGGTAAAAGGCATCGCTCCAACGGCAAACTCGCCGCCGGCGATCCGGCAGCGTTCAAGGCGTCGACGCATTGTAGGATAGGGCGATCTCGGCGCCGCGCTTCTTTCCTTCTCCCCTTGTGGGAGAAGGAAAGAAGCGCGGCGCCAAGACGGAAGAGGGGTGCTGGACGGAGTGCGGTCGGTGCCAAGCGAACCCCCCCATCCGACCGAGCTTCGCTCGGCCACCTTCTCCCACAAGGGGAGAAGGGAAGAATCGACGACCGCGCTTGCCCTAGCCTCGCCCTCGCCTACTTGGCGTTTTCCAGCGCGTCGACCGTCTTCTTCAGCTTCTCGTCCGGGATCTCGACTTTGGCCTCGGCGCGCAGCGACTTGACCAGAGCGATGTACTTGTCGCGGATAACCGCCTGGCGGGCCTGGTCCTTGACCTGGTCGAAGGCCGGCGGCTGCTTGGCGCGCTTGTCCTCGACCTGGATGACGTGCCAGCCGAACTGCGACTGCACCGGCTGCTCGGTGTATTTGCCCACCGCCAGCGCGAAGACCGCCTTGTCGAACTCCGGCACCATCTGGCCGGGTCCGAACCAGCCGAGATCGCCGCCGCTGGTCTTGCCGCTCGGATCGCTGGTGTGCTCGTTGGCGAGCTTCTGGAAATCGGCGCCGCCGTCGAGTTGCTTGATGATCGTTTCGGCCTCTTCCTTCGTCGTCACGAGGATGTGACGGGCATGCACCTCGTTGGTCGGCGGCGTGTTGGCGATTTCCTGGTCGTAGCGGGCGCGAATTTCGGCATCCGTGACCTTGCCGATGATATCCTTCTCGACCATTTCGCCATGCAGGGCGCGCTGCTGCAGGAATGCCATGCGGCGCTGGAAGTCGGGATCCTTGTCGAGGCCGGTGGTGATCGCCTGGGCAGCCATGACCTTGATCTCGATCGCCGCCGAAAGTGCTGCGGCGCGGCGCTGTTCGGGCGGCATCTGCGCAAACTGCTGCGACAGCTCGCCTTCGGCAAGGGCAAGGTCTGCCTCGGTCAGCGTCTGGCCGTTAATCGTGGCGACCACGGCGTTCGGATCAACCGGCGCGGCCGGTTGGGCGGGGGCGGCCGGTTGGGCCGGGGCTGGTTGGGCGGGGGCGGTGTCCTGCGCCATCAGCGGCGACAGCGACAGAGCCGACAGCCCGAATGCCAGGCCGAGGCTGGCGAGCGACGCGCGGCGGAACAATGAGGACATACGATTAACTCCAATGGGGATAGCTAGAGCGGGATGGCTTCCAGACCAGCCGGATTGTGGCGGAATTTGGCACGGTCCACAGGGCGAGCGCGCCGTTGACATCGATTGAGCCCCCTCTTATCTGTCCAACGACTTTGCGTCCAGAACCGTTTTCCGGGCGCTTTTTGCGTTTATCCGCGTTTCACGTGGATTTGACGGGGCCGTCGGCACCCGTCGCAACGACTTGGAATGCTATCGAAAGGACCATTGAATGGTCAGTTTTGGCGGTCTCGCCCGTAAGGTTTTCGGCTCCTCCAACGATCGTCGGATCAAGTCGACCCGCCCGCGTGTCGAAGCGATCAACGCCATGGAAAACGAGATGCGGTCGGTCTCCGACGCCGAGCTGACGGCCCGCACGGAAAAATTCCGCCAGGACGTCGCCAACGGCGCCACCCTCGATGATCTCCTGGTGCCGGCCTTCGCCACCGTGCGCGAGGCGGCGCGCCGCGTGCTCGGCATGCGCCCGTTCGACGTCCAGCTGATCGGCGGCATGGTGCTGCATAATGGCGGCATCGCCGAGATGCGCACCGGCGAGGGCAAGACGCTGGTCGCCACGCTGCCGGTCTATCTCAACGCGCTCGCCGGCAAGGGCGTCCATGTCGTCACCGTGAACGACTATCTTGCCACGCGCGACTCCGAATGGATGGGCCGCGTCTACAAATTCCTCGGCCTTACCGTCGGCGTCATCGTCCATGGCCTGTCGGACGAGCAACGCGCCGCCGCCTATGCCGCCGACGTCACCTACGCCACCAACAACGAGCTCGGCTTCGACTATCTGCGCGACAACATGAAATTCGAGCGCGCCCAGATGGTGCAGCGCGGCCACAGCTACGCGATCGTCGACGAGGTCGACTCCATCCTGGTCGACGAGGCGCGCACGCCGCTGATCATTTCCGGTCCGCTCGAGGACCGTTCGGAAATGTACAACACCATCGATGCCTTCATGCTGAAGCTCGAGCCGGCCGACTACGAGATCGATGAGAAGCAGAAGACCTCGATCTTCACCGAGGAGGGCACCGAGAAGCTGGAAAACCTTCTGCGCGACGCCGGCCTGCTCAAGGGCGAGTCGCTCTACGACGTCGAGAACGTCGCCATCGTCCACCACGTCAACAATGCCCTGAAGGCGCACCAGCTGTTCCAGAAGGACAAGGACTATATCGTGCGCAACGGCGAGATCGTCATCATCGACGAATTCACCGGCCGCATGATGCCGGGCCGCCGCTATTCGGAAGGCCTGCACCAGGCACTCGAAGCCAAGGAGCATGTGGCGATCCAGCCGGAGAACCAGACGCTCGCCTCCGTCACCTTCCAGAACTATTTCCGCCTCTACAAGAAGCTCGCCGGCATGACCGGCACAGCGCTGACCGAGGCCGAGGAGTTCGGCAATATCTACGGCCTCGAAGTCACCGAGATCCCGACCAATCTGCCGGTGGTCCGTGTCGACGAGGACGACGAGGTCTACCGGACCGTCGAGGAGAAGTACAAGGCGATCGTCAAGGAGATCAAGGAAGCGCGCGAAAAAGGCCAGCCGACGCTGGTCGGCACCACGTCGATCGAGAAATCCGAGCAGCTGGCCGCGCGTCTGCGCAAGGAAGGTTTTACGGATTTCGAGGTGCTGAACGCCCGCCACCACGAGCGTGAGGCGGCGATCGTTGCCCAGGCGGGAAAACCCGGCGCCATCACCATCGCCACCAACATGGCCGGCCGCGGCACCGACATCCAGCTCGGCGGCAATGCTGACATGCGCATCGCCGAGGAGCTTGGCGATATGCCGGCCGGCCCCGAGCGCGAAGCCAGGGAAAAGGCAATCCGCGACGACGTCGCCCGGCTGAAGGAAAAGGCGCTGGCCGCCGGCGGCCTCTACGTGCTCGCCACCGAACGCCACGAGTCGCGCCGCATCGACAACCAGTTGCGCGGCCGCTCAGGCCGCCAGGGCGATCCCGGCCGCTCAAAATTCTTCCTGTCGCTGCAGGACGATCTGATGCGCATCTTCGGTTCCGAGCGCATGGACGGCATGCTGCAGAAGCTCGGCCTCAAGGAAGACGAGGCGATCATCCACCCCTGGATCAACAAGGCGCTGGAAAAAGCGCAGAAGAAGGTCGAGGCGCGCAACTTCGACATTCGCAAGAACCTGCTGAAATATGACGACGTCTCCAACGATCAGCGCAAGGTGGTGTTCGAGCAGCGCCTCGAGCTGATGGACGGTGAAGGCCTGTCCGAGACCATCGCCGAGATGCGCGAGGGCGTCATCGAGGAGATCGTCGCCAAGAACATTCCCGAAAACGCCTATGCCGAGCAGTGGAACGTCGCCAGCCTCAAGGCCGAGGTCGCCGAATTTCTCAACCTCGACCTGCCCGTCGAGGACTGGGTCAAGGAAGAGGGCATTGCCGAGGACGACATCCGCGAGCGCATCACCCAGGCCGCCGAGACTGCCGCGAAAGAGCGTGCCGAGCGCTTCGGCCCCGACGTGATGACCTATGTCGAGCGCTCAGTGGTGCTGCAGACGCTCGACCATCTGTGGCGCGAGCACATCGTCAACCTCGACCATCTGCGCTCGGTCGTCGGCTTCCGCGGCTACGCCCAGCGCGACCCGCTGCAGGAATACAAGGGCGAGGCGTTCGAGCTGTTCCAGGCGATGCTCGGCAATCTGCGCCAGGCCGTCACCGCGCAATTGATGCGCGTCGAGCTGGTCCGCCAGGCTGCTGAAGCCCCGCCGCCCGAGGCGCCCGACATGTTCGGCAGCCATCTCGACGGCACCACCGGCGAGGACGATTTTAACGGCGGCGAGACCGGGCTTCTGGTCCGCCAGGAGACGAATGCCATCGTCGCCCCCGAAAACCGCGACCCGAAAAACCCCGCGACCTGGGGCAAGGTCGGCCGCAACGAAGCCTGCCCGTGTGGTTCGGGCAAGAAGTACAAGCATTGCCACGGCGCGTTTGCGTAAGCTTGCCTTCTCCCCGTCACTATACGGGGAGAAGGTGCCGGCAGGCGGATGAGGGGCAGCGCCGGCCTTCGCGATAAGCCAATCTCCCCACCTGAGGGGGAGATATCAGGCGGCCAGGGGGCGCTGTCCCGCCAGCTTGATCCGCTAGTATCCCGCGAAAGCGACTTCGTCCACAGTCACTTTCTCAAACCATCTTCACCGACTTCACCCATTGTGAGGGGAACGGACGAACGCAGCTGTATTTCGTCCGTCTGCTCGGCTTGCGGTTGAGGCACCTATTTCGGTCGGAAGCAGTCGAACTGCGAGGCTTTTCTATCGGCGATAGTCCAGAGTTTCTACGGCAGAATGGCGCTCGTCGATGAACTTGAACGCATGATTGTCTGATACCGCGACCCACGTCAGGCAATATTGGGCAGCGTAAAATTCTCGAAAGTCGCCGCCGCCCCTCATCCGCCTGCCGGCACCTTCTCCCGTATAGTGACGGGGAGAAGAAAGCTCCCACCCAACCGTTTCTTAATGTGTTTTCGTTAGACGCATAGCCAGAAAAGAGGCGGAAAACGGAGAGTATTGGGTGCGCTTTTCCGCGGCGACGACAGCCGGGCGGTTCCTGCCGCAGCGCCTTGCGCTGCGCGTAAAGCCGCTGCTTGGCCGCATCGATGCCGTGCTGTTCACTGCCGACGAGCGTGGCGAAGCCGGCCGCATGTCGCTCATCGCCTTTTCCATCCGCATCGTCAGCGCCGTCATCGCCTTCGTCAGCCAGGTGCTGATGGCGCGCTGGATGGGCTCGTTCGAATACGGCATTTTCGTCCTCGTCTGGGTGACGATGGTCATCGTCGGCAATCTCGCCTGCCTCGGCTTCCACACCTCGGTCATCCGCTTCATTCCCGAATACCGCGAGCGCAACATGCTGGCCGAACTGCGCGGCATCGTGCTGACCAGCCGCCTGTTCGTGCTGGTTGCCTCGACGCTGATCGCCGGGCTGGGCGCGCTCGGCGTCTGGCTGCTCTCGCCCTTCATCGAAAACTACTATGTCGTGCCGTTCATTCTCGGCCTCATCTGCGTGCCGATGATCGCCATGTCCGATCTGCTGCAGGGGCTGGCGCGGGCCAACTCATGGGCGCTGTTTGCACTGGCGCCGACCTATCTTGTGCGGCCGGTGCTGATCCTGGCGCTGATGGCGCTGATGCTTCTGGTCGGCTTTGCGCCGGACGCCACAACCGCGATTTTCGCCTCGATCGCCGCCGCCTATGCCACCACGCTCGGTCAGCTCATCGGCGTCACGACGCGGATGGACAGGAATATCCCGGCCGGGCCGAAGAAGGTTCATTTCGCGCAGTGGTTCCTCGTGTCGCTGCCGATCTTCCTGGTCGAAGGCTTCTTCTTCCTGCTCACCAATGCCGACGTGCTGATGGTCGGCGCCTATATGAAGCCCGACGACGTCGCCGTCTATTTCGCCACCGTGAAAACGCTGGCGCTGGTGCATTTCGTCTATTTCGCGGTCAAGGCGGGCGTCGCCCAGCGCTACGCGCAGTTCACCCATGGCGAGCCGGAAAAGCTCGCCGCCTTCGCCCGCGAAACGGTGTCGTGGACGTTCTGGCCGTCGCTGGCGATGGCGCTGCTGGTGCTGGTGCTGGGCGAGCCGATGCTGAGCTTGTTCGGCGCCGAATTCGTTGCCGGCTATCCGCTGTTGTTCCTGCTGGTCTTCGGCGTCGTCGCCCGCGCCGCCGTCGGCCCCTGCGAAAGCCTGCTCACAATGAGCGGCAACCAGAACATCTGCGCCGCCGTCTACGCCATGACGCTGGCCTTCAACATCGGCCTCAATCTGGTGCTGATCCCGCTTTTCGGCCTGTGGGGCGCGGCGATGGCCACCGCCTTCGCCATGATCTTCGAGGCCGGCGCGCTGTCCTTCACGGTCTGGCGCAAGCTCGGCATCGTCATGGCCATTTTCGTAGCCGCCGAAGGAGCCGCATGATGGCTGCCATCCCGTTGCTCGAGGAAACCAGCGGCGGCCCGGCCGGCGCCATGGTGTCCGGCCTCGCCGGGCTCGCCCGCGAAGCCGACCCCGCCCATATCGAGCTCTTGGCCAACGACCGGCCCGAGCGCAAACTGGCCGTCTACCCGGCTTCCGCCGGCTTCGATCTGGTCGAGGAACTCGACTATCTCTGCACCCGCACGATCGAGCCCAACGTCTTCTTCAATCCGCGCTTCCTGGCGCCCGCCATGCCGCGGCTGGAAGACCGCGAGGTGCGGCTGGCGGTCATCCGCGACGGCGACGAATACCGCAACCGGCTGCGCCTGCTGGTGCCGTTCTCGGTGGAGCGGCCGGGCGTGCCGATCGGCGTCCCGGTCATGCGCACATGGTCGAGCCCGTTCGGCCCGATCGGCACGCCGCTGGTCGACCACGACGATCCCGTCGGCGTCATCGAGGATTTCTTCGCGATGCTGTCGCGGCCGCATCTCAAATTGCCGAAGGTCTTCGTCCTGCCCGACATCAGGCTCGACGGCCCGGTGGCCAGCCTGCTGGCCACCGTCGCCGAGACGCGCGGCCTGACGCTGGTCACCACCGGCAAGGCCGAACGCCCGATGCTCGAAAGCGAGATCGACGGCGATGAGTATCTGAAGGCCTCGCTGCGCTCGCACCATTATCGCGAGTTCCGCCGCCTGAAGCGCCGCCTCGCCGACCTCGGCAGGCTGGAGCATGTCGTGGCGCGCGGACCGGCAAATATCCGCCATGCCATTGAACGCTTCCTGACGCTGGAAGCAGCAGGCTGGAAAGGCCGCGAGCGCACCGCCATGGCCATCGACCGTTACCGCGCCGCCTTCGCCCGCGAGGCCGTGCACCGGCTGGCCGAACAGGATCTGTGCCGCATCCATTCGCTGACGCTCGACGACCGCACCATCGCCAGCCTGATCGTCTTCGTCGAGGCCGGCGTCGCCTACACCTGGAAGACGGCCTATGACGAGACGCTCGCCGCCTATTCGCCGGGCACGCTGTTGATGATCGAGGTGACCAGGCAGCATCTCGACGACCCCAACGTCATGATGACCGATTCCTGTGCCGTGCCCGACCATCCGGTGATGAGCCGGCTATGGACGGAGCGCAGGCCGATCGGCACCCTGGTCATCGGCCTGACGCCGGACGCCGACCGCCTCGCCCGCCAGGCGGCGTCGCAGCTTCACCTCTACCGCGAAACCCGCAACATGGCGCGCCTGCTGCGCAACCGGATGAAGAGCTTGCTGGGACGGCGGTAGGCTGGTGGTGCTGCTAGTTCCTCGACCCAGCGGCGCAGACCCTAGGATGACGAAGGCACAGTCGAGGCCTAGGTCATGAGGCTTAATTCTCCCGACCAGCGGAAAGGATTAGCATCGGCGATAATCTCGGCCGCGCAACCAGCATCATTGCCGCCTTGCACGGCCAGAACAAAAAATCTGGGAGGAATGCATGACGAAAACAACTTACTTCAGGCGCCGCAGCATTCTCGCTTTGACTGGCCTCATCGGCGTCTGCCTGACTGCGGCTGCAGGTCAGGCCGCCGAGCCCGACAAGGCCGAGATCGATGCCCTGAAAAAATCGCTATCCAAGTACGAAGACTATAAGGCCGCCATCCGCGACCTCTATCTGTCGACGGTCGGATGCGTTTATTACAGCGGCGAAAAAGTGGCTGGCGCTATGGATTACCCTAAGGGCGCGATGGGCATTCATTTCGTCAACGTCGCGAGCGTCAGCCCGACACCAGATCCGACGCGCCCCAATGTCCTTATCTATGAGCCGGTCGACGGCGGCTTGCGCCTGGTGGCCGTGGAATGGCTTGCACCGTTGACGCCTGACACCAAGGAGCCGCCGAAACTCTTTGGACAGACGTTCCAGGGGCCGATGGAGGGGCATTATCCGCTTATTCCGACGGAGTTCTACCACTACGATCTTCACGCCTGGCTGTTCAAGGACAACCCGCTCGGAATGTTCAGCCCGACGAACCCTGACGTGAAATGCGACAATTACGCGTTTCCGATGCCGGAGCAGCCGACGAAGATGGTCCCGGGGCCGATGTGATGGCGACCTGAGCTACGGAGTCCGATCTAATCAGGAAGGACCGGCCGCGTTGTCAGGAAGGACCGGCCTCGATTGTGATTATCCCAGGATGCTCCCGGGACACATCCCGGCCGAGCTTCCAAGACGTCTCGGGTGGAAAATGGTGCCCCTAGCCGGGATCGAACCAGCACTCCTTGCGGAACTCGATTTTGAGTCGAGCGCGTCTACCAATTCCGCCATAGGGGCTCAGGCCGGGCGGCCTGGATGGGCGCGGACTATACGGTTGGAGGCCTGTTCGTCAACTGGCCAATTCCCGGCATGCGGCCTTCGCTCAACCCCAGCCTTCCGATTTCGTGAAGCTACGGCCATTGTGCGGCGCGAAAAATCTTTCTAGACAGGCAGCGCATTGAAGCGCGTCGCGTCTCGAGAGATTCATGTGGCGCGCTTTTTGGTCTTTGTTTTTATGCATTGTTATCCCAAAACCGCTGCGCATTTTGGGCGACGTGCATTAGGAGTGCCGATGCTTCGCGGACTTTACGACTGGACCTTGTCGCTGGCGGCAAAGAAATCCGCCGAATGGTGGCTGGCCTTCATCGCTTTCGTCGAAAGCTCGGTGTTCCTGGTGCCGGCCGATGTGCTCTACCTGCCGATGGCGCTGTCGCGGCCGGATCGCGCCTATCGCTACGCGCTGGTCGCCACGCTGGCCTCCGTTCTGGGCGGCATCGCCGGCTGGTATATCGGCCACTATGCCTACGACACGGTGGCGCGGCCGATCCTCGAATTCTACGGCAAGTATGACGACTTCGAGTCGCTGCGCGTCTCGACGGGCACCGGCTTCATCATCCTGATGCTGATCACCTCCGGCCTTGCCCATCTGCCGCCGATCAAGGTGGTGACGATCCTGTCCGGCGTCATCGGAACGCCTTTGCTGCTGTTCATCGTGCTGGCCATCGTGGCGCGCGGCGCCCGTTTCCTGTTCCTGGCCTGGCTGCTGCGCCGCTATGGCGAACCGATCCGCGAATTCATCGAAAAGCGCCTTGGCATGATCGCAGGCGCCGCCGCCGCTGCCCTGATTTCGCTCTATATCGTCGTCAAATACGCCTTCTAGAGCAAGGATGTTCAAATTGACCCATCCTTTGCTCTGACGGGAATGGACGGTAGATCGATGACAGCGACCGTGAGTGCCGACACTCGACGCCAGCGTATGCGGACGGCTGTGTTTCTCGCCGTCGCCATGGCCGCCACCGTCGGCTCGGCGCTGGCCTTCCAGCACCTGGGCGGCTACATCCCGTGCAAGCTCTGCCTGGAGCAGCGCACCCCCTACTACATCGGCGTGCCGCTGATGCTGCTGGCGGTGCTGTCGTCGGCGCTGCGCTGGCCTACTTGGCTGACACGCGGCCTGCTGGCCGTCGGCGGCCTGCTGATGGCCTACGGCGTCTATCTCGGCGTCTATCATTCCGGCGTCGAATGGGCGTGGTGGCCGGGGCCGACCGATTGTGCGGCGGCGGCAGGACCGGTGGACACCGGCGGCAAGGGCGTGCTCGACGCGCTCGACCAATTCGTCCCGCCCTCCTGCGACAAGGCGGCTGTGCGCATCCTCGGCCTGTCGCTGGCCGGCTGGAACGCCATCGCCAGCTTTGTCCTGGCTGTGGTCGCCTTCCGTGGTGCGTTTGCGCGCGGCTGAGCAAACAGGTTCGGGCTGCCTCAGACCTGCTCGACACCAAGGATGTGCATCGATCCGGGCTCTCCGAGATATGCGGCCAGACAGTCCCAGAATTCGTCGAGCAGGCCTTGCCGTGGCGTCAAAGTCATTTCGTGCGATTAGTGGAAGTTTCCCATTGGCATAAGTGCAGCTAGTGGTGAAAATCTGACGCTTGGTACCCAGCATCGAACGGCCGGAGTCGGACCCAATTCAGCCATTGCCGGCCTAAATCGAATGTCTCGTAGAGGTTGGAATTCGACATTTCGGCTTTCGATCTCATTGCTGGAACAAAAAAGAGCAGGCCCCGCAAGGATCATCTCCAGCGCTGCGGCCTGACTTTCGGGGCCTCCTCGGATAAACACCCTGCGTGGTGGCCATCTTAGGGGCAAGGATTACTCAAAGAGGCCCGCGATTGACCGCGACGCGGATTGCCTGAGATGGCGCGCCAAAAATCCTTGGAGGCTACCGGCAACACGGCCCGGCCGTTCCCAATGTGGATTGTGCCCGCAGCCGGGAAGTTCGATCATGTCGCCGGAGCGCAGGTACGCCCTCAATGCGTAGGCCTGCGAGACGCTGAACAGTGGATCGGCGCTGCCGTGGACGATCAGCGCCGGCTGCTGAATTCTTGAAGCGATGCCGCGAAGATCACAGCTTCGGATTTCTTGAAAGATCCGGCTCCACAATCGTGCGGGAATAGCTGCTGCGTCCCGCGCGAGCATCGTCAGAAAGGCCGCGTCGACGGGGCTGGCGCATGCGTGCCATGTGGCGAAGAATTCGTGCGCGGGATCAATCGGATCCCGCAGCATTGCCATGGCTGCGCAGATCGGATCGTTCTCGTCGGTGTTAGGCCTCAACGTCCCCGAAATCACCGCTAACGCCCCGACAAGCTCTGGGCGGGTTGCCGCGAGTTGCATCGCCGTCAAGGCGCCCAGCGAGTGTCCCACGACGAACGCCTCGCGCAGGCCAAGACCATCCATAAGGCACGCGATATCCTCCGCGAAGTCCGCGAGCCGGTAAGCGTCGTCCGGACGATGCGAGGCGCCGTGCCCGCGCAGATCGGGCATGATCAGACGCACGTCGGGCAGGTAGGGCTCAAGCAGCGCGAAACTCAGGCTCGAATCCGTGAAGCCGTGAATAAGCACCACGGCCGACCCAGGGGTATCGGTATCGATATAGGCGATGGTGCGCCCATCGCCTGTCTCGATCTTCCGCTTGCGCGCGTCCCAGTCGACAAGTCTCATAGTCCCAGTTTCGCCCTGACCGCGTCGAGCGCCGGTTTTCCGTCGAAGGTCGTTACATTGGCGAGCCATGCGTCGAGATGCTGCGATTCGGCCTTGAGCGCTTCGAGAGCTGCCTCACCCGGCTGCATTCCATCGTTGACCAGATAGCCCATGCCCTTGTTCTCGAAGTTGATGTCGAAGACCAGGTTCTGCAGAAACTGCGCGACATTCGGGCACTCCTCCAGATAGCCTCTCCGCACTTGCGTGCTCACCGTCGCCGCGCCGAAATTCGGGCCGTAGAACTTGTCGCCGCCGGTCAAATATTCGAACTCGAACATTGCGTTCATCGGATGCGGCGCCCATCCCTGGAAGAGTATGAACCCCTTATTCCTGATCTTGCGGCCGACCTCCGAAACCATGCCGACTTCGCTCGACTCGACCACTTCCCAGCCTTCAAGACCAAGCTCGGGATCGGCGATCGCGTCGAACATCAGCTGATTGGAGCCAGGCTCGATGCCATACATCTTCTTCTCGAATTGGTCCGCGAACTTCTGGAGATCGCGGAAATCCTTCACGCCGGCTTCCCAGACATAGGTCGGCACCGCGAATGTGTATTTAGCACCCTTGAGATTGACGCGCACTTGCTCGACCGAGCCATCGGCCTTGTAGGGCTCGTAGTAGGCCGTCATCGCGGGGTCCCAATACCCAAGGAACGCGTCAAGGTCGCCGTTCTTTAGACTCTGATAAATGACATCGAGGCCGAGCAGGTCGCTTTCGGCGTGATAGCCCAACGCGTCGAGGAGCGTGGTGGCAACGCCAGTCGTGAATGCCAGATCGTTCCAGCCCGGTTCGGCCATCCGGACTTTTCGGCAGCTTTCGGCCTCGCCGGTGCCGGCTGCGGCCGAAAGGGAGATGAGGCAGGCAATGGCGGAGATACCGCAGCTTAGGATACGAGGCATTGTGTTCCCTTTGTGTTTGACCAATAAGAATGCTAATTGACCACTCGGTCAATCATTGATCTAATCAGACAAAATTGTCAATATCTACGAAACCCTCTCGGAAAGCCACCTACAGATGAAACTCACGCGACTGAGCGAGATAAGGCGGAAGGAACTGCGCCGGGCGGCTTTTGCTGTCCTGCAGCGGGAAGGTGTTGCCGGGGCAACGCTGGAGAAGGTAGCGGCGGAGGCTGGCGCCTCGAAGGGGATCGTGCTGCATTACTTCCGTAACAAGCAGGAGCTTTTCGAGCATGCGATGCGCGAGGCCAACACCGCGCTGCGCGATGCCGTGGTCGCCCGCCTCAAACACGCGCGCACGCCTCGCGAGAGGCTGGAGGCCATCATCGAAGGCAACTTTGAGCCGGCATTCTATCGGCCGTCGATCTGTCACGCTTGGCTGTCGCTATGTGCCGAGGTGCCTCGTGATGCCAAGCTTGCGCGCATTCAGGAAGTCATTCACGCGCGGATGAATTCGAATCTGATGTCTGCACTCAAAAGCATGGTGGCGACGGATGAAGCCGCAGACATCGCGCTCGGCATTACGTCGCTGATCGACGGGCTGTGGCTGCGACTGGGCTTACAAAAGCGTGGTATTTCGGGCGAACAGGCCATTCAGCAGGTGAAGGATTTTGTTGCTGGCCGGCTGGCGATTGCTTCCGGTCGAGCCGCGGCGCGCAGGGAGATCGCTGCCAGCTAGGGGACCGGCCGACAAACACCTTGCCCAACCCTCAATACGGAGAAGCACCAATGTCGGCTTTGGCTGCTGTGTCGCAATGTGAACTTTCCACCCGATCAAGTCCTTTGTCACGGGTACCAAGCGTCAGATTTTCACCACTAGGCCGCTCGTGCCAAGTCCGGTGGATGCGAAACTCTTGCTCTATGTCGATGGCAGCTTGCGGACCTGAACCTGGCGCGTCGGCCAAGCAGCTCAATGTTTGACGCCGACCCTACGGCTCGAGTTCGACATCCCAGTACAGATAATCCATCCAGCTTTCATGCAAATGGTTGGGCGGGAACAGGCGGCCATTGTTGTGCAGATCATGGACCGTCGGCTGATAGGGCTTCTGCAACGGCCACATCTTGGCGTGCGCCGGCATCATGCCGCCCTTTCTCAGATTGCACGGCGAGCAGGCGGCGACGACATTCTCCCACGTCGTCGCGCCGCCGCGATGGCGGGGAACGACATGGTCGAAGGTCAGATCCTCCGGCGTGCCGCAATACTGGCACTGGAAACGGTCGCGCAGGAAGACATTGAAGCGGGTGAAGGCCGGATGCCGCGATGGCTTCACATAGGCCTTCAGGCTGACGACGCTCGGCAGCTTCATCGAGAAGGTCGGCGACGACACGGCGTGCTCGTATTCGGCGACGATGTTCACCCGCTCGAGGAACACCGCCTTGATGGCGTCCTGCCAAGACCAGAGCGACAGGGGATAATAGCTGAGCGGACGGTAATCCGCGTTCAGCACCAGTGCTGGAAGCCCATCCGGAGATACGGCAACCGTCACGTCATTGACCTCCTTGGTTCAGCGCATGACCCCGAAAATCGGATCGATTTTCGGATAGGATCATGCGCAGCTTCAAAAGTCCTACTGCGTCCATTGCGCATCCAGTTGGATGCACAGTCGGCGTGGATACTGTAAGCCCGACATGACAGGGATGTGAAGCGGCTTGTCGATCAAACGCCACGCCAAAGGCGCCTGATTTCAATGCTTTTTTGCGAATTCAGGCCGGAGGCGCGGCGTCCCTGCCCTTCAATTCGCGATAATAGGCCCAGAAAAGCCGCGATGCGACACCTCGCCATGGGCTCCATGATTCGGCGAGCTGGATCAGTGTTTTCTCGGGCGGACGCGGGTCGATGCCGAGCGCGTGGCCGACCGCGCTCTGCAGGGCAACGTCGCGTGCCGGGAAGACGTCGGGGTGGCCGGCGGCGAACAAAAGATAGACTTCCGCCGTCCACGGGCCGATGCCCGACACCTTGGTCATCGCCATGATCGCCTCCGCGGCATCGAGCAAGCAGAGATGATCGAGGTCGAGGCCGTCGACCACCGCCTGGGCCACGGCGATCAGGCCGCGCTGCTTCGGCCGCGACAGTCCGGCCTCGCGAAAGATGGCTTCGTCGGCGGCAAGGATCGCTTGCGGCGTCAGCGGATCGACGAGCTTTGTCAGCCGCCCGAAGATGGCGTCGGCGCTGGCACGGGAAACCTGCTGCGAAACGATGATCGAGGCAAGGCTTCTGAACCCCGGCTCAGAGAGCCTCAGCGGTACCTCGCCGGCCATGCCGCGCACCTTTTCAAGACGCGGGTCGAGTAGGCAAAGCGCATCGAGCCCTCGCGAGATGTCGTCGAGCGTGGCGATGCGTTGCATGTCTGCTTGTTCCCGGCGCAAAATGGCAGATGTAATCAGGCGCAAAGTAGCAACTGGCGAAAGCGCCGCACAACCCGATTGCCGCCGAACGATGATACTCCTGACATTCCGCTTCGCACCGAGCCCGAATGGCGAACTGCATCTCGGCCATGCCTATTCGGCGCTGCTCAATCAAAAATTGGCGTGGGCAACAGGCGGGCGCCTGTTGCTGCGCATCGAGGACATCGACACGACGCGCTGCACGCCGGAATTCGAGGCCGGCATTTTTCGCGATCTGAAATGGCTCGGGCTTGGCTGGGAAGAACCGGTGCGCCGCCAGTCCGAGCATTTCGCGGACTATCAGGCGGTGCTCGACCGGCTGATCAGGGAAGAACTCGTCTACCCGGCCTTCATGAGCCGTGGCGAAATCCGCGCCTTCATTGCCGACAGCGAAAAGCGCGGGCGCGACTGGCCGCGCGACCCGGATGGCGTGCCGCTCTATCCCGCCGTCGACAAGGCGTTGCCGACCAGGCAACGCATGCGACGGATCGCCGAGAATGCGCCTTTCGCCTGGCGGCTGGACGTTGGCGCTGCGATGGCGCGCGTCGGCACAGACCTGTCATGGCTGGAATTTTCGGATGAGGGGCTTTCCGCAACGCGCACGGTAGACGCCCGGCCGCAGGACTGGGGCGACGTTATCGTGGCGCGCCGTGAAATCCCGACCAGCTATCATCTCGCCGTCGTCCTCGACGACGCGCTGCAGGGCGTCAGCCATGTCGTACGCGGCCAGGACCTCTATTCCGCCACCGGCGTGCAGCGCCTGCTCCAGGAGATTCTTGGCCTGCCGCAACCGAGCTATTTCCACCATCGTCTCGTCCTCGGCCCGGACGGAAGAAAGCTGTCGAAGAGTCTTGGGGATACCGGCCTTGTCGCCTTGCGCGAGGCCGGCGCATCGCCGGCCGACGTCAGGCGGCTGATTGGGATTTAGTTCCTCGACACAGTAGTTTTGACAGGTCAGCGACCGTCCACAGCCCCTTTCAGCGGCCAATCTCACTGGCAGATCGCAAACCTAGCAGATTAGCCGAAACACCTCTTGCTTCGTCATCCCAGGGCGGAGCAAGGAGCGCAGCGACGCGGCGCAGACCCTGGGATCCATGCCGTTGCCTTGCGGCAGTGCTCCAGCGGACCAGAACCGAACGCCTACCACCCGCTGGCGAAGCGCGAGCCGTCGTCAGATTTAAGCTCCGGCATGCGGCGGCCAAGATCATTGGTGACACCGATGTAGATCGTGCCATGCTTCTGGCTCGCGGTCATATAAGCATAGCCGGTCATGGTGGAAGAGTAGCTGGCACCGTTGCGGATGCAAGCGCAGTTCTGAGCCGTTGCATTCTTCGGCTGAGGTAACGGAATGGATCCCAGGGTCTGCGCCGCGTCGCTTCGCTCCTTGCTCCGCCCTGGGATGACGAAGGCGCAGGGGCTACGGCTAATCGCCAGCGTCAGAGATGGCGGCTGGAGGCCCGCCGACAGCGACCGTCCACAGTCGCTTTCAGGCTCAGTCTAGGAACCAAATCCTCTGTGCAGAGGAACTGGATCATGCTTTGGCCTTGAAACCTCCCTGACCCAGACGCACCCTTCAATTCGGATGAGCCTATGGATCAACCGTTTGGTTTTGCTTGCCAGGTTGAACCGCATTACAGCAGTCGCGACACTCAACCCTCACCGATCACGCGGCAACCTCCCGAAAATGCACAGCATCAAGCGGTTCATCCCCGCCTCCTTTGTCGTCCTGTGGGCGACCGGCTTCATCGGTGCGCGATACGCCATGCCGTGGGCGGAACCCTTCACCTTTCTCGCCGCACGTTTCGTCTTGGCCGCCATCCTGTTGGCCGTTCTGATGATCGTGCTCGGCTCGAAGAGAGCCACCCGCGCCGAGGCGCTCCACGCGACCGGCGCCGGCATCCTGATGCATGGCGTCTATCTCGGCGGCGTGTTCTGGGCCATCCACAGGGGCATGCCGGCCGGGCTTTCGGCCCTGATCGTCGGGCTGCAGCCGCTGATCACGGCGGTGATGGCCGGCCGATTTCTCGGCGAGGCCATCCTGCCGCGCCATTGGGCCGGTCTCGGCATCGGCCTGGTCGGTGTGGTCATTGTGCTCTGGCCGAAACTTGGTGCCCTCGGCGGCGGCGTGACGGCCGAGACGCTGGCCGCCTCGCTTGTCTCGGTGCTCGGCATGAGCGCCGGCACGATCTGGCAGAAGCGCTTCGCCTCCGGCGGCGATCTCGTGGCGGCCACCAAATGGCAATATGTCGGCGGCGCATCGGTGATGGTCCTGGCCTCGCTCGCCTTCGAGACGCGAACGGTCGTCGTCAACGGCGAGTTGATCTTCGCCATGGCATGGTTGGTGCTGGTGCTGTCGATCGGCGCCATCTTCCTGTTGATGCTGATGATCCGCGGCGGCGAGATGTCGAAAGTCGCTTCGCTGTTCTATCTGGTCCCGGCGGTCACCGCGGTCATCGCCTGGATATTGTTCGGCGAACAGTTGAACCTGGTCCAGATCGTCGGCATGGCGATCGCGACGCTCGGCGTCGGGCTGGCAACCGCTCAGCCGACCAAGAATCAGCCAACGCGGGCGCGCGCCTCCAGATAGCGGCTGATCGCGGCATTGAGCTCACCGCCGAGGATGAAGATCGCCGAGACGATGTAGAGGAAGACGACCGCGACCATGATCGAGGCAAGGCCGGCATAGGTCGTCACATAGGACGAGAAACGGTCGAGATAGGCGGCGAAGATGGTCGACCCGATGAGCCAGGCAATCAGCGTGAAGATGATGCCCGGTATGATCGAGACGAAGCGGCGCTTGCCCGCAGGCAGCCAGTAATGCACCGCGAACAGCCCGCCGACGATGACGGCGGAGGCGATGATGTAACGCCACAGCGTGATCGTGCCCATATAGGGCTTTATCGATTCGAAATTGGCCTCGGCCAGCCGCCCCAGTAAGGGCGCGAAAACCACGAGCACGCTGATCACCAGAAAACCTGCCGTGGCGATCAGAACGAAGGCGATGCTCTGCACCCGGCGATAGATGATGCCGCGCGTTTCGGAAACGCGGTAGGCGCGGTTGAGCGAGGTGCGTAGCGCCTCGATGCCGTTCGAGGCGAAGAAGGCGGCAAGCAGCACGCCATAGGTCAACAGGTCGGTGCGCTGCACGGTGAGCACATTGAGCACTTCGCGCGCGATCGGCTTGGCGATCTGCTCGGGCCAGGTGTCGAAGACGAGATGCACTGCGGTGTCGGCAAAAGCCTGTGCGCCGAGGAAGCTGGCCAGTGTCGTGGCGAAAATCAGAAAGGGGAAAAGCGCCATCAGCGCCGTGATCGCCAGATGACTGGCCATCGCCCAGCCATCGTCTGCATCGAAATGGCCGAACGCGTCATAGAGCACGCGTTTGAGGGCTACGATCTTCCGCAACAAGAACCGCGTTCCCTTCGATTGTCTCGACGCCGCGAATATGGGAAGGGATTGCGGCAAATGGCAAGCCTAGGTCAAACCACGCTTCCTCCTGGAGAAGAATTGCGCACCATCATCATCACCGGTGCTTCTTCCGGGATAGGCGCCTATTGCGCCCGGGCGCTGAAGGCGGAAGGCTGGCAGGTCTTCGCGACGGCGCGCAAGCCAGAGGACATCGCTGCCCTTGAGGCCGATGGCCTCGAGGCTTTCTATCTGGACTACCGCGAACCTGGATCCATTGAGACGCTGCTGGCGTCGGTGCTGGAGCGGACCGACGGACGGCTCGATGCGCTGTTCAACAACGGCGCCTACGCCCAGCCCGGCGCCGTCGAGGACCTGCCGGTCGCAGCACTCAGGGAGCAATTCGAGGCGAATGTCTTCGGCTGGCATGACCTCACCCGCCGTGTCGTGCCGGTGATGCGCCGCCAGGGCCATGGCCGTCTTGTCCACTGCTCCTCGATCCTCGGCCTGGCGCCGCTGCCCTTTCGCGGCGCCTATTCGGCGTCCAAGCACGCGATCGAAGGGCTGATGCTGTGCATGCATCAGGAACTCCAGGGCAGCGGCATCCATGTCTCGCTGATCGAGCCGGGGCCGGTGATATCGAAGATCGCCAGCAACGGCCTTGTGTGGTTTCTCAGGAATATCGACCGTGAGAATTCCGTCCACCGCCTTGCCTACGAGGCGCAGCTGCAACGGCTGCAGGCCGGCGGCAGCACGTCACGGCTGAAGCCTGGGCCGGAGGTGGTTCATGCGGCCTTGCGCCATGCGCTTCTGTCGCGGCGCCCGCGTCCGCATTATGTGGTAACGGTGCCGGCCAGGATCGGCGTTATCCTCAAACGCATCCTGCCGGCATCAATGTTCTACCGCCTGCTTGCCAGACGCGCCTGAACGCAATCGACTGGAATCACACCATGGCAACCGTCTTCAACATCCTCGCTATCCTCGTCATGGTCGCCGTGGTGATCGTGCTGGTCCGCGGCCTCATCAACATGATGCGCGGCGGCGACGGCGTGACTTCCAACAAGCTGATGCAGATGCGCGTGCTGCTGCAGTTCGTGGCATTGGTGCTGATCCTGCTGGCGGTGTATTTCACCCGCAAGTGATGGGACGGACGATATCGGGAGGCAAAGCGTGGTCAAGCTCAACAAGATCTACACCCGCACCGGCGACGACGGCACCACCGGCCTTGGCACCGGTGAACGGCGGCTGAAATCCGATCTGCGCATCGACGCCTATGGCACGATCGACGAGGCCAATGCCTGCATCGGCATGGCCCGCATCCATACCGCAGCAACATATCCGGTGATCGACGCGATGCTCGGCCGCATCCAGAACGACCTTTTCGACCTCGGCGCCGATCTGGCCGTGCCGGACGATGGCAAGCCGCTCGGCTATGAGCCGCTGCGCATCATTAGCTCGCAGACCGACCGTGTCGAAAAGGACATCGACCTGCTCAACAAGGACCTGCAGCCGCTCAAATCCTTCGTGCTCAACGGCGGCACGGCGGCGGCGGCGGCCCTTCACCTTGCCCGCACGGTGGCGCGGCGGGCCGAGCGCATCATCGTGGCTTTGACGCAGGACCCAAGCGAGAATGTCAACCGCGAGGCGATAAGATACATCAACCGCGTATCGGACTTTCTGTTCGTCGCCGCACGCGCGGTCAATGACAATGGGAACGCCGACGTGCTATGGGTTCCCGGCGAGAACCGCTGAATCTGCCGAGGCGGGAGGGGGTCCGATGTTCATCCCGCTTTATGACACCAACCGGCTGCGCCACATCAAGCAGCAATATGTGACGATCGGGCTGATCGCGTTCAACACGCTGATCTACTTCGCCACCGCGCTTGGCGGCGAGCAGTTCACCAACGCCGCTGTGCTGGGCCTCGGCTTCATCCCGTCGGTCGTCCACGACAGCGTCGAACTGGCTCCGCAGTTTGTCGTGATCCCGGAGAGCCTGAGCTACGTCACCTATTCCTTCCTGCATGCCGACATTTTTCACCTCGGCGGCAACATGCTGTTCCTCTGGGTGTTCGGCGACAATGTCGAGGACGCGCTCGGTCATGTACGCTTTCTCGTGTTCTACCTGCTTTGCGCCATCGCCGGCGCCTTCTTCCAGGGCCTGATCGCGTGGGACTCGCAGGTTCCGCTGATCGGCGCCTCGGGCGCCATCGCCGGCGTGGTCGCCGCCTATCTGATCCTCTATCCCAGGGTGAAAGTATGGGTGCTGGCCTTCGCCCGCATTCCGCTGCGCATCCCGGCCTTCATCCCGCTCATCCTGTGGATCCTGTTTCAGATCGTGATGTTCGCCGCCGGTGGCGAGGATCAGATTTCCTGGGCCTGCCATGTCGGCGGCATTATCGCCGGAGCCGTGCTGGTGCTCATCTTGCGGAATCGCGCCGTACCACTGCTTGCCGGTGCTGAGGAAGAGGCAGTGGTGGTCGCCGGCCAGGTGCCTGTTGCCGCCGAGCCTGCTGCAAGCGACCCGCAGCCGGCGCAGGCGGCGCCGCGCTGGGGACGGGGAAGCGCCTCCAGTCCGGACTGAACCGATTTGAGTGCGTCACGGATAATTTGGGCGCTCCTCGGATATTGACGTGCGGGGTTGCCGCAACTACGGAAGCTTTCCCACACCAGGCGGTCGGAGACTAGAATTCCGTCCGGAATGTCGGCTTTCGACAACTCTGAAGAGGCGTGCGCTGCTATAGCGCGCCCAATTACCTTGAAAGAGGTGGCTATCGTGAAAGAGGTGACAGGCAAATGAAGATCCTTGTGCCCGTGAAGCGGGTTGTGGATGCGAATGTGAAGGTTCGTGTGAAAGCTGACGGTTCGGCGGTGGAACTCGCCAACGTCAAGATGGCGATGAACCCGTTCGACGAGATCGCGGTCGAAGAGGCGATCCGGCTGAAAGAGGCCGGCAAGGCGGAAGAGATCATCGTTGTCTCGATCGGGCCGCAGCAGGCGCAGGAGACCTTGCGCACCGCCCTCGCCATGGGCGCCGACCGCGCCGTCCTGGTCAAGACCGACGAGCAGACGGAGCCGCTGGGTGTCGCCAAGGTGCTGAAGGGCGTGGTCGAGGCGGAAAAGCCCGGTCTCGTCATTCTCGGCAAGCAGGCGATCGACGACGATTCGAACCAGACCGGCCAGATGCTGGCCGCACTTCTCGGCTGGGCGCAAGGCACTTTTGCTTCCAAGGTCCTTATCGATGGCGACAAGGCCAAGGTGACGCGGGAGGTCGACGGCGGCCTGCAGACGGTGGAGCTGAAGATGCCGGCGATTGTCACCGCGGATCTTCGCCTCAACCAGCCGCGCTATGCCTCGCTGCCCAACATCATGAAAGCCAAGAAGAAGCCGCTCGACGAGAAGAGCCCGGCCGACTACGGCGCCGACGTCAAGCCGCGGCTGAAGGTGATCAAGACCGAGGAGCCGGGCGGCCGCAAGGCGGGCGTCAAGGTCAAGAGCGTCGCCGAATTGGTTGACAAGCTCAAGAACGAAGCCGGCGTGCTGTAAGCGATCGGGAAAGGAACAAGAACAATGGCTATTCTCCTCATCGCAGAACACGACAATGCGACCCTTTCCGACCAGACCGCCAAGGCGCTTTCGGCGGCACTGCAGATCGGCTCGGACGTGCATGTGCTGGTCGCCGGCAAGGGCGCAAACGGCGCTGCCGGTGCTGCCGCCAAGCTCAAGGGCGTGAGCAAGGTGCTGCTCGCCGAAGCCGACGAACTCACCGAGCGCCTCGCCGAGCCGCTGGCGGCACTCGTCGTCGGCATAGCCGATGCCTATGACACGATCATCGCGCCGGCGACCTCGTCGGGCAAGAATGTCGCGCCGCGCGTGGCAGCCCTGCTCGATGTCGCGCAGGTATCGGAGATCATCGAAGTGGTATCGCCCGACACCTTCAAGCGGCCGATCTATGCCGGCAACGCCATCCAGACGGTGCAGTCGAGCGACGCCAAGAAGGTCATCACCGTGCGCACCGCATCCTTCCAGGCTGCCCCCGAGGGCGGTTCCGCCCCGGTCGAGGCGGTTCAGGCGGCAGCCAATCCCGGCCTGTCGAGCTTCGTCGAGAACAAGCTTTCCGAGACCGATCGTCCTGAGCTGACTTCGGCCAAGATCATCATCTCGGGCGGCCGCGCGCTCGGCTCTTCGGAGAAATTCCAGGAGGTCATCCTGCCGATCGCCGACAAGCTCGGTGCGGCCGTCGGCGCCTCGCGTGCCGCCGTCGACGCCGGCTACGCGCCGAACGATTGGCAGGTCGGCCAGACCGGCAAGGTGGTGGCACCCGATCTTTACATCGCCGTCGGCATCTCCGGTGCCATCCAGCATCTTGCCGGCATGAAGGATTCCAAGGTCATCGTCGCCATCAACAAGGACGAGGAAGCGCCGATCTTCCAGGTCGCCGATTACGGCCTCGTCGGCGACCTTTTCGTCATTCTGCCGGAACTGCAAAAGGCGCTTTGACGCCTTCTGCCAAAGCGTATTAAATTGTGAAGGGCGGGGTAGACGAAGTCGCCCCGCCCTCTTAGTTTGCACCGCACAAAAAGCAGGCCGCAAAGGCCTTTTGACGGGATCGGTGTAATGAACAAGATCGAGACGATCGGCATCATCGGCGCGGGCCAGATGGGCGGCGGCATCGCCCATGTGTCCGCGCTTGCGGGTTACAAGGTGCTGGTCTACGACATCTCACCCGACCGCATCGAAAAGGGCATCGCCACGATCAGCGGCAACATGGCCCGCCAGGTCGGCTCCGGCAAACTCGAGGAAAAGCTGCGCAACGAGGCGATGGCGCGCATTTCGGCAGCGCCCACCATGGCCGACCTTGCGGGTGCCGATCTGGTGATCGAAGCGGCGACCGAGGACGAGACGGTCAAGCGCAAGATCTACGCCCAGCTCTGCCCACAGCTCAATCCGGAAGCCATCCTGGCGACGAACACCTCGTCTATCTCGATCACCCGTCTCGCCGCGCAGACCGACAGGCCGGAGCGTTTCATCGGCATCCATTTCATGAATCCGGTTCCACTGATGAAGCTGGTCGAACTGGTACGCGGCATCGCCACCGAGGACCAGACCTTCGAAGCGGCAAAGGCCTATGTGAACCATCTCGACAAGACGATCACCGTCTCGGAGGATTTTCCGGCCTTCATCGTCAACCGCATCCTGCTGCCGATGATCAACGAGGCGATCTATACGCTCTATGAGGGGGTCGGCTCGGTCGACGCGATCGACACCGCCATGCGGCTCGGCGCCAACCATCCGATGGGACCGCTGCAGCTTGCCGATTTCATCGGCCTCGATACCTGCCTGTCGATCATGCAGGTGCTGCATGACGGCCTGTCCGATTCGAAATACCGCCCCTGCCCGCTGCTGGTGAAATATGTCGAGGCCGGTTGGCTCGGCCGCAAGACCGGACGCGGCTTCTATGATTATCGCGGCGAGCATCCCGTTCCGACGCGTTAGAGCATTTTTGGCGCCCAAAGTACGCGCTGACCTTCGTATACGATTATCCAGGCATCGGTGCTTTCCGAAATCGAATCCGATTTTCGGCCGATGCTCTTACCGTGGGTCTATTGTTCCGATCGCGACTACCAGCGCACGAAAAGCCGCCCGCCGATCGCACCGAGCGCGGCGAGGATGGCAACCGCGATCGTGTACCAGGTGGCGACGAAAAGCGGCGAGTCGTCGAAGCAGTGTGCGGCATAGAAAGTTGCCGCCAGCCCACCGGCGAGCAGGCCCGCCACCGTTCCGGCAAGCACCGGCCGCGTCGGGGCGCCATAGCGCAGCACCGCTAGGAAGACGGCAAGCGGACCGATGCCGATCAGCGGAATGAACGTCAGACAGATCACCAGATTGCTGCCGACCAGCCGCGTGCCCCAGTCGGCCGCAGGCACGGAAAGGAGTTCCAGAACCACCGCAATGACCACCAGCAGCGGTGCCGCAATCATCCAGGCCGCCTCCCTGCTCGTCGATGCACCGGGTGTCGACAGGGCGCGGATCAAGGCGAAGGCGCTGACGGCCAGAGCAATCGTGAAGACGAACTTGGCGAGGAAGCGCGTCGTATGCATGGCGGTCGCGATATCGGTGCGTGGGCCGATCGCCAGCCAGAAAACCACCGCCGCGATCACCGTGGCCGCACCGGCGGCCACCCACCAGGCCGAGCCAAGCGGCATCGCCCTGCTGCGGGCATCGGCGTCGAGCGCCTTGATGAGATCGTCGGTCCTCATGTCATTCCCGCTTGAACTGTTTGGCCCGCCCGAATTGTTTGGCCCCGAACCGTTTGGCGATGGTTGCGAGCCCACGATGCAGCGACACCCGCACCGCCGTCTCGCTGATGCCGAACTTCGCTGCCGTCTCGCCAATGGAACGGCCTTCGACCGACACCGACGAGACCACGGAACGCTGCGCCGGCGGCAGGCCGTCCAATGCCCGATTGATGTCGCGCTCGCTGACCGTCTCGGCCTCCGGTTCGGCAAAGGTCTCGGCGATCTCATCGATCTCGATCTCGATGCGCCGCCCGCGCCGCCGGAACGCGTCGATCAGCTTGAAACGCGCTATGGCGTAGACCCAGGGCAGCACGGCCAAGTCCTGGCGCCAGGTATGCCGTTTCACATGAATGGCCAGCAAAGTTTCCTGCACGACATCCTCGGGATCGACACCGCCCTGAACGATCCTGCGCCTGATAAAGCCCCGAACGAGAGCAGCCGTCCGGCGCAGGAAGTCGGCGTAAGCCCTTTCATCTCCCGCGATTGCGGACCGCATCAGCCGGGAAAGCTCGGCCTCGTCGTTGCCGGTCACAAGAGTTCACTCCCCGATATTCGCGCCTCGGCGCTGATTTGTTACGTGGCCGGCGAATAATGTCCAAGCCAAAATATGGGAATATCACGAAGGTTTCACCTCCAGCGCCCGATTGCGCCGCTCATCAATGTTGACTACATGGATCAGGATTTGATAGGTGCAGCCGTGCTAAATCAAAGAGATCGAGAGGGATGACATCCATGAAATATGCTCTTTCCGCCCTTGCCGGTGCCACGGCACTTGCAATCAGCCTGATCGCCGGCCCGGCGATGGCCCAGGACGGCGGCATCGTCGTCTACAATGCCCAGCACGAGAGCCTGACCGAGGCCTGGGTTGAAGGTTTCACCAAGGAAACCGGCATCAAGGTCACCGTTCGCCACGGCGGTGACAGCGATCTCTCCAACCAGATCGTCGCCGAAGGCGCCGCCTCGCCGGCCGACGTGTTCCTGACGGAAAACTCACCCGCCATGGCGCTGGTCGAGTCATCAGGCCTGTTCGCGCCGGTCGACGCCGATACGCAAGCGCAGGTCCCGCAGGAATACCAGCCGGCCAGCGGAAAATGGGTGGGCATCGCCGCGCGCAGCACCGTCTTTGTTTACGACAAGACCAAGCTGACCGCCGAGCAATTGCCCAAGTCACTGCTTGATCTCGCCGATCCGAGCTGGAAGGGACGCTGGGCCGCTTCGCCCTCCGGCGCCGATTTCCAGGCGATCGTCAGCGCGCTTGTGCAGCTCAAGGGTGAGGCCGCGACGGCCGACTGGCTGAAGGCGATGAAAGAGAACTTCACCGCCTACAAGGGCAACAGCACGGTGATGAAGGCGGTCAATGCCGGTGAGGTCGAAGGCGGCGTGATCTATCACTATTACTACTACGGCGACCAGGCCAAGACCGGCGAGAACAGCAAGAACATCGGGCTCCATTATTTCAAGAACCAGGATCCGGGCGCATTCGTCTCGGTTTCCGGCGGTGGCGTTCTGGCCTCCAGCAAGCATCCGAAGGAAGCCCAGGCATTCCTGAAATGGGTGACCGGCAAAGGTGGTCAGGACGTGCTGAAGACCGGCAATTCCTTCGAATACGCGGTCGGCAAGGGCGCGGATTCCAATCCGGCGCTCGTGCCGCTGGCCGATCTGCAGGCGCCGAAGGTCGATGCGACGACGCTGAACTCCAAGAAAGTGACCGACCTGATGACGGCAGCCGGCTTGCTTTAGTCGGCGTTCGTCCTAAAAGGGCAACCGACTGCGCTTCTGCGGGAATTCGCTTTCCGCAGGAGCGCTCTGTTTTTCGAGATGGCATTTGTCCATGACGACAGACTGCGTTTTTGGCCGTGTTTGCGGCCCTTGGATCGTTTCCGCCACCGGGCGGCAACGGCGCGGCGTCTGAGCTGATGCAATCTGCGGCCGACCTTGCACGTTCAGGCTCGCCGACCGGCGTGGCGGCTGGGCAATGGACGCGCCGGCGGCCCATATCCTGGATTTCGCTTGCCGCCATCCTGGTCTCACTTTTCTCCCTGCTGCCGCTCGCCTTCATCATTTGGATTGCCGTGCAGATCGGCTGGGAAACCGTATCGGCACTGGTGTTCCGGCCGCGCGTCGGCGGGCTCCTGGTCAACACGCTGCTTTTGGTGATGCTGGCCGTACCGATCTGCATCGTGCTCTCGGTGGCGCTGGCCTGGCTGACCGAACGCAGCGATCTTCCCGGTGCCCGCCTGTGGGCCTGGCTGTCGGTGGCGCCGCTTGCCATCCCCGCCTTCGTGCACAGCTACGCCTGGATCACCCTGGTGCCGGAACTACATGGCCTGTGGGCCGGCGTCCTGGTCTCCGTCGTCGCCTATTTCCCGTTCCTCTATCTGCCGGTGGCGGCAGCTTTGCGCCGGCTTGATCCTGCTCTCGAAGATGCCGCGGCAGCCGTCGGCCTCGGGCCCTGGCGCGTGTTCCGGCGGGTCGTGCTGCCGCAGCTCAGGCTCGCCATCTGCGGTGGCTCGCTGCTGGTTGGCCTGCATCTCCTGGCCGAGTATGGCCTCTACGTGTTCATCCGCTTCGACACCTTCACCACGGCGATCGTCGACCAGTTCCAGTCGACCTTCAACGGCCCCGCCGCCAACATGCTGGCGGCGGTGCTGGTGACATGTTGTTTCGTGCTACTCGGGATCGAAGTGATCGTGCGCGGCGAGGAGCGTTATGCCCGCGTCGGCTCGGGCGCCGCGCGGCAGCAGCAACGCACAAGGCTTGGCCGCGCCACGATTCCGTGTCTGCTGCTGCCGATCGTCACCACCCTGCTGGCGCTGGGCGTGCCGTTCGTCACCATCAGCCGCTGGCTAGTGGCCGGCGGTGCCGATGTCTGGCGCCTCGATGAGATCGGCCTGGCGCTCGGCCAGACCCTGTTCCTGGCGCTCGCCGGCGCCCTGCTAGCCACCATCGCCGCCATGCCGATGGCCTGGATCTCAATCCGAGCGCCGGGACCGCTGCAGCGTCTTCTGGAGGGTTGCAACTACATCGTCGGATCGCTGCCCGGCGTCGTCGTAGCGCTGGCGCTGGTCACCATCACCGTGCGCATCGCTCTGCCACTCTACCAGACCCTGTTCACGATCCTCGTCGCTTATGCACTGATGTTCCTGCCGCGCGCCCTGATTAGCCTGAGGGCTTCAATCGCGCAGGCGCCGGTCGAGCTCGAACGCGCCGCCGCCAGTCTCGGCCGATCGCCGCTCAAGGCGCTATGGTCGACGACGATCCGCCTGTCGGCGCCGGGGGCAGCGGCGGGCATGGCGCTGGTGGCGCTCGGCATCATGAACGAATTGACCGCAACGCAGATGCTGGCGCCCAACGGCACCCGCACGCTGGCGATGGCGTTCTGGGCCCACAGCGGCGAGATCGACTATGCGTCCGCCGCACCTTACGCCCTTATCATGGTGGCGATCTCGCTGCCGCTGACCTGGCTGCTCTATGTCCAGTCGAAGCGGATGGCCGGACGATGAGCTTCCTCGAACTCACCGGTGTGCACAAGCACTACGGCCCGGTGGCCGCACTGGCCGGTGTCGACCTCAGCGTGGCCAGCGGCAGCCGCACCGCGATCGTCGGGCCGTCCGGCTGCGGCAAGACGACCTTGCTGCGGCTGATCGCCGGCTTCGAGCCGCCGGATCGGGGTCGCATCGTGCTCGACGGCGAGGTATTGGCCAATGGCGGCGCCGCCGTGCCCGCATATCGGCGCGGCATCGGCGTGGTGGCGCAGGACGGCGCCCTGTTCCCGCATCTGACCATCGCCGCCAATATCGGCTTCGGCTTGCGACATCACGAGGACAAGCGCAGCGAGCGCATCGTCGAGCTCGCCTATATCGTCGGGCTCGACAAGGCGATCCTGAAACGGCGGCCGCACGAGCTCTCCGGCGGCCAGCAGCAGCGTGTGGCGCTGGCCCGCGCCATGGCCATGAAGCCGCGGCTGATGCTGCTCGACGAGCCGTTCTCGGCGCTCGACACCGGTCTGCGCGCCTCGATGCGCAAGGCGGTGGCCGAGCTTCTGGAGACCGCCGGCATAACCACGATCCTGGTCACGCACGATCAGGCCGAGGCGCTGTCCTTTGCCAGCCAGGTCGCGGTGATGCGCGACGGCAAATTCGCGCAGGTCGGCACGCCGCACGAACTCTATCTCAAACCGAAGGACAGGATGGTCGCCGAATTCCTCGGCGACGCCATCATCCTGCCGGCAAAGATCGCGGACGGTTTTGCCAGCTCGCCGCTCGGCCGCATCCCCGTCGACAGCACCGAGCGGCGCGATATCGTCCGCATCATGCTGCGGCCGGAACAGGTGCTGCTGAAACGGACATCGCGCGAAGGCATGTCGGGCACGCCGGACATGCTGTTCGGCGAAGTGACGGAGTCCGAATTCGCCGGTTCGATGTGCACCATCGCGGTGCGGCTCTTGAACAGTCCCGATCCACCGGACGCAGCCGCGATCGGCAACACGCCGTTGATTCTGCGCAAGCCGGGCATGGACACACCGGTGGTTGGCGAGATCGTCCGGCTGACGGTGTCGGGCAAGGCGCATGTGTTTGCCTGAACGGCGTTGCGCCTCGCGCGGTTCGCCAGTCAGGACGACAGGCTGGCTTCAATCGACCCGTTTTCCGGCCTGATCGAACCAATGCAGCTTTTCGGCTTTGGCCACGACACGCAACTGATCACCAGGCTTTGCGGCGGCGCGCCCTGAGACGCGCACGACGATACGGCTACCGCCTGCGGCGCAGTGAAGAAAGCTTTCGGCGCCGACCGGTTCGACTGCCTCGACTGTCGCCGGCAGGACGAGCGCACCGGCCAGCGCCTCCGCATTGAAGGTCACGTCGGCATCTTCCGGTCGAAAACCCAGTGTCACGGCTGGTGTTTCGCGAGCCGCAAAGCCGATCGCCGTCCCGTCGGGCAGCAGCGGGCCCGAGGAACTTCCGGTCAGCGTCAGAAGATTCATCGGCGGCGCGCCGATGAAGGAAGCGACGAAGATCGAGGCCGGCTTTTCGTAGATGTCGAGCGGCGCGCCCGTTTGCTCGACCAGTCCGGCGTTCATGACAACAAGAATGTCGGCCAGCGTCATCGCCTCCAGCTGGTCGTGGGTGACATAGACCGAGGTGACGCCAAGCGTGCGCTGCAAATTCTTGATCTCGACCCGCATCTGACCGCGCAATTTGGCATCAAGATTGCTGAGCGGCTCGTCGAACAGGAAGACTTTCGGATTGCGCACGATGGCGCGGCCCATGGCGACGCGCTGGCGCTGGCCGCCGGAAAGCTCGCGCGGGCGCCGGTCGAGCAGGGCCGAAAGCTCCAGCACCTTGGCGGTCGAGCGCACCCTGCTGTCGATCTCGTCCTTCGGCGTGCCGCGATTGCGCAGGCCATAGGCCATGTTGTCGTAGACCTTCATATGCGGGTAAAGCGCGTAGTTCTGGAACACCATGGCGATGTCGCGCTCGGTCGGGCCAATGGCGTTCACCACCTTGCCGTCGATGGCGACTGTACCGGCAGAAATCGTCTCCAACCCGGCGATCATCCTCAGCAGCGTGGACTTGCCGCAGCCGGAGGGGCCGACCAGAACGCAAAGCTCCCTGTCGGGAATGGCGATGGAGACCCCCTTCACGGCTTCGACGCCGCCGGGATAGACCTTCTTCACGTCCTTCAGATCGACGGTCGCCATCGGCTTCTCACTTTTCGGATTCGACCAGGCCGCGCACGAACCAGCGTTGCATCAGCACGACCACCAGGATCGGCGGCACGATGGCCAGCATCGCCGTGACCATGACCAGGTGCCATTGGGTGTCGGCATCGGCGAAGGAAACCATCTTTCTCAGCGCGATGACGATGGTGTTCATATCGTTGCTGTTGGTGACGAGCAGCGGCCAAAGATACTGCGTCCAGCCGTAGATGAAGAGGATCACGAAAAGCGCCGCGATGTTGGTGCGCGACAGTGGCAAGAGGATATCGAAGAAGAAGCGCCATGGCCCGGCACCATCGACACGTGCCGCCTCGACCAATTCGCCCGGTATGGTCATGAAAAACTGGCGGAACAGCAGCGTCGCGGTGGCCGAGGCAATCAGCGGGATGATCAGGCCGGCATAGGTGTCGATCATGCCGAGATCGACCATCACCTTGTAGGTCGGCAGGATGCGCACCTCCACGGGAAGCATCAAGGTGATGAAGATCAGCCAGAAGAAGATCATGCGCAGGGGAAAGCGGAAGAACACGATCGCGTAGGCCGACAGGATCGAGATGAATATCTTTCCCACCGCAACGCCGAGCGCCATGACCGTGGTGTTGAGGAGCAGTTGGCCGACGCTGACACCGCCGATGCGGCCAATACCGCCGAACAGCGCCTCGCTGTAATTGTTCCAGAGCTGGCCGCCGGGCAAGAGCGGCAGCGGCGGCCTGAGGATCGTTTGCAGCGTGTGTGTCGAGGCAACGAAAGTGTAGTAGATCGGAAAAGCTACGATCAATATGCCAAGGATGAGCACGGCATGGGCGATGAAGGTGCGGAGCGGGGATTGGCCGATCATCGCTGCCCTCAACCGTAATGGACTTTGCGTTCCACGTAGCGGAACTGGATGGCGGTGAGCGCAATGACGATGGCCATCAGGATGACCGACTGCGCCGCCGAGTCACCCAGGATCAGATTAACGAATCCGTCATTGTAGACCTTGTAGACCAGCGTCTCGGTCGCCTTGCCCGGCCCGCCGCCGGTGACGGCATGAACGATGCCGAACGTGTCGAACAGCGCATAGACAGTATTGACGACCAGCAGGAAAAACGTCGTCGGCGCAAGCAGCGGGAAGACGATAGTCCAGAAGCGCTTGGTCTCGCCGGCGCCATCCATGGCCGCCGCCTCGATCAGGGTTTTCGGCACCGCCTGCAGGCCGGCGACGAAGAACAGGAAATTGTAGCTGATCTGCTTCCAGGCAGCCGCCGACACCAGCAGGATCATGGCGTGGGTGCCGTTGAGCAGCGGGTCCCATGCGATGCCGAGGCTTCTCAGCAAATACGCCAACGCGCCGATCGAAGGATTGAACAGAAACAGCCACAGCATGCCGGCAATCGCCGGCGCCACGGCATAGGGCCATATCAACAGTGTGCGGTAGAGGCCTTTGCCGCGCACGGCCTTCTCGGCCATGACCGCAAGCAAAAGCGCCACGCCCATCGCAACGATCGCGGTCGCAAGCGAAAACACCACGGTGACCTTGATCGAGTTAAGGTAGGCCGGATCGGCCAGCACCTTGCCGAAATTGGCGAACCAGACGAACCTGGTCCTCAGCCCGAACGGGTCTTGCCTGAGCATCGACTGGTAAAGCGCCTGGCCGGCCGGCCAGTAGAAGAAAACCAGTGTTATGGCGAGTTGTGGCGCCACCAGCAGGTAGGGCAGGATCTTGTTGGGAAAGACGATGCGTGGAGACAGGCTGATTTCCCTCGCTATCCAGGAATCGCCCACGCGAGCTCGCGTGGGCGATATTCCAATCGACCAACCGAGATAATCTCGTCAGTTCTCTAGCGCTTCCTCGATCGCGGCGTTGCCGCGCGTGACCGCATTGTCGAGCGCCTGTTGAGCGGTTTGCTGGCCGGCCAGCATCTTCTCGAACTCCTCGTTCTGGATATCGCGCACCTGCGGCAGATTCGGCAGGCGCACGCCCTTCGAGTTGTCGGTCGGCGCCTTGCCCGTCATCTGCAGGATGGGCGTCTCGCGGCCGGGGTTCTTGTCATAGAAGCCTGATTTCTTGGTCGCTTCGTAGGCGGCGAGCGTCACCGGCAAGTATCCCGACTTCTGGTGCAGATATTCCTGCACATCGGTCTTGGACAGATAGGCGAAGAAGGTCGCGACGCCCTTGTATTGCTCGTCCGACTTGTTGCCGAAGACCCACAGGCTGGCGCCGCCCGGCGTGGTGTTCTGCGGTGCGCCCTTGGCGTCGGTGTCGTAGGGAAGCTGGCCGATGCCATAGTTCATGCCGGACTTGACGATATCGCCGAGACCGCCCGACGATTCGGTGAAGATGCCGCATTCGCCGGCAAGGAAGATCTGCTTGGCTTCGGAGGTGCGCCCGCCATATTTGAAGGTGCCGTCCTTGGCGAGGTCCGCGAGCGCCTGGAAGTGGTTGACGAAAATCGGCGCGTTGATTTTGAGCTCGACATCACCGCCGGCCAGGCCGTTCTGCTGGGTGGCCCACGATACATCATTCCACGCCGCAAAATTCTCGAGATGGATCCAGGTCAGCCAGGTCGAGGTGTAGCCGCATGAGGCGGCGCCACTTGCCTTGATCTTCTTGGCAGCTTCCCACACCTCATTCCAGGTCTTGGGCGGGTTGTTCACATCGAGGCCCGCCTTCTGGAAGATGTCCTTGTTGTAATAGAGGATCGGCGAGGAGGAGTTGTAGGGGAAGGACAGCATGGTGCCGTCCGGCTTCGAATAATAGCCGACGATGCCGGGCAGATACTGGCTCTTGTCGAAGGTCATCCCGGCACCGGTCATCACCTCGGCCACCGGCTTGATCGCACCCTCGGCCGCCATCATCACGCCGGTGCCGACATCGAACACCTGGAGAATATCGGGCGCCTGTCCAGCGCGGAAGGCAGCGATGCCGGCATTCAGCGTCTCGGGGTAGGTGCCCTTGAACACCGGAACCAGCTCATAGTCGCTCTGGCTGGCGTTGAAATCCTTGGAGATCTTGTCGACGACTTCGGCGTTGGCGCCGGTCATGGCGTGCCACCAGCTGATCTGCGTGACGGCGAAAGCGGACGTGGTGGAAAGCAGGGTCAAGGTGGCGGCGACACCGGCCGCGAAGCCGAAGAACTTCATGTTTCATCTCCCGTTTGTCATTGGCGAAAGGGCACTCTCGCAAAGGCCAATATGTGCCGCCCATGACAATTGGACAACGGTTTTGTTGCGGATCGATGAACTTGATCTCCCCGTAAAGTGGTGCACGCTTCGGTATGAGAGTAGATGGAAAGCAATTACCAAGCCGGCTTACCACTCGAACAAAAGCGACGGGGCCGGCAATCGCCGGGTGCCTAGTCCGACTTGCCGAGCGCCGTCTCGACCAGCCGCTTGGCATCGGGGCTCGACCACTCGGCCGGGCCGTTCATGTGAGCGATCAGGCAGCCTTCACCGTCGATCAGCATGGTGACCGGCAGGCCGAGCGCCAGGCCGCGCGTCTTGAGATCGTTGAACAGCGCCATGGTCGAATCACGGTAATAGCCGAGCGCCTCGACGCCGGTTTCCTCGAGGAACTTCTTCGGTTTGGTGTCATCGCCGGCATCGACATTGACCGCGACGACCTCGAAGGCGTCGCTGCCCATTTCTTTCTGCAGCGCGTCGAGCGCCGGCATTTCGGCGCGGCAGGGGGCGCACCATGTCGCCCACAGATTGAGCAGCAACGTCTTGCCGGCATGGTCGGCGAGCGTCATCGGCTTGCCGCCAGGGTCGTTGAAGGCAAGGCCCTTCAGCGATTGCGGCGGATCGGCCGGCAAAAGTGCTGCGACCTGGCCGGTGGCAGCCGCCGCGACCGTCTTGGCGCGGTCGGCCTTGGCGGCGCAGGCGACATCGTCTTTGCTGTCGCCAACGGCGACTGGCGCGGGCGCGTTGTTGCCAGAACCGCTCTCGCTGACATATACCGCGACCGCGCCCGCAAGCACGCCCGCCACCAAAGCGGCGAGGATGAGGCGCGGGGCCGGGAAAAATCGATTGCCGTCTGCCATTTTCTAAAAACTGCTCCGGAGCACGGGTTATAGCGATGAGCGACAAGAAGGCCAGCAACCAGATGTGGGGCGGACGTTTTGCCTCGGGTCCGGCCGCGATCATGGAAGCGATCAACGCGTCGATCTCGTTCGACCGCAAACTCTATGCGCAGGATATCAGAGGCTCGATCGCCCATAGCGAGATGCTGGCGCAAACGGGCATTATTTCGGCGGCCGATCAAGAAAAAATCGCTCACGGGCTGAACACGATCCTGGCAGAGATCGAAGCGGGAAAGTTCGAGTTCTCGACCAGGCTGGAAGACATCCACATGAACGTCGAAGCTCGCCTTGCCGAGCTGATCGGCGCGGCCGCCGGCCGCCTGCACACCGCTCGTTCGCGCAACGATCAGGTGGCGGTCGATCTCAGGCTTTGGGTCAAGGATGAGTGCTTTCGCATCGCCGAGGCGCTGAAGGGCCTGATCGCGGCGTTCCTGGAGCGGGCCGAGGAGCATGCGGCGACGGTGATGCCGGGCTTTACCCACATGCAGGCGGCGCAGCCGGTGACCTTCGGCCACCACTGCATGGCTTATGTCGAGATGTTTTCGCGCGACCTGTCGCGTGTTCGCGACGCCATCGGGCGGATGGACGAAAACCCGCTCGGTGCGGCCGCCCTTGCCGGCACCAGCTTTCCGATCGACCGGCACCAGACTGCCAAGGCGCTCGGCTTCCGCGAACCGATGCGCAACTCGCTGGACAGCGTTTCGGATCGCGATTTCGCACTGGAATTCTTGGGGCTGGCGGCGATCTGCGCGACGCATCTGTCGCGGCTGGCCGAAGAGATCATCATCTGGTCGACGCCGCAATTCGGCTTCGTCAGGCTGTCGGACTCATTCTCCACCGGCTCCTCGATCATGCCGCAGAAGAAGAACCCCGACGCCGCCGAGCTGGTGCGCGGCAAGACCGGTCGCGTCACCGGCCATCTCGTCGGCCTGCTGACGGTGATGAAGGGCATGCCGCTGACCTACGGCAAGGACATGCAGGAGGACAAGGAATCCGTGTTCGACGCCGCCGAGACGCTCGATCTGATGCTGGCGGCGATGACCGGCATGGTGCGCGACATGACGGTGAACGCCGCCGCCATGAAGAAGGCCGCCGGGTCAGGCTATTCGACCGCGACCGACCTTGCCGACTGGCTGGTGCGCACGCTCGGCCTGCCGTTCCGCGAGGCGCACCACGTCACCGGCCGCGCGGTGGCGCTGGCCGAGGAGAAGAAAATCAGGCTCGACAGGCTGCCGCTGGAAAACTTGCAGTCCATTCACCCCGGCATCACGGCGGACGTGTTTTCGGTGCTTGCCGTACAGAAATCGGTGAGGAGCCGCACGAGCTTCGGCGGCACCGCGCCGTCGGAGGTGAGGAAGCAGATCCGGTACTGGAAAAAGCACATCGCCAAGGCGTGATGCTCGTGCGGCGAATCCGAAATTCGCTCACGTTGGAGCAGCGCGGCGAGCGAATTTCGGATTCAAAAGCCGCACGAGTTAATTGACGAATTCTAGTGTGGTTTTGGATTTGAAGTTCCTTGCCGCGAATGTCATCAATGACAGGAACTTCAAATCCACCACACTAGGTGCAATGCCAGCAAAACTCGGCTAAAAGCGGCGGGCAAAAAGTTCAGATGGATGGATCGATGACCGCAAGCAGGATTTTGGTGACGCTGACGCTGCTGGCGGCGCTGGCAACCGTAACGGCCTGCGGCAGGAAAGCCGGCCTCGAGACGCCCTATGAGGCGGCCGTGCAGGCGCGTAAGGACGCACAAAAGGCCGAGCAGCCCGTGCCGCCGGAGCCGGAAAAACCGGTCAAGGACAAGAAGTTTATTCTCGACCCGCTGATCTAGAGCCGATGAGATCGGTCGATCTCATCGTCCTCCAACTTCCGGAACCACTGTTGTGAACCATTTCGACTACCGTGACGGCATGCTGTATGCCGAGGACGTGGCGATATCAGGCATCGCCGCAAGCGTCGGCACGCCGTTCTATTGCTATTCGACGTCGACGCTGACCCGACATTTCCGCGTGTTTGCGCAGGCCTTTGCCGGGCTCGACGCGCTGGTCTGCTACGCCATGAAGGCGAATTCCAACCAGGCTGTACTAACAATCCTGGCCAATCTCGGCGCCGGCGCCGACGTGGTCTCGGAAGGCGAATTGCGTCGCGCGCTGGCCGCCGGCATTCCGGCCAACAAGATCCTGTTTTCAGGCGTCGGCAAGACCGCCCGCGAAATGGATTTTGCGCTCTCGGTCGGCATTCTCTGCTTCAACGTCGAATCCGAACCGGAACTTGAATTGCTGTCGGCCCGCGCCACGGCACTTGGCAAGGTGGCGCCGATCTCGCTGCGCATCAATCCGGATGTCGATGCCAAGACCCACAAGAAGATCTCCACCGGCAAGGCCGAGAACAAGTTCGGCATTCCCTGGCAGAAGGCGCGAAAGGTCTATGCCCGCGCAGCTGAACTGCCTGGCATCAAGATCACCGGCATCGACACCCATATCGGCAGCCAGATCACCGAATTGCAGCCCTTCGACGACGCCTTCGCGCTGCTGGTGGAGCTGGTCGGCGTGCTGCGTGCCGACGGGCACGCCATCGAGCACATCGATCTCGGCGGCGGCCTCGGCATTCCCTACCGCGTCGACAACAGCCCGCCTCCCTTGCCCGACGCTTATGCCCAGATCGTCAGGAAGCACGTCGCCAAGCTTGGATTGAAGGTGATGTTCGAGCCGGGCCGGCTGATCGTCGGCAATGCCGGCATCCTCGTCTCGCAAGTGATCTTCGTGAAGGAGGGCGACGCCAAGAATTTCCTGGTCGTCGACGCCGCGATGAACGATCTGATCCGGCCGACACTTTACGACGCCTTCCATGACATCAAGCCGGTGGTGCAGCAGCTGGCAGCAGCGCCGCGCATGACGGTCGACGTGGTCGGCCCAGTCTGCGAGACCGGCGATTATCTCGGCCTCGACCGTGACCTGCCCCGGCTGAAGGCCGGCGACCTTATCGCAATCGCCACTGCCGGCGCCTATGGCGCGGTGCAGGCCGGCACCTACAACACCAGGCCGCTGGTGCCCGAAGTGCTGGTCGACGGCGACCGTTTCCATGTAGTGCGCCCGCGCCAGACCTATGACGAGCTGATCGGACTGGATTCGCTGCCCGATTGGCTGAGATAGACCATGATCCCGAACCGAACGTCCGCGTCAGCGAAAAGTGGCAACCGGTTTTCGGAAACGATCATGGTCAATAATAAAGATCGCCGGCACCGCTACAGCCGGTGCTGAATGAGCGCCCTCGTCTCGGCGATCCTGCCTTCGTCGCGGCGATAGAACGTCCACTGCTTGATACGCTTGCTGCTGAGAAGGCCGGCCTGGGTGAGCACCCGCATATGCTCGCTGAGCGTCGCCTGGGTGATCCCCAGCTTTTCGGCGATCAGCAGCGCGCAGACGCCGTCCTCGACCAGGTCGCCATCCGCTTGGCGTGGAAAATGCGCGCGCGGGTCCTTCAGCCAGTCGAGGATTTGCAGCCTGCGCTCGTTGGCAATCGCCTTGAAGACATCGACCTCTTGCATTTAGCCATTTTGCTAAGTTACTAATTGATGTCAATCCTTGGGAGTAGGCCATGCTTAACGGCAATAGCATCACACGCGAACGCATCGCCGCAATGGAACCGCGCATCCGGCCATTCGTGCGCCACACGCCGGTGCTGCGCGTCGACATGGCCGATTTCGGCTGTCCGCCTCTTGCCGTCGACCTGAAGCTCGAATGCCTGCAGCATTCCGGCTCGTTCAAGGCGCGCGGCGCCTTCACCAATCTTCTCGAGCGGCCGGTTCCCAAGGCTGGCGTCGTCGCGGCATCGGGCGGCAATCACGGGGCTGCGGTCGCGTATGCCGCCATGCGGCTCGGTCATAAGGCGACCATCTTCGTTCCCGAAGTGAGCCCGCCGGCCAAGCTGGAACGCATCCGCGGCTACGGCGCCGAGCTGGTCGTCGGTGGCGCGCGCTATGCCGAGGCGCTGGTCGCCAGCGAAGACTTTGCCGAAAAGTCCGGTGCCCTGCAGATCCACGCCTTCAACCAGGAGGAAACGCTTGTCGGGCAAGGCACGCTTGGCCTCGAGATCGAGGCCGACCTGCCTGAGCTCGACACGCTGCTGGTCGCCGTCGGTGGCGGCGGCCTGATCGGCGGCATCGCCGCCTGGTTCGCCGGCCGCATCAGAATCATCGCCGTCGAGCCCGAGGGAGCGCCGACGCTTCATCGCGCCTTCGAGGCCGGCCGACCCGTCGATGCGCCGACTGAGGGCATCGCCGCCGATTCGCTGGCGCCGAAGCGCGTCGGCGAAATGATGTTTCCAATCGCCGAGGCCTTCGTCGAGCGTTCCATACTGGTCAGCGACGACGAGATTATCGCCGCGCAGGCGGCGCTTTGGGACCGGCTGCGAATCATCTCCGAGCCGGGCGGCGCTGCGGCCTTCGCGGCGATCCTGTCCGGCCGCTACGCGCCGGCTGCGGGCGAGCGTGTCGCGGTACTGGTCTGCGGTGCAAACGCCAATCCGGCTAAATTCGGACGATAACGGGGGCAGTCCTGTTCACGTTTTCGGGAACCGCCTCGCCTTCGCCGTGTTTGTTGTTATGCTTCGAGTGACGTGCATTTACGACTTTGAGTCTTCGCATCGTACTTTCCGAAAATCGAATCCGGTTTTCGGGCCGGTGCGATAGATTTGTGAGGTTCGGGTTATCCCGCCTGAATCAGGAAGGGCCGATGACGCAACGACCCACCTTCACCAGCGATCGCAGCCTGGCCGGGCGCCTTGCTCTGAGCCGGCTGGCGACACGGGTCTCGATGACGGTCGAGCGTGGCTGGCCGTTGCTGCTTCCGCTGGTCATTGTCGCCAGCCTGTTCCTCAGCGTCTCGTGGCTCGGCCTCTTCCTTCTGCTGCCCGACACGGCGCGCATGAGCCTCATGGCAGTGTTCGGCATCGCAGCCCTTGCCGCGCTCTATCCCCTGCGTTTCTTCCGGGTGCCGACCAGCGCCGAGATCGACCGGCGCATCGAGGCTGCCAACCAATTGCTGCACAGCCCGGTGCTGGTGCAGACCGACCGGCCGAGCGGCAGGGAGAGCATTTTTTCGCAAGCGCTGTGGCGTGAGCACCAGAAACGCATGGCCGAAAAACTCGGCAACCTCGGCGGCGACCTGCCCCGCACCCGGGTGCCGGAGCGCGACCCGTGGGGGCTGCGCGCCGTGGCGGCGCTTTTGTTGGTCACCGCCTTTGCCTTCTCCTTTGGACCGTCGGGCGGCCGCATCGCAGACGGGTTCAGTGCCCACGCGGCGCGCGACGCTGTGCCGCCGCGCATCGACGCCTGGGTGACGCCGCCGGCCTACACCGGCAGGCCGCCGGTCTTCCTCACTTCCCCCGCCCTCGCCAACCCAGCCCTCGCCGACAATGGCAATCAGGCTGCGTCCACCTTCACCGTTCCGGAAGGCAGCGATGTGTCCCTGCGCGTCACCGGCGGTTCGGGCGAGGAAACGCTGAGCTACGCCGACGCCGACGGCAACGCCCGCACCATGGAACCGACCGGGCAGAAGGCCGACGCGGCCAAACCGGCGGCGGCAACGCCCTCGACGGCAACGCCCTCCACGGTGCGCCAGTTCACAGGAAAGCTGACGACCAACGGCACGCTGACGCTGCAATCGGGCAATGACGAACTCGGCAACTGGGCCTTCGCGGTGATCCCGGACAAGCCGCCACAGATCCGCTTCGTCGGCGAGCCGAAACGCGCCGTCAACGGCTCCTTCGAACTCAACTACCAGATCGACGACGACTATGGCGCGGCCTCCGCCAAGGCGGATTTCGCATTGGCCGATCCACCGGCGCCGAATGCGCATCCGCTCTATGGCCCGCCCGAAATGCCGCTGACGCTGCCGCGCCGCGGCGCCAAGGGGAACGCCGCCAAGACCACGAAGGACCTGACCGAGCATGTCTGGGCCGGCGGCAACATCAAGCTCACGCTTGTCGCCACCGACGACGCCGGACATACGGCAACCAGCGAGACTAAGACGCTGGTGATGCCGGAGCGGCCTTTCTCCAACCCGCTGGCGAGGGCCGTGATCGAGCAGCGCCGCGTGCTGGCGCTCGACGCCAACTCCAAGAGCCGCGTGCTCGACCTGATGGACGCGATCACGCTCAGGCCCGAAGATACGTTCGACAACATGGCGCACTACCTCGCCATCATGAGCGCCCGCACCCGGTTGAAGATGGCTGACAGCGACGACAAGCTGCGCGACGAGGTCGCCTATCTGTGGGAGATCGCGCTCGGCATCGAGGAAGGCAATCTTTCGGAGGCCGAGCGGCGGCTGCGCCAGGCGCAGCAGGCGCTGCAGGACGCGATCAAGAACGGCGCCAGCGACGAAGAAATCGACAAGGCGATGAAGGAACTGCGCGAGGCGATGAACCAGTTCCTGCAGGAATTCGCCCAGCGTGCGCAGCAGAATCCGAACGCGCCGCAGATGCAGCAGAATGGCCAGGAACTGCGCCAGAGCGACATCGAACGCATGATGGACCAGATCGAGAACCTGGCGAAATCAGGCGATCGCGACAGCGCGCAGCAATTGCTTTCGCAACTGCAGGATATGATGAACAATCTCCAGGCCGGACGTCAGCAACAGGGCGGCCAGCAGAACAGCGAAATGCGCCAGCAGATGGACAAGCTCGGCGAGATCATGCGGCGCCAGCAGGAGATGATGAACGAGACGTTCCGCATGGACCAGATGCAGCGCGGCCAGCAACAGCGCGGGCAGAATCGCGACCAGCAGCTCGGCGAGAACGGTGAGCAGGGCCAAATGGGCCAACAGGGCGAGCAGCCCGGCCCAGGTGAAGACCGCGATCCGCTCGGCCGGCCGATGACGCCGCAGGAATTCGCCGACGCGCTGAAGCGGTTGCAGGAAGGCCAAGGCAAGCTGCAAGGCGACCTCGACCAGCTGAGGAAAGGCCTCGAAGGCATGGGTCTCGAGCCCAATGAAGGATTTGGCGAGGCCGGCAAATCCATGGGCAATGCCGAACAGGCGCTTGGCGACAGCGATGGCGACCAGGCCGTCGGTCACCAGGGCCGCGCGCTGGAAGCGTTGCGCAGGGGCGCCAAGGACATGATGAAGCAATTGCAGGCCATGCAGGGCGACGAGGGCGACGGCGAGCGGGGCGGCCGCCAGCAGAATGCCGACCGCGATCCGCTTGGCCGGCCACGCGCCACCGAGGGCCCTGACTTCGGCGATTCGGTGAAGGTGCCGGACGAAATCGACGTGCAGCGCGCCCGCCAGATCCTAGAAGCGATCCGCAAGCGGCTCGGCAACGCGCTCAGCCCCGATATCGAGCGCAGCTATCTGGAGCGGCTGCTGGAGCTGAAGTAAAGCCGCTCCGCTCTAGCGGTTGGTGAACGCCTCGCGGATCGCCTCTTCCATGCCGTCGATGGCCGCGCCGGAAGCGTTCGGATTGCGGCGCAGCACCACGTTCGAGGAATCGATGTCGCCGAACCCATCGGCGGCCGTAAGTTCGCGGCAGCCGGCCGGGATGTTGCTGCGCGAGATCGGCGCGATCGCCAGCCCGGAGGTGACGGCGAGCCGCAGGCCGCCATTGGTGTCGCTAGTATAAGCGACACGATAGGCGAGACCGCGCTGCTCCAGCGACTTGATGGCGAAATCCTTGCACCAGCCGGCACGGTTGTAGAGCGCGATCGGCACCGGCCGCTCCTCATGCATGTGATGCAGCTCCGACGTCACCCATACGGTCGGGTCATGCATCAGCACCTCGCCGCCGGAGAGATCCTGCCATTCGAACACCACCGCCAGGTCGAGCTCGCCGGCGGCGAGCGCCGCGATCTGCGCACCGGAATGCGCGTAGCGGACGGTGATGTCGACCTGAGGATGGCGCTTGGCAAAGGCGCCGAGCGCGCGCGACAGGATCGCGTGGCCATATTCCTCCGGAATGCCGATGCGAACCGGCCCGCCAAGCGGCGCCGCGACCATGGATGCCGCCGTCTCGTCCAGCAGCGACACGATCCGGCGGGCGTTGACGATGAGTTCGCCGCCGCGGCGCGTCAGCGCCACACCGCGCGAGCCGCGCTCGAACAGGCTGTCGCCGACCACATCTTCGAGCTTCTTCATCTGCATCGAAACCGCCGATTGGGTACGGCCGGCCTGCTCCGCTGCCTTGGTGAAATTGCCGGTATCGGCAACCGCTACGAAGGTGCGCAGCAGATCGCTGTCGAGCGTGGGCTTCATTTGTCCGCCATAAGAAATTCTGATTACTGGTATCATTCCAATTCGTTTGCAACATGTCAAACGGCGGATAATAGTCGCTTCACCCATTGGATATGCGGCTGCGAAATCGGCTGCGGACCAATCAAAAGTCCTCACTCGTACCCGCTGCCCGAAACGGTGGCGGGTTCTTTTTAATGCATGTCGCCCAGAAGTGCGCAGCGGTTTTGGGACAACGACGTGCATAAACCAAAAATTATCAGGCCCGGCTCTCGGGCCGCACGCAAGGAGCCGTCGAACGACATGCAGAACCGGATCGTTTTCGGGATGGCAAGTCTTTGCCTCGGCGTTCTGGTGTTCTCGCTCCAGGATCCGCTGATCAAGGCCGTATCGGACACCTATCCGGTGACCGAGGTGATGGCGATCCGCTCGATCGTCTCCCTGCCCATTCTTCTCGTGCTGGTTCATGCCGATGTCGGGCTCAGGGCGATCTTTTCAAAGCGATTTCGCATGCTGACGACGCGCGCCTTCATCCTGTTCACCTCCTACACGGTCTACTATCTGGCGATCGCCGCCCTTCCGCTTGCCGACGCGGTGGCGCTCTATTTCATGGCACCGCTGTTCATCATGGCGCTTGCCGGCCCTTATCTCGGCGAACGGGTGGCGTGGCAGACGCTGGTCACAGTGATGGTCGGGATGCTGGGCGTGCTGGTAATGCTGCGGCCCGGTGCCGGGCTGTTCGACTGGGCGGCACTGCTGTCGCTGGGGTCGGCGGTGCTGTACGGGTTTTCGCAGTTGATGGCCCGCAAGATCGGCGACACCGAATCATCCACGGTCATGGCGTTCTATCAAAACGCCGTCTACCTCCTGGGCGCTGCAGCGGTCGCCGTGCTGTTCTGGCTGGCAGGAATAGCTCACGCCACGCATCCGAGCCTCGAATTCCTGGTCAGGCCATGGATCTGCCCGACGCGGATCGATTTTCTGACGATGGCCGCCTGCGGCTTCGTCGCTTCGGCCGGGATGATCCTGTTGTCGCAGGCCTATCGGCTGGCGCCCGCCAACAGCGTCGCCACTTTCGAATACACCGGCATCATCTGGTCGCCGCTGTGGGGTTTCCTGTTCTTTGCCGAAGTGCCGCGATCGACCGCCATCATCGGCGCCGCCCTGATCATCGGCGCCGGTCTGTTCGCGCTCCATTCCAGTCGGCGCCGGGGCAGCACGCCGGCAATCGCGGCAACCTGCGATCCGGCCTGACTGCAATCAGGCTTTGGCCTCTAGACAAAACAGGCGAGCGTCTGTTCGACACGGGCGCGGATTTCGGCCAGCGTGAACGGCTTTTGCACGACGTCCACAATGACACCGTTCAATTCCTCGGCGCGTTCGCGCTGGTCGGCATAGCCGGTCATCAGCAAGATCTTCATCGCCGGAAAAAGCGACGCCGCCGCTTTGGCCATTTGGATGCCGTCCATTTCCGGCATCCGGATATCGGAGACGACAAGATCATAGCCGCCACGTGCTGCGCGGATCAGGGCAAGCCCTTGCGCGCCGTCGGCGGCGATGTCGATCATATGCCCGGCGCGTTCGAGCGCGCGGGCGGCGAGGGTGCGGACGGACTCATCGTCCTCGACGATCAGGAGCTTTGCCATAGCGGAATGTTGGCGGGGAAAAGTTGACTTTTCCTGAACCGCAAACGGTATCGAAGATAGATCTATGCGTCGCCCTTGACGATGCCGACAAACGGCAGTTCGCGAAAAGCGTGGGCGACATCCATGCCGTAGCCGACGACGAAATAGTCGGGGCAGTCGAAGCCGACATAGTCGGCGTTGAGCGCAGTCTGGCGGCGCATGCGCTTGTCGAGCAGCACGGCGATGGCGCAGCTTTTGGCGCCGCGCGACAGCATCAGATCGCGGGTGAAGGACAGCGTCTTGCCGGATTCGAGAATGTCGTCGATCAACAGCACGTCGCGGCCGGCGACTTCATTGTCGATGTCACGCAGCACCCTCACCTCGCCGCTGGTGGTACCGGCGCCGTAGCTGGAAATGAAGATGAACTCGACCTCGGGCGACAGGCCGACATCGTGCATGGCGCGGATAAGATCGGCGGCGAAGATGAACGATCCTTTCAGCACCGAAATCACCAGAAGGTCCTGATAATCGTGCCCGGCGATCTCCTTGGCGAGCTCCAGATTGCGGCGGGCAATCGCCGACGCCGAAAACAGGACCTCGATATCCTTGCCGCGCACGATTGGCATTGGCTGCCTTTCCAGAAATGATCGTCCCTAATTGGCGAACGTGACCGAGACGGTCTTGACTCCGTTTCTAGGCACGTCGAGCCGGCTGGAAAAGCCAAATCTTTCGCCGGGCGCCAGCGAACGATTGAATGTCCCCAGCCTATAGCGGGTTGTGCGCCTGTCATTGCCGGTGATCCGGATTTCCAGCGGCGGCAATGGCGACGGGCTGGCGCCGTCGTTCGCGGCCTCGCCACCGACGAACAGGACAGGTTCCGGCCCGGACGCATCGATACGCGACGTGACGCCTGAAATGGTGAGGGCGGCGCCCGTTTCCTGTGCCGCAAGAAGAAGCGGCGCCTGGCGCAGCAGCGCGTGCCCGCCCGAGATCCAGAAGGCTGCAAACGCCGCGCTGAGGCCGGCGATCCAGAAGATCGGCCCGCCGCGCGACGCCCGCAGCCGTTCCATCGCGGCTTTGGGCTTGCGCAGCATGTCCATGCCTTCGATTGAGGGCGTGGCGATCACCCGCGAAAGCGGTTGTGAAGGGTCCATGCCGCCGGTGAGGCGCGGCAGCACCTCGTACTCGGCATCGACGACGTCGTCGGCTGGATCACGCAAGATGCGTTCCGGCGCAGGATTTGCGGCCGAATCGGTCATGAATTCGCCGAAAACCGGGCGCGCGGTTCGATCGTCAGCCATCACGGCCCCAGCACTACGGCACTTGTTCGTCTTCGTTTCTTTTGCGTAAACGGAAATGGTTAACGCTTCCCCACCGGAACCCTTGTGACGCGCCTAAAAAACCTCCGAATTAACTGCCGGTTAACCATGCCGGCCGATGGTCTCTTCTCAGAGAAGGCTGGCTCGTCGCCGCCGCAAGTTTCAGGTCGTCGAACGTGATCCGCTTCGAAAATGTCGGCCTCCGCTATGGCATGGGTCCGGAAATCCTCCGCGACATTTCCTTGCACATACCGGAGCGCTCCTTTCAGTTCCTGAGCGGCCCTTCGGGCGCCGGCAAGACGACGCTGCTGCGGCTTTTGTTCATGTCACTCAAGCCGACGCGCGGGCTGATCACCATCTTCGGCAAGGACCGCTCGCGCATCTCGCGCACCGAGCTGCCGCATCTGAGGCGGCGCATCGGCGTGGTGTTCCAGGACTTTCGCCTGCTCGACCACATGACGACCTATGAGAATGTGGCCTTGCCGCTGCGCGTGCGCGGGCGCGAGGAGGCGAGCTACCGCACCGACGTCACCGAGTTACTGAAATGGGTCGGCCTTGGCGAGCGCATGCATGTGCTGCCGCCGGTGCTGTCGGGTGGCGAGAAGCAGCGCGCCGCAATTGCCAGGGCGCTGATCGAGCAGCCCGAGATCCTGCTTGCCGACGAGCCGACCGGCAATGTCGATCCGCCGCTGGCGCGACGCCTGTTGCGGCTGTTCATCGAACTCAACCGGCTGGGCACTGCGGTGGTGATTGCAACGCACGACCTCGGCCTGATGGAACAGGTCGACGCACGGCGCATGATCCTGGCCGGCGGAAGGCTGGATATCTATGACTGACCTTTCCGTTCACCATGTCGAAGACCAGCACGCCGGTAAGGCTGCGACGACGCAGCGCGTTCAACGCAAGATGGCGCCGATCGTGCCGGCGCAGAACATCGCCGGCCGGGCGCTGGTCCTGGTCATCGCCATCATGACGTTCCTCTCCTGCCTGACCTTCGGCGCGGTGACGCTGGTGCGCGACACCGCCTCGGTCTGGGAGAACCAGATCTCACGCGAGGCAACCATCCAGATCAAGCCGATAGACGGCCTCGACATGGAGGCAGCACTTGCCCAGGCCTCGCAGATCGCCGGCGAATTTCCTGGCGTGAAGAGCGCCAGGATCGTCGACCGCGATGCCACGGCGCGGCTACTGGAGCCGTGGCTGGGTTCGGGTCTCAACATCGACGAGCTGCCGGTGCCGCGTCTGATCATCGTCACCATAGACGAGAACAACCCGCCCGACTTCGCCGCAATGCGCGCCGCGATCACGCCGAAGCTGCCCAGTGCAGCCCTTGACGACCATCGCACCTGGGTCGACCGGCTGGTGGCCATGGCCCGTACCACGGTGACAATCGGCATTGCCGTGCTGGCGCTGATGCTGTCGGCAACCGTGCTGACCGTGGTGTTTGCAACGCGCGGCGCCATGGCCGGCAACGGCCACATCATCGAGGTGCTGCATTTCGTCGGCGCCGAAGCGCGCTTTATCGCGCGCGAATTCCGCCACCACTTTCTGGTCACCGGCATGAAGGGCGCAGCCGCCGGGGGTGCGGCGGCGGTGCTCGTCTTCATCGTCTTCTCATGGTGGTCGTCGCGCAACATGGCAACGCCGGAGGCCGATCAGGCGACCGCCTTGTTCGGCAATTTCGCTATCGGTTCGGCGGGCTATCTCGGCGTGGTCCTCATGGTGCTGGTCATCGGTGCGCTGACGGCGGCAACCTCCCATGTCACCGTCGTCACCTATCTCAGCGACATCGATGTCCGCCAACCGGACGCGGGGTGATCACGAATAGAGAATTAGCGTAACGTAATGTGTGCGTTTTGACCTACTAAACGCCGCATTTCGGGGTTAACGATAGAGACGATGGACGCGCGCGAGTCGACCGGAACGGCTGGACAGTTACCCTTGGTGATTGCGCCTTCCAGCGAGCGCGTCAAGCCCGGCCGATTGGCGGGCGCATTGCGCATCTCCGCTTTCTTTCTGCTCGTGCTGGCGACGCTGTTTGCCGGCGGCTTCGGTTGGTTCGCCAACACTGTCAGCCGTCTCGCGACTCCTATCAATCCGGCAAAAGCCGATGCCATCATCGTGCTGACCGGCGGCCATTCACGTCTCGATGCCGCTATGGGTCTGCTTGCGTCCGGCAAGGGCGAGCGGCTGCTGATCAGCGGCGTGCATCCTTCCGCCAGCCGCCGCCAGCTTCAGGTCGCGACCCGCGGCGACAAGAAATTGTTTTCCTGCTGCGTCGACATCGACCGCGCCGCGCTCGACACGATCGGCAATGCCGAGGAAAGTGCCAAGTGGGTGGAAGACCACGCCTATGGCACCGTGATCCTCGTCACCAACAACTATCACATGCCGCGCAGCCTGCTGGAAATGGGCCGGCTGCTGCACAAGGCCAAGCTCGAGCCCTATCCGGTTGTCAACAGCAACCTCGGCAATGGCGGCTGGCTGACCAAGCCCAGGGCGCTGCGCGTGCTGTTCACCGAATATAACAAATATCTGCTGGCGCTGGCGCGCGGCATCGTGCCGGTGAAGCCAACGCCGACCGGCATCGCGCTGGCAGACGCTGCTGCGCCGAACTGAGCCGATCTGGAACCTGTATCATTCCTTGACCGTGGCGCATGAGGCGCTGCGCAGGCGCGCGATCTCCTGTTCGAGACGTTCGATACGCTTGTCCCTCTCGGCCAGCGCCGCCGCCACATCGGCCGCTTCGAACCGCTGTGGTATGTGCTGCGGGCAATTGGAATCCCAGGCGGAAACCGTGAACAGGATGATTTGCTCGGGGCGCGCCTTGTAGCCTTCCGGCATCAGCTTCGCCATCAGTTCGGCGTCGTCCTCGACGACACGCGCACTGCCCCAGATCTTGATGCGCTGCCGGTGCGCATAGTCGATCAGGAACAGGAAAGCGCGGGGGTTGTCGTCCAGATTGCCCTGGGTGATGAATTGCCTGTTGCCGGAGAAATCGGCGAAGCCGATCGTCCGCTCGTCGAGCACCTTGAGAAAGCCGGCCGGCCCGCCGCGATGCTGGATGTAGGGCTGGCCGTCACCATTGGCCGTCGACAGGAAGACGCTGGTCTGCGCCTCGATGAAGGCGGCGAGATCGGGCGTTATATCAGCTTGCCAGCCGCCGCGCTCCTCGACGCGGGCATAGGCCACGCGTGAGCCTTTTCGGGCCTGGATCGCCTTGACGGTTGGCGTAAAGGCGACATCGCTGGTGAAGACGTGAGCGTTCATGGAAAGCCTCCTTCAAAGGCCGAGTTCCGTCAGAGAGGGATGGTCGTCCGGCCGGCGGCCGAGCGGCCAATGATATTTGCGGTCGGCCTCGCGGATCGGCAGGTCGTTGATGCTGGCGATGCGCAAGCGCATCAATCCATGTTCATCGAACTCCCAGTTCTCGTTGCCGTAGCTGCGAAACCACGAGCCGCTGTCGTCGTGCCATTCATATGCGAAACGTACGGCGATACGATTGTCGCGGAAGGCCCAAACCTCCTTGATGAGCCGGTAGTCGCGTTCGCGACCCCATTTGCGTGTGAGGAAGGTCTGGATGGCGTCGCGCCCTTGCAGGAACTCGGCCCGGTTGCGCCAGCGACTGTCGATTGTGTACGCAAGCGCGACCCGTGCCGGATCACGGGAGTTCCAGGCATCCTCCGCCATGCGTGCCTTCTGTGCGGCGGTCTCGGCGGTGAATGGCGGGAGCGGCGGGCGGCTTTCAGCCATGGGAACTCCTTGCGATGGGCTCACGGTTGCTGAATTCAGCTGCCCTGCGGGCAGAAACGACCGGAAAGTCGATCTCCGTCCTGGCAACCTCATTGATATAATTGGTCCAGACATTGAGAGCGACATGCTGGACGATCTCGATAATCTGCGCATCGTCGTAGCCTGCGAGCCTGACGGCGCTGAGATCCTCGTCACCGATATGTCCACGGTCGCGCGCAATCTTAGCGGCGAAACGCACCGCTGCGGCGGCCTTGGGGTCGTTGGACCCGCCGCCGCGATTGGCGACCATCTCGGCATCGTCAAGCTTGGCGAGGTTCTTGCCGAGATAGGTGTGGGCGGAAAGGCAGTAGCTGCAGCCATTGATCTCGGCGACCGCCAGAGCGATGCGCTCGCGCGTCGGCGCGGGAAGGCGGCCCTTGGCAAGCGCTCCGGACAGACTGAGATAGCCTTCCAGCGCAGCCGGGCTATTGGAAACGAGCCTGAAGAGATTTGGGACGACGCCGAGTTGCTTCTCGACGGCATGCAACATCGGCTGCGACGCAGCTGGCGCCGCCTCTATGGACGCAGGTGTAGAGATACGGGGCATGGGCACTTCCTTCTCGTCGATCAGCTTCGCCACCAAACATGCCCCCTTCCATGTTTCGGATGTAGCTGTCATATTTGCAATTGATCCTTCCATTTTTCGGGAGAACCATGGATCGCCTCGAGGCCATGTCGCTTTTCGTCGCCGCGGTGGAGGCCGGCAGCCTTTCGGCCGCCGGTCGCCGTTTCGGCATCCCACTTGCAACGGTCAGCCGCAAGGTCTCCGACTTGGAGCGGCATCTGAAGGCGCGTCTCCTGAACCGCTCGACGCGGCAGCTGACGCTGACCGACGCGGGTCACGCCTACCTCGCTGCCTGCCGTCGCATTCTCGACGAGGTCGGCGAGGCCGAGCGGACCGCCGCCGGCGAATACATCGCCCCTACCGGCGAACTGATCATCACCGCACCGATCGTCTTTGGCCGCCTGCATGTGCTGCCGGTCGTCACCGGCTTCCTCGCCGCCTACCCCGACGTGGCTATCCGCCTGATGCTCGCGGACCGGATAACCCAGTTGAGCGAGGAGCACATCGATCTCGCCGTCCGCATAGGCGAGCTTCCCGACTCGAGCCTGGTGGCCACCCGTATCGGCTCGATCCGGCGCGTTGTTTGCGCGAGCCCGGCCTATCTGGCCGAGCACGGCATGCCGGAGACCCCGAGAGACCTCGCGGCACACAGCTGCATCACCTTCGAAGGGCTCACCGCTCCCGCCGCATGGACTTTTGCCACCGGCAAGACCGAGCTCGCTGTTCCGATCCGCTCACGGCTTCGGGTCAACACCGCGGAAGCGGCGGTCGATGCCGCGGTTGCCGGCGCCGGGATGACGAGGGTGCTTTCCTACCAGATCACAGCTGCGGTGCGGGCGGGCACACTCTGCACCGTGCTGGAGGCATTCGAGCCGCAGCCATGGCCGGTCAGTCTCGTGCATGCCGGCCAGGGTCTGCTGCCAGTGAAACTGCGTGCGTTCGTCGATTTCGCCGCCCCTCGCCTGAAGAAGCGGCTGATGCAAGCGACGTGGCAGGCCTGACGAACGGATAGCGGGTCAAAGTCGGATCGATTTCGCATCGTTTCCTTTTTGCCCGCGCTTGGTGTAACCAACGCACACCTCCTCACCGGGCACTTCTCCCATGCTCCTTATCCGCTCGCTGGCGTTCAACTTCGTCTTCTATGTCAATCTGATCGTCCAGATGATCCTCTGGACCCCGTACTATTTCCTGTCACCGCGCCACCGCGCCTGGTTCGTGCCGAAATTCTGGTCGCGCACAAGCATGTGGCTCTATGACAAGATCGCCGGCACCAAAAGCGAGATCACCGGCCAGGAAAACCTGCCCGAAGGCTCCTTCATCCTGGCGCCCAAGCATCAATCCTTCTGGGATGCGATTGCCTTTTTCCCCCTCCTGCAGGATCCGATCTACATCCTGAAGCGGGAACTGACCTGGATCCCGTTCTTCGGCTGGTACATCTTGAAAATGCGGATGATCCCGGTCGACCGCGGCAGCCGCTCGAAAGCATTGAAGGCAGTCGTCGCCGCGACCAAACAGGAGCTGGCGCGCAATCCCCGCCAGCTGATCATCTATCCCGAGGGTACGCGCCGAGCGCCGGGCGACGAGCCGGCCTACAAATACGGCATCGTCGAGATCTATGCGCAGCTTGGCATTCCGGTGGTGCCGGTCGCCCATGTCGCCGGCCTCTACTGGCCGCGCCGGAAATTCCTGCGTTATCCCGGGACGATCAAGGCCCGCTTCCTGCCGCCGATCCCACCCGGGTTGGACAAACAGGAATTCATGGAACGGCTGATCGGCGAGACGGAAGCCGCCTGCGACCAGCTGCTTGTCGAGGCGTCCCGTGCGCCGAACCCGCCGCCCTTGCCGCCGACGGCGGTGAAGCGGCTAAGGGAATTGGCCTCCGATACCCGGGCCTGAGCCGCCCGTCTGACCGGTAGGGCCCCCTAGGGAATCACAGCCAACGCCGTGGTCAAAACCAGTATCGCCGCGAACGTCAGATTGATGATCCGCGAAGCCAGCGGTTTGCGCAGAAAGCGCGCAAACGCGGCCCCGGCGAGAAGCCAAAGGGCATGGATGGCGACGATCATCGAGGCGAGGACCGCAAGCTTGAGTCCTGCATCGAGCTCATCGGTCGACGACGTGCCGGCGAAGACGGCGGCGATCGCCACATAGGCTTTGGGGTTGGCGACGGCCAGAACAAACCCACCCAGGAATGTGGGACGTGCCGCCCCGCCGGTACGCGCAGCCAAAGGCGGAGCCGTTGCTATTTTGAAGGCGAGGTAGAGGATGTAGGTCGCCGACGCGACCGCCAGGAGCGGTGTGAGCTTGGGCACAGAGGAAAGCATGGCCGTGATGCCGGTCGTCACGACCAAAAGCACGGCAACCGTACCAAGAATGATGCCCGAGGCGTAGCGAAGCGAACCGCGCAGGCCGAAGGCGGCGCCAATGGCGGTGACGCTTATCGTCGCCGGCCCCGGACTGCCCATCACGACCGCCGATGCCAGGATAAGCGCCAGCAATTGCCGCCATAGTTCCGGATGGGAAAAGACCTGCTCGGCCATCTGTATACCAGTATCCCGACGCGATGCGATCAATGGTATGGCAGGGCAGAGCAGGGCGTCTTGAACGATCGTGCGGCAGCCTTCCGGGCAGGCCGCGCACGATCGTTGGCTGCTGTTTGAGCAAGCCGCCGCTTCGCGCTGGCCTCTATGCACTCGCGCTGTCGAGCTCGGCGATATCGTCTGGACTGAGCTTCAATGATGCGGCGCGGATTAGGCTGTCGACCTGGTCCGGTGTCGTGGCGCTGGCGATCGGCGCGGTGACGCCGGGCCGTGCGATGATCCAGGCGAGCGCTACTTCCGCCTGCTTGGCCGAGTGACGTGCCGACACGGCGTCGAGTGCCGCCAGGATGCACATGCCGCGTGCGTTAAGGTAGTCCTTCACATCCTCGCCGCGCTCGCTTTGGCCAAGATCGGCCTCGCTTCGGTATTTGCCGCTCAAAAACCCCTTGGCGAGGCTGAAATAGGTGATGACGCCGATATCCTCGGCCATGCACAGATCGCGGAGCGGCCCATCGAAGGAGGCGCGGTCATAAAGGTTGTACTCCGGCTGCAGCACCGCATAGCGCGGCAGGCCCCGCAGGCTTGCCACATCGAGCGCGGCGCGCACCTGGCCGGCATCGAGGTTGGAGGCGCCGACGTAGCGGATCTTGCCCTCGGCGAGCAGCTTTTCATAGGCGCCGAGCGTTTCCTCGTAGGGGGTCGTCGGATCCGGCCAGTGCGACAGATAGAGATCGACGACATCGGTCTGCAGCCGCTTCAGCGACGCATCGATGGCCTTTTCGACATAGGCGGCGGAGAGGTCTTTCCTGCCCTGACCCATATCCGACCCGACCTTGGTGATCACCACGACCTTGTCGCGGTTGCCGCGGCTCTTCATCCATTTGCCGATGATGGTTTCGGATTCGCCGCCTTTGTTGCCGGGAACCCAGCGGGAATAGGAATCGGCGGTGTCGATGGCGTTGAGACCGGCATCGACGAAGCGGTCGAGCAGGTCGAAAGAGGTTTTCTCGTCGGCGGTCCAGCCGAAGACGTTGCCGCCCAGGACTAGCGGCGCGATGGACAGGTCGGTTTGACCGAGACGACGTTTCTGCACGATTGATCTCCGTGGGGGAATGGAAAGGAGCGGGCGAAAGGCCCTGGCTTAACCTAGGTCTTACCGCGCCGAGGTCAAAGGCCTCGCCATCCTTTCCGACGGACCAGTGCTTCACAAGGGCGCGATCCGGGGGCGCGATCCACGTTCCGGCCGGTGAGCTACTGGCTCTGGCGCCGGTATTCACCAGGCGGCAGCCCGACCACGCGGTTGAAAAGCCGGCTGAATGAGGCCGTATCCCGGTAGCCGACCTGGTAGCATATTTCCGAAATACCGAGTTTGGTGCTTTCAAGAAGTGTTTTCGCGGCCTCAAGGCGCCGGTCCTGGATCCATCGACCGGGAGTGGTGTGCAATTCATCGGAAAACCGGCGCGCCAGCGTTCGCGGTGACAGACCTAGTTGCGCGCCGAGGAAGGCAAGGTCGAGCGCTCCGAGCTGTTTCCTGGATAAAGCTTCGAGCCGGTCGCGGAACGGTTCTTGCGAAGGCAGCAGATCGGTGAGCGGGAACTCGTAGGGTGTCTGGATCTGCCGCGACGGCGGCAGCACCAGCAATTTGCGAACCAGGCGCTCCTCCCTGGCGAAGCCAAGATCCCGCAGAAGCGCCTTGCCGAGCTCCAGGCCTGAAAAACCGCCGCCGCAGGTGTAGATTCGTCCGTCCCCGATCAGCACACGTGATGCGTCCCAACGCACCTTCGGAAAGCGGCGCTGGGCATCGGTTTTCAGCCACCAGGAGATCGTCGCGCGCTTTCTGTCGAGAAGACCGGCGTCTGCCAGGAAGAAACCGGCCCCGCAATGCGCGGCGATGATGGCACCGTCGCGTTGCGCGCTTGCGATAAGCGGCGCGGCGTGGCGGCTCTCTTCCTCCAGCGCGGCAACCAGCTCCGGGATTTGCATGCCGGGCATGGCCAGCAGGATCAGCAGGTTCATGCGCTGCGAGGGTTCGCGTCTGGTAACGAAGGAAATCCCAGGCGCCGTAGTGGCGTCGGCCTGCCGCGCCACGAATTCGAACGAAATCGCCGGCGCGCCGCGAATGGTGTTCACCAGTTCGAACATTTCGACAAGTGTCGCGGCGACGGCGGAATAAAAGGTCGACGGCAGCCAGATCACGGCGTGGACGGAACGATTGTCCAAGATGCCTCCTTTTGAACAGCTATGGCAAGTTTAGCACATAGATTGTCAAATCTGCCAATTCCGATTTTTGCCAGCGAGCTTAGATTCCTCGACGCCGATGCAAACATCGGTGCCTGCGATCTGGCCGCGTCCAGATTGCATGACCAGATCGCCCGTTATTGGAGGCCGAGATGAAAGCAATCGTGTTCGACGCAATCGGCTCGCCGCGGGACGTGCTCTATCTGCACGACGTGCCCATGCCGCGAATTGGCGACGGCGAGGTGCTGGTCAGGATGATCTCCGCCTCGGTCAACCCTGGCGACTTCCTGTTCATCCAGAACCTCTATCCCGAACCGAAGAAGCCGCATTTGCCCCGGCAGATCGCCGGAAACCATGGCGCCGGCATTGTCGAGGCCGTGGGCGCCAACGTCGCTTTGAAACCGGGCACGCTTGTCGCATTCAGCTACTACAACAGCTGGGCCGAATATGCGGCCGTTCCGGCCGAATGGCTGATCCCGCTGCCCGCCAACTATCCGGTCGAACGCGCCGGGCAGATGGTGAACCCCATCACCGCCTGGGACCTGCTGGCGGATTCCCGTGTGCAGCCTGGACAGTGGCTGGCCGTCACGGCCGGCTATTCATCGGTTTCGACGATTGTGATGCAGTTCGCCCAACGGCGCGGCATCAACGTGATCGCGGTCGTGCGACGCTCTCACGACAGGCTGGACCTGAAGGGGCTTGGTGCCACCGCCATCCTCGATCTGTCGGATTTGAAGGTCCGTATCAGGGAAGCGGTCATGGACATGACCGGCGGCGCCGGGTTGAACGGGATCATCGATAATGTCGGCGGACCCGCCAGTGGCGAATTGATCCGCACCCTCGCGATGGGCGGGCAGATGGTCATCAATGGCGGCATGAGCAGCGAGCTTTTCGAACTGCACAATTTCGACGTGCTGCTGAGCGGCATCGAGATCAGGGCAAATATCTACCGCTACTTCTTTTCGCCGCCTGTCGAAGCCGACCGGCCGGTGTTGCGCGAGATTGTTGACATCTTCGGCCAACCCGATTTCCATGTCCCTGTCGGCGGCATCCATCCGCTGGCGGAGTTCGAGCTCGCCGTGACAAACAGCCTGGATCGCGCCGATCTCGGGAAGCAGATTTTCAGGATGTAGCCCGGACCATGATCCCGAACCGAAGGTCAGCGAAGCAAAAAGTGGAACCGGTTTTCGGAAAGATCATGGTCAAACAACGAAAGAAGATCACGACCCAATCCGTTTCGCCACTTCTTCCAGCCAGTGGTCGCGGATCCCAAGCGCTTCGAGGTGCTCCAGCGTGCTGAGCACGTAGTCCTCGTTCTTTCCCGACTGGCCGACGGCGCCGCGAACGACGGTCGCCGCATCGGCCGCATCGAGCGCACCGGCATATTGCTCGTGGGTACGGTCGACGACATAGGCGACCGCCGGGACAATCTCGCCCCCGTTCATACCGTCACTGTCGAGGCGAATGCTAAGCATGCGCTCGCGATAGACATTGGTGACCAGCTCGCGCTCGCGCAGATAGGTAATGACCTCGTTGCGCAGATCGCCGGGGACGCGGAAAGCCAGCCCGATGCAGGAGCCCCCACGGTCGAGGCCGAGCACCAGGCCGGGCCGTTCGCGCGTGCCGCGATGCACGAAGGAGTAGACGCACAGCGACCGGCGGTAGCCGTGAAGGCGGGCGCGCCGCGTCTCGACATGCGCAAATCCCGGCCGCCAGATCAGCGAACCGTAGCCAAAAACCCAAAAATCGCCCATATCGCCAAGCCTGTTGCGGCACCGCACTGGAATCGGTGTTTTTTCGATCCTCCTCCGTCTACCTGATGTTGCCGGAAACGACAGTCCCCTCTGCAACACGCGCCAACGAGAGCCGCAGCATGACGTCAAGTGACGAACGCCCGCCGAATTTTCTCCGCCGGCTGCTCTGGCTCGGCGCTTTCATTGTCGTGCTGTTCGGCCTCTACAGCGCCGGCTGGTTCTACCTGGCAGACAAGGTCAAGAGCGAAGCCGGCAAAGCGGTGGCCGAGCTCGACGGCAATGGCATCGAGGCGGACTGCGCCAATCTCACGGTCAGCGGCTATCCCTCGAGCTTCGCCGTTTCCTGCGACAGGCTGGCTTATCAAGACGACACAAGGAACGTCGCCGCCTCGCTCGGCAGCCTCCACGCGGCTACGCACATCACCCAGATCCTGTCGCCTGGCGTCGACCTGCGGGGACCGCTCAGGACCTCCGTTCCGGGGATGACCCCGCTATGGATCGACTGGGATAATCTGCGAGCGAACTTGAAATTGTCCTGGCCGCTGCCCCGGAGCATTTCGCTGGAGGCAGAGGGCCTGTCCGGCCAGACCGATCCGGCGGATGGCACAGACCCGGTCGAGCTGTTCAGCGCCGGGACGGCGGCCGGACAATTGCGTCCGAACGGCCAGGACATCGACTATGCCGGGAGTTTTACTGATCTCCAAATCGACCCGGACGCCATCGATGGTCGCGTGCTGCCGCCGCTCGACGGCAGCGGCGACGTGACGCTGAAGAACGGCGTGGCGCTGATCAACACGCAGTCAAGGAGCCTGCGCGGCCAGGCGGTCGATATCGGCAAGCTCGATCTGTCGTCGGGAACTGCGCGTATCACCGTTTCCGGACCGGTTTCGGTCGATGCCGACGGGCTGATCGACGCCGATTTGATGATCAAGCTCAGCGATCCGAAGGCGGTGGCGGCAATCCTCGGCAAGGCCATTCCCGAGCAGAAGAGCCAGATCAAAACAGGCTTTGCCGGGCTGGCGCTGCTAGGCAACGAACCGTCGATGCCGCTCAAGGTCGTTAAGGGCAAGGCCTCGCTCGGTTTTATCCCGCTGGGCAGGATCAAGCCGGTCGATTAGACCAAGATTGCGAACCTCCAGTTCGGAAAAGATCATGGTCAAACAGGAAGATAAATGAACCGCCCGGTGAAGATCCTGAGTGTTGGCGCGCTGACGCTCGATACGATCCTACGCGTCGACACGCTTCCGACACGTCAGGGCAAGTTCATCGCGGCCGACGGCGTCCAGATCGCCTCGGGCATGGCTTCGAGCGCGGCCTGCGCCGCACGCCGGCTCGGCGCGGACGTATCGCTGTGGGCGAGCGCGGGAGACGACCCCGTCGGCGATCAGCTGGTCGCCGGGATCGAGGCCGAAGGCGTCAATTGCAGCTTTGTCCGGCGCGTCACCGGCGCGCGTTCGGCACTGTCGGCCATCTTGGTCGATACGCATGGCGAGCGCATCATCGTTCCTTTTTATGACAAGCTCGCCCAGGCCGACCCCGAGGCCCTCCCCACCCAGGACCTCACCCCATTCGACGCCGTCCTGGTCGATGTGCGCTGGCCGGGCGCAGCAGCTCTGGCCATGGCGGCGGCGCGCGCAATCGGCCGTCCAGCCATACTGGACGCCGACACCGCTCCACGAGACGTGCTGGAACGCCTGTTTCCGCTCGCCTCGCACATCGTCGCGTCGGAGCCAGCGGCATTCATCCTCTGCGGCGAGGAGCAAGGCCCGCAAAAGGCCTGTGAAGCGTTGGCCGGACGCACCGATGCATTCGTAGCGGTGACCGGCGGCTCGGCGGGAAGCTGGTGGTTCGACCGCTCGGTCGCGTCCGTGCGCCATGTCGCGGCGCCAAGGATCAAGGCAGTGGACACGCTTGCCGCTGGCGACGTGTTTCACGGCGCCTTTGCCGTCGGGCTGGCGGAGGCGATGCCGGTCGAACAGACCTTGCGGTTTGCCAGCGCCGCCGCCGCGCTCAAATGCCTGCGGTTCGGCGGCAGGCTGGGCGCGCCGGACAGGGCCGAGACACTGGCGATGATGGCGGCTCATTGGCCGGCCTGAGAAAGCGGCGGGCTTTCAAATCGAATCGTACCACCGCCGCTCTGCCTTTGTTTGAGCATCGGATTCCCCAAAGCCGGTACCCACTTTTGGGTCCGATGCTCTATGCCTTGGATGGGTGCTCGACCGCCTGCCGGCCAAAGTCCGGCACATCGATGTCCTGGCCGGCCTCAATGATCGAGCGGCGGACGGCGCGGGTGCGGGTGAACAGGTCGAACAGCTTTTCGCCGTCGCCCCAGCGGATCGCCCGCTGCAGCGAGGCCAGATCTTCCGAGAACCGCGCCAGCATTTCGAGGATGGCATCCTTGTTGTGCAGGCAGACATCCCGCCACATCGTCGGGTCGGACGCGGCAAGGCGAGTGAAGTCGCGAAAGCCGGAGGCCGAATATTTGATGACCTCGGACTTGGTCACTGACTCCAGGTCGTCGGCGGTGCCGACGATGTTGTAGGCGATGATGTGCGGCAGATGCGAGACGATGGCCAATGTCATGTCATGATGCTGGGGGTCCATCGTATCGATATTGGAACCGCAGCGGCGCCAGAATTCCGAGAGATTTTCCAATGCTGCCGGATCGGTGCCGGGCAACGGCGTGAAGATGCACCAGCGGTTTTCGAACAGTTCGGCAAAGCCAGCGTCCGGACCCGATTTTTCAGTGCCGGCCAACGGATGGCCGGGAATGAAATGCACGCCGGCAGGCACATGCGGCTGCATCTGCGCAATGACCGACGCCTTGGTCGAGCCGACGTCGGTGAGGATGGCGCCCTGCTTCAGCGCCGGTGCGATTTCGGCGGCGACCTCGCCCGAAGAGCCGACCGGCACCGAAACGATGACCAAGTCGGCATTGCGGACCGCCTCTTTCGCGTCCATCGTGTAGGAGGAGCCGAGGCCAAGTTCCCTCGCCCGCGCTAGCGTCGTTTCGCTGCGTGTCGAGATGGCAATGTGGCGGGCAAGGCCTTCGCGACGGATGACGCGGGCCAGCGACGAGCCGATAAGGCCGATGCCGACCAGCGCGATCTTTTCGAACATCGGTGATGTCATTGTTTCAGCTTTTCGGGGTTCAGCTTTTCAGAAATGTCGCGAGGGCGGCGACAACGCCGCGATTGGCCTCTCCGGTGCCGATGCTCATGCGCAGTGCATTCGGGAAGCCGTAGCCGGAAACGCGCCGCAATATGTAGCCGCGCGCTGAGAGGTAATCGTCCGCAGCCGCCGCCGAATGCTTTTGGTCCTCGGGAAAGTGGATGAGCACGAAATTGCCGACGCTCGGCGTCACCCGCAGTCCGAGCTTAGTCAACTCCTCGCTCACCCATCGCAGCCAGGTCTCGTTATGCGCCACGCTGCGCTCGACATGGGCGCGGTCGCGGATCGCGGCAATGCCGGCCTCGATCGCCGTCGCGTTGACGTTGAAGGGACCTCGCACGCGGTTGATCGCGTCGATGATATGCATCGGTGCGTACATCCAGCCGATCCGCGCGCCGCCGAGGCCGAGCTTGGAGAAGGTGCGGGTCATGACCACGTTTTCTGCGCCAGCCACCAGTTCGACGCCGGCTTCATAGTCGTTGCGGCGGACATATTCGGCATAGGCTGCATCCAGCACCAGAAGCACGTTCCCAGGCAGGCCGGCATGCAGGCGGCGCACCTCCTGGAATGGCAGATAGGTACCGGTCGGGTTGTTCGGATTGGCGAGGAAGATGATCCTGGTCCGCGGCGTCACCGCAGCGAGGATCGCATCGACGTCGGCGCGCTCATTGGTTTCCTTGATCGACACCGGGACAGCACCTGCCGACTGGATGTAGATCTTGTAGACCATGAAGGCGTGTTCGGTGATGACAGCTTCATCGCCGGGCGCGAGATAGGTCTGCGCAAGCAGGCCCAGAATCTCGTCGGAACCATTCGAACAGACGATGTTCGCCGGGTTGAGGCCATGCACCTCGGCGATTGCCTCCCGCAGGCGCCTGGCAGTGCCGTCGGGATATATGTCGAGTTTGGCCGCAACGTCACGCGCGGCTTCTATCGCCTTCGGCGAGGGGCCGAGCGGGTTCTCGTTCGACGACAATTTATAGATCTTGGCGATGCCGGCCGGCGCCGTGCTTTTGCCCGGCACATAGGCTTCGATGTCCATGATCCCCGCGCGGGGCGTTGGACGTGCCTGATCCGATGCCTGGTTCATATTGCAAAAATCCGTCGAGAACGCTTCCGCCCGGGAAGCCGCAGCGGAAATACAAGCCGCGGCCTGGAATGTCGAGAGGCGGCGATCATGGGTGAGCGACTGGCCGTTGACGCCGAGGCGCGCCGGTCCTAGAAGAAAGGCGAAATCCCGTGGTGATTTGGCCGGTCGGCTTGCAGCCACGTTAAACAACTCGCTAAAGGGCCGTTTGCATTCTGTAACCGGCTTTGCGAGGGCAATGCCGGTTTTTTTGCTATCCGTAGCCGGCCGGATATCGCATCGACCCGAAAACCGGAATCGGTTTTCGGAAAACGCGATGGGTTAATGTAAGAGGATGCGATGGTCGCGCTGCGCACTAAAAAAACCAACAACGAGGCCGACGAGCCGTCGAGCCCGGTGTTGCGTTTCGGTGCCGACAAGCCGCTCAAGCTCGACGCCGGCACACTGCTGTCACCGTTCCAGATCGCCTACAAGACTTACGGCACGCTCAACGACGCCCGCTCCAACGCCATCCTCGTCTGCCATGCGCTGACCGGCGACCAGCATGTCGCCAGCACCAATCCGGTGACCGGCAAGCCGGGCTGGTGGGAAGTGCTGATCGGCCCCGGCAAGATCATCGACACCAGCCGCTTCTTTGTAATCTGCTCAAACGTCATCGGCGGCTGTCTCGGCTCGACCGGCCCCGCCTCGACCAATCCAGCCACCGGCAAGCCCTACGGGCTTGACCTGCCGATCATCACCATCCGCGACATGGTGCGGGCGCAGTTGATGCTGGTCGACCATTTCGGCATCGAAAAACTGTTCTCAGTGCTCGGCGGCTCGATGGGCGGCATGCAGGTGCTGCAATGGGCGTCGAGCTATCCGGAGCGCGTTTTCTCGGCGCTGCCGATCGCCACCGGCGCGCGCCATTCCTCGCAGAACATCGCCTTCCATGAAGTCGGCCGGCAAGCGGTGATGGCCGATCCGGACTGGAATGGCGGCAAATATTTCGAGCAGGGCAAGCGCCCGGAAAAGGGGCTGGCGGTGGCGCGTATGGCCGCTCACATCACCTACCTGTCGGAAGCGGCCCTGCACCGGAAATTCGGCCGCAACCTGCAGGACCGTGAAGCGCTCACCTTCGGCTTCGACGCCGACTTCCAGATTGAGAGCTATCTGCGCCATCAGGGCATGACCTTCGTCGACCGCTTCGACGCCAACTCCTATCTCTACATGACCCGGGCGATGGATTATTTCGACCTCGCCGCCGACCATGGCGGCCGACTGGCCGACGCCTTTGCGGGCACCAGGACCCGTTTCTGCCTGGTCTCCTTCACAAGCGATTGGCTGTTCCCGACCGAGGAGAGCCGCTCGGTCGTTCACGCGCTGAATGCAGCCGGCGCCTCGGTGTCCTTCGTCGAGATCGAGACCGATCGCGGCCACGACGCCTTCCTGCTCGACGAGCCGGAGCTGTTCGCGGCCATCAACGGCTTCATCGCCTCGGCGGCCCGCGCCAGGGGGCTCAGCGCATGACCCCTGAAGATTGCAGGCTTTCCGGACCGGCATCATTAGCCAGGCATCAGCGCATGACACCGAAAAGTTGCAGACTTTTCGGATCAGGATCATGCGCCAGGCAAAAGGCGAGATCATGAGTGTCAACCACGCCCAGCGCGTCGACCTCGAAGTCGTCGCCGATCTCATCCCGCCGCAGTCGCGGGTGCTGGACGTCGGTTCCGGCGATGGCCTGCTGCTCGAATTGCTGCAGGCGACGAAGCAGGTCGACGGCCGCGGGATGGAACTGTCGCAGCGCGGCGTCAACGAATGCGTGGCGCGCGGCCTGTCCGTCATCCAGGGCGACGCCGACAAGGACCTCAAATTCTATCCTGACAAGGGTTTCGATTTCGTCGTCCTGTCGCAGACCTTGCAGGCGACCCGCAACCCGAAGCTGGTGCTCGACGAGTTGCTCAGGATCGGCAAGCACGCCATCGTTTCCTTCCCCAATTTCGGCCACTGGCGGGTGCGCCTTTCGCTGTTCCTCGAAGGGCGGATGCCGGTGACCAAGGACCTGCCCTATTCCTGGTACGACACACCCAACATCCATTTCTGCACCATCCGCGACTTCGTCAATCTCTGCGAGGAGCTCGGCGCAACGGTGGAAAGGGCAACCGCGCTCGACGCCAATGGCCAGAAAATCGGCCTCTCGATGCCATGGTGGTTCTGGAATTTCTTTGGCCAGCAAGCGGTGTTCCTGCTGAGGCGATAACGGCCGTCGCTTCTTCGGCCAATATGGCGCTCGGCCTGCCCGACCAGCTAGCGATTAAGTTCCGGAAAATACGGATCGGAGAAAAACCGCCGGTCGCGCTCGCCTTGCAAACAGTCGACCGGTGCTGCCGCATCGACCCGGATCGGCCCGCGATCGGCCCCGGGACCGGCAACACCGCTGACCTCTAGGATCAGCTTGCGGCGTATGGCGGTCACGAATTCGGAAGCGGCATAGACCGGCAGCACGAAGGAGCCTGGCCCGCCGGTAACGCAATCGGCATAGTATTGGTCGAGATGGCTGAAGCTGGGCGACGGGCTGACCAGGATCGGCAGGCCGTTGATGACGATACCCTTTGCCACCGCGGCGTCGCGTGTCGTGGTGACGGGAATCCCGGTATTGTTGGGGCCATCGCCTGAAATGTCGATGACGCTGCGCGTCGCCTCGAAAGCGGCTCCATCCAAAAGCTTGGCGCCGAAGCCGAGCGCACCGGAAATGGAGGTGCCGCGAAAGCTCCTGAACGGGCGCGCCTCGATCTTGTCGGCGAATGCGTCGGCGCTCTCAGCGTTATCGATGACCTGCCAGGCAATGACCGCATCGTCGCGGACGGTGCCTGCCCATTCGAAATAGGCCAGCGCGATGCGGCCGGTCACACCCGAACGCACCGCATTGATGAAGTCGGGGTGGCGCAGCGCCTCGACGTAGCCGGCGCGCTGCAGGGCGAATTCCCTTTCGTTCATCGAGTGCGAAATGTCGACCGCCAGCACCAGTTCGACGTCCACTGCAATGGTATCGGCAGGCGCGGCCAGTGGTGCTGCCTGAGCGCAGTCAAGGCAGGCAAGCAGGCTGATGCATGTCGCCCAAAGGTGCGAAGCGGTTTTGAGGTAACGACAGGCATAGAAACAAAGGCTTAAAGCGTGTCGCATGAATCTCTTCAACGGGACGCGTTTTAAGCGCGTCAAGCATGGGTCCAACGCCGCGAACTTTGGCACGATGCCGGCAATCTTTCGCCGCGATCACGGCGAAATAAAGCTTGGCTGAGTATCGCCGGCTACGTCTCTTGGTAGGCTGCGGCGACGGCCGGGGGTGGTTCGATCGCGCCGGCCCTGACACGGACTGGCTTGAGAGCCGGTCGCTCGACGTCTTTCACGATCGCCAACGAGCGCGGAAAGAATTCGATGTTCTGCTGGCTCCGGCCGATGTTGAGGATCGCGGCGCCGGCGAGACGCGCCTCCAGCATCGACAGCACCCGACTCAGCGTCGCGCCGTCGAACGTGTCCAAAGCCTCGTCGATGATCACCCATTTCGGCTGCCGCAAAACCAGCCGGGCAACGGCAAGCAGGCGCTGCTCGTCATCGCTCAATTCGCGCTCCCAGCGCGCCGAGCGGTCGAGCGAGGACGACAGACGCCCAAGACCGACCTCGGCAAGCACCGCCGAGATCTCGGCGTCGCTGACCGCGGCATCGGCGTGGTTGAGCACCTCGCGCAGCGTGCCGAGCGGGAAATAGGGCTTGCGGGGCACGAAGGCGGGCACCTCTCCGGCCGGCATGCCGATCCGCCCGCTTCCCCACGGCCACAGACCGGCAATGGCGCGAAAGAACAGCGTCTTGCCGGCGCGCGCATCTCCGGTGATCATGACGCGCTCGCCGGCGCGGATTTCGACATGGGGCATGGCGAACTTCGCACATCCATCCCGCGACGCAACCTCGAGGTTCTCGAATGTCAGCCTGCCATTCGGGTTTTCGCCGATCGTGATGCGTTCTTCGGTGTCGTGCAGCGCGTCCGTTTCAACGAGCGCTATGCGGAAATCGGCGACGCGCATCAGCGTGGCGCGCCAATCGGCGATGCCGCCGATATTGTTGATGAACCAGCGCAACGAGGCATGTACCTGGTTGAAGGCGCCGACAGCCATCATGAGCCCGCCGAAGCTGATATCGCCGGCAAAATAGACGGGTGAGGCGACGAGGATCGGCGCGACGACAGTGATCCAGCCATAGGTATCGGTCACCCAGGAAAGATTGATCTGGGCGCTGTAGATGCGCCGCATCGCGCCCAGCACCGTGCCGAGGTCGAGCTCGAGCCGTCGTCTCGCGTCGGCTTCGCCGTGCGCAAGCGCGATGGCATCGACATTCTCGTTGACGCGGACCACCGAGGAGCGCAGCTCCGCTTCACGCGTGTAGCGGTCGCTGTTGAAGCGGATGAGCGGCCGACCGACCAGCCAGCTCAGCCAGGAGGCGGTACCGGCATAGAGGATCGCGGCCCACACCATGTAGCCCGGAATGGCCAGCGAATAGCCGCCGATATGGAAGACGAAGCCAGAAGACAGCGACCATAAGACGCCGACGAACGAAACAAGCAGAATCAACGACTGCAATAGCCCTATGCCGAGGCCTGTGGAAAGATCGGAGAGATGTCCGGCATCCTGCTGCAGGCGCTGGTCGGGGTTGACGCCGATGGCGCCGGCGTTGGCGAGCCGGAAGGCGCGCGCCGGCCGCATCCATTCACCGATCAGATCGAGGGTCAACGCCTCACGCAGCTTCAGCCGGATCCTCTGGTCGAGCCAGGTCTGGCCGACATTGAGCACCACAAGTCCGCCGGCGATGGCGGCAAAGACCAGAAGCTGGTGCAGGAAGCCCTGCATGTCGCGCCGAGCCAGCGCGTCGTAGAAGGGCTCGTTCCAGCGATTGAGCAGAACCTGCCCGATCGAGGTTGCCACAATGACGGCGACTATGCCGACGCAGGCCCAGAGCAGGTGTTTGCGGATCGGCGAGGTCCCCAGCGCCAGCTTGATCGTCGCCAATTGGTCGCGCAAGCTGCTGGCCTCGATCGACGCGGCAACCGGCTTGGCGCTGGCCTCTGCATCCGGATGATCAGCCATTGGTGAAGTCCTTGAAATTGGCAAGCGGTGCTGAAACCGGTGAACATGTCGACACATTCGGGTAGCAAACCCGCTTTCGACAGATAGGTGAGGAAAAGCCCGATCCCGATCACGAAAATGTCATCGACGGCTCGGCAATGTCGCGTTCCCGGTCGGCGATATCCGGCCGAGCCTTGTGGCGCCATGCGGCGAGAAAACCGGCACGAAGACGCGGCGAGAGGCGCGCTGGACGACGGGCACGCCCTGATAGAGCCGCTTCTGCGCCTCGACCACGATGACGCCGGAAAAGATCGGCCAGAACCTGCGGCCGGCGCGCTCCAGCACATTGTGGAACTGCATCATGAAGCGTCGCCGCGATGGCGGGAAGAACAGGGCGTCGGACCAGGCGGCGGGCGTGAAATTCGCTTCGCGCAGCAATTCGGTGAGCTGGCCGCGCGAAAAGGGCCGGCCGCTGCCGAACGGCGTATGCTCGAAACGGGCCCAGACACCGCGCCGGTTGGGCACGACGATGACGACGCGGCCGGCGGGCGACAGCACCCGCCAGATTTCGTTCAGCGTCTCGCGCGGGTTCTCGGCATGTTCGAGTGAATGGACAAGCAGCATGCGGTCGATGGAGGCATCGACCAGCGGCAATTCCTCATCGAAGACCAGCGCGGTTGCGGTCGGCCCCGTGGCCGGCCAGACCACCGCGCCTTGCGTCGCCGGCATGAAGGCAAAGACACGCTCTGCGTCGGTGCCGAACCGCTCCAGCCACGGCAAGGTGTAACCCAGGCCGACCAGCCGCTCATTGGGCACGACAGCCCAAATCGAGGACAACGCCATAGTGATCGAGCGTTCGGCCAAGCGCCCGAGCGTGGTCGAATAGAAGGAGCGAATGTCGACTATATCGGAATGCATGCGCGGCACGCTATCTTCGATGCTGTCCAAGTTCAACAAAGGCGGATGACATCCGCGGGCAAGCGCCCTATGTCTGCGGCGACTACTGCATCGGCCCGAAATCGAAAGCAGGATGCAGCAGATAAAAAGTGTTAGAGCGTTCTTTGTGCGTCCAACTGGACGTACGGCGCGCTAGAGCAATTCTAGGAAAAGTGTGAAACGGTTTTCCGTCCGGAATTGCGCAAAAACAAAGACATAAAGCGGTTCGGCGTTTCCGTGAAACGACGAACCGCTCTAGTGGAGAGATGCTATGCCGGTTGAAATCGAACAGTTCATGTGCCGCAGCGACAATTTCGGCGTGCTGGTGCATGACCCCAAAAGCGGCCAGACCGCGATCATCGACGCGCCCGAGGAGGCGCCGATCCTGGCTGCGATCGAGCGTACCGGCTGGACGCCGACGATGATCCTGACCACCCATCACCATGTCGACCATGTCGAGGCCAATCTGGCGCTGAAGGAGCGCTTCAAGCTGCGCATCGTCGGACCGGAAGCGGAAAAGGCCAAGATCCCCGGCATCGACGAAACCGTCGAGCAAGGTTCGGTCATCCACCTCGGCGAGGAGAGGATCGACGTGATCGCCACGCCAGGCCACACGGCAGGCCATGTCTCCTATCACCTGCCGGGATCGAAAGTGGCGTTCACCGCCGATACGCTGTTCGCGCTCGGCTGCGGCCGGCTGTTCGAATGCAAGCCGCCGGTGATGTACGATTCGCTGAAAAAGCTCGCGGCACTTCCGGCCGAGACGGTCGTTTATTGCGGCCATGAATACACGCTTTCCAACGCCCGCTTCGCGCTGACCGTCGACCCGACCAATTCGGCGTTAAAGGAGCGCGCTGCGAAAATCGAGGCGCTGCGCGCCGACGGCAAGCCGACGCTGCCGACCACGATCGGCGAGGAACTGTCGACCAATCCGTTCCTGCGCTGGCACGATCCGGCAATCCGCAAGCATCTCGGCATGGAGAACGCCTCCGACGCCGAAGTGTTCGCCGAAATTCGCAAGCGCAAGGACAATTTCTGAGCACCATTGATGGTCTGGAAACCGTGACGTTCTGGAGCCAATGACCAGTTCCGCCGAAATCATCGCAACGCTCGGCCTGAAACCGCATCCGGAAGGCGGCTGGTATGCCGAAACCTTCCGCGATGGCGCGGAAGGCGCGCGCGGCCATTCGACCGCGATCTATTTCCTTTTGGAGCAGGAGCAAGTGTCGGCCTGGCACCGCGTCAAGGACGCGGCCGAGGTCTGGCACTTCTATGCCGGCGCCCCGCTGGCGCTGTCGATACATGGGGAAAACGGGCCGGTGATCGAGAAGGTGCTCGGCACGGCATTGGGGGCGGGCGAGCGGCCGCAGATCGTCGTGCCGGCAGGTTGGTGGCAGTCGGCACGCAGCCTGGGCGAGTGGACGCTGGTCGGCTGCACCGTGGCTCCGGGCTTCGATTTCGCCGCCTTCGAGCTGGCCGAACCGGGCTGGCAGCCGGGAACGACGTAGGTATGTTGAGATTCCAGCCGGCATCACCCTGAAGTCGACATACCTAACCCAACAGGAAACCCATCGTGATCCCCAGCTGGGCGGCGTAATACAGAATCCAGACCGCATGGCGCATCAAGGCGCGGTGTGGCGAAATGGCGGTCAGCAGGAACTTTTCCGAGGCGAGCAGCCCGTCGGACGCCATGAACAGCACGGCGCCGCCGACGACCCAGATATTGCTCAGCGTCAGGGCTGAAATCGCCATGGCGAGGATTGCCGCGATATAGACGCTGACCGGAAGGCGCAAGGCGGGGCCGACACGGCGCCAGAGCGCAAAAAGCATGGCGAGCGCGAACACGGCCATTGCCAGGGCAATCGCCGCGCGCCACGGCTCGGCCGAGAGCAGCCCGATCCCACCGCCGGAACGCAGGAACAGCGCGATGTAAAGCCCATGCGCGACGAGAAAACTGGCCAGCCCGCCGAGAAAAACCGTTTCACCGTCGCGCGACAAGAACGCGTCGCCGACGGCGCTGAGCGCCAGTGCCGCTACGAGCAGCCACGGACCGTCCTGCAGCGAGGCCAGCACGGCAAGCATTGCCACGGCCAGCGTCTTGACCGCAGAACGCGCAAGCGTCGGCGGCATGTCGATGATGAAGGCGTAGATCACCGCCGCCACCAGCGAAAACAGCAGCGTCGCATTGGCGTTGGCTTCGATACCGCCGGGAAACGGCATCACGCCTCGGCCCCGCTCGTTGCCTGCTTGCGCAAGAACAGCGATTTCGCCGCCAGCGCTGCCCCGCCGGTGATCAGCACGCAGGCGGCGAGAATGCGCAGGGACGGCTCGGCGAAACCGGCTGATATCAGCACCAGCGTCGACAGCAGCGGCGCGGCATAGCTCGCCGAGCCCAGCACCTGGATGTTGCCGCGCTTGACGCCTATGTCCCAGGCGTAGAAGGCCGCGCCCACCGGCATCAGGCCGAGGCCGAGCACGGCCAGCCACTGGCCGGCGCCGACAGGCAGCACCGTCTCTTCCAGCATCAGATGGCAGACAAGGGAAAGTGCTGCCGTGGCCGCACAAAACCAGGTGACGATGCTGGTCGGCACCGACGGGAAACGCCGCGACAGCAGCGAATAGGCCGACCACAGCACGGCGCAGACGCCAGCCATCGCATAGCCGAATGCATAGCGCGCGTCGAAGGCAAGCCCGCCGCCCTTGGTGACGATCAGGAAAGTGCCGGCAAGCCCGAGCAGTGCGCCGACGACATGGTTCCAGGCCAGCCGCTCGCCCGGCATCAGCGCCGATCCGAGCACGATCAGCAGCGGCCACAGGTAGGCGATGAGGCTCGCCTCCACCGCCGGCGCGTTGCGCAGCGCAGTGAAGTAGAAGAAGTGATAGCCGAATAGGCCGGCAATACCGATCACCCACACTTGCGGCGGTATTTTCTCCCGGCTGTCGGTGGCCGGCATGATAAGCCGCGCGACGAGCCCGACGCCGGTGCCGATCGTGAAGGTGATCGCCGAAAGCAGGAACGGCGGCACCGCGCCGGAGGCGTCCGTAAGCAGCGCCAGCAGCGCCCACATGGCGACCGCCGAGAAGCCGATCAGTGTTGCGCGCGCCATGTCCGTCTCCGGCGGCGCGCAATCGCGCCTATTCTGTTGCTTCGAACCGCTCCGCGCTGACGGTGAGAGTGCCGATTTTCGTGCTGACCGTGGCGTGGATCGGCGCATATACGCCAGTTTGGCCGACCGGCGCAAATGTCACCATGATGCGGCTGCGATCCTTCAGGTACTTCAAAGCTTTGCGGTTCTTGCGGTACCCCGCCACCGGCTCAAAGCCCAGCCTGCAGGTGACGGTCTCGCCCTTGTAGCCGCGCACCGAGGTCGAGCCTTTCGAATCGTAGGTCAGCGTCAGATTGGCGCGCATCTCGCCGTCATAGAGTTTCACCGTGCGCCCGCAGACCTTGTCGAGATTGTCGGCATGGATGACAGTGGCAGCCATGGGATCGAGCACCGACGCGAGATGGCTGGCGCCCAGCGGTATCCAATTTTTGGGATTGCGCTTCTTCGGCGCAGGCACGACCTTCGTCGCGATAACAGTGCCATTGGCGAACTGGATATCGATCATCGACGCCTTCTCGCCCGACTTGTAGTCGGCGCGGAACGCTTGTGGCTGCAATTGCTTGCCCGAAATCGTGCCTTTTGACGAGATCGTGCCGCGTGTGTCGTCGAAGATTGTGGCGAGGCCGGCGCTGGAGACGCTACCGTCGATCGAATAGGTATCGCCTTCGTAACTGCTAGAAAAGGTTGCTTTCGCCACCGAGAGGCCGAGGATCGATACCGTATACTCGCCCTTGAAGGATTGTTGCGTGGCGGCAGACGCTGCCGTCGGCAGCGCAACGGCAAGCGAGGCAAGGAGAGCAAGAGACGAACGAAGCATGGCGGGGATCGATCCTCGATTTTTCAGCGGAAGCGGACAACTCCGGCCTGGCATCTCGTTGTGCGACCGCTTATAGGCTGAATTCCGGCCTTTATGTGAAAAGGCGTCGTCACACCCGTGCGCAAGCCGGAGCTTGACGCATCGGCGAAATGCAACTATGGAACGCCAACTTTTTCCATAAGGCCGCCTGACCGAAACCGCGCGCCAACCGGCGCGGGTCGAATGTTTGGCCAGACCGAGAACTGAAGGTTTAGAACCATGTCCCGCACCTGCGAACTCACTGCCAAGGCAGTCATGTCCGGCAACAATGTGAGCCACGCCAACAACAAGACCAAGCGTCGCTTCCTGCCCAATCTCGTCGATGTGACGCTGATTTCGGAAGCGCTGAACCAGAATGTGCGCTTGCGCATTTCGGCCAACGCGCTGCGTTCGGTCGAGCATCGCGGCGGCCTTGATGCGTTCCTGGCCAAGGCCGACGCCAAGGAGCTGTCGCAGCGCGCGCGCCTGCTGAAGAAGCAGATCGCCAAGAAACTTGCCGAACAGCCGGCCGCTTAATTTTCTCAGGCAGCCGCCTTCCAAGGAGTGTCGTCCGAACTCGGCATGACACCCCGCTGGTTCCATTACCCAGGATAAAAAAATGAGTTTTTTCTCCCGATACCTGCCCTTTGTTGCGGCCATGGCGCTTGTCGTGGTGGCGTCGAACATCCTTGTGCAGTTCCCGCTGCAAGGTGCGATCGGCAGCTTGTCGCTGGCCGACATTCTGACCTGGGGCGCCTTCACCTATCCTTTCTCCTTCCTGGTCACCGACCTTGCCAACCGCCGCTACGGCCCGGCCGTGGCGCGCCGGATCGTGTTTGTCGGCTTCACGGCGGCGGTGATCTGCTCGGTCGTCATCCCGCCCTTGCTGTTCCGCTACGGTCTGATCGAGTTCGAAACGGCCGCCGACCGGCTGGTGCGCATTGCGGCGGCTTCCGGCACCGCGTTCCTGATAGCGCAACTGCTCGACGTGACCGTGTTCAACCGGCTGCGCCGCCAGAGCTGGTGGCGTGCGCCGATCGTCGGAACGCTGGTCGGCTCGGTTTTCGACACCGCCGTGTTCTTCACCGTCGCCTTTTCGGCGGCCTTCGCCTTCGCTGGCCCGAACGATGGCTTCGCGCTTGAAACCGCGCCGCTGATGGGCGTCCTGCCGGTCGAGACCATGCGCTGGGTGTCATGGGCGCTCGGCGACCTCGGCGTGAAGCTGATCATCGCCGTGGTGGCGCTGATCCCCTACCGGCTGCTTGCCACCCGTTGGAGCCAGCCGGCACTGGCTGGCTAGCCCGTGATCCCCTGGATTCAGCTTGATTCAGCAAACACGCCTGACGGCGGACAGGAACTCCGGCTGAAGCGGCGCGGTCCCGAGTTCTCGATCATGCTCGGCGCGAACGAACTGATGAACAGCCGGCTCAGCGGTTCCGAGGAAGCGCTGGCCAGACTGTCCTGCGAAAGGATTGTCGGACGCCGGCAACCCAGAATCCTGATCGGTGGGCTCGGCATGGGCTTTACGCTGCGCGCCGCGCTTGCCGAGCTTGGTGCCGATGCCAGCGTCACCGTCGCCGAATTGGTACCCGCCATAGTCGCCTGGGCGCGAGCTCCGATGGCCGATTTGTTCGGCGGTTGCCTCGACGATCCCCGCGTCACCGTTCGCGAGGCGGATGTCGGCCAGCTCATTCGATCGCAAGCATCGGCCTGGGACGCGATCCTGCTCGATGTCGACAATGGCCCGGAAGGCATCGTCTACAAAGCCAACGACGCGCTCTACGGCGCGGACGGCCTCAATGCCGCACGCCAAGCGCTCAGGCCCGGCGGCGTGCTGGCGGTCTGGTCGCAGGGCTCTGATGCAGGCTTCACGCGGCGGCTCAAGCAGGCGGGCTTCGCGGTCGAGGAAGTTGGGGTCCGCGCCAATGGCAAGCGCGGCGCACGCCACGTCATCTGGATCGCGACCAACGAGCAATAGGCCGAATTCTCTTTGCGAAGCTGTGAACATCGAAGAGCTCGAGACGGCAGCCTCGCCATCAGCCAATCGCCGGCCGCACGTTCTTCAATCCTCGTGCAGGATGAATTCCAGATAGAGATTACGCTGTAGGATCGAGTGGTTGTCGTCCGAGATCAGCGACACCATCAGTGCGCCGTCGTCGCGGGTCCAGACGTCGAGCCCTTCCATATTGTCGATCTGGTAGGCCATGTCGGCTTCCATCAGCACCGGCCCGTCGGCAACGGCGCCCTTCTCGACGCTTTCGCCATAGATGCGCCTCAGCCGCATCTTGACGCCGCCAGCCATCGAAAAGCTGCGCTCCAAAAGCAAAAGGTCGCCGTCAGGCAGGAATGCGCCGTCGGTAATGTCGAAATTGCCGTTGCGCTTGACGGTGAAGACGCCCTTGTGCAGCCCTTCGATAACAGCCGCATAGATGTTGCCGGCCTTGTCGAGGCTCTTCTCCGACACCACGACCAGCCCGCCTTGGTGCTGGCCGTTAGGATGGGCGTGGGTGACGGTCTCAAAGCCGCGATTCCGGCGAAGCTCCCAGGCTGGAATCAGGAAATCCAATTGCTTGAACGGCGGCTCCATATCGTGCGGGTCGATCTTGAACTGAGAAACACGGTGGTTGCGCTCGATGCCGACCGTGGCAGTGCCGCCCTTGACCGCAAGGCCTTCGGCGTCGACCTCCCATTTCTCGTCAATCAGCTGGCCCGCCTCGTCGACCATCTGCTGCATGCGGAAATTCCGCATGCCCGATGGGCGCTTGTCCGCATCATGGGTAACCGTGCCGAAGAACCAGAAACCGGTGTCGGCGACGCCGATGAAATCACTGCCGGGCTCGAGGAAGCGAAACGCCGACAAAGCACCGAAATCGCGTGACGGCGAGGTCATTTCCAGCCCGCCGACGAATTCGAGCGGGCCGAACCGCTTTTCGTCACGGCCGATATGAAACCGGTCTATCAGCCGTGCCGAGATTTCGATCGGCTCGACCGTAACGCTGCCCGCAGCGATGCAAGGCGACAGGGCGATGCCGGCAACGAACAGCGTTGTGACGGCGAAAAGCGTCTGCCGAAAGCCGCCCCGCGAAAAAATCATCCGGCGCGCCGCATGCCGCCGCGTCGCGTGTCCCGCGTACTTTCCTCGCCAAACAGTGAGGCCAGTTGCTCGGTCATGGCGCCGGCCAGTTCCTCGGCATCGACGATGGTGACGGCGCGGCGATAGTAGCGGGTGACGTCGTGGCCGATGCCGATGGCCAAAAGCTCGACCGGCGAGCGCGTCTCGATCAGTTCGATCACCGCGCGCAGATGCCGTTCGAGATAGTTGCCCGGATTAACCGACAGCGTCGAATCGTCGACCGGCGCGCCGTCCGAGATCATCATCAGGATCTTGCGCTGCTCCGGCCGGGCGATCAGGCGGTTGTGCGCCCACAGCAGCGCCTCGCCGTCGATATTCTCCTTGAGCAGGCCCTCGCGCATCATCAGCCCGAGATTGCGGCGCGACCGCCGCCACGGATGGTCGGCGGATTTGTAGATGATGTGGCGCAGGTCGTTGAGCCGGCCGGGATTCGGCGGCTTGCCTTCCTTGAGCCATTTCTCGCGTGCTTGCCCGCCCTTCCAGGCGCGGGTGGTGAAGCCGAGGATCTCGACCGAGACGCCGCAGCGTTCCAGCGTGCGCGCCAGAATGTCGGCGCAGGTGGCGGCGACCGTGATCGGCCGGCCGCGCATCGAGCCCGAATTGTCGAGCACCAGCGTCACCACCGTGTCGCGGAATTTGGTGTCACGTTCCTGCTTGAAGGACAGCGGCTGCATCGGATCGATGACGACGCGCACCAGCCGCGCCGGATCGAGATAACCCTCTTCGAGATCGAAATCCCAGGACCGGTTCTGCTGCGCCATCAGGCGGCGCTGCAGCCGGTTGGCCAGCCGGCCGACGACGCCGGAAAGGTTGGCAAGTTGCTTGTCGAGAAAGGCCCGCAGCCGATCCAGTTCTTCCTCTTCGCACAGGTCCTCCGCACCCACCGTCTCGTCGAAGGCGGTGGTGAAGACCTTGTAGTCGATCTCCTTCGACAGATTGGTGAAGGGATTGTCGTTGCGGCGCGCCTCGCCGGGCGTCTCGGCATCGGCGTCGTCATCGTCCGATAGGTCGTCGGCGGTGGCATCCGATGCCTCCGTCTCGGCCGATTGCTCGTCGTCGGACGACGCTTCGGTGTCGTCGGACTGCGACTGCTCGGAGCCGGAATCATCCTCGCCGCCCTCCTCGCTCTGCTCCTCGCCTTGCGGCTGTTTGTCGTCATTGTCCTCCGAGTCTTCCGTCTCCTGGTCGTCGCCGAGTTCCTCGGCCATTTCCATGGAAGCCAGCATCTCGCGCACGACACGGGCGAAAGCCTGCTGGTCCTCGAGCTTGGCCGACAGCCCGTCGAGATCGGCGCTGGCCTTCTCCTCGACCCACGGGCGCCAGAGGTCGACCAGCCGCTCGCCGCTCTTCGGGACAGTGCGGCCGGTCAGCTTTTCACGCACCATCAAGGCTAGCGCTTCCTCGATCGGCGCGTCGGCCTTGTCCTTGACGTCGATGAGGTTAGCCTTGGCGTATTTGTCCTCCAGCATCGAGCCGATGTTGTCGGCGACGCCTTGCATGGCGCGGGAGCCGATCGCCTCGACGCGGGCCTGCTCGACCGCATCGTAGATGGCGCGGGCCTGCTTGCCTTCCGGCGCCAGCCGAGTGTGGATGCGCGTGTCGTGACAGGCGCGCTTCAACGCCATGGAATCGCCGAGCCCGCGGGTGATGGCGATATCTGCCTTAGATGCTTTTTTCGGCAGTTCAGGCAGCCGGGCGCGGCTGCCGGCAAGTGCCGGCCGGTCCTTGGCGAAACCGACTTCGAGGTCCTTGTCGCCGGCAATCGCCCGCATACAGACGGTAACGGCGCGCTTGAAGCTGTCGGCTTCGGACCCCGTCTTCGACTTATTGCGCGTATTGTCGCCCGGACCCGCCATCGATCATTCCTTGGAGCATGACCCCGAAAATCAGAATCGAGCCATGCTTAGCCCAGCACCACATTGGCGGCCGATTCGGGCAAATCCTCGCCGAAGGCGCGCTGGTAGAACTCGGCCACGAGCGTGCGTTCCAGCTCGTCGCACTTGTTGAGGAAGGTAAGCCGGAACGCCATGCCGATATCGCCGAAGATCTCGGCATTCTCGGCCCACGTGATGACCGTGCGCGGGCTCATGACGGTCGAAAGGTCGCCGTTGATGAAGGCCGAACGCGTCATGTCGGCGACACGCACCATCTTGTTGACGATCTCCTTTCCCTTGCCATCGCGATAGTGCTTGGCTTTGGCCAGGACGATGTTCACCTCATTGTCGTGCGGCAGATAATTCAGCGTGGTGACGATCGACCAGCGGTCCATCTGCGCCTGATTGATCTGCTGGGTGCCATGATAGAGGCCGGTGGTATCGCCGAGGCCAACCGTGTTGGCGGTGGAAAACAGCCGGAACGCCGGATGCGGGCGGATGACCCGGCTCTGGTCGAGCAGCGTCAGTCGACCGGACGACTCCAGCACGCGCTGGATGACGAACATCACGTCCGGACGGCCGGCATCGTACTCGTCGAAGCACAGCGCGACATTGTGCTGGTAGGCCCAGGGCAGGATGCCATCGCGGAATTCGGTGATCTGCAGGCCTTCCTTGACAACGATGGCGTCCTTGCCGACGAGGTCGATGCGGCTGACATGGCTGTCGAGATTGACGCGCACCATAGGCCAGTTGAGACGGGCGGCGACCTGCTCGATATGCGTCGACTTGCCGGTGCCATGGTAGCCCGACACCATGACGCGGCGGTTGTAGGCGAAGCCGGCGAGGATCGCCATCGTTGTGTTCTTGTCGAACAGATAGTCGGGATCGATGTCGGGCACATGCTCGCTCGTCACCGAATAGGCCGGCACCACCATCTTGGACTCGAAGCCGAATTTCTCCTTCACCGACACGGTGCTGTCGGGCAGGTTGGCGATGTCGCGATCGACCTTGTTCATCACTGTCAACGTCTCCACAGGCGAAACGCCTGATTTCGCCGGCAATCGATTTTGTCCGGGGGCGGTCTTAGAGCCTTTTCCAACCTTATGAAAGTTGGAAAACGACACGAACCGAATGGTCGCTCAGCACAATCCTGCCTGCTTGAGCACGCGATAGGCCTGGAGCACATCGCGGAACCGGTCTTCCGAACCTCTGTCGCCGCCATTCGCATCCGGATGGTGGCGTTTCACCAGTTCCTTATAACGCGCCTTGATATCCTTGCCAGTCGCCTTTGTATCAAGGCCAAGCGTTTCCAGCGCCTTGGCCTCAAGCGGCTTAGCCTTGCGCTCACGCGCTTCGCGCGGATCCTTCGGGCCTTTGAACAGGTCGAACGGATCGCGCATGCGGTTGTAGTAGCCGGCGCGGCCGGAACGCTGCTGGGCGAAATCGGGCGAGGAGCGCGTGGAGGCACCGTTGACGCCCATCTTCCATGTCGGCCGGTGGCCGGTCATCGCTTCCTTCTGGAAACGGGCGATCTCGGTGTCTGGGACACCGGAGAAATAATTGAAACCCTTGTTGTACTCGCGCACATGATCAAAGCAGAACTGGAAATATTCGCCCTCCTTCATGCGCCCGACCGGCGCGCGATGGGTGCCGGCCTCCTTGCAACCGTCCCATTGGCAGATCGGCGAGCGCGACTTCAGCTCCGCATCCTTCTCCGGGCGGATGCGAATTTTTTCGAAATATTTGGGGTACGGTTTCATCTCACCCATTTATGGGCTGTTCGCTGGTGCGAAACAAGAATTGACATTTTTGCAATGATCGCCCTAACCGCTGAATCGCGGCATAAAGCGGGCGATCGGCGAATTTTGTCGCGGCGACGGTACCGCGCGTCCTTCCGGACGCGCAAAGGGCGCCGATTTTCGAGGGTCATGCGCTCGCCATATGTGGTGAAGGGAAGTACGAATGTCCATACAGTCAACGATGGAAGGCAAGTTGAAGAAGGCGTTCTCGCCGGAGCGGCTGGTCATCATCAACGAAAGCCATCTGCATGCCGGCCATCACCATCAGGATTCCGACCATCACGGCACTTATGACGGCACCGGCGAGACGCATTTCCGCGTCCGCATCGTCTCCTCAGCCTTTGCCGGCATGAGCCGAATCGAGCGCCATCGCGCGGTCAACGCATTGCTGGCCGACGAGCTGAAGGCTGGTGTCCACGCGCTGGCGATCGAGCCGGCCGCGCCGGACGAAAAGACCAGGTGGTAGGCTTCAGCCGAGCGCCGCGTTCAGGAAAGTCATCACTGCACGGGTCAAGGTGTCGCCTTCGTCGCCGAAGTCGCGGTTGATCGACATGTGCGAATAAGCGCTGCCGTCGAACAGTGTCACCTCCGTTCCAGTCGCCCGCAGGCGCTCGGCGAAGGCCCGTGAGGCCGCCGCACGACCCGATGCGCGCGAATAGGCGATAAAGGTCGGCGGATGTTTGCGGCTCCCGACATGGGTGGCAGGCGACAGCGCGCGCCACTGCGCCGGGTCGGGAAAGGCCCGGGCATAGGCCGGTGTCATGCCGCCGCTCCTCGCAAGCGCCTCCAGATCATAGGCCCTGGTATCGTTCAGAACCAGCGCCGCGACGCCGGGCAGACCGCCGCGCAGCCCGGTCAGTGCGGCGAGATGGCTGCCGGCCGAATGGCCCATCACCGCTATCCGGTTCGGATCGCCGCCGTATCTGGCGATGTTGGCGCGCACGTAACGATATGCCTGCTCGACATCGTCGGCCTGGGTGGCGACATCAGCCTTAGGCAGCATCCGGTAGTCGATCGAGACGAAGCAGAAGCCATTGTCGAGCAGGAAGCCCGGCTTGACGTCGACGTTGGTGCGATTGCCGGCTCGCCAGGCACCGCCATGGATGAAAAGGACCACAGGCACGGAGCTAGCGCCAGCGCGCGCGTAGATGTCGAGCCTGGCCGGTCCGTAGTCGAAGGTTTGCGGAGATGGCGAAAGCCGGCGCGACGCCGCCGAAGCGCTGGCCGGCAACAAAGCCATCGACATCAAAAGCAGGGTTCGCCGATCGATCACGTCATCTCCAGACCGCCCAGTCGAAAAGTGCACGCCGGCGCGGCGAGCGTGCAGTCAAGGATGGGTTAGCTGCGACAGAACCTACCAGAACTAGACGTCACCGGCCGGCCTGATCCTCAGCCTTGCGATCCTGTTCTTGTCGCGCTTCATGACGACGAAGCGCTTGCCGTGAAAGGTGAACGCCTGCTTCTCGTCCGGGATCAATTGCGTCTCGTGGATGACGAGACCGGCAATGGTGGTGGCTTCTTCGTCCGGCAGGTCCCAGGCGAGCGCCCGGTTCAGGTCGCGGATCGACACAGTGCCGTCGACGACGACGGAGCCGTCGGCTTCCTGCTTGACGCCCTGCACGTCGATATCGTGCTCGTCGGCGATCTCGCCGACGATTTCCTCGATGATGTCCTCCAGCGTCACCAGCCCCTCGACCTCGCCATACTCGTCGACGACGACTGCGAAATGCGCCTTACGACGCAGAAAGGCGTTGAGCTGTTCCTGCAGTGTCGTGGTATCGGGCACGAACCACGGTTTTGAAGCGATCTTCATCACGTCGATCTTGGAAAAGTCGTTGCCGACATCGTTCAGCGCGCGCAGCAGGTCCTTGGCATGCAGCACGCCGACGATGTTGTCGAGCGAGCCCTTCCACAAGGGCATGCGGGTATGCGGGCTCTGCAGGATCTCGCGCACCACCGCTTCCGGCGGATTGTCGGCATTGACCGAGCGCATGTTGGTGCGGTGGACCATGACATCGGAGACTTCGAGCTCGTCGAGATCGGACAAGCGGCCGATGCGGGCGCGATCCACGTGCACCACCTGGCCGTCGCGCCGAGAATCGTTGACGGCACCGCGCGCTTCATCATGGTTCGAATGCTGCGGCCCGATGCGCTGCAGCTCATAGCCGAAGGCGGCGAGCAGGCGCAAGCGAAACGCGAAAGCGAGCAGGCCGAGCCCGGCAAGGACAGCAGCAACGATCCAGCCGGCCTCGTTCATCCCGGGCGGCTCTTCTGCTGACCCCGGCTGCCTTTCGGCTGACCCGGGCGGCCTTCCTGCTGACCCGGATGGTTATCCCTGAGAAACGACAGAATTTCCGAGGCCGGCACATCCCTGGCGATGAAGGCCTGGCCGATGCCGCGCGTCAGGATGAAAGTCAGCGCGCCGCGCGAGACCTTCTTGTCCTGGGTGATGAAGGCAAGGAGGGCCTCGGCAACAGGCAATTCACCCGGAATATCGGCCATGCACCAAGGCAGGCCAACGGCGCGAAGATGCGCCTCGACGCGCGCCGCATCGTCGGGGCTTGCCAGGTTGAGGCGTGACGAAAAGCGATAAGCCAGCGCCATGCCGATGGCGACTCCCTCGCCGTGGACGAGACGCGCGCTGTCATATTGGGTGGCGGCCTCGAGCGCATGGCCGAACGTGTGGCCGAGATTGAGCAGCGCGCGGTCGCCGGTCTCGAACTCGTCGCGGGCGACGACTTCGGCCTTGGCGCGGCAGGCTTCGGCGATGGCCTCGGCCCGCTCCGGGCCGCCGGCGAACACTTTGCCCCAGTTTTCCTCCAGCCAGGCGAAGAAGTCGGGGCGATCGATGAGCCCGTACTTGGCGAGTTCGGCGTAACCCGCCCGGAATTCCCGGATCGGCAGCGTATCGAGCACCTCGGTGTCGGCCAGCACCAGTTTCGGCTGATGGAAGACGCCGACGAGGTTCTTGCCGCGCGCACTGTTGATGCCGGTCTTGCCGCCGACGGATGAGTCGACCTGCGCCAGCAGCGAAGTCGGGATCTGCACGAAGTTCATGCCGCGGCGCACGATGCCGGCGGCAAATCCGGCCAGATCGCCGATGACACCGCCACCGAGCGCGATGACGACATCGCCGCGTTCCAGTCTTGCGGCGAGCACGCCGTCCACCACCTCTTCGAGATGCGCGAAACTCTTGGTCTTTTCCCCAGCCGGCAACGTGATCACGGCGGGCTGGATGCCGCCCTTTTCAAGGCCGGCCTTCAACGTCTCGAGGTGTGCTGCGGCGACATTGACGTCGGTGACCACCGCGGCGCGCGTGCCGGGCAGGCGGCGCGAAATCTCGCTGCCGGCGCGCAAAATCAGGCCGGAGCCGATCAGTATGTCATAGGCACGATCGCCGAGCCCGACTTCGACGGTGACTGTCGTATTGGTGCTCACGACCGCACCTCGCCTGTCGCGGCCGCAACGCCGAAATACCCGCAAAGCGCATTCACCACCTCGGCCGCGATGACCTCCTTGCGATCGTCGCGGGTCGGCACGGTGACATCGGCGGCCGCGTAGACCGGATAGCGCTCAGCCATCAACCGCTCGATGACGGCGCGAGGGTCGGCGCTTTTCAGGAGCGGCCGGTTCTGCTTCTTGGAAACGCGGTCCATCAAGAGGTCGATCTCGGCCTTCAGCCATACCGACACGCCATGGCCGGCAATGGCCTCCCGCGTCTGCGCACTCATGAAGGCGCCGCCGCCCGTCGACAGCACCTGCGGACCATGTTCCAGCACGCGCAGGATGACCCGCTGCTCCAGCGCCCGGAACTCGGTCTCGCCATAGCGTTCGAACAATTCAGGGACGCTCATGCGCGACACGCTTTCGATCTCCTGATCGCTGTCGATGAAAGGCAGTCCCAGAATCCCCGCCACCTTGCGGCCGATCGCCGTCTTGCCGGCGCCCATAAGGCCGACAAAGACGATGGAACGGTTGCCCAGCCGGCCGAGCAGCGCGGCATGGCTCTCATCGGGAGGATTTGCTGGTAGTGCGTTCATGACACCATGATGTTCCTAAGCAGGTTCCGCCAAGTGTCCTACGGTTTGGCGACAAGAACTGCGACAGGCCAAAGAATCTAAGCAGGCATTCGTGGGCCAGCCCACGAATGCCTGCTTAGGCCCTCTTTGCCGGCGTATCGACATCAAAAGCCTGATTGCGTCAAGCGTGGCGGCGCCGAGCGTCGTCCGAGCTTCGCCCTTGAATTGGCCGGATTGGCGTCTCATAAGGGCACAGGGTTTGGAAACGCAGAACAAGAAGACGGGCGAAAATTGATGCCGACACTGTTCCGCTTTGTCGTGACGCTCACGATTCTGGCCGGCATTGTCTATGGCACGATGTTCGCTCTGGCGATGTTCGTCGAGCCGAGAAAGACCGAAATGAGCGTACGCATTCCTCCCGAAAAGCTGAACCCCAAGAAAAACTGACCCAAAAAGAGAAAAACTGACCCAAAAGAAATGAATAGCGCGGCCCGCATCGAAGCCTTTTTGGAAATGATGAGTGCCGAGCGCGGCGCTGCCGAAAACACGCTTTCCAGCTATCGCCGCGACCTCGAAGACGCTTCGGCCGAGATCGACGGCGGGCTCGCGGGTGCCGCCGCCGCCGATATCCGCGGCTATCTCGACGAGATCGCGGCGCGCGGTTTTGCTGCCACCTCGCAGGCACGCAAACTGTCGGCGATCCGCCAGTTCTTCAAGTTCCTCTATGCAGAAGGCCTACGCGGCGACGACCCGACCGGAACCTTGGACAGTCCGAAGAAGGGCCGGCCGCTGCCGAAGACGATGAGCGAGGCCGACACCGGCCGGCTGATCGACCGTGCAGCGCAGGAGGCAGCTGACGCCTCGCTGAACGATGGCGACAACCTGGCGGCGCTGCGCCTGCATGCCCTGGTCGAGGTGCTCTACGCCACCGGCCTGCGCGTTTCCGAACTGGTCGGCCTGCCGGTCACAGTGGCGCTGCGCGACGATCGTTTCTTCATGGTGCGCGGCAAGGGTGACAAGGAACGCATGGTGCCGCTGTCGGCAAAGGCGCGCATGGCAATGCGGGCCTGGCTCGCTGCCCGGGCAACGGTGCCGGCTTTCGCAGATAGCCCGTTCCTTTTTCCAGCAGCAAGCGACAGCGGCTATCTCTCCAGGCAGGTTTTCGCCCGCGACCTGAAGGGCCTTGCCGCGCGCGCCGGCATCGCCTCGGCGAAAATATCGCCGCATGTGCTGCGCCATGCTTTCGCCAGCCATCTCCTGCAGAACGGCGCCGATCTCAGGGCCGTGCAGCAGTTGCTTGGCCATGCCGATATTTCAACGACGCAGATTTACACGCATGTGCTGGAGGAGCGGCTGGTGCGGCTGGTCAACGATCATCATCCGCTTGCCGACTAGACGTCATATCGCTATGTGAGGACGACGTTCCACCGCCCGGCGCCTCTATTTCCCAGGTTCCGTCAGTCATTGCCTCCCGGCTTATCGGTCCGCTCAAGAATGTACAATTACCTCGATTTCGAAAAGCCGGTTGCCGATCTCGAAGGCAAGATTGTCGAGCTGAAGAAGCTCGCCGAGAATGGCGAGGCGGTCGATGTCGGCGATGAGATCAGCCGTCTCGAGAAACGCGTGCGTGACGCATTGCGCGACACTTATAGGGCGCTGACCCCGTGGCAGAAGGTGCAGGTGGCGCGCCATCCGGACAGACCGCATTGCGTCGACTACATAAAGGGCCTGTTCAACGATTTCACGCCGCTTGCCGGCGACCGCAATTTCGGCGAGGACCAGGCGATCGTCGGCGGCTTCGCCCGCTTCCGCGGCGAGCCGGTGGCGATCATCGGCCAGGAAAAGGGTTCGGACACGGCCAGCCGGCTGAAGCATAATTTCGGCTCGGTACGGCCGGAGGGATACCGCAAGGCGGTGCGGCTGATGGAACTCGCCGATCGCTTCAACATCCCGTTGCTGACGCTGGTCGACACGGCCGGCGCCTATCCCGGCGTCAATGCCGAGGAGCGCGGCCAGGCCGAAGCCATCGCCCGCTCGACCTCGGCCTGTCTCGGCCTGAAGGTGCCGTCGATCTCGGTGGTCATCGGCGAAGGCGGCTCGGGCGGTGCCATCGCGATCGCCACCGCCAACCGCGTCTACATGCTCGAGCATGCCATCTATTCGGTGATCTCGCCGGAGGGCGCCGCCTCGATCCTGTGGCGCGACACCACCCGCTCGAAGGATGCAGCGACCAACATGAAGATCACCGCCCAGGATCTGCTGGAGCTGAAGATCATCGACGCCATCATTGCCGAACCGCTCGGCGGCGCCCATCGTGGCCCGGAAACGGTGATTGCCGCCACCGGCGACCTCATCGCGAAGACGATGAAGGAGTTCTCCGGCGCCAACACCGATTTTCGCGAGCAGCGCCGCGAAAAATACCTGGCTATGGGGCGAAACCTTTAGCGAGATGGGTGTCCGCGCCGCAATGTGGCAAGATTGAGCGCTTCCGCCACAAAAATGCCGCGGCATTCGGTTCAATCAAATTGCTGTAAGGGGATGCGTCCGGCGCTTGCGGTAAGGAATTTTCAAGGTTAACGGGCTTAGGGTTGGGCCTGACGGCGTTGATGCCTGCGGTGCGAAAGAAAAGACATAGCCATATCCATGTTTGCCAAGCTTGCCCGCACCGGACTTCTGATTGCCGCGATAGGCGTCGCCGGCTGCAATGATTCTTCGATGAAGGATTTTGCCCCCCACGCCAATAAGCCGCTGCCCGACAAGATCCTGGCCAGCATGAACGCCAAGGGCATGACCCGCACCTCGCCGGTGATGGCCCGCATCTTCAAGGAAGAGGGCAAGCTCGAAATCTGGAAGGCCAAGACCAACGGCCGCTACGACTTGGTCGCCAGCTACGACATCTGCAAATGGTCGGGCAAGCTGGGCCCCAAATTCACCGAAGGCGACCGCCAGGCGCCGGAAGGCTTCTATACGGTCCGTCCGGCGCAGATGAATCCGCGGTCGAGCTACCACCTCGCCTTCAACATCGGCTACCCCAACGCCTACGACCGCGCCAATGGCCGCACCGGTTCCCATCTGATGGTCCATGGCGCCTGCTCGTCGTCGGGCTGCTATTCGATGACCGACGCACAGATCGAGCAAATCTACGCCTTCGGCCGCGACGCTTTCCAGGGCGGCCAAACCGAGTTCCAGATCCAGGCCTTTCCATTCCGCATGACCGCCGCCAACATGGCGCGCTATCGCAAAGATCCGAACTACGAATTCTGGAAGATGCTGAAGGTGGGCTACGACAATTTCGAGATCACCAAAGTGCCGCCGAAGGTCGATGTCTGCGAGAAGCGCTATGTCTTCAACCAGGTCGCGGCTGACGGCGTGACCTTCGATCCGGCCGGCGCCTGCCCCGCGACCACGCAGCCGGATTCGCTGAAGAGCGCCTTCAATGCCTATCAGAGCACCTACGAAGCGGCTTTTAACGGCGCGGTCAAGGCCAGCGTGCCGGCGCCCAAGCCGACCATCGCCGGGATCAAGGAAGCCAGCATCGTCTCCGAGTGGTCGAAGAAGCGCGCCCGTGGCGAACGCGTGCCGATCGAGCCGCCCTCGCTCAACGCCGACGGCTCGTTGACGGCGACGGCACGCATGGGCCGCATCGATTCGCCGGCGGGCCGCAAGATGGCCGCGCTCGACGCGGAGAAGGCCGCCAAGCAGAAGGCCGAGGAGCAAAGGCTTGCCGCGATAGAAGCAGCCAAGGCCGAGAAAGAGGCAGCTAAGGCTCAGGCTCTGGCTGAAGAGGAAGCGGTCCGGGCCGCAGCCGAAGCGCCTGTCGCCACTGCAACCGTCGTGCCCTCCGGGGCCGCCGCGGCAATCGAAACGCAGGCGGCGAGTGCCGACGAAAGCACGACGACAAGGCTGAAGAAGAGGCTGCTCGGCATGTTCGGCGGCTGAGGTTCATGCTTGAACGAGAAGATGGGGGCCAAGAAGACAGGCCCTCAACCAGCCCCACCGCCGTCTACGATCTCAAAGGCCTGAACTGCCCGTTGCCCGTGCTCAAGGCAAAAAAGCGGTTGGCAACAATGCAGCCGGGCAGCCGTCTGTGGCTTGAAACCACTGATCCCCTCGCCGTCATCGACATTCCCGCCTTCTGCACCGAGAGCGGCCATCGATTGATCGAAACGGCAGCGATATCAGGCGGCCATCGCTTCCTCGTCGAGCGCGGCGGTGGCTGAGTCTCAACTTAGCTCGTTCTGGCGAAAACGGCTGAGCGGGACAATCTCCCCCATGAGGGGGAGATGCCAAGTTTTGGCAAAGAGAGCAGGCCAGAGGGGGTTGCCGCGCGTGAAGCGCCCACCTTTTCTTTCGTCCTACGGGGCGTCGCGCCAGCCGAGGCGACCCCCTCTGTCGCCTTCGGCGACATCTCCCCTCAAGGAGGGAGATTGGCAGTTGCACGGACGCCGCCAGCTCCGGAAGGTTTGCAATTCCGTTAGAGGGCAGTGCGGCGTTCGAAAATTGAAGCTACCGCCCGGCGATGGCCAGCGGGTTGTTTTCCAGCGCTGCGCGGTCCGGTGTATCGATCGACGGCCGGCTGGTCACGGCGGCAAACAGCCGGCGGACGTAGTCTTCCGTCATGTCGAGCGTGATCAGCACCAGCCTTGTGCCGCGTTGACCGTCCGGCCAGGACGGCAGCCGCGCCGGCGGATGCAGAATCTTCTGTACGCCGTGGACGACCAGCGGCCGCGACGGGTCTTCCAGCAATTCGATGACGCCCTTCATGCGCAACAGGCGCTCGCCATGCGCCGATCGCAACAGGTCAAAGAACATCTCGATCGCCGAAAACGGCACCGGCCCTTCATGAACCAACGAGTAGGAGCGCACGCGGGAATCGTGCCGATGGTCGTGATCGTGCTCATGGTCGCCGTGGTCATGATCGCCATGGTGATCATGGGCGGCTTTCTCGTCCAGCCAGCGCCGCACGTCGGCGGACTTGGTGGCCGGGTTGTAGAGGCCGCAATCAAACAGCGCCGCCGCTACATCGGTCCTTCTGTCACCCGCATCGAGCAACTCGGCACCCGGATTGATCTGCCGCAGCCGGGCCCGCAAGGCCCCGACGTCGCGCGGATCGGTGGCCAGATCGGCTTTCGTCAGCCCGATGCGGTCGGCGACGGCCACCTGCTTCGCCGCCTCGACATGGGCGTCGAGCGTCGCATTGCCATTGACCGCATCGACCAATGTGATGACGCCGTCGAGCCGGAAGGCCTGGACCAGCGCCGGATGCGCCATGATCGACTGCAGCACCGGCGCCGGATCGGCGAGGCCGGTGGTTTCGATGATGACGCGGGCAAGCCGGGCGATGCGGCCGGTCTGCAGCCGGTCGACGAGATCGGCCAGCGTGTCGACCAGTTCGCCGCGCACCGTGCAGCAGAGACAGCCGTCGGAAAGCTGGATGATGCCGTCTGAGGCCTGTTCGACCAGGAGATGGTCGATCGCCACCTCGCCGAACTCGTTGATGATGACCGCGGTGTCGGCAAGCGCGGGATCTCTGAGCAGCCGGTTGAGCAGCGTCGTCTTGCCGGCGCCGAGAAAACCGGTCAGCACCGAGACGGGAATGGGAAAGCCGCTGCTCATCAGGCTAGTTCAAGGCTTTGGCGGGTGGGTTGCCCTGGGCCGCGGTGGCGGAACCGATCACTGTCGGCTCGGCACCGGGCGGCGGCGGCAGGTCGGGCCGCCAGCTCGGCAGCGGCACGTCGGCATATTCCCGGCCCGATGCATCGAGCATGGCCTTCGGCTTCGGCCCGGTGGCGCCGCCAAGGCCGACGGCGATCAATGTCGGCACATGGTCGAGCTTTTCCCGATAGGGAGATTTTGGCGCATTCTTATCGCCGACGGGGACAGCTTCCGACTGCTCCTTAGCCGGCTTCTTCCTGCAAATCTCGTCATTCAGGTCGTTGACCGATGTGGTGTCGCCATAGGAAGGCAGCGCCGCCACCGTCAACCAGCCCGTTCTCGGCGTGGCAAAGCCGTGGTCGAGCAGCCTGGCGACGGTCTCGGCGCGGGTGACGGCCGACCTCTCGCCAAGCACCACCGCCACCAGCGTGCGGCCGTCGCGTGTTGCCGAGCCGATCATGTTGAAGCCCGAGGGACAGACGAAACCGGTCTTCATGCCGTCGGCGCCGGGATAGCGGCCGATCAGAAGATTGTAGTTCGGGATCTGCTTCTTGCCGACGGCCAAGCCCTCGATCGAGAACCATGGGGCATATTGCGGAAATTCCGTACGGATCGCCATCACCAGCAAGCCGAGGTCGCGCGCCGTCGTATACTGGTCCGGCGAAAAGAGCCCGTTCGGGTTGACGAAATGCGTTCCGGTCATGCCGAGCCGGCGCGCCTCGGTGTTCATGCGTTCGGCGAAAACGGCCTGCGAACCGCCGATGTTCTCGCCGATGGCCATGGCGACGTCGTTGGCCGATTTGACCAGCATCATTTTCAGCGCGTTGTCGAGCCGCATGACCGAGCCCGGCTTGAAGCCCATCTTGCTCGGCGGCTCGCCGGCGGAACGCTTCGTGACCTTGATCGGCGAATCGAGCTGGACCTCGCCGGCCGCGATCGCGCGGAACGTCACATAGGCTGTCATCAGCTTGGTCAGCGAGGCAGGATACCAGCGCTTGAAAGCCTCCTGGTGCTGGAGGATCTTGCCATTCCCCAGTTCGAACACGATCGTCGGATTGGCGAGAGCCGGTCCGGCCAGCACCGGAAGCGCCACGGCGCCCGCCAGCAATAGTTTGAGGAAATGCCTGTACCGCATGGTGGAATTCGAAATCGCCTCTTGCCGCAGTCGCCTCTGGCTCCGTAAGATTTGCTACGCGATCGCCAGCATGGTGATCCGGTCCCTCTATCCGGATTGCAATCTTGCGGTGCTATTTAGCCTATGTGACGTCAAGATGGCAAAGTGCCTGAAGGACAATTGTAAAACAGCAGGCACAATTGCAAAGCAGCAGGCAGAACCCGTCTGCTCCAACAGCGAGATGGAACCATCATGCCGATCCTGAACCGCGCCGCCGAAATGCAAGACGAGGTCGCCGGCTGGCGCCGCCATCTGCACCAGACGCCAGAGCTGAATTTCGACGTCTTCAAGACCGCCGCCTTCGTCACCGACAAGCTGAAGGCCTTCGGTTGCGACGACGTGGTGACCGGGCTCGGCAAGACCGGTGTCGTCGGCATCATCCGCGGCCGCCTGGGCGAAGGCACGACCATCGGCCTGCGCGCCGACATGGACGCGCTGCCGCTCAACGAGATCACCGGAAAACCCTACGCCTCGACCATTCCGGGCAAGATGCACGCCTGCGGCCATGACGGCCACACCGCGATGCTGCTCGGCGCTGCCAAATATCTGGCCGAGACGCGCAATTTCGCCGGCTCCCTCGCGGTGATCTTCCAGCCGGCCGAAGAAGGCGGCGGCGGCGGCAACGAGATGGTCAAGGACGGCATGATGGAGCGCTTCGGCATCTCCAAGGTGTTCGGCATGCACAACATGCCGGGCCTGCCGGTCGGGCAATTCGCCATCAAGCCGGGCCCGATCATGGCGGCGACCGCCGAATTCACCATCACCGTCAAGGGCCGAGGCGGGCATGCGGCGATGCCGCACGGCACGATCGACCCGATCGTCATCACCAGCCAGCTCGTCGGCGCTCTGCAGACGATCGCCTCGCGCAGCACCGATCCGGTCGAGGCTGTCGTGGTGTCGGTGACGAAATTCCACGCCGGCGACGCCTACAATGTCATTCCCGAGAGCGCCGAGATCGCCGGCACCGTGCGCACGCTGAAGAAGGAGGTCGCCAGGAAGGCTGAGGAGCGCGTGCGCGCCATCTGCGAGGGCGTGGGCGCGGCCTTCGGCGCAACGATCGAGGTCGATTACAATGCCAATTATCCCGTCACCTTTAACCATCCGGAAGAGACGGTCTTTGCCAGCGATGTCGCGGCTGTTATCGCCGGCGACGCTCATGTGCACCGCGCCATCCAGCCGGTGATGGGCGGCGAGGATTTCTCCTACATGCTGGAAGCGCGGCCGGGCGCCTTCATCTTCATCGGCAATGGCGACACCGCCGGTCTCCACAATCCTGCCTACGACTTCAACGACGAAGTCATCCCGCACGGCATGAGCTATTGGGTGAAGCTCGCGGAGACGGCGCTGGCCGCCTAATGCATACAAAGCCTACCCTGGGGCTTGCCCCCGAGGGTAGTACGCAGCCAACGCGACGCCGATACCCACCCACGCATCTATCATGGGCGGTCATGTAGGGTGGAGGGGAGCCGCAACCGCTGGGATTCTTTTCGAAATCAGTGGATGGCGCCTGGACCGCTATGGTCCGCTCTTCGGGTCCTCGACCTCCAGCGCCTCCATGACGGGCGCCAGATCACTCTCTTCGACCGGATCGGCCTGCTGCTGTTCGCCAGTCCGGGCCTTGTCCAGAGCTTTCTCAATCGCCTCTTCAATGTCGCCGATCTCGTCTTCGCGTACCTCGTGACCATAGCCGGCCGCGTCGGCATCTTGTTCGAATTGCTGAGCCAGGACCGCCACGCTCACCTCGCTTTCAGCGGGCAGGTTACCGACGTTCTCCTGGAGCCAGGTTTCAAAGAACTCTTTCGTAGCACTCATGCGGCATCTCCTTCGGCACACTAAAGCGCAGCGGAGGTCCGAAGTTCCGCTATCCCCAGCTCATCTTTGCGATCCACCTCGCAACCGGCCGATTGCATCGAGCCTGCCTCTTGGCGAAACGGTCCGAAGCGGCTATGTGTCGGGCCGCGTGGTCCCGTAGCTCAGTAGGATAGAGCGGCAGATTCCTAATCTGTAGGTCACAGGTTCGATTCCTGTCGGGATCACCAACAAAATCAATAGCTGGTGATCATTTGGGCGGTGGTCATGTCGCGCCATGTTGCAATTCGCTACCGTTGATTTCCAAGGGTTTCCTGCGACTATCGGCGGATCCACGCGACATGGCCGCGACATGGGGGAGGCTGGGACGTTTTTTACCGGCAAACAGGTAATCAGCGATGAATTCGAGATATTGCTGGAAGCTCACGATGGCGAGAAGGTCGTCAAGATCGCGGCCGGGCATGTGGGCGCGGTATTATCGGCGTTGGGCCGAGGGCACCCTTGCCAACATCGATGCCGGTCTCGTCGAGTTGATGCCATCTTTGGCGCGGTTCGTGCCGCCGGCCAAAGGTCGAGGCGGTGAGGATCGAAGAGGTTCTGGAGAACTGGCGCTAGTCGAAGGCTCGAGGAAGACACGACCATGAGAACCATTTTTCGGGACAACGGGCTTACGATCGTCTTGGTGGCGATGTTCCTGTTCAGCACCGTCGGCATGATCTGGTCGGGCCGTTCTGCCTACAATCAAGACCTTCGTGAGCATGGCTCGGCAGCGATCGGGTTGTTGGCTTATTTGAAAAGCGGCAACTTCCTCTCGGCGCTATTCGAAAACTGGGAAAGCGAATTCCTGCAGATGTCGGCCTATGTCATGCTAACAGCGATGCTGTTTCAGCGCGGCTCGGCCGAGTCGCGTGATCCCGATGATCCCGACCGGCCCAAGCACGAACTTCCGACCGCCACCCGCAGGCGCAATCCGATCCTGTCGTGGCTCTATTCCTACTCGCTTGGCATAGCACTGGCCCTGCTGTTCATCATCTCCTTTGCCTTGCACTGGTGGGCGAGCCTGACTGCTGCGAACGAGGAAGCGCTGCTGCACGGCGGCAAGGTTCAATCGATAGGAAGCTATCTTCTCGACGCCCAGCTATGGTTCGAGTCGTTTCAGAACTGGCAGTCGGAGTTCCTGTCGACCGCGGTCCTGGTCGTCCTGTCGATTTTCCTGCGCCACAAGGGCTCCCCGGAATCGAAGCCTGCTGGCGCGTCAAATTCCGAAACCGGCGCATGAGTCTCCGCGTGCAGCTAACGATCGCTATGCGTCGGCAATCAGGCGGTACCCAAAACGGTCGCGAATGTGGTCGCTAAAGAAGCGGCCTTTTACGAAGGCGTTTCGGAAGGCCGCATAGGTCTCTGGCGCAACAGCCTCGTAGTCGTAACGTTTGCCGCTCGCCACGAACCACACCGAGAGAACCTTGGTCTGCGGATCGTACTCGGTTTTGCGGATTGAGGTTGATGGCATGATGTCGGCGCTCTATACGAGCGCCATCGGCATGTAGCGGATCATCACCGTGTCCTGCCGGAACCGCCGTTCGAGCTCGGCGCGCCGTCTGCGCCAGTCCGGTAGATCGATCTCCTCCACCATCACTTCGAAGATGACGAGATCATCTTTGCTGGCTGCTTGCCATCCTGCCACTGACCTTCCGCGGGCGCCTGCAGGTAGGCCGTAACGCCTTCGAAACAGTTGGCCAGGTCTTCCTTCACACGGTCGAATCCTCCCCGGCCAAAAGGCCGGCCGGTGTTGTCCGCGCGGGGAAGCAGTATCTGGACGAGGTGCATGGCGACCGCTCGATGAAAAGCGGTCAACGATTGCAAAGACAACGCGTTCCTTTGCTTGGCCGGGCGATTGACCTATGCGGACGGCATCGGGGCATTCGTCCCCGAGAGTGAGGGGGCGAGCGATTTGCGCCGTCCACCTAGAGCATCAAACCGGCCGCCCGAAGGGCATCCTCGATGATCTTCTTCACGCCGGGCTGGCCCGATTCCGTGTGACGCGGGAACTGATGGAGGGCATTTTCCATAGCTGGCGCCGGTGACTGGGGTAGTGGCCGTTGGCTGGCGGGCACTTGCGGCCTTGATTTCCGGGAGGCGCTTTCCTCCGTTGCCGCGATCCCCCAGAACTGCACAATCTCGCGTGTGGAGGCGATGCCGACATCAATCATATAAGGTCCCGGAGCGCCGAGGCCGTTGCCGAGCGGCGTGCCGTGGTCCATCCCGGCGATCATGTTGATTTCGATCAAGGCCTCTCCCGCGCCGTTACGCCAGACCTGCTTTGCGTGCGGTCCGGCAGCTTCCACGAGCGTCGGTGCTTTTTCGAGCCGGTGGACGCCTCGCCATTGGCCTGCGATCGCTTCCGCGTTGGAAGGCGAAACCGTGTGGTCAGCGGCACCGTGCCAAATCGAAATCCTCGGCCACGGTCCCCGATGATCCGATGCGCGGCGGAGCGCCCGTTGCAGATCCGGTTCCGATGGACCGCCGTGGCCGCGCATGCGATCGAACGCCTCCGGGATTGTCGTTGCGCTGCCGTAGGGCAGGCCGGCAATTAACGCACCGCCGCCAAACACTTCCGGATAGGTCGCCAGCATGGCCGCCGCCATTGCGCCTCCGGCCGAGAGGCCGGTGATGAAGATTCGCCTTCGGTCGAGACCGTAGGTGACGACCATAGTCTCGATCATCTGGCGAATCGAAAGCGCCTCGCCCGAACCACGCTTGGTGTCGCCAGGCTGGAACCAGTTGAAACAGAGGTTCGGATTGTTGCCGCGTTGCTGTTCGGGAAAGAGCAGCGCGAAGCCAGCCTCGTCGGCGAGTTGGGACCAGCCGGAATGATGGTTATAGCCGGCCGCGTTCTGTGTGCAGCCATGCAGCACGACGACGAGCGGGGCGCCCTTGGATAGGTGATTGGCAATGTAGAACTTCGCTCCCAACCCGCCGGGATTGGTACCGAAGTCGGCCAGCGTCTGGAGATGGTCCGACGCGCCGAGGTCGGCGGTATGCGTGGCATGTCGCGCCCGCAGCGCGGCGAGGCGGGCGATGGTATCGGAGATTTTTCGCAATGGAGCCGTCCCTGTTGTAACCGCCCGGAAGACGGCAATCTGTGCAACGCACGCGCAGCAATATCGTTGCTGCACTGCACAATAACAAGAGAGCTGGGGGAGTGGAGTCCGGCCGACCTCTGCGCCGGCCGTGAGTAGACGTCTTCAGCCTCGACTAGCTGTGGGATAGAGCGCGTCTTCTTCGTCGTCGTGCTGCTTGCCGCCTAACGCTGCCGCTGCGCTGGCGGCTTGTGGCGTCATCCGCCGCAACGAGGTCATCGGCCGAGGAGCGTCGTAAATCCGTTGGCGAAGCTTCCGAAATTGTTGGCCCGAATATGGCCGTCAGAAACGGAGACGGCGATGTGATCAGCACGCTGCAAGACTTGTCGGCATTGGCCCGCGGCAGCACGCGCCGCCCCCATGCAGGCACAGGCACACGCCGGCTGGATCATTGATCAGCTACCTTTAGTCTGGGTCGTATTCGGGGGCACCTCATCGAGCAGGGTCGTTTCATCCGAGCCGTGCGTCGGCTCAACTGGGGGTATTTCCCCATTCGGGGTCATCTGATTGACGGCATCAGGCAGATCTCGCGTGATCCTGGCAATGAGCTCCTCTCGCGAAAGACCGGTCTGCATAGAAAGAGCCGTGAGCGTATCCTCGTCTATGGCCATCTCCACCTCGCGTGGCTCGATTGGCTGGTTCGGCCCAGTGCTCACCCAAGAGTCTACCTTCGATCCCGCGCCCACATTTCTAAATCGTTCGAGGATGTCGCCGAGAGCAGTGCCCGACACACCTTTGGACAGTTGATCGACGATTCCACCTTGCGGATTGTTCGGATCGCGCTCTCGTGCGCGACGGATCATGTCTCCGATCTTGTCGCGGTTCTGGTAAGCTAGAACCCCAAGCATCGCGATCGCTAATTTTCCCAGATTTGCCATTGGTTCCTCCTCGTTCAGATGGAGAAGGGCTCGGCCTCGCAAAAGTTCCGCGAACGATGATCTAATATTGTGCAGGACGCACGCTGCAATTTGCGGTTTCCAACTATCACTTTGAAAGAACTTGGCTTTCGTCGTCGATGAGCAAACTGCAAACGGTGGTTTGCAGTTTGCACAACAGTTGGAACAGCAACATGCCGACCGCAATCGCGTATTATCGGGTTTCCACACAGCGGCAAGGACGCTCGGGCTTGGGCATTGAGGCCCAGCCTGCTGCAGTCGCCCGCTTTGCCGAGGCCGAGTGGATGATCATCCTCCAGGAGTTCACCGAGATCGAAACCGGAAAGGGCGCGGATGCTCGGAACCGACCAAGGCCGCCCTCGCCCCTTGCAAGACCACTGGAATGAAGCTCGGTAATCCGACCAATAAAGCGGAAGCTGCAGCGAGAGGTCGAAAGATCTCGATCCGGGAGGCTGACAGATTTGCCCAGACCGTGCTGCCATCATCGCGCCCATTCAGCACTCTGGCACAATCAGCCTGCGCGGATTAGCAATCGCTCTGAACAACCGCGGGATTCGAACAGCGCGAAATGGCCAATGGCAGGTATCGAACGTCCGCAATCTGCTCTTGCGAACTTCCGCGACCCTTAAGACGTCGAGTTCTGCTTTTATAGGCGGGAAATTGATCAGTCGGGTGATCATTCGTAATCGCCCATCGTGTCACCAGCGAGGCGTCGGCTCACGGGCGGGGTCGTAAAATCGCACGCCGAGCCGATGTTTCTTTCGCTGGTGCGAGATGCGGCCTTTCTTGCCGCGGCTGGCTGTCACTTCCTTGCAAGGAGCGGTCGGCTCGATGGTTTTGATGACGTGCTTGACCATGGCGCCGCCGAAATTGCGCTCAGCCACGATCCTGTCGGCCTTCACCTTGTCCGGCGTCTGCGACCAGCGACCATGATATGCATCGACAGCTCGGCGCCCCCAGCAGCCGTCAGGAGATAGCATGCATGTCCGGTCAGCAAGAACGTAAGCGCGACTGTCGATACCCTTGCCAGCCACGATGATGCCAATCTCGTCACCATCATCGCTTTGCCCCTTGGTGCCTGAAGGGTCGACGGCAACCACGACACGCTGCAGATCGGGCTGGCGGCAATGTTAATTTCTTGGCCCTCGGCGGGGGTGCTTCGGCGGATAGCCAGTCCGGCGGACCGCTCGCTCCAACCCGGTTAGGCGCGTGCGTCCTCGGAACGGAGTCGCATCATCGGCGTTACCGGGCCAACCAAACGCTGCCAATGATATGGAGGAACGGGCGTGATCGAGTTGACCGAGAAGGAAAAGCGCTTTCTCAAGCGCGTTGACACCATCACTCACGTTCCCTGGTCGAACAAAGTCACCGCCGCAGATGCCAAAGGCAAGCCAATGCGTATCGCAAGGGCGACGTTTGCCCGATTAAGAGACGACGGCATCATCATCCGATCTACTAGCGACCTGACCTCGAACACCTACGTCATTAATTCTGCACCCGTGACGCCACAAGTCGCGGAAGTGCAGGAAGCGTCCTGATCGGGCGGGATTAACCGTGCGGATCGCCTGATCTCAGCGCCCGATGATCGCGCCGGATTTTGGTTGCGCAGGTCACCGTTTGAGCACTCGCGGGAACAAAGGTCGTTTCCGCCTGTTAGATCACACCTCGAACAACGGGAGACTGCGATGCTCACCAAATCTCTATTAGCCCTTATGCTGGCTACCAGCTTAACTGCAACAGCAGCACCTGCCCTTTCGCAAGTGACGCCAACACCTACACCGCCTGCCGCAGCCGATGATGCTCGCGACGACTTCGACTGGGGTTGGTTGGGCCTTATCGGCCTACTGGGTCTGGCAGGTCTAACAGGCCGCAGGAGGCGGGACGACACTCTCGGTCGGACGAACGTCAGGTAATGAGCTACGGCGTGAGCGCCGAGCGCCGCTCCGCCATCCTCGCCGCCCCTATGTAGCGCTCCGCCTCAGATGTGCGATGCTGAGCACCGCACTGGCGCCTTCTCTGCGTCGCACAGTGCGGCGTTCTACATCCTGCCTGGATGCAGTTCAGCGCACAATGATCACCCTCAAGCGCCATGGCTGGTCCTGGATCGTTGATGCGAAGCGGTGCGCCGTCTGATTGGCGAGGTGAAATTGAATTGCTTCACCAAGCGTCGCAACGTGTCCTCTGACAATCGATAGTCTTTGAACACCTCCAGCGCCTGCTTGACCGTGAAGGCCTCGGTGCCGGGTATATGGAGCGGTCGAAGACGCTCGCCTGTTTCTAGCGCTGTTTGGCAGGGAGACGAACAACGCTCGCTCTCATTCCTCGCGACCTTCTGGCCAGCAACGAAACGCGCTGTTAACGCCGTTCGCGGGTGACAGGATGTAGGCCGCAGTTCGAAAGTGTAGTCTGCATTTCGCTGTGAGCCGCGGAGGCGGAAATGAAATTGCTTCGGATTGCGCTCCTGTGCACGGCCATGATCAGCCTTGGAATGCCGCCCGTTCGAGCTGAGGATCAGCCGGCTCCGCCGAACAGCGAAGCAGCAACAGAGCAGTCGCCAGTTCATTGCGAGGGGCAAAACTGTCTCCCGCCGGCGGATAACCCTGTGCAGGAATGCGCCGGACAAGATTGCATGCCAGCTCCGCCGACTGAACCGGGTCCGGAGATTGAGCAGGTCGAGTGAGCAGCATCAGCGGACGATCTCTCTTTTGGCAGGGATACGGCTCATTGGTTCCCGCGCTTCCGGCCAGCAGCTCACCACTGGCGTTCCAGACTGTGCCAACCAAATCGACGCCTAGGCTGCACGTTCGCGAAAAGCCGGAACCAACGGCGACGACAAGCGGTTTACCAATCGAAGGGACTGTAATGGATGCAGGATAATGGAATTTCTGGATTTGGAATTGGCGAGAGCCCGACAGCGGCTCAGCCGAGCGGAGCTCTCCCTTAGGCGTGCGAATGAAATGCTGGATGAAGACTGCGGTGTCGGCATCAATATTGCGTTGTGCAGCAGGATACGGGCTGCGCAACGTCGCGTGGCCGAGGCCAGATCGCGGTTGATGAAGATCGATCCAACCAGCGCTGATGGTTTTCGCACGGGTTGAACCACCCGCCCGTTGACGCCGCGATAGGTCGGGGTCATGCGGCATTACCTCCTGACCGCTGCCCGTGCCCACTTCGCAAGCAAAGCTCGCGCTGAACAGCGTCATGAAACGCTCGCGGTTCGCGGTTGATGGTATCCCGATCGAACCCGGCACGTTGCGTCTGTCCGCCCAAGGTCGCAACCACCTGCTTCCAGTAGTTCGTCGCAGCGGCGCCGCGCTTGCCCGAAAGCACCTCGGCAACACGTCGGACTTTGCCGACACGCTTCGCCATCGGGAAGGCGATCACCAGACAAGGCGGGTTCCAATCCAGAACTTCGAGCTGCTTTATGCAACCCTCCTCTTGGCTCGCACGTAAGCGCCTAGTTCTTCACCTTCATCGCCTCTGCCCCGCAAGGGTCCAAAGCCGCCCTCCGTCAAACCGATAGTCCGGCTAGAACCATCATGTTGGTATAAATCTGAAACACTATCGTGCAGATCGCTGCGAGCGAGATCGGCACGCCAAACGGCACGACGCCTTTGCGGTCCAGGTGCTGAATGTAGAGGCGGAAAGCGCCTTGCGGCAGCATGAGCGGATTTTTGACGACCATCGCCGTGGCGAGAGCGAAAACCAGCAGCAGCACTGAAAATACGACGAGGCCGCTGCCGCCTATCAGCAACGGCACCACCGCCATCAGCTTGACATCGCCGGCCCCGATCTTGCGCATGGCCCAGAACGGAAAGAGCGCAACAAACAGCAAAAGACCGGCAAGCGCGCTCAGGCCCATGTCCCGCCACGACCCGGATTGCACCGATAGGAGCTGCAGCGAGCCCAAACCCAGGCAAAGCAGCAGCAGCACATTCTGGTTGGATATCTTCTGGGTGGTGAAGTCGAGCCAGGCGATCCTTGCCAGCAAAGGAATGGCTAGTCCCTTCAGCAGCAGCGATGCGGCGAGCAACATGCTGTCGCCTTACCGCTCGAGATTCTTCACGCTCGACGACAGCAGCTGCAGATTGTTGGCCACGGTCGGATCGTTGGGCGCCAGCTCATAAGCCTTGAGGAAATTGCTGCGTGCGTCCTGCAGCTTGCCGCGCAGCAGATAGGAATAGCCGACATTGTTGTAATATTCGGGCGTCCCGCCGACCAGCCGGAAGGCTTGGCGATAGGCGTAGTCGGAGAGGTCGAAGCGGCGGATGCGATCGCTAGAGGCGGCCAGGCCCATCCAGGCACCACCATCATTGGGCGCCAGTTGTGTCGCCTTGTAGAACAAGGCGCCGGCATTGCCGTAATTTTCCGCGCGGAACTGGTTCTTGGCTTCGGCAACGGCCTGGTCCGAGGCATAGTACTCGACGTCGCTGACCGTCTTCAGCCCGTCGAAGGCATCGCCAAATGCCGTCACGTCACCTTTTGAGGGCTCGTTGGTGCGGACGACGCCGCTGGTATCAGCCGTCTGACAGCCGGAAAGCACGATAAGCAGCAAACCGGCTAGGGCTGCGAGGCGCATTGGCCCTATCATTTCGTCCCCCAAAAGAGTTCTCCGACTCTGTATTTCGACCAAAGCACATGATCGTCTAGAAGAAAATGCCCCTCATTCGGATGATCACCGGTAACATGATGACCATCAACACGACCGGGAAGATGCAGAGCCCCAATGGGATCATCATCTTGACCGGCAAAGCATTGGCGCGCTCTTCGGCAATCAGGATTCTCTGGGTGCGCATTTCGTCGCTGTAGACGCGCAAGGCTTCCGTGAGACTAGTGCCAAGTTCTTCCGACTGCCTAAAAAGCACAGCGAGCGCCCGCGCCTCGTCAAGACCAATGCGGTCGGCGAGTTCGCGCAAGGCGTCGCGCAATGGCTTGCCGGCGCGCAACTGCAAAGTCATGATCGAAAGCTGGATGCCGAGCCACCTGTGGGTGCCGGCCAGTTCACCGCTGACACGCTCGACGGCCGCCTCGAGGCTCATTCCTGCGTCGGCGCAGGTTATCATCATGTCCATGAAATCGGGAAAGCCACGACGATAGATCCGCTTTTGTGCCTTCTCGAAGCGATCGAGCAGGACGCTTGGAACCACGATGCAGGCGAGCGCAAACAAAGCAGAGCCGGCAAAAGCTACGAAAGCGGGCAATTCAGGCGGCAGGACGCGTGACAGCAGCGCATAGGCGGCCAGAAAGCCGACACAGACCGCGCCAAGCCGCGACAAGGTGTAAATGAGTGGAGCGCTCGACTGGTAAAAGCCGGCGCGAAAGAGCTTCGCGTCCAAGGCGCTGGGCTCGTCCCGCTCCTTTTCGATCGATCGAAAATATGCATCCACTGGCCGCTGCGCTGCGATCTTGGCCAGCTGCTCCTGTCCAACGAGCGAACGGCGATCGGCAATACCTTCGGCCATCAGGCTTTTTGCGACCAGCTTCCGCGTCTGCAGCGCCGGCAAGAAGACGAGCGCGCCGAACAGAAAAAGTGCCACCGCCGCCACGAAGACGGCAATGGAAACCAACATGCTCAGGTTCTGGACGTTCGAAAACAAGTTACGCTTCGCCCCTGTTCAGAAATCGAAATTGACCATTCGATACATAATGAAATCGCCCAACAGTGCCCACGACCCGAAAATCAGGAACACCGGCAGGATGACCGGATTGTTCCAGACCGTTCCGTAATAGGCTGGGGCAAGTATCTGAAGGATCAGGAACATCGCGACCGGGAACAGTGAGATGATCCATGCCGACACTCGGCCCTCGGACGAAAGCGCCCTGATTTTCATTCGCAATTTCTGCCTCTCGCGCAAAACTGACGCCAAATTGTGTAGAATCTCGGTGAGATTGCCGCCGGTCTTGGCTTGAATTGACAGCGACACCGAAAGCAGATGAAGACCTTCGAAGCCTACGCGTTGTGAAAGCTTGCGCACGGCTTGTTCAATACTGAGTCCAAAGGTGATTTCGTCGGAAACGATGCCGAATTCAGTGCCGAGCGGATCGGGCATTTCGCGGGCGACGAGACCAATCGCCACCGAGGCCGGATGTCCGGCGCGCAGTGAACGAACGATCATGTCCAGCGCATCCGGGAGCTGTTTCGCGAATTTCTGGATTCGCTTGTTGCGGGCGCGCCGAAGAACAAGAAGCGGCAGCACAAATCCGACCACCAGAAAAACGATGAGGGATACGAAGGTCGAGAAACCCAAAAAGATCGACAACAGCGACGCCAATGCCAGGCCAGCGAGCAGGAAGGTCGCGGCGAAAGACAGCGGGTTTCCGGTGATACCGGACTGGGTATAGAGCCTGTTCAGCCCGATCAGGCCAAAGAGAAAGTCGCCCGAATCCGTCAGCCCGCGTTCGCGCAGCAATCCTTGCAAGGTCAGTTCGGCCGGAACGTCATCAACCAGACGCTTCATCCGGCGGTTAATCGTGCTGACTCGCGAGCGGCGCTTGGCAAAGGAAAAATACAGGGCCTCGCCAGCAAGAATCGTCGAGGCGGCCGCGAGCACATAAATGAAGTAGAGCAAAGTCTGGCCGGTGGGCATCAGAGCGCAACCTGCGGATTGAAGGCGTCCTTGGCAAAATGATGGCCCAGGGTCGCCGCCTCCGGGGCAAAGCGTGGACGGACGCCGGTAGCGCGGAAATCGCCGATGATTTTGCCCTCCGGCGTCACCTCCCGGCGGACAAAATGGTAAATCTCCTGAAGCTGGACGACATTGCCCTCCATGCCGGTCAGTTCGGAGATTGAAACGACGCGCCTTCCACCGTCCGAAAGACGCTGCGTCTGCACGATGATGTCGATGGCCGACGCAATCTGCGCTCGGATGGACTCGTGGGTCATCGGCATGCCGGCCATGCCGACCATCTGCTCGAGGCGGGAGATCGCGTCGCGTGGCGTGTTGGCATGGATGGTGGTCATCGAGCCTTCGTGGCCGGTGTTCATCGCCTGCAGCATGTCGAAGGCTTCCTCGCCGCGAACCTCGCCGACGATGATGCGGTCGGGCCGCATGCGCAGCGCGTTCTTCAGCAGTTCGCGCTGACGAACCTCGCCTTTGCCCTCGACATTCGGGGGGCGCGTCTCCAGGCGGCCGACATGCGGCTGCTGCAATTGCAGTTCCGCCGCATCCTCGATGGTGATCAGGCGCTCCTTGGCCGGGATGTAGCTAGACAGCGCATTGAGCAATGTCGTCTTGCCGCTGCCGGTGCCGCCCGAAACCAGGATCGACTTACGCGACTGCACCGCGATCCGCAGGAGGTCGATCATCGGCTGGCGAATCGAATTGAGCGCCATCAGGCGCTCGAGCGAATAGGGATTCTTGGAGAATTTGCGGATCGACACCAGTGGGCCATCCACCGAGACCGGCCGCACCGCGATGTTGACGCGCGAGCCGTCTTCCAGGCGCGCATCCGCCATCGGCGCCGATTCATCGACGCGCCTGCCGATGGCTGAGACGATCTTGTTGATGACGCGCAGAAGGTGCGCCTCGTCGCGGAAGCGGATCGCCGTCTCCTCGATCACGCCGCGCCGCTCGATGAAGACGCGCTTGTGAGTATTGATCAATATGTCGGTGATCGAGTCGTCCTTGAGCAGCGGCTCGATCGGCCCAAGGCCCAGCATCTCGTCGGCTGTCTCACTGGTCAGCCTGTCGAGCTCCCGCGCGTTCAGCGGTACAGCGCGAGCACGAACGAACTCGCGAACGATTGGCCGGATTTCGTTCAGGATCTCGTCCTTCGATGCCGTTTCAAGCGCGGCAAGATTGAACCGGTCGATCAGATGGCGGTGGAGCTCGACCTTGAGCGTCAGGAAATCGTCACCTGCCGCTTCGACGTCGGCTGCCGGGGGAAGTGCCGCAACCGGCAACGTCACGATCGGCTCAACCCTTGGCTCGACCCGCGGTTCGCTTGGCCCCTTGGTGAATCGGCCCAACATGACGCTTCTTCCCCGTTTAATCCCCACGCTGAAACTAAGCGTTAACCACGGATGGCACAAGCGCCAGCTGCGCACCATGCAAATTAATACTTCGGACATAGTTAAGATCAAGCATCAGAAAACGCGACGTTTATTTGGTCAGCGACGCTGTCCTAATGCAACACGGGGGCTCGCCTTTCAATGCAAAGTGCCTTTTTTGCCACAAAGGCGTCATGGAACTCACCTAAGACCTTAGATATAAAGGAATATGCACCATCACTAATGCTGCCCCGCTTCCGCCATATCCACGGTCAAATTGTGAACGAATGGTTAAGGCGGATGAAAAATTCAGCCAAATCAATGCTTTGATTAGTGTTAGAGTGGCAATATTATGGCGCGGCCATGTACATGATAGTTAAGGATCCGTTAATCCCGTTTGACTCCGGTTTTCGCCGGGACTTAGATTCGAGATGACGGGGGATGCTCAGGTATGGATTTCATCCTTGGCTCGTCTCGTCGGGTTCAAACTCCAAAGGGAGAGATTGGCATGAAGAAGCTCATGACGATGACCCGGCAGTTCCGCGACGACGAAAACGGCGCTGCCATGGTCGAATATTCTATCCTTGTCGGCATCATCGCCGCAGCAGCGATACTTGCTATCCTGGCGATCGGCGGTTGGGTGACCGGTCGCTTTACCGGCCTATGCGCCGCGCTGGAAGCATCGCCACTCGGCACCTGCAACGTGGCAACGGGCGTCGGAACCTGATCGCCAGATCACGCTCAGGCCCGGGTCCCATCCGATCCGGGCCTGAGCCCAATCGCGACGGGCGAATTCCCGCACTTTAGGCTTGGGGCTTGGGGCTTGGGCTATGCGCGCTAACACACTTATCATGATCGTTCTTGCGGGCGTGTTCGGCGTCCTGGCGGTGGTGCTCGCCAATGTCTGGCTCGCCAGCCAGCGTAGTGCCATGGCGGAAGCAAACGGAATCCAGCGCGATACGGTTGTGGTGGCAGCGGTGGCGCTGAAATTCGGCGACACACTGTCGGCCGACAAGCTGCGTGAAATCGCCTGGCCTGCAGGTGCCATTCCGGCCGGAGCTTTCAAGACGACGAAAGAGGCGCTGGCTGGCGAAGGCACCAAGCAGGCGCTGCAGGCGATCAGCGCCAACGAGCCTGTTCTCGCCACCAAGATCACCGGTCCCGGCCAGCGTGCCACGCTCTCCGCGGTGCTCGGCGAAGGCATGAAAGCCGTCTCTATCAGGGTCAACGACGTGCTCGGCGTCGCCGGATTTGTCTTTCCCGGCGATCGTGTCGATGTACTTTTAACGCGCACGGCGCGTGGCGAAGGCGGCGCGGATAAGAGCTTTGTCGACGTGCTGCTGCAGAGCATGAAGGTGCTCGCCGTCGATCAGGTTGCCGACGAAAGCACCGACAGCCCGACGGTGGTGAAATCGGTCACGCTCGAGGCCAGCACCAGGGATGCACAGAAGCTTACCTTGGCCGCCGGTGCCGGCCAGCTGTCGCTGGCGCTTCGCCAGGCAGCCGCCAGCGAGGGCGAGTCGACCGAACGCATCACGCTTTCCGACCTGACCGGCGACACGCCGGCCGACGTCGCCGCCAGGGAGGCCGAGCTCGCCAAGCAGGCGATAGCCGAAGCTGAGGCCGCGGCCGAGCGCAAGCGCGCGGACGACAAGATCAATGGGCTGACCCAGGCCGTGGAGCGTGTGGGAAGCAGGCTCGACCTGTTGAGCAGCGCAAAACCTGCTCCGGCACTGGCCTCAGCACCCCAGGTGCAAGAGGTAGTTAAGCAAGTGATCAAATATGTGCAGCCGGAACCACCGGCGCGTGCGACAATCGGCGTTTTCAGGGGTGTGAAGCTCGAATCCTACGACGTGCCGCGACAAAAATAACACCGGCGCATTCGGAAGGGGTTCCGGGTTGGGCAAGGGGGGGTAGTCTAGATGCGTATGTTCCGGGGACCACTGGCGGCTGCTGCGCTGGCCTGTTCGGTGATGCTATTGCCGATCGACCTTGCTGCTCATGCAGCCGACCGAAGGATCGATGTATCGAACCCCAGCGTCCACCGTATTTTCCTGCCCATGTCACAGTCGGTGACGATCCAGGTGAACGCCACGCTGGGCGACATCGTCGTCGGCGACGAGAAGATCGCCGACGCCCAGCCAATGACCGACCGGACGCTCTATGTCATCGGCAAGAGTGCCGGCACCACCACCGTCAACCTCTTTTCCGAGGACAAGCGCTCGCTTGGCGTGATCCAGATCGAGGTCGGCGTCGACGTGAGCGACATGGCGCAAGCGATCCGGCAGGTGGCGCCCAGGGCGCGCATTGATATCGGTTCGGTCAACGGCAAGGTCAGGCTTGGCGGCCATGTCAAGGACGGCGCCACGCTGGCGGCGATCCTGCAGGTTGCCCAGCAATACGGGCCTGACGCGATCATAAATGCAGTGACCGTCGACAACAGCCAGCAGGTAAACCTCGAAGTGCGGGTGCTGGAGGCCAAGCGCAATGCCGGCCGCGATCTTGGCGTCTCAATCAGGAGCACCAACGGCAGCGGCACGACCCGCACCGGAACCGGTATTGCCACCGTCGATGAGGACAATTTGGTTCTTGGACCTGGAGGTCTGATTACCGGCCTTCTTTCGAACAGCAATCCATTCGCGGCGCTGATCACTCGCGTCATCGACAGCAACATCAAGGTCGATTTGATCATCGAGGCGCTCGAGGCCAAGGGTGTTGTGCGCATGCTGGCCGAGCCCAACCTCACCACGCTGTCCGGCGAACCGGCCAGCTTCAATGCCGGCGGCGAAGTTCCTATCCGTAGCGTCGACGGTGATGGCGAGGTCCAGGTCGAGTTCAAGCAATTCGGCGTCAATCTGTTGTTCACGCCGATCGTTCTTGCCGACGACAAGATCAATATCAGGCTGGCGCCGGAAGTCAGCGACCTCACCGGTTTCACCAGCGCCGGCGACCCGATCTTCACCAACCGCAAGCTGTCGACCGTCGTCGAATTGCGCGACGGCCAGAGCTTCGCGGTCGGCGGGCTTCTGTCGAGCAAGAACACCAAGCTACAGAGGCAGGTGCCGTGGCTCGGCCAGGTGCCGATCGTCGGGACCCTGTTCCGGAATTCGAGCAACCAGAAGGAAGAGACCGAACTGGTCGTCATCGTGACGCCGCATATCGTGCGGCCGGTGAAACCAGGCGAACAACTGGCGACGCCGTTCGACAAGACACGGCCCGCCAACGACCCCGAGCTTTTCCTGCTCGGTCAACTGGAAGTGACCAAGGACATGGTTCGCAAATATGAACTGGGCGAAGGTGTCGTTGGCCCCTACGGCCACATGCTCGACCTCAAATCCAAGGACAAGATGCTCTATGTCAAGAAATAGGATCTTGCTCATCCTCTTGTGCGCCGGCTTGCTGACGGGCTGCGCCGACTATCTGAATCGTTACGAAACGATGACCTTGGCCGCAGGCGACACGCAGAAATACAACTCGCTGCTGCAGACGGTCGACCCGCTCAATCCGGCCTCCAAGAACACGACGATCAAAGGCGACGGCGTGCGCGCCGCCGCTGTCGCTGAGAGCTACAGAATTCCACCGCCACCACCGCCGCCGCCAGCCATTACGGTCAATGTCGGCAACACCGGGGTTGAATAGAAGGATGCGAGTTCAGCGTCAGGCAAAGCGACTGGCGTCAGGGGAGCTAAGAGTAAGGCCATGCTGCGGATTGTTCGCGCGTTCTGGCACGATCAGAGGGGAATAGCGCTGATTCTCGTCAGTGTGACGCTGCCGGCGATCATCGGCTTTTCCCTGCTGGCGATCGACATGAGCCGGGTCAACAACCTCCACAACGAGCTTCAGAAGGGCGCTGACGCGTTTGCGCTCGCGGCGGCAGCGGAACTGGACGGAAGCAGCGGTTCCTGGGCGCGGGCCGAACGCGCCATGGCGACGCTCGTAGACAATGAAAGCAACTTCTCCACGGCAGGCAGGTTCACTCTCACCTCCGGTCAGCCGGGAGGCACGCAGCGCTGCAACAGTGCTGGCCACATTTCCTGGTGCTTCCTCAAAGCGATCCCTGCCAACGACGGAACCAAGATCACAACCGCCAATCAGGCCAACTATCTTGCAGATGCCAATCTGGCTGTCGGACAGGCGGAAACACGGTTCATCCAGGTGACAGTCGCTCCCCAAGGGTTTGCCGCGATTTTCCCCGCCTCATTTTTGACATCCGGCGCCAGCGACAGCTTCAATGTCGGGGCAGTCGCGGTAGCGGGCTTCACCTCCGGCGTCTGCGATTTCACGCCGGTGTTCATGTGCAATCCTTATGAGATGGATGAAGACGGAACGAATGACGCCGGCGGCTACACGCTTGAGCAGGCCGTTTCCAATCCGGCCGTCCGTCGCCGGCTTATCGAACTGAGGAAGGTCGGAAATGGGGCTGCGGCCGGTCCGGGCAACTTCGGCTTCCTCGAACCTCCGCCAGATGTCGGAAATGGTGCCCAAGCGCTGGCTCAGACGATCGCAACGTCGACGCCGATCGGCTGCTACAATTCCGCGAACGTAACGACAAAGACCGGTCAGAATGCCGGCCCGGTGCAAGATGCCTTCAACGTTCGTTTCGGGATTAGAGCTAACGGCAACCACTTCGACAGCCCCGAATACGGTCCGGCCGCCAATGTCCGAAAAGGGGCGATACGGACCACAGGCAGCGCCAATCAATGCCCTTCCATGAACCAACTTTCATTCACCGAAGCTGGAACGATGGGCCTTCCGCGCGATGCGACAACCCCGTATCTAGCCGGCAGGATGGGCGACGGAGATTGGAACTTCTCCGGCTATTGGAGCACCAACTTCGGTTCCGCGGCCTATCCGACGTCATGGGACACAACCAAGCCGACGCGCTATGAGGTCTACCGTTACGAGATCTCGAACGGGTTGGTGGGCACCGCGTCGACCGGTGGAGAGATCGGAACGCCGGCCGCAGCTTGCCAACCGCCTGTCACGATAGTTGATCGTCGTTTGCTTTATGGCGCTATCCTGAACTGCAATGCTCTCGAAGCTGCGGGCAACGGCCTGTCCGGCCACAGCACCAATCTGCCGGTCGAGGCCTTCGGCAGTTTCTTCCTCACTGAACCCGTACCGTCAGCATCGGAAGATGCGTCGGTGATGGTCGAACTGGTCGACGTGACCGGGGGTGCCGGCCAGGGTACGCTCGACAATTTCCTTCGTGACGAAGCCCAGCTCTACCGGTGATGGCGATGATCGCAGCGCTGTACCACCATCTCCACAGATTTCGACGCGAGCAATGCGGCACGGCTCTCGTCGAAGTGGCGCTGATCGCGCCGCTGATGCTGATCCTGTCGGCGGGCGTGTTCGAGTTCGGCAATCTGATCCACCAGAAGCTGCTGATGGAGGCCGGCCTGTCTGACGCGGCACGCTTTGCCGCGCGCTGCAATAGCCAGTTGTATACCAAGGCCGGGCTGGCGGCGATCAATTGCGCCGATATCGCCACAAACATCGCGGTGTTCGGCAATGCCGCGGGGACAGGGAGTGCGCGCATCGTCGGCTGGCAGAAGGCGAATGTGACGGTGACCATTGCCGCCTCAGGCTCATGCCATGACGCGGTGGTCGCAGGTGTCACCCTATATCGCGCTACAACTGCACAGGTCTGCATCGTCAGGGCGGCGGGGACGTTGGCCTATAGTGGCATCGGAATGCTGTCTCTGGTCCGCATTGGCCCCATGACGATAAATAGCTCTCACGAGGAGCGGTTGATCCGGTTCTGATCATGATCAGGGGTTTCGCAAAATCGGAAGGCGGCGCGACGACGGTGGAGATGGCCATCGTATCGACACTGCTGTTTGCCCTTGTTCTCGGCTTCGTCGATTTCGGTTACGCCCTCTATCAGTGGAACGCCGCCAACAAGGCCGTGCAGCTCGGCGCACGGCTGGCCTCGATTTCCGATCCGGTTGCCACCGCGCTAGCTACAGCCGCACCGACGACGGCACCGGGCGCCCCGGTGGTTGCTGCCGCTTATGGACCCTTCGCCTGCACATATACCGCCGGCACGGGCGCTTGCAGCAATGGCGGCACATTCAATGCCGCCAACTTCAGCCGTATCTTCCGCGGCGATACGGCAGTCACCAATGACGACGCCTGTGTCCCGCTGGCGACAGACCAGCGGCCGGGGATGTGCCATTTCTTTTCAGGCCTGCGGCGCGACAATGTCGTCATTACCTATTCCGCCACCGGCTTGGGCTATCAGACCCGGCTGGGCGGACCGGTGCCGACAATCACCGTCAGGCTTCAGAACCTGACCTTCCAGTTCTTCTTCCTCGGCGGCCTGCTCGGATACGGAAACCTCACCATGCCCTCGATGCTCAGCACAGTCACGGGCGAAGACCTGAGGAGTACATCGCCATGAACGCCATCAACACCAAGGTTCTCCCGACCAAACGAAAGCAGGTGGCGCTGTTTTCGTCGGATCCGCAGTTCAAGCGTGAGGTGGCGACGCGGCTGGACGCGCTGGCTATCTACGACGTCCGAATTTCCGAGACGGTTGACTTCCTCAATGGTCCGCCCCCCGAGACGCGGCCGGGCATCGTCATCCTCGACCTGGCCAATGGCGAGTTGCTCGGCATGCCCGGCATCGTCGCGGCCCGCGCCTTGTGGGCATCCGTGCCGCTGATCGCGGTCTCCGACGAATTGACTTCCGAGCAGACGCGCATCCTGGTCCGCATGAACGCGTCGGACTGGCTGCACAAGCCGCTCGACGCCAAGGAGCTGCTGAACGCGGTCACTTTCCACGACACCGGCAACCACGGCACTAAGAGCCGCATCATCACTTTCATCAGCGCCAGCGGCGGCGCCGGCGCCACGACGCTCGCTTTGTCGGCGGCGGAATTCCTGGCGTCGAAATCCACCGAACGCGCGGCTTCGACCTGCCTCGTCGACCTCGATTTCCAGAGCGCCAATTGCGGCGCCTACCTCAACCTGTTCAACCAGTTCGACCTGGCCGGCATCATCGGCCAGCCGGAAAGGCTCGATGTCGAACTGATGGACGTCATCAGGCTTTCGCGTCCATCCGGCCTGACCCTCTATTCATTCGAGAGGCCACAACTGCCGTTTGAGCCGCAGGGCGCCAATTTCGTGTTCCGGCTGCTGGACCTCGTCGCCTACCGGTTCGACGACATCGTCATCGACCTGCCGAATATCGAAACCCCCTGGCAGAATTCCGTGCTTTCGACGAGCGACGAGATCTTCATCGTCTTCGAGCTCAACGTCGCCTCGCTGCGGCAAGGCAAGCGGCTCTACACGAAGATCCGCGAGCTGCGCGGCAATGCGGCGAGCATCACGCTGGTCGCCAACAAGCATAAGCGCAAATGGTTCGGCAACCACTTTTCGCACAGCGAACTCGAGAAGATCTTCAAGGCGCCGCACATCAAGTCGGTCAGCCTGGACAATGCGCTGCTGACCGACGCGCTGAACCGAGCCATCCTGCCTTCCGAAGTGGCTGGGCGGGCGCGTTTCAACAAGGACCTGAAGCGGATGTTCAAAGAGCGGCTCGATGACGCAGCCCGGTAGATACCGCATCGTCCCGAGGCTTGCCGGCGCCTGCATCATAGGCCTGGCGTTGGGGATGCCGGCCTGGGAATTCGCCCATGCCCGGTCCGCGCTGTCGGACCGGCCGCCGCTGCCGGCAATGGGGCCCAGCCTGCGCAAGGCGGTTGCTCTCCAAACCGCGGAACGGCCCGGCACGATCATCATCCGCAAGGACGAGAAGGCACTCTATCTGGTGACCCGGCAGGGCGAGGCGCTGCGCTACCAGATCAGTGTCGGGCGCGACGGCTTTGGCTGGACCGGCATCGTCAAGGTCGGAGCGAAAACGGAATGGCCGGAATGGCGCCCGCCTAAGGAAATGCGCGCCCGCCAGCCGGAGCTGCCGGAAATGGTGCCCGCCGGTCCCTACAATCCGCTCGGTGCCAGGGCACTCTATCTGCTGCGGGACGGGCGCGACACGCTCTACCGCATCCACGGCACCAACGATCCCAAGGGCATCGGCTTCGACGGAACATCGGGATGTTTCCGTCTAACCAACACCGATGTGATCGATCTTTTCAAGCGCGTCTCGGTCGGCGCAAGGGTGGTGGTCCAATGACGATGATCAGCGACCCGGATATGCCAGCGATCGACATTGGGCCGGCAACCCACACTGGAGGGCAAGCTGTTGTTGGGAAACCAAGCAATGCAAAGATGATCGGCGTTGTCGCCGTCGGCGCCTTGCTGATCACGGCGGTGAACATAACGGCCGCGGTCTATTTCTACCGCGGCATCAACGATCTGCGCTTTGTCGAACGGCGGCTGGAACAACTCGGATCGTTCGAGCAACGGATCGCAGCCCGGCTTGAGACGGTCAACAACGGCTTTCAAAGCCGGTTTGAAAAACTGGACAGTCAACTGCAGGGCAGCTTCAACGAAGTCAAAGGCAGTATTGCCCGGCTTGAACAGGAGCTGCCCCTGGCCAGTGACGACGACATGTCGAGCATCGCGGAGCCTTCCGTGGTCACGACCAGCACCATGGCGGATGCAGCCACCGATCTCGAAGAACCGACCGAACCCAGTATCGTCGAAGCGCCGCGCCCGCCCAAAAAGAGGATCGCGGCGGCGCTGCCCCCTGCCCCAAACTCGTCCTACCAGCGCATAGTGCAGCCTGACGGCAAGGTCCATTACAAGAAAATCAATTAGAAGCGACAGACATCGAGAGATCGGTTGTGCGCTCAGCTGGATTCCGAGCTGCCGTCACCTTGTTTGCAATGCCGATCGGCAGCGCGATGGCTGTGCCCCGAGCTAGAGATCCCGCTGCAGAGCACAAAGCCGTATGGCGAGCGCTTGGGAACGCTGTCGCGCTTCGCCGAGAAACGCAACATGACAGTAGGCGCAGGCTGCAGTGCCCAGAAGCAGCACCAGGCTGTTCTGCCATGTGAAATCGAGGATCAGCGAGAATGGATGGCCGCTGGGCGCGGTGAATGCCGCAATCGTGCTCGCTGTCTCAGAATGGCTGCCGGAAGCGATCATCAACCCGGCGAAAAGCAGAGCGACGTGGTTGGTAAGGAAGAAGAACGCGGCCGATTTTCTCGTCCGGCAAGCCATCCAGCAGATGATCGACGCGGCGGTCACGATGGCGGCATCAAGGACCATTGAACCGCCCAGATAGAGGTCGACCTGCTGCCAGAACATCGTCGACAAAGGGCGTAGTTCAAGCCAGATCCGCCACATGACGGGACTGGCCGGATAGGTTCCCAGCAGGAACGTCGCAGCTCGCTCCCCTGCCAGAATCAGAAGGATGAGAGCTGGAAAGGCAAAGAGCAGTAGCGGCTTGCGCGTCATGTTCCCTCGACAATCGATAAGCAGAATAGGCTGCAAAGATTGCGCGAGGCTTAATGGACGGCGCGCTCTTCCCGAATAGAGGCGCTTCTGAGCCACGACCCCGGTGAGTCGCGGCAAGCAACATTGATCATAGGCGCAGGCGTCCTTCCACAACGTAGCGAGCCGCCCGTTATGTGCCATTTTCGCTACATTCCCGAAACTTACCTGTTTTTAACCGGCGCTGAATCAATAAACCCTCACATATTCCAAGAATTTGGCGGATAAATCTGTCAAAGCTCGGTGAGAAGGCTTGGCCATATAAAAACGTACAGGGCAGAAGCGTGGGTGGGGTAGAAATGAATACGACAGCCTGGTCGATCAAAAAACGGGTGGGCCCTTTTACCAGGTACGTGTCGCGACAGACAAATCGACGCTCGAACGGGATGGCAAGGCTTTTTCCATCATCCCGGGCATGATCTGCTCAGTCGACATCAAGACGGGACGCAAGACGACCCTGGGTTACCTTTTGAAGCCGATCAACAAGGCGCGTCAGGAGGCTATGAGTGAGCGCTAGCGCCACCTCTCCCCCCACCAATCCTGATCCGCTACTCCTGCCGCTCGCCAACGAGGATTTTGCACTGGAATTTCGAGTTGTGGCGCGTGGCGGAATGCGCCGCGGGATCCGCCTGGAGCGTGCTTTTTGGATATCGCTGAAGCGGATGGCTGAGAGCCGGAAGTGCACGATCGGCATGCTGATCGATGAGATAGCCGGAACTCAGGCACAGAACGGCAACCTGACATCGGCAATCCGGGTAGCCTGCATACGCGGTCAGGCGGAGCAAAACGTGACGTTGAGTAAGCTCGCGTCAATAAGGACAATCAACGCCATACTGGTTGCCTGCCCCTCGCCTGCATTTGCCTTGACGTCATCGAAGAAGATCCTGACTTTCAATGTTCCGTTCCAGCAACTGGTGAAGCGCCAACTGCCTTCCGGACCAAACGACGATGCGCGGCACGACCTCAAGCTGGCGCTGGACCTCAACGTTGCCGACATTTTTGCGCGCCTCGACCTCGACGGCGACACTCCGGTCACCAGCGGATTTGTCATCGGCGCTGGCGAACGCCAGTACCGTGGTCAGTTGAGCGCCGTGCGGGCGCCGGTGATCGAGCCGGAGCTGCTGATAGCGTTCGTCTTCGGCTAGAGCAATTCCAGGAAAAGTGTGAACGGTTTTCCGTCCGGAATTGCGCAAAAACAAAGAGATAGAGCGGTTCCGGCAGTACTGAACGGCAATCCTGCAAGACGCGTTGTGTAATTTTTACGGGGATCACGCCTGCTCCGAACCTTCGCCAGCAGCAACCGTTGCGAAGCCGCCCTTGATGTCACAATCGCCAGCCAGCCGCTCGATCGCTACGCGGGGAACCGCCGCTTCAGCCAGTCGAGCATGAGGGCGGTGACCTCCTCAGGCTTCTCCTGCTGGGACCAGTGTCCGCAACCAGCGATCACATGATTCTTGCTGGCGAATGGGTTGGTTCGCTGACGCTGATTACCCCGGGGCGCCTGCGCCAATCACACACGCCGGCCGGTTTTCGCGTCGAACAGGTGGGCGCTGGCGCGATCGACTTCGATCCGCACCTGCGCGCCTTGCCTGAGCGGCAGCCGCTCGCGGAACAGGCAGGCAATTTCCTCGCCGGCGCAGTCGACCTTGGCGAAGATTTCCGAGCCCGTGGCCTCCAGAAGCGTGACCGTACCTTCCATGCCCTGGGCGGTTGCGCGGATATGTTCGGGGCGGATGCCGTAGACAAGTTCGCGTCCTGCAGCGTCAGCCGGGCGGGCACCTTCCGGCAGCGGCAGGATCAGCCCGCCGGCGCTGCGGAACACGCCTTCCTCGATGCGGCCGGCAATGAAGTTCATGGCGGGCGAGCCGATAAAGCCGGCAACGAAGAGATTGGCCGGCTGGTCGTAGAGGTCGAGCGGCGCGCCGATCTGCTCGACCAGGCCGTCATGCAGCACGACGATCTTGTCGGCCATGGTCATCGCTTCGATCTGGTCATGCGTGACATAGATCGTTGTCGTGCCCAGCCGCTGGTGCAGCGCCTTGATCTCGCCGCGCATCTGGACGCGCAGCTTGGCGTCGAGATTGGAGAGCGGCTCGTCGAACAGGAAGACCTGCGGGTCGCGCACGATGGCGCGGCCCATGGCGACACGCTGGCGTTGGCCGCCGGAGAGCTGACGCGGATAGCGCTCAAGCAGCTTTTCCAGGCCAAGGATATTGGCGGCATTCCTGACGCGGCCGGCGGTATCGGCCGGATCGGCTTTCTTGATCTTGAGGGCAAAGCCCATATTGTCGGCCACCGTCATATGCGGATAGAGCGCGTAATTCTGGAACACCATGGCGATGTTGCGGTCCCGCGCCCGCAGATTGTTGACCATCCGCTCGCCGATGATGATCTTGCCGCCGGAGATCGTTTCAAGTCCGGCGATCATGCGCAGCAGCGTCGACTTTCCGCATCCCGACGGGCCGACCAGGATGACGAACTCGCCGTCGGCGATATCGACGCTGACGTCGTGAATGATCCTGGTGGCTCCGAAAGCTTTCTGCACGTTGTTGATGGTTACCGATGCCATTGGATTTCTCCGGGAGAAGAGTGATGTCGAGCTGGAATGCGGCTTCAGCCGCCCTTGACCGCGCCGGCGGTCAGCCCGGCGACGATCTGCTTTTGCGCGAACATGGTCAGGACCAGCACCGGCAGCGTAACCACCAGTGCTGCGGCGGCAAGCGGCCCCCAGCTCACCTGCTCATAGGAAAGCATGTTGTAGACGGCGACCGGTAGCGTGCGCGTCTCGCGGCTGGCGAGCACCACGCCGAAGACGAAATTGTTCCACGAAAAGATGACGGACAGGATGAAGGCGACAACGATGCCCGGCTTGGCGATGGGCAGGGCGACCAGCCGAAATACCTGCCAGGAGCTGGCGCCGTCGATGTTGGCCGCCTCTTCCAGTTCCATCGGCGTGGTCTCGAAATAGCCGATCATCACCCAGACCACGATCGGCACCGTCACCACCAGGTGGATGATGATCTGCGGCCAGAGCGTTCCGAGGATCCCGATCCATTGGAACAGCAAAAACAGCGGGATGAGATAGGACAGCCCCGGCGTCATGCGGGCGATCATGATGACGATCGCCGATCTTTCAGCCTTGAGCCGCGCTATGCCATAGCCAGCCGGTACGCCGATCAGCAGCGCCAGCAATGTCGCCGTGCCCGTCACCAGAACCGAATTCCAGAGATAGAGCAGGAAATTGTTCTCCTCGAACACCTTTACATAGTTCGACCAGGCGAAACGTTCAGGGATCAGGATCGGCGGATAGGCGCCGTTGTCGATCTCGAATTTCAGCGACAGCGAGATCATCCAGAGGAAGAACAGGATCGCCGGCGAGACGATGACCAGAGCCGCGAAAAACAGGCCGATCTGGTTGAGCAGACGTGAGCTCATCTATTTGCCCTCCGCATCGTTCCACTGCGAGCGCTGGCGCAGCATCAGCAGAATGAAGGACAGCGCCACGATGACGATGAAGAACACCACGGCCATGGCCGAGCCATAGCCGATGTCGTAGTAGGAGAAGGCGGTGTTGTAGAGATAGATGTTGATGGTTTCGGACGCCGTGCCCGGTCCGCCCTGGGTCATCGCATAGATGATGTCGAAGCTCTTCAGCGCATCGATGGTGCGAATGATCAACGCAATCATCAGGAACGGCGCGATCATCGGCAAAGTGAGGTAGCGGAATTGCTGCCAGGCATTGGCACCGTCGATCTCGGCGCTCTCGAACGGCTCACGCGGTACCGAGGCCAGCCCGCCGAGCACGATCAGCATCACCAGCGGCGTCCACTGCCAGGTCTCGACCGCGACCAGCGAAGGGATGACCGTGTTGGCGTTGAAAATCCATTCCTGCGCCGGGATACCGACCAGCGATAGAAGGTAGTTGAGCACCCCGAGTTGGGGATGGAACATCATGGTCCAGACCAGCGCCACGGCAACTGGCGTCGCCATCATTGGCATGACGAAGACGCCGCGCAGCAGGCCGCGCAGCGGAAACCTGGCGTCGAAGATCAGGGCGGCAACAGTGCCCAGGAACATCGGCGCTGCCACCGAGAGGGAGGTGTAGGTCAACGTATGAACCAGGGATTCCCAGAATCGCGGGTCGCTGGCCAGACGGAGGTAGTTTTCCATCCCGGCAAAGCTCCGCGATTGGCCGAGCGTCCAGCGGTTGACGCTCATCCAGAGCGTGAAAGCCCAGGGAAAGACGATCACGGCGCTAACGACGACGAGCGCCGGAACGACGAAGGGCCAGTAGTTGGGAGCCAGCCGGATCGTCTGGCTCCCTTCGATGGCTTCCGTCGTCACCCCGGTGCGATCCGTCGTCACCCCGGTGCGGTCAGCCGTCACCCCGGTGCGGTCAGCCGTCACCCCGGTGCGTTCTGGGGCAATGGCGGACATCAGCCCTGCTCGCTCCTGTCGAGAACCGGCTGGAACTGCGCCGTGGCCTTCTTCAGCTCTTCGGCAGGATCGGCACCGGCAATCATGTTGGTCAGCGCCACGCCGTAGATGTCGCGGAACTCGGTAACCGGGATGATCACCGGCAGCGCCAGCCTGCTGATGTTACCGGACTGAACCACGGCATCGAGCCAGCTTGCCGGCATGGTGACGCCTTCGCGCACCTTGGGGTCTTCCAGCACCGACTTGCGGAAGGGCACGCCGGCACCGGCCTGGAGCAAGCGTGCGCCCATGACCGGGGATACCGCCCACTGACAGAACAGATAGGCAGCTTCCTTCTTTTCGCTGGAGGCGGTCACGCCGAGGCCGTCGCCAAACGTCCCGGAAGCATGCGCCTTGGGGCCCTTGGGCATGAGCCCATAGCCGACCTTGCCGACCACGCGCGACTTTTCGGGATTTTCCATCGGCGGGGCAAAACCCACGCCATCGAACCACATGCCGATCTTGCCTTGCAGAAAGGCGGACTGCGCTTCAGCCCAATTGAAGCCGGTGACGCCCGGAGGGGCGGACTTGGTCATCAGCCTCTGGTAGAGGGCAGCGGCCTCGATCGCCTCGGGCGTTTCGGTGCGCAGCTTGCCCTTGTCGTCGAGCGGCGTCATGTCGTAGCCGAGCATCAGCGACGTCCACACCGGCGTGTTGGCATTCTTGAGGCCGCGGGCGACGAAACCGAAAGTGTTGGTCGACGGATCGGTCAGCGCTTCGGCGGCGGCCACCAGTTGGTCGAACGTTTCAGGGTATTTGAGGCCCTTGGCCTCGAACAGCTCCTTGTTCCAGTAGACGATCCAGTAGTCCACGGAGAAGGGCAGCGACCGCAGCACGCCCTGACTGTCCTTGGCGAAAAGCATGCCAGCCTCGGCGAAATCGCTTTCGACCAGCCCAGGATCGGTCAGGGTCGGATCGGCCAGATAGCCGGCGATGTCGGCCAGCCAGCCACCCTTTTCGAACTGGCGCTTCTGCACGTGATAGCTGAGATGCACGACGTCGAAGCTCGGCTTGCCGGAACTCAGTTCGATCACCGTCTTCTGGCGCTGCTGTTGTTCCGGCGTCGCCTCGGCATTGACCTTGATGCCGGTCAGCTCCTCGAATTCGGCGATATATTTCAGGATGGTGTCGCTGCGCGGGCTTTTAACCAAATTGACGTCGAGCGTCGTGCCGGCAAAGCGCTTCCAGTCGACGCTGGCGGAAAAACTCGGGCGAAGGCCCGCCAGGCCCGCGGCGGCTAGCGCCGTGGTTCCTGCAAGGACTTGTCTTCTTGTTGGCTTAAACGGATTGGACGACATTTCTTCCTCCCTGGGTTGCTGTCGTTGTGGATAGCGTCGCGGGCAGCCGCGAACCATACGTCCTCAGATCTGGAGCGCCAACCGGCGCGCGTTGTCGATATGCCGGCTGATCGCCTCGACCGCCTTTTGCGGGTCGCGGCTCTCGAGCGCTTCGATCACCGTCAGGTGCTCCTGCATCACCGGCACGACGCGCCCGTCGATACGGAAACGCTCCTGGTGGATTAGCCTGATCTTTACCGAATTGACCAAATACGCCTTGGCGATGATCTCGTTGCCCAGCGCATCGATGAAGGTGTCGTGCATCGACCAATCGATGTTCTGGGCTTTGGCTTCCATTTCCGGCGTCGGCGCCTGCGACAACGCTTGAGCCAGCATGTCCTCATGTTCGCGCCGCAAACGAGCGAGTTCGGCGTCGGAGGCGTTGACGGTGAACAGCGCCACCGCTTCGCGCTCCATGAACAGGCGAAACTGGAAGGCCTCGCGGATCAGGCTGATATCGATATGGGCGATCTGCATGCCGCGCTGCGGGATGGTCATCAAAAGTCCCTCGGCCTCGAGACGCGGCACGATCTCGCGGATGGCGCCAAGCGGCAGCCCGGTAAAGGCAACCAGCTCACGCTGCGACACGAACTGTCCCGGTCGCAGATCGCGGGCCAGCAAATGCCGCGTGAAACTGGCATAAGCTCTTTCCCTGAGGGTTGCCGGTTCGCTGCTGTCGTTCATTTCAGCGCGCTTCCCTTTGCCGGTCAGGCCGGCTCTGTCGCAAACAGCCTGTCATAGGCGGCGGCAAGCTGTTGCCGCCCTTGCGAAGCGATCGGCTCCAGCGGCGGACGGACCCCCAGCCAGCGCTCGTCGCCGGTTTTGCGCGCCACCATGACCTTCACCGCCGGGATGACCGGATATTTGAGCAATTCGAGCACGAAGCTCTCGACGCGGGCATCGTCGCGCCCGTCCTCGGCCATGGCGCGGATTTCGCCGGTGACGAAATTGGCCATGCCGGAGATGGCGCCCTGCCCGCCCTGGCGCACACTTCTCGCCAGGTGCCGCTCGTCGCCGATCAGGATCACCAGGTCGCCATGGGCTCTTAGCAGCGCCTCGCTGTAGCTCCAGTCGCCACCCGAATCCTTGACACCGGCGACCACGCCGGGAAAGGCAGCACTTAGCCGACCGATCAGGCTGAGCGGGAGCGGCACCATGGTGACAGAGGGGATGTTGTAAAGCAGGACGCCGCGAGCCATCGGGCCGAGCGCGGCGAAGGCGGCGGAAAACCATCCGAACAACCCGTCCTCGCCGACATTCTTGAAGTAGCTCGGCGGAGCCAGCAGGATATTGCGGACACCGCACTGCAAGGCATGTCGCGCCTGTTCGGCGGCGTCTTCGGCCGCATCGACCATCACGCCGGCGACGAGCTGATGTGCCGGAATGCCGGCGGCCAGCATGGCCTCGGTAACAATCCGCCGCTCTCCCGTGCCCACCGAGGCGCCTTCCCCGGTGGTGCCGAAGAGCGTTGCGCTGCTGCAGCCGACGCCAAGGCAAGCCCGGGCCTGTGTGATCATGGGAGAGATGGCGATTTGCCCGGACGCCTCGAACGGCGTGGCGAGGGCGACCGAAAGACCAAAGCGCGAGGCCACTGCTATTCTCTCCAGAGATCAATGTGAACGCAGCACTAGCACACTAACATGTCAGTGCAAATTACGGCGACGCCCTTTTCGAAACAACATCGACATCTGACGTGTATGAGGGGGATTTAGGCGGATGCCGACTTTCCGGCAGCCGATCCCTGCTGTCCCGTCGCGTCCGCGTAGATATCGAGGACACGGGTGATGCTGCCGATCAGAAGGTTGTGCGCGAGGGGCTTGGCCCGGCCTGCCGCAACCTCAGCGTCGAGCTGCCCCAGATACTGGCTGATCAGAGGCCGGGGGATATCCTTCTCGCTCAAGACGTCCAGCAGCGCCTGCATTGCGCGCTGCGCCTCCGGCGTCGGCCAGTAATAGCGGATGCGGTCGCTGAACGAGAAATGCCGCTGCTCGCGCTGCTCTTCCGGAGTGCCCGGATAGTATTTCTGCCAATTTCCCGGCGACGCCAGCATGATGCGTTCCATCGCGGCAGGCAGGCTTTCGCGCGAAGGGTCCGGCGCGAGCATATCGGCGATATGGCTGAGCCCATACAGCGCTTCGCGAAGCGCGAAGGTCAGCCAGGGGCCGACCTTGAGGATGGCAAAACCGTCGCGAACGAGAGCGTTAAGCGCTTCGGCCGGCTGGTAGTCGGTCGAATGCGCTTCAAAAACGACTTTTGGCATGCGGTCGAGCACAGCCACGAGTTCGGTCGCCTTGGCTGGCGCATAGGGCATGATCTCGATGTTGCCGAATTCGACGCCGGGCTGAACGACGACGCCGACCGTACGGTCAAAAGCGGCTTCGAGGCCGGCACGGGAAAACGCCCGGGCGTGGACCTCGACGGTGCGCAAGGCATCGTCAGGCGCCGTCACATTCAGGTGGTCGAGCGCCTCCAGTGCACCGCCCGGCACCGGCACTTCGGTGCCGATGACGTAGACGGGCTTCTCGCTGCCGGCGCGCTCGACCGCCGCCTCGGCGATTGCTGCAAGTTCGGCCGCGCGAGCGGCGATCGTCTCATCGGCAAGCACGGCTGGATCATCGGCGCAGGCCATGCTCGTATCCAGATGCATCTTGGTGAAGCCGGCGCTCGCATAGGCATCGATCATCGCCCCCGCCTTCTTCATAGCGGCGGCCGCAGCCATGTGCTTCCACGGATTGGGTCCGAGATGATCGCCGCCAAGGACCAGGCGATCGACTGGGAAACCCGCTTTCAGCGCATGCGCCTCGACGAAGCTGCGGAAGCCGGCGGGCCTCATCCCGGTGTAGCCGCCCTCGTGGTTGACTTGGTTGCAGGTGGCCTCGATCAGCACATCCGCGTGCCGCGCGACGCCGTGGCGCAGGGCGGCCTCGATGACCAGCGGATGCGCCGAGCAGACCGAGGCGATGCCGCTTCTCTCGCCTGCGGCGCGCCTGGCCGCAATGTGCGCAAACCTTCGCGTCGCGTCACTCACTGCGTGTTCCCCCTGGCGATGAATGCCTCGACCGCTTCAAGCGGGAAAATGCCTTCCATCGGCCCCTTGCGGGTGACGGCAAGCGCACCGCAGGCATTGGCGATCCGCAGGGCTTCGGCAGGAGCCGCCCCGCGCAGCCAGAACGAGACGAAGGCAGCACCGAAACAATCGCCCGCGCCGGTCGGATCGACCTCGTCAACGGCAAAGCCTGACGAGGCGACCGCACCGTGATGATCATGATAAACGGCGCCGGCGGCACCTTTCTTGAGGACGATGCAGGACAGGCCACGGGCCAGCAATTCGTCGACCGCGCTCTTCTCGTCCTTCGCCGATGAAAACAGGAAGAGCTCTTCGCCGCTCGGCAGGAAGATGTCGGCTCGCGCCAGCACATGATCGAGCGCCCCGCGCATGCCGGACGCCTGCATGATCTCCCGGCGGATGTTCGGGTCGAAGGACACGGTTCCACCTTTGGCCTTGACAGTCTCGATCGCCGATAGCGCCACCGCGATGGCGCGGTCGGAAAACAGCGACGAACCCATGACATGGACGTGGTCGGCGCTAGCGAGCAAGTTTGTTGCCGCCCCGTCGGTCTCGATCCGGCCGGAGGCGCTGTTGCGGATGTTGAAGACGAAATGCCGGCTGGCGTCGGCCCGGTAGGTGACGAAGGCCGTGCCCGTTGCATGGCCCTTGTGTACCGCGATCGCCGAAACGTCGGCGCCCAGTGCCCGCAGCCGCTCTATATTCAGCCTGCCGAAATCGTCGTCGCCCACGGCGCCGATGAGACCAGCCGGCTGGCCGAGCGCCGCCGCCTGGCCGATGAAGATGGCAGGCGCTCCGGACGGGTAGGGCCCAAGCAGCGGACCAGGCTCGAGAAAGCTCTGGCCGATCCGCTCGGCCATGATCTCGACCAGAATCTCGCCGGCACTAACCAGCTTCCTCATCTCGCGGAATCCCTCTCGGCGTTTCGCCCGGCCTCGCTTCTAATGAACCGCGCGAGCACTTTCCGGGTGACATGAATTTCGAATTCGCCCACTGGGGGTGATAGGGCTTGTGCTTTTTCGCGTCAATTAATAAATTGACGCATGAAAACTATCGAAATTGTCTGTAAAGTTTCGCCTTGCAGTTGCGCGCTGGCGCACCGTATGTAGAAACCGGGCAGCGCTCGTGGCAGCGCGAGGGCTTTGATGTCGATGACACACAAGACGATGGAGGATTTTGCTCGCTCTTGCGGCGTCTCCAGGCCAACACTGTCGAAATATTTCGACGATCCGACCAGCGTCAAGCCGGCGACACGTCAGCGGATCGAGGTAGCGCTGCGCTCGTCCGACTACCAGCCCAATCTCTTCGCGCGCAACCTGAACCGCAAGCGGACCCGCAGCATCGGCATCGTGGTGCCGACGGTCGCCGATCCCTTCTATTCCGAGATGGTCAGCCGAATCGAACTCAGGCTGCGCGACGAAGGCTACTGGCCGATCGTGATCTCCTCGCACGGCTCGCGCGAGCTCGAAGTGGAAGCGACGCGAACCATTCTTTCGCTAAAAGTTTCCGGCGCGCTGATCGCGCCGCTCGGCCTGCGCTCCGACCATCGCACGCTGGAGAAGCTGACGCAGACGATACCGATCGTCTATTTCGACACCTATCTCGAGGGCGACACGCCATTCGTCGGCACCAACAACAGCCAGAGCGTCTCGACCATCGTCGATTATCTCTGTCGTTCCGGCACTGCCCCGGTCTATTTCGACATCCCGCACGTCAACCACAATTCGCGCGAACGCCTGGACAGCTATGTCGGCGCCATGCAGCGGCTCGGACATGAGCCTGTCATCATCGGCAATACCGATGACTACACCTGGGATTTCGAACGGATCGGCTATGAGCAGATGGAAGCGATGCTCGCCCGTGGCGGTCTGCCGGGCAGGACCATTCTGTGCGCCAACGACCGTCTCGCCTTCGGCGTGATGGCCGCCGCCTACTCGCAAGGCCGCAAGGTCGGCCGCAAGGGCGATTGCGACCTGCGGGTCGCAGCCCATGACGACCATCCGCTGAGCCGCTACACCTGCCCTGCCCTCACCACCATGGCGCAGGACTTTGCTTCCATGGCGGGACGCAGCGTCGAGACGCTGCTGGCCTTGCTGGACGAAGTCGACGCGGCAGTTGCCCCCAAGGTCAGTCTCGACGCGACGCTGGTAATGCGTCAGTCGGCCTGAGCGTTTCCAAAGACAGGATCGAAGCCGCGCCATGCGGCAACCGCCGCGCCAACCGCTTGCCGTGCCACCGGACCATGGCGGCCCATCGAAACGAAGCCGTGGATCTGGCCGGGCCAGCGCCGCAGGACGACCGGCACCTCGTCATCGTCCAGACGCTTCGCGTAGGCCTCGCCTTCATCGGCGAGGATGTCGTGACCCGCGATGGCGACAAAGGCCGGGGCTGCGCCGGCAAGGCTCTCGGCTTTGAGCGGCGATACGCGCCAGTCGCCAATGTCCCTGGCATCGCGGATGTAGTGGTCGCGGAACCAGGCCATGGTCGCCGCGGTGAGACCATAACCGTCGGCAAAGTGGCGATAACTGTCCGCCGCCTGCGAGGCGTCCGTGTTCGGATAGAACAGCAGTTGCGCAGTCGGCGGGTTCTTGTCGCCGCGCGCAAGCAGGCAAAGCACGGTAGCGAGATTGCCCGCCGGCGCTGTCGCCGGCGACAGCGATTCGTTCTGCGTCGATGCCGAGATCGCCCGCGCCGTCCTGCATGAAGGAAAGTGCGGCGCGGCAATCTTCGATGGCTGCCGGAAATTTGTGTTCCGGCGCCAGCCGGTAATCGGGAGAGACGACGACGCAGGCCGCCATATTGGCAAGCCACCGGCAAATCTCGTCATGGGAGTCGAGATTGCCGATCACCCAGCCGCCACCATGCAGATAGAGCAGCGCCGGGGCAGCGGCCCCGCTCACGCCGTGTCCGCGATAGATCCTGAGCGTCAACGGGCCGCCGGGTCCGGTGATGGTGCGCTCGGTTAGTGAGCCGACCGGCTCGCGCTCGCCCTGGAGTGCCGGAAAGCCCTGCTCATAGGCGCGGCGCGCTTCTTCGGGCGTGCCGGCTTCGAATGGCGGGGCAGCCGCCTGCCGGTCGAGGTCGAGCACGTGCCGGACCTCCGGATCGAGCAAGGGCGAAAGCGATGTCGTCATCGTAGGCGCTCCGATATCAGGCAAGCAGGCTAACCGCTTCGTCCTCCTGGAGGAGCTGCGGCTGATCGACGGTTGCGTTGACGGCGACGGACTCGCGGCTCGCTCCCGAAGCAAGAATCGCTTCCATAGTCTCCAGTACATGCAGCGCAAGATCGCCGGACGCACGCGGCTTTCTTCCGGTTGCCAGTGCGCGCGAAAGGTCGGCGACGCCGAGCATTCGGTAGTTGGCTCGGTCCGGCGCGGCATAGGGCCAGTTGCGCGCGCCATAGAGTTCGCTCTCACTGTGGAAGTCGGCCCAGTCGGCCCCACGTTCCGACAGCGAGACGGTGCCGCCGAACGTGTCCGGATCGGGCAGCCTGAGCGAGCCTTCGGTCCCATGCAGCTCGATCGGATGGTTAGAGTGCCTGAAGACATCCCAGGAGGCAGCGAAGGTGACGGTGGCGCCCGAGCGGAACTCCAGCAGCGACAGGATGTTGGTCGGTGTGCCGACCTTGAAGCTGGTGTTCCGATGGGGGCCTTCGGCAGTGATCAGCCGCTCCTCCTGGCCTCGCGTCGCCATCGCCATCACGCGGGCCACCGGCCCGAGCAAATTAACAAGCATCGTCAGATAATAGGGCCCCATGTCGAAGACCGGTCCGCCGCCCGGCTGATAGTAGAATTGCGGATTGGGATGCCAGTGCTCCATGCCGCGCCCCATCATGAAGGCGGTGCCGGTCACCGCGCGGCCGATTGCGCCCTCATCCATGAGGCGGCGTGCCCGCCGTCCGGCGGCGCCGAGGAAAGTATCCGGAGCCGAACCCAGCAGCAGCCCGCGTTCCGCTGCCTCGGCGACAAGGCGCCGGCCGTCGCTGGCCGAGGTCGCCAGCGGTTTTTCGGTGAAGACGTGCTTTCCCGCCGAAAGCGCCGAAAACGAAATGTCGAAATGCGCTGCCGGGATGGTCAGGTTGAGGACGAGGTCGATCTCGGGATCGGCCAGGAGCGCTTCGACGCTGACCGCCCGCATACCGTATTCGCTCGCACGCAGCGCCGCCATGTCGGGCGATATGTCGGCGCAGGCGCGCAGCTCCACGTCACCGAACAGAGCTGCATTGCGCAAATAAGTCATCGAGATGTTGCCGCACCCGACAACGCCAATGCCGAGCTTAGCTGCTGATTTTCCTCGCATTTTCTACTTCACCTCCCGACGTCGCATCGCTCTGGCTGTACCGATGCACCAGCAACGGATCAGATTCGAAAGCCGCTTTACAGCATTTTAAATGTTGACGCGCGTAAAATTTTTATGGAACATGCGGAAATGCTGGCTGGGAGGCTGCCAGCGCAAGGAGGAGAAAATGACTGACATCAAAAAAGGGCCGGTCTCCGGCTCGAAGCCTGCGGCGCATGTGACGATCGCCGACCGCCGGCAGTTTCTCGTCGGCAGCGCCGGCCTACTGGGCGCGGCAACACTTGGCCTCGGCACCGGGCTGGGCGTCCGCCGGGCTCGCGCACAGTCGCGGGCCGAAATCAGCTTTGCCAGCGCCGCTTTCTTCGGCAAGGAGACTTTCGGTGACCTGATCAAGGCCTTCAACGAATCGCAGGACCGCATTCTGGTCAAGAACATCGAGCTGCCGCCGCCGAGTTCCTCGACGGAAGTCTACCAGGGCCTCGTCCAGCAACTCGCCCGGCGCACCGGCACGCCTGACGTCTTCAGCCAGGACGTGATCTGGATCGCCGGCTTTGCCGCCGCCGGCTGGGCGCTGCCGCTCGACGAATACTTTCCGGCGGACAAGCGCAGCGCCTACTTCTCCGGAACCCTCAATGCATGCACCTATGACGGCAAGCTGACTGCCCTGCCCTGGTTCATGGATTCGGGCATGTTCTATTACCGCAAGGACGTGCTGGATAAGCATGGCGGCAAGGTGCCGGAAAACTGGGCCGACATGGCGACCATCGCCGCCGCCGCGCAGAAGGCCGGCGACGTCGATTTCGGCTATCTCTGGCAGGGCAAGCAGGCCGAGGTTCTGGTCTGCGACGCCGTCGAGATCATCACCTCCAACAATGGCGCTATCCTGGCGCCCGACGGCAAGTCGTCGCTGATCAACCAGAAGGCGGCGGTCGACGCGATCCAGTTCCTGCACGACACCATCGCCACGACCAAGATCAGCCCGCAGGACGTCCTGTCCTGGGACGAGGAGCCGTCGCGCCAGCCGTTCACCTCGGGCAAGGCGATGTTCATGCGCAACTGGTCCTATGTCTATCCGATCGCCCAGGACGCCAAGGCTTCCCAGGTAGTCGACAAGGCCGGCGTCGCGCCGCTGCCGTCCTTCCCCGGCGGCAAGAGTTCGGCCTGTCTCGGCGGCTATCAACTGGGCGTCAACGCCAACTCGAAGCAGCGCGAAGCCGCGATCGAGTTGCTGACCTGGCTGTCGTCGACCGAAACCCAGCATCGCATCGCCCTAAACTTCGGCCTCGCGCCGACGCGCCCGGCGCTGCTCCAGGACGAGAAGATCAAGACCGAACAGCCGTTCATGGCGAGCCTCGAGAAAGTGTTCACCGGCGCCACCGCCCGGCCGATCACGCCCGAATATGCGAAGGTGACGCTGGCCTTGCAGTCGGGCATCTCCAAGGCGCTGGTCTCAGGCAACGTCCAGGCCGAGATGGACGCGCTGGCGACGCAAATCGACCAGATCGTCGGCTGAACCGTGACCGCGGCGGCCACTGTTCCTGGCATTGGCCGGCCGCGGCGGTTTGGCAAGGCGCTTCCAGTCTCATTGTGGGCCTTGCTCCTGTTGACACCGGCTTTCGTGTCGCTGGCGTCGGTTTCCTTCTACCCGATCATCAACGGGCTTTATCTCTCGCTCACCAACACCTCGCTGATCACCCAGGAGAACGAGTTCTCGGGCTTCTCCAACTATGTGCAGCTATGGGGTGACGCCCAATTCTGGAATGCCTGGTGGCACACGATGTGGTTCACCACGGCATCCACGATACTGGAGACCGTCATCGGGCTCGGCATGGCGCTCATCCTGTGCGAGGCCTTCAAAGGACGCGGCCTGGTTCGCGCCGCCATGCTGGTTCCCTGGGCGATGCCCACCGTCGTCACCTCCAAGATGTTCGGCTGGCTGTTCGACGGCCAGAACGGCATCATCAATTATATCCTGTTGCATGCCGGGCTGATCGACCAGAACGTCAACTGGTACGGCTCGCCCGACACGGCGATGACGACCATCATCATCGCCGATGTCTGGAAGACCACCCCGTTCATGGCGCTATTGCTTTTGACCGGGCTGCAGACAGTGCCCAATTCGCTGATCGAGGCGGCGCGCATGGATGGCGCAAAAGGCTGGACCACCTTCTGGTACATCCGTCTGCCGCTGCTGGTGCCGACATTGCTGATTGCCGGCCTGTTCCGCGCACTCGACGCCTTTCGCGTCTTCGACCTCGTTTACGTGCTGACCGGCGGCGGCCCGGCCGATTCGACCGAAACGCTGTCGACGCTGTCCTACAAGGTGCTCTTCTCGACGCTGCAATTCGGCTATGGCTCCGCCGTTTCGACGGCGATGTTCGTCACCGAAGGCATCATCGCACTGGTATTCTGCCTCTATCTCATCAGGCAGATCAGGAGGGCGCAATGAACAACGCGCGTTCACCGCTGCAGACGATCGCGATCTATCTCGGCGCCCTGCTGATCCTGGTCTGGTCGGGTGGCCCTTTCATCTGGCAGTTCTCGACATCGTTCCAGCTCGACAAGGCGCTGACGTCAGGCTCGCCATCGCTGATCCCCGCGCCTTTTACGCTCGAGCACTACTACAACGCCTTCATCGAGAAGCAGCTGCACCGCTATGTCTGGAATTCGCTGGTGGTTTCGCTGGCCACGACGTTCCTGTGCCTCTTCGTCGGATCGCTGGCCGCCTTCGCGCTGTCGCGGCTCAACGTCAAGGGCCGCTTCGGCATCCTGATGGTCATCCTTTCCGTGTCGATGTTCCCGCAGATCGCGCTAGTCGGGCCGCTCTACCTGGTGGCGACCAATCTCGGCCTACTCGATACCTACACGGCGCTGATTATAACCTACCTGGCGCTCGGGCTGCCGCTCGTCACCTGGGTGCTGTTCGGCTATTTCGAAACGCTCCCGCGCGAGATCGACGAGGCCGCGCGCATGGACGGCGTCAGCGTTCCCGGCCTGCTCTGGCACATCATCCTGCCGATGTCGCTGCCCAGCCTCGTGACCACAGGCCTGCTCGCCTTCATCACCGCATGGAACGAATTCCTGTTCGCCCTCGCCTTCACCTCCAACATCGATCGCCAGACGATCCCTGTCGGCATCGCCAATTTCACCAACCAATATTACGTGCCCTGGGGCGACATCGCCGCAGCTTCGGCAGTCGTCACCGTCCCTTTGATCGTGCTGGTGCTGTTCTTCCAGCGCCACATCATCGAAGGGCTGACGCAGGGCGGCATCAAGGAATGAAAGGATGAACGTGAAAGACCTGAAAGTCGGCTGCCAGACCTTTACCTGGGAAATGCTCGGAGACGGTTTTGCCGGCGGTCCGGACGATCTGCTCAAAGCGATCGCTGACGGTGGTTATGCCGGCATCGAGATCACCGACACGATGATCGGCCGCTATGCCGACAGGCCGGCGGAATTCGCCATGGCGCTGGAGTCGGCTGGCTTGACGCTCGTCTCCTTCGCTTTCGGCTCGAATAGCGGCTTTACGCTGAAGGACAATATCGGCGCCGACCTCGAGACGGCGCAGCGCTGGATCGATTTCGCCGCTGCATTCCCCGGCGCCCTCGTCTCCATGGGTTCGGCCACCGTCGTGTCCGACGGCCCGCGTAACGACAAGTTTGCGATCGCTGCGGAGTTCTACAACAAGGCCGGCGAACTCGGGCGAAAGGCCGGCGTCGACATCGCTGTCCACCCCAGTTCCCACCACAACACGCTGCTGTTCGACCGTGCCGACTATGATCGGATTTTCGCACTGATCGATCCGTCGCTCGTCGGCTGGGTGCCCGACACCGGCCACATATTGCGCGGCCATCAAGACATGGCAGATACGCTCACCGCCTACCGCGATCGCATCCGCTACGTGCATCTGAAAGACGTCGACGCCAGCGGCACCTGGGCTATGCTCGGCAAGGGCGTCTGCGACATCCAAGCGGTGATCGATATCGCCAGCGCCGCACCTCGTTTCAACGGCTGGCTGGTGCTGGAAGAAGAATCCGAGACTGCCGCCGCCGATCCGGCCGCCGCGGTCAAGACCAACCGCCAGGCCATGCGCGGCTACGGCGCGTGAGGAAGAGACCATGATCCGAAAGCAAGACCGTCGCCTTCGTGTCGGCGTGCTCGGCTGCGGGCCGATCGCGCAATTCGCCCATCTCGAATCCTGCGTGAAGGCCAGGAACGCCGATCTCTATGCGATCTGCGATGCCGCCCCCGATCTTCTGGCGCGCATGGGCGCGACCTATGAACCCGAAAAAATGTATGGCGATTACGATGAGATGCTCGCCGACCCGCAACTGGAGGCGGTGATCGTCGCGACCTCCGACGCCTACCACGTGCCGATGTCGATCAAGGCGCTCAAGGCCGGCAAGCACGTGCTGTGCGAAAAGCCGATCGGCGTCTCGGTCGAGGAAGGAGAGATGCTCGCCGATGCGGTCAGGCGCTCCGGCAAGGTGCTGCAGGTCGGCCATATGAAGCGCTTCGACCCGGCGCTGGAAGCGGCGCGCGATTTCGTCCGGGACGAGATCGGCGAGATCCTGGCGCTAAAAGCCTGGTATTGCGATTCCACTCACCGCTACACCAACACCAACGCGGTCCAGCCGCTGCCGGTCACCAGCAAGCTGGCGCGCAAGCCGGGCGGCAATCCGAAGGCCGATCTCAGGCAGTATTTCATGCTCGCGCACGGCTCGCACCTCGTCGACACCGCGCGCTTCCTGTGCGGCGAGATCGTTGCCGTGCGCGCCCGCCTCAACGAACGTTTCGGCGCCTATTGCTGGTTCGTCGAAACCGAATTCGCCAATGGCGCGCTCGGCCATCTCGACCTCACCGTGGCTGTCCGCATGGACTGGCACGAGGGTTTTCAGCTCTATGGCGAAAACGGCTCGGCGATCGCGAAGACCTTCAATCCCTGGTATTTCCGGGCGAGTGAGGTCGATATCTTTCACGAGAAGGATGCGACGTCGCGAAGGCCGCTCGGCGCCGACGGTCATTTCTTCAGGCGGCAGCTCGAGGGCCTCGCCGACACGGTGCTCGACGGCGCGCCGCTGCGCGGCGCCGATGTCGAGGACGGCCTCGCCTCGATCCGCGCCATGGTGGCGATCGCCCGCTCGGTCGAAAGCGGTGAGCGCGTCGAGATTGCCAGCGTCACGGGAGCGGTCTGATGCAGATCGGGGTGTTCGCCAAGACCTTCCCGGGCAGCGAGCCGGCTGGCGTGCTGGCAGCGGTCCGCGACGCGGGATTTGCCGTCACCCAGTTCAACCTTGCCTGCGCCGGCCTGCCGTCGATGCCGGACGCGGTGCCGGAAGACGCCATTCATGCCATCTCGGCCGCGTCAAATGCTTGCGGTGTCGCGCTGGTGGCGCTCTCCGGCACCTACAACATGGCCCATCCCGACAGCGCTATGCGCGACGACGGCCTGCGCCGGCTTGGCGTGGTCATCAAGGCTGCGGCATCCCTGTCCGTTCCCTTGGTCACCTTGTGCACGGGAACGCGCAACGCGGACGATCAGTGGGCGTATCACCCGGACAATGCCGACCCTGGGGCATGGGACGACATGGCGGGCGAGATGGAAAAGGCGCTGCAACTCGCCGAGCGCCACGGTGTCGATCTCGGCATCGAGCCCGAACAGGCCAACATCGTCACCTCGGCGTCGGACGCGACGCGCCTCATCGCCGAGATTGGCTCGAAACGGCTGCGCATCGTGCTCGATCCGGCCAACCTGTTCGAGCAGGCGAGCCCGGCCGAAGCACGCGACATCGTCGCCGCCGCCGTCGAACGCACAGCGGGCCACATCGCCATGGCCCATGCCAAGGACCGTTTCGCCGACGGCCGCTTCACTACGGCCGGTCGGGGTGTCGTCGACTTTCCGGATTTCGTCGCCAGGCTGAAAGCATCGGGCTTTGACGGACCGCTGGTCACGCATGGCCTCTCGGCCGAAGAGGCACCCAGCGTTGCCCGCTTCCTCAAAGGGCTGGTGTGATGGCGCGCCTGGCCACGCTGCTTCGCGATGACGCCACGCTTCGGATTTCCGATAGTGGCGACGGGCTTGCGGTCGTCTTTCAGCACGGGCTGGGCGGTGGCGAGGCGCAGGTCGCTCAGGCTTTCCCTTCCGGGCCGGGGTTGCGGCGCATCACGCTGGAATGCCGCGGACACGGCGCCTCGGGACTGGGCAGCCCCCGGCCGTTTTGCCTGAGCATGTTCGCGGACGATGTTGTTGCCGCCGCCGATCAGGCCGGCCTCGATCGTTTCGTCGCCGGCGGCATTTCCATGGGCGCCGCGATCGCCATGCGCCTGGCCTGCCGTCATCCGGACCGCGTCGCGGGTCTTCTCCTGGTGCGGCCGGCCTGGATTTTCGACAGCGCGCCGGTGAACCTGCGGCCGATCGCCGAGGTTGCCAGGCTTATCCTGGACCACGGCGCCGACAAGGCGAGGGCGATCTTCGCGCAATCGGAAACCGCCGCGCGCCTGCAGCGTGAAGCACCCGACAACCTTGCCTCGCTGTTCGGCTATTTCGACCGGCCGGATGCCGCGCCATTCGCGCAGGTCCTCGCCGACATTGCCGCCGACGGCCCGGGCGTTTCGGCGAGTGACGCCGCTGCCCTTGGTATCCCCACGCTGGTCATCGGCAATGCCATGGATGCGGTGCACCCGCTCTCGGCGGCCCATACGCTCGCCACAGCCATTCCCGGCGCGACCTTTGCCGAAATCCATCCCAAGGCGCTCGACAGCGTCAGGCATTTCGCCGAGCTGCAGGCTGAGATCACGACCTTCCTTCACGCCTACTCGAATTTCCGGAGCCTCGTTCCGTCATGACGACCAAATCCTTGTCCGGTCCCGACGCCATCGCCGCCCTGCCGCGCAACCGGCTGCTCGGCGAATTTTCCTTGTGGTCGGCCGACCTTGCCAATATGGAGCGCGACCTAAAGCGCATAGAACCTCACGTCGACCTCCACCACATCGACGTCGCAGACGCCCGCTTCACCCCCGGCTTCCTGTTCTTCCCGGATCTGGTAGCGCGGATCGCCGGGCTGACGGCAAAACCGATCCATGTGCACCTGATGGTCGAAGCCGAGATCGTCGAGGAGCAGACGCGTCAGTTCATCGATGCCGGTGCCGACCTGGTCAGTGTCCACGCCGAAAACGGCGAAGCCGGCCTGCGCGCCGTGCGGCTGGCGCATGCGCTCGGCGCCGAGGCCGGCGTGGTGCTCAGGCTCGAAACGCCGGTCGCCGCAGTCACGCCTTTCCTGTCGCAAGTGGCGTTTGTGACGCTTCTCGGCACATCCATCGGCGTCAAGGGCCAGAGCCTTTCCGAGCAGGCTTGCTCCCGCCTGATTGAGGCACGCTCGCTGATGCAGCAAGCGGGTCGTGAGACCGACATCATCCTGGCTGCCGACGGCGGCATCCGCCACGAGACGGTGCCGCGCCTGCGCGCCGCCGGCGCCGAGACGGTGGTGCTCGGATCGCTGGCGTTCGGCGACCCCGACCTCGCGCAGCGCATGGCCTGGCTGCATGGGCTGAAGGTCGCCGCCTGATGACAAGACTGGCCCTCGCCTTCGATCTCGGCGGAACGGAGCTGCGCGGCGCGCTGGTCGAGAGCGGCGGCCGCATTGTCGCGCAGGTTTCGGCGCCGACGATGGCGATCGCGGGATCGGATGCGGTGATCGGCCAGATCATCGCACTGGCCGGGGTTCTTCTGACACAGCGCCCACAGGCGGATGTCGCCGGGATCGGCATCGGCGCGCCGGGACCGCTCGACCCCAAGGCCGGCATCGTGATCGCGCCGCCGACGCTGGCCGGCTGGCACGACGTGCCGTTGATCGACATTCTTGGCAAGCATTTCGGCCTGCCGGTACGGCTGGAAAACGACGCCAACGCGGCCGCCCTTGGCGAATGGCGCTTCGGCGCCGGCCGAGGCAGCGGCTCCCTGGTGTTCGTCACCGTGTCGACCGGCATCGGCGGCGGGGTCGTTGCCGACGGCCACATCTATCACGGCCGGCGCGGCCTGGCGGCCGAGATCGGCCACATGACCATCACCGGCGAGGGCGATCGCTGCTTCTGCGGCGCCGTCGGCTGTTTCGAGGCGGTCGCATCCGGAACCGCGCTCGGGCGCCGTGCCACGGCGCTGACAGCGCCGGGCGACGGCTCCCTGCTCAGGCGCCTTTCGGCAGACGGCGACGTTTCGGCCAGGCACGTCGTCGAAGCCGCACGTGCCGGCGATATCAGCGCGCTCGAATTGATCGAGGCGGAGGCGAAGTGGCTCGGCATCGGCTTCACCAACCTGCTTCATCTCTATTCGCCGGACCTGATCGTCATGGGCGGCGGCCTCGCCAATGGCTTCGACCTGTTGGCTTCAACCATCAGGGCAACCGTCGAGCAGCGGGCGATGCCGGCCTACCGGGATGTGCCGATCGTGCCGGCGCAGCTTGGCGACCGCGCAGGCCTGATCGGCGCGGCCAGCCTGATCCTGTGGGAAGGCGAACCGGGCGCGCCATTGGCGATGGCGCAGGACGAGGACAACAAAGACGGCGCGACTGAGCGTGCCGGCGCCAGGGAGACAAGCCATGGCTGAGCTCAAGCTGCGCGGTGCGCGCAAATCCTACGGGTCCGTCGAGACCATCAAGGGCCTTGATCTTGATGTCTGGACTGCGAATTCGTCGTCCTTGTTGGCGCGCTGCATTCGGCGTGAGCGGCGGACTCATAGCCTGAAGCCAGACAACTGACGACGCCGGTATCAAGCTGCTCCGACCTCCTATGGTTCGGTTTCCGTTGCACCGCAGCACGTCAAAATCACTGCACACCATTTTAAATCTTGACGCGTGTTAATTTTTTCTAAAACATGCGGAAATGCTGACAAGGCATCGGTCAGCGCTCTGGGAGGAGAAATGCCTGACAAGAATGGCCCTAACCGAGCCCGGAAACCGCCGTGCGGCAATCGCCGATCGGTCGGCAGCCCGTCATTCGCAATCGCCGGGCCAGCCTTCGCCGGCACAGGCATTGGTTCGCCGAACAACGGGTCAACTGCGACACAACCAACATTATGAGGAGGCAGCATGCGTATGTTCAATTGCCTGACGCTTGGCGCAGGCCTGTTTGCAACCATCATTTCCATGCCGGTCCATGCCGAGGACGCGGCCCGCGTCGCGGCGATCGTCAAGGGTCTCGACAATCCCTTCTTCCAGTACATGCACCAGGGCATCGAACAGCAGGCCAAGGCCGACGGCGTGGCCGTCACTATCCAGGCAGCCGCCAATATGGGCGACGCCACCGGGCAGGCCGATCGGTTGACCGCCATGGCCATGCAGGATTTCGATTGCTATCTGGTCAATCCGATCAGCGTCAGCAACCTCGTCCAGGCACTTGTGCCTGTCGCCCGGAAGAACAAGCCGATCGTCAACATCGACAGCACCATCGACGCCGAGCAGGCCAAGGCCGCTGGCTTCACCATCTCAACCTATATCGGCACCGACAACGTCGCCGCCGGCGTACTGGCAGGCGAGGAGATGCTGAAGCTGGTTCCTGCAGGCTCCAAGGTCGCGCTGGTGGCCGGCATCGTCGGCGATGTCGGCAGCAACGCCCGCATCAAAGGTTTCAAGCAGGCCGTCGAAGGCAAGCTCGACGTCGTGGTAATGGTCAGCGCCGACTGGGACCGTGAAAAGGCGCTGACCGCGGCCACCGACATCCTGGCCGCACACCCCGATCTCGCCGGCTTCTTCGCCGCCAACGACATCATGGCGCTCGGCGTCCAACGTGCCGTCCAGACTTCGGGCAAGGACGTCAAGGTGATCGGGCTCGACGGCATCGTCGACGCCTTGAAATCCGTTGCTGCCGGCGAACTCGCCGCCACCGTCGCCCAATATCCCTATGTCGTCGGCGCCATGGGCGTGGAAGCCTGCAAGGCAGCGGCCATGGGCAAGGAACTGCCCGCCAACGTGCCGGCACCCGTGCTTCTGATCAACAAAGACAATGCCGAAGCCTCGCTGAAGAACTTCCCGCGCCCGGGCGGCGACTATCCCGATCCCTTCCGCGAGATGTTGAAGTGAGCACGCCTGAACAAAACGCGCCCGCGCATACAGCGGGCGCGGCAGAGGAGAGCCGTCCCTCCCTGGCGGCTCTCCTCCTGGATCCTTCCTTCTGGGCCGACTGGGCATCGGTCGTCGGCCTCATCGGCCTCGTCGTCGTGTTCGGCATCAGTCAGCCGGTCTTTCTCAGCGTCGCCAATTTGCAGGCCCTGCTGCTGGCCGCGGCGATCCTGGTCGTGCTGTCGATCGGCCAGACCTTCGTCGTCGCCACCGCCGGCATCGATCTCTCGCTGGCTGCCGCGGTCATGCTGGGCGCCATCATCCTCGGCCTCGTCGATGCCGCGGGCTATGGCATCTTCCTCGCCTGCGCACTGGCCGTCGCCGCCACCAGCGCGGTCGGTTTCCTGAACGGCTTGCTCATCACAGCCGGGAAAATACCCGACTTCGTGGTGACGCTCGGCACGCTTTCGGGTGTCACCGGCCTCGGCCTGATCTTGTCGGGCGGCGAGCCGATAATGGTCGGCTCAACCTTCCTGCTGCGGCTGGCATCCGGTTCCTTCGGGCCGTTCGGCTATCCCGTCTGGGTGGCGATATCAGCCGTTCTGGTGGCGCATATCGCGCTCTACCACACCCGCTTCGGCGTGCATCTGTTGGCGACCGGCGGCCAGGTCGAAAGCGCCAGCGCGCTCGGCATCCGCACCAACCGGGTCAAGATCGCCGCCTATACGATTTCAGGCTTCTGCGCCGGCATCGCCGCACTGCTCCTGGTCGCGCGCATCGGCTCGGCCGAACCGCAGATCAATACCAGCCTTCTGCTCAATTCGGTGGCGGCAGTCGTCTTGGGAGGCGTCAGCCTGTTTGGTGGACGCGCCAGCATTCTCGGCCCGGCGATCGGAGCGCTGATGCTCACCGCTCTCGTCAACGGGCTGACGCTGCTCAGCGTTTCGGCCTTCTACCAGCCCCTGGCCGTTGGCGCCATCGTGGTGCTGGCGGCCCTGATCATGCGGTATCAGAAATGAGCGCCGTCAATCACTCCCCGTCGGTCGACGCGATCCTCGCCTGCGAAGGACTGAGCAAGCATTTCGGCGGCATCCGCGCCTTCACCGATGTCGCCTTCCAGGCCCGCCGTGGCGAGGTCACCGCGGTGATCGGCGACAATGGCGCCGGCAAGTCGACGCTGATACGTTGCCTGGTCGGCGTGCATGTGCCGGATGGCGGCGAGATCTTCTTCGACGGCCGGCCGCGTCCCTTCTCCAACCCCGACGAGGCGCGCAAGGCCGGCATCGAGACGGTGCACCAGAACCTGGCGCTCATCGACGAACTGACCGTCGCCCAGAACCTGTTCCTCAACCGTGAGATCGTGCGCCGGATCGGCCCGCTCGCCCTGCTCGACCGCAAGGCCATGAAGCAGCAGGCGCGCGCCATGCTGTCGCGCCTGTCGATCAACATGCCTTCGGTCAGCCAGCGCGTGCGGCGCCTGTCGGGCGGACAGCGACAGGCGATCTCGATCTGCCGCGCCGCAGGTTCCGGCGCCAAGCTGGTGGTGATGGACGAGCCGACCGCAGCGCTCGGCGTGCAGGAGACGGCCAACGTCGAAGCTCTGATCCGGCGCCTGCGCGAACAGGCCGTCAGCGTCATCCTGGTCAGCCATAATTTCGACCAGGTGCGGCGACTGTCCGACCAGATCTGGGTGATGCGAGCGGGACGGATGGTGGCGACGGTGCGTGCCTCCGAGACGACCGGCAACGAACTCGTCGCGCTCGTCACCGGTGCGGCATGAAGGACGAGCCGCCCCTGTCGCCCAAACAGGCTTTTGGCTGAAACAATTGGTTGCAAAGGGAGTGTGCCGTGGCGGTGATCCGTGTCGGGCTAGTGGGCCTGGGAGAGGTCGCGCAGTCGATCCATCTGCCGGTGCTGAGCGACCAGCGCGACCGCTGGCTGATATCAGGCATCTATGATGTTTCGCCGAGCCTGATGGCGCTGTGCACATCCGAATACCCGACCGCCAAAGCCTTCGAAACGGCAGATGCGCTGATCGATTCGCCGGATGTCGACGCGGTTTTCATCCTCTCGTCCGACGAGACCCACAGCCGTTTCGTCCGTGCCGCCGTCGAGGCGAACAAGCATATCCTCCTGGAAAAGCCCGCCTGCCTGACGGTGCGCGAGATCGACGAGCTTCTGGCGCTGACGCCAAACTACGCCAAGACGATCTTTGTCGGCTACATGCGCCGCTACGCCCCGGCCTATCTGGCAGCGATAGAGGAACTGCCTGACTTCACCGACATCACCCATGTCCGCATCTTCGACCTGATCTCCGAGGGCCGGCATTTCCTGAAGAAGAGCCAGAACATCCTCTATCCCACCGACATCGATCCGGCCCTTTTGGCACGCGGCGCCAAGGAGCGGGAAGCGCTGATCCGCGAAGTGGTGGGCAGCGATGCGCCCGCTGACCTCGTACGCGCCTATCGCGGCCTGACGGCGCTGAGCTCGCACCATATTTCGGCGATGCGCGGGCTGCTCGGCGAACCGGCCCGTGTGCTTGCGGCGCACCGCACCAATGGCGGCGCCAACACCAGCGTGACCTTCGACTACGGGCATTTCGCCTGCTGCTACGATGCGGTGGTCGACGACCTCGGCCTGTTCGACGCCATGATCGAGGTACGCTCGAACACCAAGCGGGTCCGCATCATCTACGACACACCCTACATCCGCAGCCTGCCGACGCGGCTAGAAGTGACGGAGGCCGGCGCAGCCGGCCCGGTGACGCGGTCATACGGGCCGCTCTATGGCGACGCCTTCTCGAATGAACTTGAGACCTTCCATCGCCACATCACCGACGGGACAAAGCCGCTGACCGACCTCGCCGATTCCCGTCGCGACCTGGCGCTGATGGCCGACATCATCGCGCGGATGAAGGAGGCTGGCGGGCGCTGAAGGCCTGCCGCCTACTTCCCGCAGTGGTGATCGTTGATCTTGTTCAACGCATTCGCGTCAGGCCCGACCCTGTGGTAGGAGCAGGCTCCGGCGGCTGTCGTGAACAACTGCTGGTCATAGTACCGCGGGCCGCCGAACAGAATGTCGATGATGTCGCCTTCGGCGGGAACGTAGCGCTCAGATTGAACCCGGTAGTCGCGGTGCCGATGGTCGCGGTATTTGTCCCCCGCGAAAGCCGAGGCGGACATGCTGCAGCCTATCGCGAAGGCGAGCGCGCGGATCGCAAAGCGTTTTGTCGTCATCGGCAATACCCTTCTGGCAGTTCGGCTTTCTACCATATAGCCAAAATCGCCAGCCGAACAAAAGTTCCCTGAACGGCGCCTTGGGCCAACCGGCTCAACCATGATCTCACCTGTCATAATAAGTTTATCCTGCGGCGCGGGGGAAGGCTTCTCGCATCCGGCCGGCAACACGTAGGAAATCCGGTCATGACAATGACAGCGCCTGGCCGCCAGATAGGGGTTTCGGCCATTCACGCCAATTGCTCGCGGCAATCTATCCCGCGATCTCAAGCAAGGACGATACCAGCAACCGGCGTTCGTCCTGTGAAAGGACGTCCGAGTCGAAGAGGTTCATGCTGCGAAGTCCTTCGATGGCGAGGTAGCAGACCAGCAGCGCCTTGAGGTCCGGCGTCTCTCCCTTGAGCCGCTCGAAAACCTGCCGCCTGGACGATTTTATCGGTGTCAGGAAATCGGGATCCTCGGCGATTGCCGAAAATATCCAGGAAGCCGACGGTTTCGATTCCTCGGCATGTTCGGCCGAAAGCTTGACGTAGGTCGCAAGCGGGCTTTCGCCGCTGGCGCCGGCCGTGCGGGCGGACTCCAGCGCCTGCTCAAAGGCGCGCAGGTATTCCTCCACCAGCGCCTGCATCAGTTTCGCCTTGGTCGGGAAATTGTACAGCAAGCCGCCTTTCGACACGCCGGCTCGGCTGGCGACGGCGTCCAGCGACAGGCTGCCGGGCCCTGTCTCGCGTGCCACATCGGCGGCGGCGGCGAGAATTTTATCACGCGAATTTGTTCTGCGGGCCTTCATCAGTCGCTCCCCATACATTAGCCTACGCGGATTTGACAAGACCGTCCAGACGGTACAGTAAGATCGCCGTCATTTGAAATCGGGACCAGTCACAGGTATGTGTTTCGGTCATCCGACTGTTATGCCGGGCCATGGCCAAGGGGACTGTTCGTGATCAAGCGTTTCATCATTGCCTTCATTCTGCTCGTGCTGGTGTGCGGCGGCATCGTCGGCTTCAATTTGTTCCGCGACAATGCAATGCAGCAATTCTTCGCCACGATGAAGCCGCCGGCCGCGACCGTGTCGACGACAATCGTTAAGCCGACGAACTGGACGCCTGGCGTCGAGGCGATCGGCACTGTCAGTGCGGTCCGCGGCGTCGACCTGACCGTCGAAACCGCCGGCATCGTCAAGGACATCCTGTTTCACGCCAATCAGAAGGTTGCAGCCAACGCGGTTCTCCTTCAGCTCGACGATGCCGCCGAGCGCGCCGATCTCGATGCGACGAAGGCGCAAGCGGCGCTCGACCAGACGGCGTTGACACGCGCCCTTGAATTGCAGAAACGCGGTGTCGGCTCGGAATCGACGCTCGACTCGGCGCGGGCAGCCGCATCGGCTTCCGCTTCACAGGTCAACAGGCTGCAGGCGGTGCTCGAGCAGAAGCTGCTGACCGCGCCCTTCAGCGGCACAGTGGGTATCCCCAGGATCGATCTCGGCCAGTATCTCTCACCCGGCACTTCCGTAGCGACCCTGCAGGACCTGGAGACGATGCGGGCCGATTTCTCGGTTCCCGAACAGCAGCTTCCGCTGCTGAAGATCGGCCAGACGGTGCGGCTGGGCATTGGCGACGGCGAGTTGCCGTTCGCCGGCACCATTCGCGGTATCGACCCGAAGATCGACCCGACCAGCCGGCTGGTGACGGTCAGAGCCGAGGTCGCCAACCCCGAAGGCAAGCTGACACCTGGCCAGTTCGTGCAGGTGCGCGTCGAATTGCCCGAGGAAAACAACGTGCTGACGGTGCCGCAGACCGCGCTGACCTCCAGCCTCTACGGTGACTTCGTCTTTGTGGTGCGTCCGGCGAAGGCGGCCGCGGCCAATGGCGCCGCCCCTGCTGCGGCGGCAAAGCCGGAAGAAAAGCCAGCCACGGATACTGCGAAGCCCGCGGCCGAAGCGCCTGCGGGAAAACCCGAGGAAAAACCGGCTGCCACCCCGGCCGAATCGACAGCGGAAGAACAGAAACCGCAGCTCGCACTTGCCCAGGTGTTCGTCAAGCCCGGCCGCCGCAATGCCGGCCTGGTTGAGATCCTGGAAGGTATTGCGCCCGGCGACGAAGTCGTTACCGCCGGCCAGAACCGGCTCTCCAACGGCATGTCCGTAGCCGTCGACAACACGATCGACCCGACCAAGCCGGCGAACCAGCAGGCAGCCCAGCAATGAGCTTTTCCGACCTCTTCATCCGCCGCCCGGTCCTTTCGACCGTGCTCGCCTTGATGATCCTGCTTCTGGGTTTCCAGGGCATCTTCAACCTTTCGATCCGGCAGTATCCGGAGGTTGAAGAAACGGCCATCACGATCACTACGGCCTATCCAGGCGCCAGCGCCGACCTGATCCAGGGATTCATTTCCGCGCCGATCGCCCGTGCCGTCGCTTCGACCGAAAACATCGATTATGTCACGTCGGCGAGCCGGCCGTCCTTAAGCACCGTGACGGTGCAGATGAAACTCGGCTCCAACCCCGACGTCGCGTTGAACGAAGTCTTGTCGAAGGTACAAGGCGTACGCGGCGATCTGCCAGACGAGGCCGAAGACCCGGTGATCGTCAAGGGCACCGGCGAGCAGTTCGCGATGATGTACATCTCGATGCAGAATCCGAACATGACGCCGGAACAGCTCACCGAATATATCGAGCGCGTCGTACGGCCGCGCATGTCGACGGTCGAGGGTGTCGCCGACGTTCAGATCTTCGGGGCCGCCGAATATTCGATGCGCGTCTGGATCGACCCGGTCAAACTGGCGGCGCGCGGCGTGACGGCGGCGGAAGTGCTGACTGCCATCAATGAATCGAATTTCCTCTCCGCGCCCGGCAATACCGAAAACGAATACGTCGCCTCCTCGATCACCGTTCGCTCGACGCTGCAGACGCCGGAGGCTTTCGCCGCCCTTCCGCTCCGATCGAAGGACGGCAATGTGGTGAGGCTGCGCGATGTGGCGCGCGTCGAGCTCGCCGCGGCGAACACCGACACCAGGGTCACTTTCAACGGCAAGCCCGGCATCTTCCTCGCCATCTTTCCGACGCCGGCCGCCAATCCGCTGACGACAGCGGAGGCGATCCACGAAATCGTGCCGACGATCCAGGAGACGCTGCCGCAAGGCATGACGATCGAGATCGTCTACGATTCGACCGAGCAGATCAGCGCGTCGATCGAGGAGGTGTTCAAGACCATCGGCGAAGCGGTCGCCATCGTCATCGTCGTCATCCTGCTCTTCCTCGGCTCGTTCCGCTCGGTGCTGATGCCGATCGTGACCATTCCGCTGTCACTGATCGGCGTCTGCTTCCTGCTGTTTTCGCTGGGCTATTCGATCAATCTTTTGTCGTTGCTGGCCATGGTGCTGGCGATCGGCCTCGTCGTCGATGATGCCATCGTTGTGGTGGAAAATATCCACCGCCATATGGAGGAAGACGGTTTGTCGCCGATGCAGGCGGCCTTCAACGGCATGCGGGAGATCTCGTCCGCCGTCATCGCCATGACGATAACGCTGGCCGCCGTGTTCGCGCCGCTGGCCTTCACCGGCGGCCTGACCGGCGCGCTGTTTCGCGAATTCGCGGTGACGCTTGCCGGCTCGGTGGTGCTTTCGGGTGTCGTCGCCCTCACCATCACGCCAATGATGTCGGCACGCATCCTCAGGGCCGGCTCGCACAGCCGCTTCCAGCGCATTGTCGACACCACATTCAGGCGCGTCGAAAACGTCTATGAACGGCTGGTCAGCGGCTCGTTGAAATATCGCCCGGTGACGCTGATGATCGTCATCGCACTGGTCGCCACGACCGGCTTCATGTTCACCAAGACCGCGAGCGAACTGGCACCGGAAGAAGACCAGGGCTTCTTACTGTCTATTGTGAATGCGCCGCGCTATGCGACGTCGGACTACACCGAAACCTATGTGAACCAGATTCTCGGGCTGATGAATGATATCCCCGAAACTAGGGCGCGGTTCTCCGCCGTCGCGTTCCAAGGCCCGACGAACAACGCTTTCGTCGGCTTTGCATTCAAGGACTGGGCCGACCGCACGCGCAGCTCGAAGGAACTTCAGGAAGACATCACGGGTCGCCTCAGCAAGGTTGCGGGCGTCGAAGCTTTCGTCTTCGCACCGCCCACGCTGCCCGGCTCCGGCGGCGGCCTGCCGATCACGATGGTGGTGCGCTCGACCGGCGAGGCCTCCCAGGTGTATGAGGCGGCCGAGGACATCAAGAACAAGGCGCAGGCCTCCGGTCGCTTCCTCGCCGTGCAGAATTCGATGTCCTACGACGCGCCAGAAGTGACGGTGACGATCGACCGCGACCGCGCCGCGGCGCTCAACCTGCCGATCGCCGACATCGGCCGGACGCTGACCCTCTTGGTCGGCGGCGCTGAGGTGGCGCAATTCGACCGCGAATCCAACAGCTACGACATCATCCCGCAGGTGCCGCAGAACTTCCGCGACAACCCTGAAAAGCTGGCCGAGTATTTCGTGCGCAGCGCGTCGGGCGAGATGGTGCCGCTCTCGGCGGTGGTGAAGATCTCGACCAATGCATCGCCGGCCGCGATCGAGCAGTTCAACCAATTGAACTCCGCCACGATTTCGGCTCTGCCATTGCCCACCGTCACCACCGGCGACGGGCTGAAGACGATCGAGGATATCGCCAGGGGAAGCCTGCCCGATACCTTCTTCATCGACTATACTGGCCAGTCGCGGCAGGAGAAGGAACAGGGCTACACGATCATCATCGCCTTCGCGGCAGCCGTTCTGGTCATCTATCTGGTGCTGGCGGCGCAGTTCGAAAGCTTCCGCGATCCGTTAATCATCATGATGTCGGTGCCGCTGTCGATCTTCGGCGCGATCGTGCCGCTCAATCTGGGGCTGGGGACGCTCAATATCTACACGCAGGTCGGCCTGATCACGCTGATCGGTCTGATCACCAAGCACGGCATTCTTCTGGTCGAGTTTGCCAACCAGCAGCGCGAGCTCCACGGGATGCGGCGGCGAGATGCGATCGTCGCCTCGGCCAGGGTGCGGCTAAGGCCGATCCTGATGACGACGGCTGCGATGGCGCTCGGCGTGGTGCCGCTGATCATCTCCAGCGGCGCGGGTGCGGCGGCGCGCTATTCGATGGGCCTGGTGATCTTCACCGGCATTCTGGTGGGAACCATGTTCACCCTGTTCGTGGTGCCGATGTTCTACACCTTCATTGCCAGCAAGGACCTGCCGCATCACGCCGAGAAGCCTGACCCGAAGCTGATGCCGGTCCCGGTTGATTGATTGACAAAAAAGGCCGGAAATTTCCGGCCTTTTTCTTGGGCAGTGATGTCCGACCCGGAACCTGTTTCACCCGGCAGGCGGATCGACTTTGCTTACCTATTTGACGATGACGATCCTGGTGTTGGCCGGACCGAAAGTCTCGACAAGCTGGTAGAAATCGGCGGCGTCGACCGGATGCAGCCGCACGCAGCCATGCGAGGCCGGCTGGCCGAGGCGCTTGACGAAATTGGTCGCATGCACGGCGTAGCCACCCTTGAAGAAGACCGAATGCGGCATCGGCGCGTTGTCATATTTCCTCGAATACCACATTTGGTGCATGCGGGTCGGCTTGAACGAGCCGGTCGGGGTGACATGCCCCTTTGCGCCGGTCGAGACTTTCCACGCGAAGGTCGGCCGCCCGTCGACCATGACTTGCATCGTCTGCTGCGAAAGCGAAATCCGCGCCACTATCTGATTGGCGGCATGGGCGACGCCATTATCGGGGCCGAACAGAAGAACCGCACCCGTGAGGGCGGCGGCAGCGATGTTGATGAGCTTGGTAGAAATGGCAGTGTACATGATGTCCCCCATCTGCCGGACATGGCCGGCTCCAATTCGATGACTGGCTTATCGTTGGGTGACGTTTCGAATTGATTTCGCACGGCAGGCGTTTCTGTTTCGAATGTGTTTCCCATGGTTAACAGCCCAAAGCCGATCCGAGGGATTTGTAGGGGTGAACCCAATGACATAAAGCCTCGGCTGCTCAAGCCCGGGCCCGCAAAAAGGTATTGTCTTCTCCAAGTGAAAGTGCGGTCTACCCTCATATGAAAGAAATTCGACTTGGCTCGAAACCAATCTGCAACAAAGCGCGGACGCTAGCGGCATGATCTGGATACGGGCCACCCGCAGAGTTGACCCAACGAAAACAGCCGACACAAACGAAGATGAACATGCAATCGAACGCGATCTCCTGGCTCTTCAGGATAAGCATAGCCGCAGCGATGATCGGCGGCGTCGGCACCTTCGCCGGCAGCCCGACGACGAAGCTTGCGGGGATGACTTCAAGCGAAGTTTCGACGCTGCATGCCGCACTGTTTTTCGCCACGGTCTGGATCCTGTCCAGTCTGCGCATCAACCGGCTCAAGGCCCTCTGGCGGGTCGGTTTTGGGCTGAAGAAGATGCGCGGCCCCTCCGGCAACTTGCAGCCGAGAGGACCGAAGGCCCGCGCCGCGACGGGGGGCTCCGCTGGCGGCGCGGGCGCTTCGGGGGTTTCCCTGAAGACATGATCCCGAACCGAAAGACCGCATCGCGACAAGTGGTGCTGGTTTCCGGAAGAGAGTGTGCCCGAAAACAGGCCATACGCAGCAGATCTGAATTTGGGGAACGGATACGATGAACACGAAATTTGCAGCTTCGGTGCTTTCCGCACTGCTCTACGCACAGGGCCTGCTCGGCTTTGCCGGCCTCGCCACCGTGCTTCTTAGGGATCGTGCCCATGCGAGCGAATTCGTCGCGGCCAGCGAAATGCCGTCAGGTCCGTCGCTTCTTGTGGTCCGCTGAGCGCCTGGGCCTGTGGGCAATACGGTGAGGGGCCCGGCCTCAGTCGGCGAACTGCGTTGGCGGATCGAACCGGTAGCCCGCACCCCTTATAGTGGTGATGGTCTCGGTGTCGAGCTTGCGGCGCAGCCGCACGATGCGCGAATCGATCGAGCGATCGAAGGCATCGGCATTTTCGGCGGGCGCGGCGGCAATGATGTCGTCGCGTGTCAAGACCTTGCGCGGACTGGCCAGGAACAATCTGAGCAGCGCCACCTGACCCGGCGACAATTGTTCTTCCGTGCCGGAGCGATGCATGACCATGGCCGACCGGAGGTCGACCGTCGCGTTCTCCAGCACGACCAATTCCCCGGCGTTCCTGCCGCGCCGTGCCAGCAAGCCGCCGATACGAGCGGCGAGTTCCCTGACATTGAGCGGGCTCTCGACGACGTCGGCGGCGCCGAGTTCGAGCGCCAGCACCTTGTCGACGAGATCGGCCGGCCGGCAGATCAGGATGAAATCCGGCCCGCCCTCGCCGCCATGGCGCCTGAGCAGATCACGCCCTTCGGCCTGGCTGAGGCTGTCGCCGACGACGACGACATCGATGCCCTTTCCGGAAAGCAAGGATTCGGCCTCCCACGGCTGCCGCACCGCGCGCACGTCATGACCACGCCGTTCGAGATGGTCGGCGAGATCGGTCGCGACCACTTCGGCGACGGAAACCAGCGCGATGACGGATCGTGCAGCCATTTTTTTCCACCCTGCAACCGGCAACCCAAGATGAGTGCTGGACATGATGTTTATACCCAATCTACTTTCCGCTGAAAGCGGGAGCGAGAGCATAGTGCGGGCGCGAATTGTCATCGTCGAGGACGAGCCGGATCTGAGGGACGCGGTCGCCGAGTATCTCGGCGCCAGCGGCTACGATGTCGCGACGGCCGAGAGTGCCAGCGCCGCGCGAACCTTGCTGGAAACGCAGTCGTTTCACTTGGCCATCCTCGACATCGCCATGCCAGGCGAGGACGGCCTGTCGCTCGGCCGCTGGCTGCGCTCGAAAATGCCTATCGGCATCATCTACGCCACTGCCGCCGGCACCGCGCTCGACCGCATCGTCGGGCTGGAACTCGGCGCCGACGACTACATCGTCAAGCCTTACGAATTGCGCGAGGTGCTGGCGAGGGTCCGCAGCGTGCTGCGCCGCGTGCCGCAGCCTGCCGAACCACAGGGCGCCAAGGCCGAAACAACTGCCAACCGCCGTTTCATGAGCTTCGGCCCTTTCCATGCCGATCTCGACGGCCGGTTCGTCACCGGCACCAATGGGACAGTCATCGACATGGCCAAGAGCGAGTTTGACGTGCTGGAGGTCTTTCTGACGCGTGCCAACCGTTTGCTGACGCGTGCGGCGATCTCCGAGGCGATCGGCTTCGTGGAAGATCCTGAATCGTCGCGCGCGGTCGATATCCGCATCATGCGGCTGAGAAAGAAGATCGAGGCGGACCCGGCCAATCCGAAATTCCTGCGCACAGTCCGCGGCGAAGGCTATATCTTCTCGCTGCCGACCGGCGAAAGCAACTGAGCGGCGCGGCCACCGGTAACCACTCTCGGTGGCACGACTGTGAAATGACGGCTGACCATGACGGCTGAAGCAGCACGCAGCGATATGCACGGCGTCAGGCAGGGCGCGGCGATGGCGGCTGTCCATGTCGTTCGCCGGCTTCGCGAAGCCGGCGACTGGCAGCGCGAGATGGACAGCATCCTTGAAACGCTCTGCGGAGCCATGGATTGCCAGCGCGGCATCCTGTTTCGGCTGCGCGAGCTGCCCGGCCAGGGCTTTGCCCAGTCGGTCGCGGCTTACTGGATCAACCCCCGATTTGGTGGCGAACTGGCGTCGCCAACGGTAATCATGCAGTCGGTTGTCAATTCGGACCCACTGCTGGAACGGTTGGCGGAGGACGAGCGGCAAGGCAAGATCTTCGCGGGACACACGCGCGACCTTGAAGGCTTTCTGAGAACCGACTTCGAAAAGCAGCACATCAAGTCGTTCCTGTCGGTGTCGGTCTTTGCGCATGGCCATCTGTGGGGCACGCTGGCGGTCAACGACTGCGTGAACGAGCGCGAATGGACCGACGAGGAAGAGGCAACGCTGCACATCGTGGCATTGGCCATCGGCGACGCCATCGAACGATCGCTTTCCGATGCCCATGCCAGCGAAGTCATCCGCCGCACCATGTTGCAGGCCTCGCTAGACGCCATCATCGTCATCGACGAGACCGGTTCGATCATCGAGTTCAATCCTGCCGCCGAAAAGATGTTCGGCTATCAGCGCAGTGACATCCTCGGCAAGGACCTGCTCGACACCGTCGTTCCGGAATATTATCGCAAGGGCTATGTGTCGGGCGCCGAATACATGTCGGGCCGCGGCGCGCCGATGGTCGGCCAGCGGATCGAGACCGTCACCCAGAATGCGGCCGGCGAGGTCTTTCCGATCGAACTGACGGCGACCGAGATGCGAGTCGCCGACCGCCGCCTGATCTTCGGCTCGATCCGCGACCTTCGCGACAAATTGCGCGCCGAGGAGGAGATCGGCCGCCAGCGCGAAAAGCTGCACCAGAACGAGAAGATGGCGGCGATGGGCTCGCTGCTTGCCGGCGTGTCACACGAGCTCAACAACCCGCTTGCCGTGGTCGTCGCACAATCGACGCTATTGCACGAGTTCGCTTCAGACCCGCAGACCAAGGTGCGCGCCGAAAAGGTGCGCGCCGCCGCCGAGCGTTGCGGCCGCATCGTCAAGAGCTTCCTCTCAATGGTCCGCCTGCACCCGGCGGCGCAGGCCGAGACGGACCTCAACCAGGTGGTCCGCGCGGCACTCGAAGTGACTGCCTACGGCGCCAGGTCGACCGGCATCATTATCGATACCGATTTCGCCAGCGGCCCGCTGCTGGCCATGGCCGACGCCGACCATGTGACGCAAGTGGCCGCCAACTTCCTCATCAACAGCCAGCACGCTCTGGCCGGCATCGGCGGCGACCGGCTGATCAAGGTTCGCACGTTTCGCAGCGATCGCGGCAATCCCTGTTTCTCAGTCGAGGACAACGGGCTGGGCGTGCCGGAAGCGATTCGCTCTCGCATCTTCGAATCCTACTTCACCACCAAGCCTGTCGGCGTCGGCACCGGCATCGGCCTGTCAATCTCCAAATCGATCATCGAACGGCACAATGGCAATGTCTGGTTCGAGGAAGTTCTGCCGAGGGGCGCCCGTTTCGTCGTCCAATTGCCGGCGATCTCCGCCGGCGCGGCCGCCGCCGGCGAAACCCCGTCGCGCTCGAGCGGATTGCGTCACGCGCTGATCATCGACGACGAGCCGGATGTCGCCGCGTCGCTGTCCGATATTCTGGAGTTGATGGGCATCAAGTCGCGGATCGTGCCGGCCTGGGCATCGGCCGCCGCGACCTTGACCGGCCACATGCCGCCGGACATCGTCTTTTCCGATCTGCGCATGCCCGGCACCAGCGGCATATCGATGTATCGCGAACTGCTCGCCGAAAAGCCCGATCTGGCGCGGCGCTTCGTTCTGGTCACCGGCGACCTGATCGGCGCAAAGGCCGAAATCGAAGCATTGCCCGCGCCGCAGCGTCCGCAGATCCTGGAAAAGCCGTTCAGCACGCTGGACGTGCGCGGCGTGCTGTCGGCCATCGCCGAGCAGGCGGCATTGGGCAGCTAGAACTTCGGACTGGTGGAAATCGGCTTTTGAAAGAATCCGAATGCTCAAACGAAGGGTTAGAGGCCAGAGAAAAAAGACTCCCGGCCGACGATGCGGCGGGAGCCTGCCGGGAGCGCTGGAGGGTCGCTCGGGGGGCATCAAAAAACGTTCGGCGTATCGGTCAGCGGCGGGGCATTGGCGATCACGCGGACCGCGCGAGCCTTGTGGATTCCGGACTGCTCGGCGATGACGCGCAGGCAGTCCGCACTTTCGGCGCCCCAGGCTTGCCCCTTGCAGACAAAATCGATCTCCGGCATCGGCAGGCGCGCGGTCTTTGTCGTGGTCGGCGCGCCGTCAACGATATTTGCCGGCGGGTTCAGTGAAGCAAAGGCTGGTCCAACCGTCGGCGCGAACGCCATGCCGACGAATGCGGCGGCGCCCAGCACCACGAACAGCGCCATCGGATGGTCGTTGGCGCGCCGGCGCAGCGCCAGCTTCGGCCGCCGATCGTTGCGCTCCGGCGCCTGCAGGCGGTCATTGTAGGCAGTCTGGATTTTCGTATGCATCGCCATTCCCTTCATTGATTTTCTTTTTCTGCTGAAACGAACTTAGCCGCACCCGGTAACGGACGAACGACGCACGCAAACTGACCGTGTAACAGATTTGAAACCGGAATTCGGGCAGTACCGGGCATATTCGGTCTGCGAGGGCGCGAGAGTTCTTTGCCGAACTGTTTCATGCAGTCGCATGTTCACGGGATCAAATCACGCCGCCGCTGTAGCCCGGCGACGTCCGGTCGCCAGCTTGAGACGCCTCACCTGCGACCATGAGGCGCTTGTGACTACTGCGGATTAAATTCCGAGAGGATTTTCTGTGCAGCAATGCGCCCAGCCACGATTGCGCCTTCGACATAGCCCGGAAATGACGGCGACAATTCCGAGGATGCGAAATACACTGGCGGCGCGCCGGCCAGGATGGTTTGTTCGGCATCGGTGGCACTCGTATCGATGATGAGATCGCTGTAGCCGCCGCCGCTCCAGCGATCATCGGTCCAGTCGCGACAGCTGAAATCGGTGAAGCTGCCTGCGTCCGTGCCGAGCGCCTCCTTGAGCCGCGCCGTAACCTCCGCGCGCAACGCGGCATCTCCCAACTCCCGCCAGCGTAGAGCAAGCGGCCCGCCGACGAAGACGACCAACGCAGGGTGGCCGCCATCCTTGCTGACTTCACAGGCAAAAAGTGCCGGCGGATCGCGCCACATCACCATGCCGCTCAAGCCCTTGGCGCGCCAAAAGGCTGTGGGGTAGCGCACCTGCATTTTGATCACCGCGCCGCTTTGCCAGACACCGAGGGCCTTTTCCAAGGCAACCGGCAGCGCCGGTGCGAAATCCAGCTTCGAAGCCATCATCGGCGGCATGGCGATCAGCGCCATTCGCGCCGTGATCGAGCCCGTCGTCGACGCGAGACGAATTCCTCCCAGTCTGCGCTCGATCGTTCTGACCGGCGTGTTCAATCGCAGGCGGTCGCCGAGATCCTCAGCCAGATCATCCGCCAGAGACTGCATGGTTTCGTGCACGAAATACTGCAGCTCCGACACCTCATTGGTGATACGGCGGTCATTGTCGATGAGGTGCCAAAGCGGCAGTTTTTCGAGCGCCTGGCACCACAGGCCCTCGATCATCGAGCGAAAAGCCGCCTTGGCCTCACCGGGATCGTTCTGGCGATCGAGCCATGCGGCGACGGTCAAGCCGGCAATAGTCGGATCGCCCGGTGCAATCGCGTTCATACGGTCGCGGATCGCCATCGAGGCGTAGTAGATTCGCTCGGCTTCCTTTTCGCCCGTCAGCGGCTGGGCAATGACTTCGCCCTTAACATAGGTCTCGACCAACGTTTTACCGCGCGTTCGCACCAGGGCCATCAGTTCCGGCATGTCCTCGCACAGGAACTGACCGCCGCTGTCGATCAGCTCGCCAAGCCCATTCCACTTGGACTCGACCCGCCCGCCGACGCGGCCGCGCGCCTCGAGCAGCACAAAATCAATGCCGGCCTTGTTCAATTCATGCGCGGCTGACAGGCCGGTAAAGCCCGCGCCGGCGATGGCGACATCGGTTCGTACGGTCTGGCGCTTCAAGAGCCGGCCCTGAAGTTCTCAAAGTCCGCAATCATCCGCGGCTTGAGCTCCGGACACAACGGTTTTGTCGAGATCATCAAAACCCCGCTCGATCGATATATTGCAGGTCGCTGGCTACTCTGCCGGGCGACACGCTTTACCCGATGGTCTTTTCCAGCATGTTGATCCAGTTGCGATAGGCGATCTTCTCGATTAGTGCGCGACCGAAGCCGCGCGCCGCGAACGCATCGAGCAGCTTCGGCAGGCCGGTAACGTCGCCGATAACAGCCGGGATCATGGCGCCGTCGAAATCGGACCCGAGGCCGACGCCGTTTTCGCCCAGCGCCTGCAGCAGCGAATCGACATGGCGCACCATGATGTCGACACTGGTATCAGCATTCATCCGGCCGTCTTCGCGCAAAAACCCGGTCGCGAAATTCAGGCCGACCATGCCACCCGACTCGCGGATCGCGCCGAGCTGCCAGTCCGTGAGGTTGCGGGAATGGCCGCAGATCGCATGGACGTTCGAGTGGGTCGCGACCAGCGGGGCGTCACTGATCTCGGCGACGTCGCGAAACCCCTTTTCGTTGAGATGCGAAAGATCGACCATGATGCCGAGCTGGTTGCAGGCCTTGACCAGTCCCTTGCCGGCATCGGTCAGGCCAGGTCCGGTGTCGGGCGTCGACGGGAAACGGAATGGCACGCCATGGCCGAAAGCGTTCGGGCGGCTCCAGACGACGCCGAGCGAGCGCAGGCCGGCCGCATGCAACACGTCGAGCATCGTCAGTTCGGGGTCGATCGCCTCGACGCCTTCAATATGGAACACCGCCGCGATCGACCCTTGCGCCATCGCATTTCGCACGTCGCCGGCGCTGCGGCAGACGGTGAGTGCCGACGCTCGTTCCAGCCTGAACAGGATCGAGGCCATGGCGATGGTGGAAGCGAGCGCGTCGGCGCGCGAAATTTCGGGCGGCAAGGGCTCGGTATCGCTCGGCGCAGGTGGAACCGCACTGCGCTTGGATTTCTCGACCGGCGGCGGAAAGATCGCGAACATGCCGCCGGCAAAGCCGCCCTTTATCGCGCGCGGCAGGTCGATGTGGCCACCCTGCGTTCCCTCGATGAACAGCTTCTCAACATCCGCGTCCTTCGACTGATAGAGCCTGAGCAACGTATCGTTGTGGCCGTCGAAGACGGGGACGAGGTCGGATTCGGTCATCAGGGAGCCATTCGGTTTCAGGGGGCGGGCCTCAGTCGCAGCCAGTCTGCAGGCGATACGCCTAATTAGGCAAGATGTACGAACTGCGCAAATGCCAGAGACGTTATCCCCTTGTGGCCGCCCGCTCTTCCACCGTCATCCCGCGCGCTTAGGTGGCCGAATTGAGCCGAACCTACTGTTTCAGCACGTCGGCCCATTCCTTGTGACGATGGAACTGGGCGTTGGCGAACGGACAAAGCGGGATGATCTTCTTGCCCGCCGCGCGCGCGTCCTCGACGGCTCGGGTGACAAGGCGAAGCCCGGCGCCCTGGCCGCGGAACGCATCCGGCACCTCGGTGTGGTCGATGATGATCTGGTGCTCGCCGATCTTGGTGAAGGTCATCTCCGCCTCGGCGCCATCAGGCCCGCGCAAGAGATAACGGCCTTTGGAACCGCGATCCTCCAGTTCGATCTCCGGCAATTGGTCAAGCATTGCTTACGCTCCTTCTGCCGGCGTAGCGGACAGGAACCGCCGCGCCGCCTCGATCTCGTTCGACTGCACCTCATGGCCGCCGTCGTGCCACTCCACTGTGACATCGGCGCCATCGGCGCGCAAATAGGCCTCGAGCCGCGACGTCAGGTTGGGCGGACATATCGGATCGCGCCTGCCTGCTGTGACCAGGATGCGACGGCCGGCGAGACTTCCCTCGATCTCCGGTTCGAACGGGATCAGCGGATGCATCAGCACCGCCGCGTCGAACAGAGAGGGCGCCGCGAACACCACCGAGGCCAGGATGTTGGCGCCGTTGGAATAGCCGAGGCCAAGCACCGACGAGGGCTTTGCCGCCTCGACATGCGCCTTGACGAAACCTACCATCTTGTCCGTCGCCCGCGCCAGGTCGCCCATGTCGTAGACGCCCTCGCCGGTGCGGCGGAAAAAGCGCGCGGCACCGTGTTCCGAGACATCGCCGCGCGGCGAGACGATAGTCGCCTGCGGCGCGAGATCGCGCCCAAGCGACAAAAGCTGAGTCTCGTCGGCCCCGGTGCCGTGGAAGACGAAGAGCAACGCGTCGCCCGGCGAACCGGGCAGGACCTTGTGGGTGTAAGAATCCTTGCTCATGACCTTGTCCTCAGTCTTCCAGCTTCTGCAAATGTTGCTCGAGATAGGGCCTCAGATGCTGGTGCTGCGACGGCAGCTTCAGCGCCTCGCCGAGATGGGCGGTGTCCTCGTCGCGGTCGAAGCCGGGCTCGTTGGTGGCGACTTCGAACAGCACGCCGCCCGGCGTGCGGAAATAGATCGCCCAGAAATAGTCACGATCGATCACCGGCGTCACCTGATAGCCGGTGTCCATCAGCGCCTTGCGCACTTCGAGCTGCTTGGCGCGGTTTTCGACAGCGAAGGCGACATGGTGAACGGAGCCGGCGCCGAGATCGGCAAAAGCGGCGCCCGGCAGCGATTCGATATCGACGATATTGGCGCCGTTGCCGTTCTTCACAGCCAGCCTTTTTACAGTGCCGGACGTGTCGATTTCTTCATAGCCCATGAATTTCAGCAGCTCTTCGGTGGCGCCGCCATCCTTCAGCCTAAGCGACACCGAGTGAAAGCCGCGGATCGCCTCGTCGGAGGGAACATCGCCCTTCGCCCACGGCGTACGGGTGTCGGCCTTGTTCTCGACCAGCGCAAACCCGTCACCGTCGGGACCGGCGAAGCCAAGGCGCTTCTCACCGAAGCTCTCTTCGCGCGACAGCCCGGCGACGCCCTCATCGGCAAAACGCTTTTCCCAATAGGCAAGCGTACCTTCGGGCACCGAATAGACCGTGGTGCCGACCTCGCCAACGCCGTGGCGGCCCTTGCCGATATTGGGGAACGGAAAATAGGTCATCACCGAACCGGGCGTGCCGAGCTCGTCGGCATAATAGAGATGGTAGACATCCGGCGCGTCGAAATTGACGGTTTTCTTGACCCGGCGCAGGCCGAGCTTTTTGGTGAAGAACTCATTGTTCTGGCGCGCATCCCTGGCCATCGAAGTGACGTGATGCAGGCCTTTGATCTGGTCGAGCATTTTTCTGCCCCTTTCCTTGTCCTGTGCGGCCCATGCCGCGGTCCACGCCAATATGAGAACCGGCCAGCCGGCGGCAAAGGCCGCAAACACAGATGGACTGTGCTCTATGAGTGAACAATAAGGCGGCTTTTGTTTACGATTTGGCGAATACCTCAGGCTTGCGTCGCCACAAAAATTTCGGCTCCATGAGCGGCACGTTTCAATGAAGGATACAGCATTGGTCAGAAAAGACAGACGCCCGAATGTTCTCCTGATCACCTGCGATCAGTGGCGCGGCGACTGCCTGTCGGCGGCAGGCCACAAGGTGGTGCGGACGCCGAATGCCGACGCGCTGGCCGCCGAGGGTGTGCTGTTTCGACAGCATTATGGCGGCGCGGCGCCCTGCTCGCCGGCACGCGCCTGCCTTTACACCGGCCTCTACCAGATGAACAACCGAGTTTGCCGCAACGGCACCCCGCTCGACGCCCGTCACGGCAACATCGCGCTCTCGGCGCGTAGCCTCGGCTATGATCCGACGCTGTTCGGCTATACCGACGTATCGCCCGATCCGCGCACGCTGGCGCCGGGCGACCCGCGGCTGAAAAGCTACGAAGGCGTGCTGCCCGGCTTCACCGTGCGCCAACTCCTGCCGGAGCACCAGAAACCGTGGCTGTCGTGGCTCCAGGCGCGCGGCATCGATAGCAGCGCCGGCTTTCCCGACATCCATCGCCCAGCGGACGAGCTTGGAGGCACGACCGACAGCGAGGTGACCAACGCGCCGCCCGTCTACTCGAAGGACGAAACCCCAGCTGCTTTCCTGGCCGGCGAGTTCGTCCGCTGGCTTGGCGAACAAGAGCGCGATACACCGTGGTTCGCGCATCTTTCCTTCCTCAGCCCGCATCCGCCCTTCATCGTGCCGGAGCCCTACAACAGGATGTATGATCCTGCCGAGGGACCGGCTTTCCAGCGCGCCGTGCGCTGGCAGGCCGAGGCAGAAAGCCACCCCTACCTTGCCTATGATCTTGACCTGCAGGAGCGTTCGAAATTCCGCCCCGGCGCCGAGGGCAAGGTGCGCGACTGGGGCGACGACAATTTTGGCCGCATCCGCGCACTCTATTACGGCATGATCTCGGAGGTCGACGCACAGCTTGGCCGCATCTGGCAGGCGGTCAAGGCGGCGGGTGCATGGGATGACACCACCGTCGTGCTGACCTCCGACCATGCCGAGATGATGGGCGACCATTACATGCTGGGCAAGGGCGGCTTTTTCGACGGCAGTTATCATATTCCGCTGATCGTCCGCGACCCGCGTCGCCGCAAAGCGGCCGGCGCCAGCGTCGACCGCTTCACTGAGGCGGTGGACATTGCGCCGACATTGCTCGCTCTGCTTGGCGAGGAAACCCCGCCGCATCTCGACGGACGATCGCTGAAGCCGTTCCTGGATGCCGGGGAGCCGCGGAACTGGCGCGAGGCTGCGCATTGGGAGTTCGATTTCCGCTCGGTTGCCGACGGTGATGCCGAGCGCCATTTCGGCATCGGGCCGCGCCAGTGCAATCTGGCCGTCATCCGCACGAAACAATTCAAATATGTACATTTCGGCGGCGGCCTACCGCCGCTGCTGTTCGACCTGGAGAAGGATCGAGACGAACTGACCAATGTCGCCGCCGATCCGGCCTATCTGCCGGTCCGGCTGGAGCTTGCCGAAAGGCTGCTTGCCTGGCGGGCCGAACATCTCGATCAGTCGCTGGCGCTTGCCGAACTGACCGACGACGGCGTTGTCGGCCACGTCGCACGCCTGCCGCCTTTCCAGTCATAGAAAAGACCCGCGCCGTCGCCGGCGCGGGCCTTTCGGGGTCAATCACTGGGGCTTAGCGCATCATCATACGCTGTTCGTCACGTTTTTGCGTATAGGTGCCCTTGTCATAGGCGACCTGCGCCTCGAGCTGCTCCTTGGTGAAGTTAGTGTAGAGATAGCGGTTGCCATCCTTGTCGGTCATGAATTTAAGATTGTCCATGCCGACAGCGACTTCCTTCTCGCCAACGCCGAGGAAACCGCCGACGTCGATGATGACGGCGTCGACCTTCTTGTCGCCCGTCAGTACGACGTCACCAATCTCGCCGACGTTGACATCATTGGCGCCGTAGACGGTGGTTCCAACCAAATCTTCGGACCGGATTTCGTTGATCGGCATTTCGGTCAGCGCCGACTTGTCGATCGCCGCGGTCTGCGTCTGGTCGGGGGTTGCGTCAGGCGTTGCTGCAGCCGGAGCCTCGGCTGTCGTGTCCGCCGGTGCTGGAGCAGCGGGGTCAGTCGTTGTTGCCGGGGCCTGCGCCGTCTTGTCCGCCGGTGCCGGAGCAGCCGGGTCAGGCGTTGCCGCCGGAGCTTCCGCGGTCTTCTCCGCCGGGGCTGGAGTGACAGCAGGGGTGGTAGTCACCGGCGCCGGCGCCGCCGCGTCAGTCGATGCGGTTGTCGCCGGGGCCGGATCATAGGGCTCGCGGTTGAACTCTGGCAACGCCTCCAGGTCTTCCTTCGTGGTCTCGGCCACCAGCCAGCGATCGCCGTCCCTTTCCGCCCACTTGGCCTTATCGAACTCGTAGGCGACATTCTTTTCGCCAACCTCAAGGAAGCCGCCGACGCCAATGATCAGCGACTCGGCCTTGCCATCCTTGGCCAGGACGATGTCGTTCACGTCACCGATGTTTTGAGCGTCGTCGCCGGTGCCGTTATAGACGGTCTCACCAATGATGTTGGTGGCAAGGTTGCCATCGGCGCGCTTCACGGGTTCGGCCGGAACCGGTTCGACCGGAGCCGCCGGAGCATTCTGTGCGGTGGTATCGGTCGTGCCAGAAGGGGCTGGAGGAGCCGTAGCCGTGGTGTCGGTGGCCGCAGGAACCGGATCGTAAGGCCTGCGATCGAAGTCCGGCTGGGCCGTCAACTCATCCTTTGTGGTTTGGGCAATCAGCCAGCGGTCGCCATTCCGTTCGGCCCATTCCAGCTTGTTGTAGTCGAAAGCCACGTTCTTGGCGCCAATGCCAAGAAAGCCACCGACGCCGATGATGACGGATTTTGCCTGACCGTTTTCGTCGAAGACGACGTCGTCGACATTGCCAATGTTCTCGGCATCGTCGCCTGTGCCATTATAGACCGATTCCCCGATGATGTTGGTCACCAGGCTGCCTTCGGCGCGCGCAACGGGAGCCGCAGGAGCGGTATCCTGGACTGCCGGGTCCTGCGTCGGCGCCGGGGTTGTGGCCGTCTGCGCATATGCACCGGTCGCAAGCAGCGCTGCGAGTGCGGTGGTGGTTAAGAGCGTGCGGATCATCGTAATCTCTCCTCGTGCGTTATCGGTTCACGCCACGAGCCACCGGGTGGGAGATTGGTCGCGGCGTTACATATTCACAACGTCGTGACCGCGCCGTTGTTCCGACACCATGGCGAGCGTCGGGAAAAAACCACCCGAATCGCGCTCAATCATGCGTTCGGCCGGTGAGATTCGCTCCTGTATTTTCGTTAGAGCTGCGGAACTTTTTTTCAGCCGACCCGTTCCAGCCTTTGGCTGGTTCTGTCCTGGCCGATGATTATCCAATGGTTGCCAAGAAAAAACGGAGCGGGGGATGCGATTTGCGGCGGTGCTGAACCAGGAGGGCGGCACCCTGCGCACGATTGATCTTTCCGCCTTCACGGACCGGATGCGCCAGACGTTGGAGGCAGCAGGTCACTCGATCGATATCGACATCGTTGCCGGCAAGGACATCGTCGCAACGCTGGACCGCATCGCTTCGAAGCACAGCGTCGACATTGTGCTGGCCGGTGGCGGCGACGGCACCATTTCGGCCGCGGCTGCTCGGTTGATGGGCAGGAAGAAAGCACTTGCCATTTTACCGGCTGGCACGATGAACCTGTTCGCGCGCGGGCTCGGCATTCCACAGACCCTTGACGCGGCCGTGAAATCTCTTGCCGACGGCGAGGTGATCGCAGTCGATATGGCAACCGCCAACAATAAGCCATTCGTGCATCAATTCTCGATCGGCATGCATGCCAGGATGGTTCAGCTTCGCCAGGCCATGGAGTTTGGCTCGCGGTTGGGAAAGATGCGGGCTTCAGTCAAGGCTGCGTGGGCGGCGATCAACAACCCGTCGGCAATGAAGGTGACGCTGACCATCGGCGAAGCCGAGATCGTGACGCGCACCACCGGCATCGGCATCACCAACAATCTGTTCGGTGAGGGTCACCTGCCCTATGCCGACAATCCCGCCGGCGGCGTGCTCGGCATCTATGTCACGGTGGCGCAGCAGCGTGGCGAACTGCTCAGGGTTCTCTTCGACATGGCGCGCGGCAAATGGCGCGACAGTGAGCATGTGGAAATCCACCAGGCTGACCGGGCCGTTTTGAAAGTGCACTCGGCTGCCAAGAAATTCCGCGCCGTCATGGACGGCGAACTGGTCCCGCTTGACCCCGAAACGACGATCGAAATTCATCCTGGCGCGCTGAACGTTCTTGTCCCGGCGCGCGCTGTCCAAGCGAAGGCAGCGTGATGCAGCCCGGTACAGTCGATCGGATAGCTTCAGCCTTTGGGATTCTCGCCCTGTTCGACCTTGGGAAGCTCGCCCTGTTCGGTTGTCGACGTCTTGTCTATCATGTTGCCGTAAATCTCTGCGATGCCCCAGGCGATAAACGCCAAAAGCAGCGCGGCGATCAAGATACGGAAAGTGTGCCACCCCCAGCGTCCCTGGCGGGCTTTGTCTTCAGGAACGATCTTGGGCATGATCGGCCTCCATTTCGTTTGGCGCTGGCATGTCGTTTGGCGCTGGCGGGCGCGGCTGGGAAAACGTGGTTGGGTAACGGTTCCTCAAGGCGAAGGTTCCGGTTTCAGAGCCAGGCAACTGGCGAGAATGGCTGCAAGCCGATGCACTTGGGGGCCTTGTGGATAGCAGGGTAGTGAAAAAGCCGAATCTGCCGGTCGACGTCCTTAACGTGGTAAGGGCGCAGGACCGGCTTGCAGTACTGCACGGTCTCGACGCACTCGACACGGCGGCCGATCGTGACTTCGACCATATCAGCGGTCTTGCCGCCGCGGTGATGCTAGCGCCCATCGCGCTGGTGACGCTGGTCGATGTCGAGCGGCAACGGTTCAAGTCCCGTGTCGGCCTGGATGAGACCGAGGCCTCGACAGATGCATCTTTCTGCGCCCATACCATTGCCGCCGGCGACCAGCCGATGGTGGTGACCGATGCGACCACGGATTCACGCTTCAACGCCAGCCCGCTGGTCACTGGCCAGCACCATGTCCGTTTCTATGCGGGTGTGGCGATTGTGGTGGCCGGCGCCCGGATCGGCACGCTCTGCGTGCTCGACCGGAAGCCGCGCGCGTCCCCGTCTGCCGCCCAGCTCGAACAATTGACGGCGCTCGCCAGCCTCGCTGCCAGCCTGTTCGCATTGAAGGACGCCACCCGCAACGGCGCCAGCATCGCTGCGGCGCTGGCGCGCGAGGAAAAGCGGCGCGGCATTGCGCTCGATGCCGCAGCGCTCGCGAGCTGGGCATGGGATATCCATACCGATATGATCGAATGCGATATCCGGTTGTCCGAGCTGTTCGGCCTGCCGCGCTCGAACCGGCTGAGGGCGCGCGATATCCTTGCCGCCATCGACCCGCGTGATGTCTATCAGACCGAGACACGCTTTCGCGACGCGCTGACCGGCGGCGACGATTATTTTGGCGAATACCGCGTCAAGGGCTTCAGTCCGCCGCGCTGGCTCGCGACGCGCGGCCGTGTCATCGAGCGCGACGGCGACGGCAAGCCGACGCTGATCTTCGGCGTCAATTACGACATCACCGAACGCAAGCTCGGCGACGAGCGGCAACGGCTCTTGCTGCGCGAGCTGAACCATCGCGTCAAGAACACGCTGGCGACAGTGCAGGCGCTGGCGACGCAGACAGTTCGCCATGCGCGCCAGCCGAGCGAATTCCTTGAAGCCTTCAGCGCCAGGCTTCAGGCGCTGGGCGCCGCCCACAGCCTGCTGTCCGACCGCGAGTGGCGCGGCATTGGCATCCGCGAACTCGTGCAGATCGAGGTCAAGCCGTTCGACACCGCCGAACAGCCGCGCATGACCATCTCAGGCGCCGATCTGCTGCTTTCGCCCGACCAGGCAGTCGGGCTTGGCCTGATTCTGCATGAACTGGCCAGCAACGCGCTGCAATACGGAGCGCTATCGGCGGCTTCGGGCAAGGTCGATCTCGACTGGCAGGCACAGGGCCGGAAGGGCGCACGGCGCCTGGTGCTGACCTGGCGCGAAAGCGGCGGGCCTGAAGTTGTCTCGCCCGAACGCCACGGCTTCGGCTCGATCCTGATCCGCCGCAGCCTGGCCAAGGTCATCTCCAGCGAAGTGATCCACGAATTCCGGCCGGAAGGCGTGTTCGCCGAAATATCGATGCCGCTGGAGGATCTGCCGAAGTGACGGCCTGGCCATGATCCCGAACCGAAGGTCCGCGTCAGCGAAAAGTGGAGCCAGGTTTTCGGATTAGATTGTGGTCAAACAACAAGAAGAATCGCTTCGAGCTATTTCGCTTCGCCGGCATCCGGATCGTCGGCATCGGGCTTCACGTTCTCGCGGTAGATGGCGTAGGCGGCGAGTGCAATCGCTGGGCCGAGTATGGTGCCCAGGCCGCCTTTCCCCTTGAGTAGCGCCGGCAGCACGGCGAGCGCGGCCGTGATGCCGACCGCCTTCATGTCGGCATTTCGCCTCCGCGCCCGGCGTCGGGCGCGCGCGCCGGCCGACAGCTGATGGAAGAGCAGGAGAAGCCCTGCGATCACCAGGAAGCCGACCCCGAAACCAAGGCAGGCTGCCATCGGCCCGTAGCGACCCGCCACCCAGACATAGGCCGCTCCGACGAGGAAAGTGACGCCACACAGTGCGGCAAGCGCTGCGAGCGCATAGACGATGGCAGCCGTGCGCGCGCGGCGCACGGCTGCCACGGCTTCACCCGAGGCGAGGCCCGAGATCAACGATGCCAGCATTCCCATCTGGGCTGAGGCTTAGCGGCGCGCGAGAAGCGCGAACAGAAAGCCGACGCCTGCCGCGATCGCCAGCGACGTCACCGGCTTTTCGCGCACGCTGGCCACCACTTGCGCTTCGAGGTCCCTTGCGTTGCTGCGCATATTTTCAAACGCTGCTTCGCCTTGGGCGCGCAATTGCTCAACTCCTTCCGCAGCAACGCGACGAGCAGCCCCGTAACCATGTTGGCCGGTCTCGGCCAGCTGTTCGGTGAGTTTTTGAATGTCGACTTTCAACTGCCTGATGTCGGCTTCAAGGTCCGAATTCGTCCGGCTTTCGTTCGGGGACTTTCCTGCGGCAGTCGCCATCACTTGACTCCTTGCGTTTGCTCGGGTCGAAACGTTCGACCCACCCCAAGGTTCCGAAATCGGAACAACTCCCATGAAAGGGTGTTTCCGCAGGCGAGTCCAGCCCGGCACGTCTCCGGTAGCCGCTCAGATCAGCGGTCGGCGATCTTCGCTCAACCCTTCCCAGCGGGCTAGTTCCTTGAGCCTTTCGTTGTCGACCACCTCGCAGCCGCCGTCGCGCCAGAAGATAAGCTTGCGGTCCATCAGCTTGCGGATCGTCTTGTTGGTGTGGATCAGCGACAGGCCGAGGGTATCGGCGAGATGCTGCTGCGTGATCGGGATCTGCACTGGCGTCCTGCCGTTCAGCCCGACTACCCTGGCGCGGCTGGAGATGAACGCGATGAGATAGGCTGCACGCTCGAGCGCTGTGCGTCTGCCGATACTGAGCAGGTTCTCGTCCAGCATGCGCTCCTCTCGCGAGGCGATCCAGGTGATGTCGTAGGCGAGGCCCGGATGGCTGCGGTAGAGTTCGGGAAGGGCTTTCCGCTCGAAGACGCAGAGCAGCATCGGCGACAACGCTTCTACGGAGTGCTGCATTTCGCCCATCAGGCTGCCTTGCAAACCGATGAGATCGCCTGGCATGGAATAGTTCAGAATCTGGCGGCGGCCATCCGACAGCAATTTATAGCGAAAAGCCCAGCCCGACAGCACCGTATAGAGATGGTCGCTGTGGCTTCCCTCCACCAGAACGGTAGCCCCCTTGTCGAAGGCCAGTTCGCCTTTCTTGAGCGCGTCGACGAAGACAAGTTCCTGCTTCTCGAAGGCCCGGAACGCCGGCAACGGCCGCAGTGGGCAGTTCTCACATGAATACCGGCGGGCGGACAAGGAACGGCCGTTCTGGCCAGACATCTCAATCCCTCTTCGAGGCGGGCCCTCTTCCGGAAGGCGATAGCAAACGCCCTGCAGGCATCGAGGTTCCGCCATCTGCGACGCATGTCTTTTTTAAATGACAGCATGCCAAATAACTTTAAATGACAGGAAGCTAGATAGGGATCATGATTCCTCTGTTCCCTGCGCCCCACGGAGACATTGCCACGTGCCCCCCTTGCTGGACGGATTGCGGATTCTTGTTCTGGAGGATGAATTCCTGATCGCCATGAATGTCGAGCAGCTTTGCCGCGACTATGGCGCCGGCGACGTGGTCATCGCCCGCGATCTGGCTGAGATCGATCGGAAGAACGTTGCCTCGCGATTCGACGCGGCTATCGTCGACCTCATGCTGGGCGGCACTTCGACACTCGATTTCGCTTCGCGGCTGCGCGAATCGGGCGTGCCTTTTGTCTTCGCCTCGGGCTATTCCGACATGGACGAAATCAAGGTGTCCTTTCCGGATGTCAGCTTGATCACCAAGCCCTATTCGGGAGACGATCTCGTGGAGGCGGTGGCGGCTGCGTGCGGGCGCGGACCTCTTGTTTGATGGTCAGTATTCAGGCGGCGTTCGACCCCGTCACCTGAGCCGATATCGCATCCGGGCCAAACTCGTCATCACCGGAAATCTTCAGGATTTCCTGCAGCCGCGTGCGGGCGCGGCTGACGCGGCTCTTGATCGTTCCGACCGCGCAGCCGCAAATCTCGGCGGCTTCCTCGTAGGAAAAGCCCGACGCGCCGATGAGGATGATGGCTTCGCGCTGGTCCTCGGGCAATTGCTCCAGCGCGCTACGAAAGTCCTTGAGGTCGAGCTGGCCGTGCTGGGCCGGATGGACGGCTAGCCTGGCCGTCATGATGCCGTCGCTGTCCTGCACCTCGCGGCCGCGCTTGCGCATCTGCGAATAGAATTCGTTGCGCAGGATGGTGAACAGCCAGGCCTTGAGATTGGTGCCCGGCTCGAAGCTTTCATGCTTGTCCCAGGCCTTCACCAGTGTTTCCTGCACCAGATCGTCGGCCTTGTCGGCGTTTTGCGTCAATGACACGGCAAAGGCCCGCAGGCTCGGAATCGAGCCGAGCAGATCCGTCTTGAAGCTCTGGGAGACGGCCGCCATGCCTCAGTCCTTTTTCCGTGCAGGTTGGGCCCGTTCCAATTGGCTGAGCAATTGGGCGAAGCGATCCGGCACGTTGTCGGAGACCAGCTCGTCGTAATATTGTTTGAGTTTGCGGCCGATTTCCGAGTTTGGCCCGAGCGGGTCGCCGGAAGTTGCCCGGCGCCTGTTTGCAGCGCCAGCCGTGGTATCTTTCGTCATCTCTTCATTTCGCCCTTTGTTCCCAGTACCCTGCCGCCCTTCAATAGACGACGCAAAGCAGGCGGTCCCCTCGTCTGGTTGCCCGTCCCGACCTCAAACGCCGTCCCCTTATATTAGTTCCAAACCGTCGGAACTTTTTCGGAAAGCCGGCGTTTATGTTTTCAGGGCTTATTTTCGGGGCTTGTAATCACCTTGGCCTGCAATCTATCCAATTACGTCAGAGGGAGACGTCCATCATGAGCCTGTCCGCAACCATCGCTCCGCACCTGCCGTTCCTGCGCCGCTTCTCGCGGGCCGTTTCCGGATCGCAGGAGAGTGGCGACGCGCTGGTCGCCGCGATGCTCGAAGCCATCATCGCCGACGTCGACATCTTTCCGGACGCGTCGAACGACCGCATCGCGCTCTACAAGGTATTCGCCAGGCTGTTCACCTCGGTCGCCATCCGCGTTCCGCAAGAACACCCGCAGTCGGCGTGGGAACAGCGCGCCGCCGCCAATCTGAACGCGATCTCACCCCGTCCCCGTCAGGCCTTCCTGCTGGTCGCCGTGGAAGGTTTCAGCGAAGGCGAGGCGGCGGAGATTCTCGACGTCGACGATCAGGAATTCTCCGAACTCCTCGCCGAGGCCAGCAACGAGATTTCCCGCCAGGTGGCAACCGATGTGCTGATCATCGAGGACGAGCCGCTGATCGCCATGGACATCGAACAAATGGTCGAAAGCCTGGGCCATCGCGTCGTCGGAACTGCGCGTACCCACGCCGAGGCGGTGGCGATGTTCACAAAGACGCGGCCGAAGATGGTGCTGGCCGACATCCAGCTTGCCGACGGCAGTTCGGGCATCGAAGCGGTGAACGAGATCCTGTCGTCCACGCCGGTGCCGGTGATCTTCATCACCGCCTTTCCCGAGCGCCTCCTAACCGGCGAGCGGCCGGAGCCGGCCTTCCTCGTCACCAAGCCGTTCAATCCGGATATGGTCAAGGCCCTGATCAGCCAGGCGCTGTTCTTCGACCGGCACGCGAAAGCCGCTGCATAGGACCGGGCAGGCCCGGCCTCGCGCTGCCCCGTTTCCACGGGTCGCCCGTTTGCCACTGATCGAATAACGCCGGCCCGTGCGGCTGGCAAACGTCACTTGCGCCCCTGCTCATGACGATTCAATTCGGGCCGGAAAGATTTCCAGGGATCGTCTTTTTCGGGAAAAGGTGGAACAAACGGCAGCGAAAGACGTTTTTGCCGTACCATTTGAAGGAGATGGATCATGCTTTACTGGGCGCTCGTGTTTCTTGTGGTCGCGATCATTGCAGGCGCTCTTGGTTTCGGCGGTATTGCCGGCACCTCGGCAGGTATAGCGCAGATATTATTTTTCATCTTTCTCGCTTTCCTGATCATCTCGCTTATTGCGGGCTTGTTCAAACGCGCGTCGTGAACTGCGATCCAACACTGGGAACCGCACCCCTCAAGCGGTTCCCAGCTACCGCCGGGCGATGTCCTTAACGGGACGTCGCTCGGCGGACCTCGTTTGGGAACCCATTTTTCCGTCAGCCGTTCAGCCTGCATTGGGCGGGTGAAGTGACCATGCAATCCAGAGCCGGAGATATGAAACACAGCGGACGGAGCGATGAGATCGTCGCCTTGCAGTCCGCTGAGAGTGGAATGCAGCTTGGCCGGGCCCTTCTCCATGCGCTGCACAATGCCGGCATTTCGGTTCTCTATCAGGATCGCGAGATGAAAACCGTCTGGGCGCGCAACATGCGCCCGCCATGGGCTTCCGATACGGCCGACAGCAACGGCCTCCTGCCGCTGGCGCAGGCGGAGCGCATCGGTGCGGCCAAACGCAATGTCGTTACATCCGGCAATCCGGAACACCTTGAGTTCAGCATTCCCGCCGACGATGGCGTTCGCTGGTTCCAAGTATGGGTAGACGCTGATCACGACGACGGCGGCGCGGTGCAGGGCGTCGTCACCACCATGGTCGAAACGACCGAGCAGAAACGTCGCGAGCAAACCCTGAAGACGCTGCTGCGCGAGGTCAGCCACCGTTCGAAGAACCTTTTGGCCATCATCCAGAGCATCGCCACCCAGACCAGTCGTTATTCGGACACGCTCAGTGATTTCCTGACACGCTTTCGCGGCCGGCTGCAGTCGCTTGCCTCATCCCAGGACCTGGTGACCTCGTCCAACTGGCGGGGAGCGGCACTGCGCGAACTGGTGTCCGGCCAGGTCGGCCGCTATGGAGCCGACCCCGTGCGCAGCTTGCGTTTCCAGGGGGCAAATCCGTACCTCAACCCCAATGCCGCCCTGCATATCGGTTTGGCCATGCACGAGCTTGCCGTCAATTCGGTCAGCTACGGCGCTCTGTCGCGAGCCGACGGATTCGTCGAGGTGACCGCCGATCTGACGGCCGCTTCCGCTGGCGAGACCGCACTGTCGCTGACATGGGCCGAAGCCATCGGAGCCAATGACAATCAGCCCAGCGAGAAGCGTTTTGGCAGCGTCGCACTCGAGCGCGTCGTGCCTGCGTCGTTGAACGGTACGGCGACACTTGAAATCACCGGGGACCGCCTCGAATATCGCCTTGTCGTTCCTCGCGGCAATTTCGAGACGGATTGACCGGACAACAGCCGTGCCAAAGAGGGCTGGGGCAAGAGGGCTGGGATCGATACCAGCCGCGCCGGCCTTAACCACCTGTTCACCATAAAGTCCGAAGCTGTTCAGACACGATCCGCATGACGTTTTCGATCGCAGTCTGCTGCGCAGTACGGGAGGAATGGCTTTGACGGTTGCCGACATCAACAGGCTGGAGCAGGCCGCACGCGTTTCGATGGGCGGGTTTCAGGATCTCGAAGCATCCGCGATGCCGTCGCCCCGTGCTTCCCACCCGACCCCCGGCCTCGCCGCAATCGGGCTGGCTGCGGTGGTCGTCCTGGCCGCCGCGTTCCAGTTGATCTAGAGCGTCGGACCCAAAGTGGCCGGCGGCTTGCGCTTGCCTCATGTCGACCTGTTCTCCAATCAGTCGCGCCAGCCTGCATCGCAGGAACTTTGACGAACATGGCCCGTTCTTATGGCGAGAGGACCGTCGTCATGGAACACATCGCTGCCGTGTTGCTGGTCATTGGCTGTTCGAACGCGATGACCGAGTGTCGCGAACTGCCCGTGTCGGTGAGCGTTTTCGAAACCGCTCAGGAATGCGCCGCCGAGCGTCCGTTTGCCTTGAGCGATGTGCAGGGTCAGGCTCCGCGCATAATTGCCAAATGCCTTTCCGTCGATCCGGCACTTGAGGATGATTACGATCAGATCGTCTGGAATGTGCGTCCGGACGGCACGCTCGACGCTTCCGTGGAGATTTCCAATCTTGAGGTTGCCTCGACCGGCGCGCGCGCCAAAAAAGATTTTCTTAGCCAACAGTGAAATCGAAAGGGCAAAACGCTTTTTCGCATGATAAATGACGGATCGGACTACAAGTGAGGACAAAAGCGAGGAGTAGCTCTATGCGGAAGATGATTATTGCGATGGTTGCCGTGGTCGCGGTCAGCGGTTGCAGCACCACCGAGCGGGATGTCGGCGTGGGCGCCGGGGTTGGCGCTCTGGCCGGTGGCCTGATTGACGGCGGCAAGGGTGCCCTCGTCGGCGCAGCAATCGGTGCCGGTACCGGCCTGCTGGTGCGCAACCTGCGCAATGGCTATTGCCAGTACCGCGACAACCGTGGCCGTCTCTTTACGGCTCGCTGCTGATCCGCTTCAAAACGCATGCGGCAGTAAAAGCGGAGACCGGCTCGTCCGGTCCCTGTTTACTAGGGCCTTCGAAAACGGTCGGTTTGCGTCAGCGTTTCAGTCCGACAGCGGAATCCTGATTTCCACGCTCAATCCGCCATCGTGAAAATCGCGATTGATCGTACCGCGCAATTCGCGCGTCACGTTCAAATCGATCAGCTTGGTGCCAAAACCGGTTTTGGCAGGTGCTTCAAGCTTCTTCTGGCCGACTTCGCGCCAGTTGAGAACCAGTGTCCGGTCGCGCCAGCGGCCTTCGACTGACCAGTCGACCTTGAGCGACCAGTCGCCCTTTTTAGTATTGGCCGAATTGCCGGTTTCGCCATATTTCAGCGCGTTCGTGGCAAGTTCGTGAAAGGTCAGGCCGAGCGCTTGCGTCGTCGTCTCGTCGAGCAGCACCTCTGGCCCCGACAATATCCCCTCCGGAAGCTCCTTGCCGAACACCTGGCCAAGCTCGATGCGCAAGAGATCGCCGAGATCGGCCTTCTGCCAGCGCGAGCGCGTCAGCATGTCCTGGGAAGCCGCCATCGCTTGCAGCCGGGCCGAAAAAGAGGACGAGAACTCGTGGACGTCGGTGGCGTGCGATGCCGTCTGGCGCGCGATCGCCAGTACCCGGGTGATCGAGTTCTTGATGCGGTGCTTCATCTCCTGCAGCATCAGGTCTTTTTGGAGCAGGCTTTTTTCCGTCGTCTCATGAAGCAGCGAGACCGCGTCATACGCCCGCTCCTGATAGCGTGCCACCAGCGCGATGGTTCCTGCGAGCAGCAGCCCGAAGAGGCCGAGCATGACCGGAATCGCGCGCGAGGAGGGTTGCGAGAAGGCGCTTGTCGGCCTGAACAGAACGGTCCATGGTCGTCCGGCGATGGTGATCTCGCGAGAAACCACCAGCCTGTTACCGAAGGTCGATGCCGGCGGCGTTTCCGACTGGAACAAAAGTTGGTCGGCATCCACCTTGCCGTCATAGATTTCGATGTTCACCGGCAGCAGTGGCGTTCGGCTGAGCGCGGTCTGGAACAGATCGCGGGCGCGGAAGGCTGCATAAAGAAAGCCTGATGTCGAGGATTTGGACGCATCGATGCCGTCCGGCGCAGTTTCGATGTTGAGCCGCACGAAAACGAGGAAACCGGTGAAGGTCTGCGCAGCACCTGTTTCCTGGCCGAGCTGCACGCGCCCGCTCGCGTGCTGCTGGTTGTCGGCCATCGCCCTTTCGATCGCCTCGCGCCGCACCGGTTCGGTGAACATGTCGTAGCCGATGCTGGATTGATTGGAAGGATCCAGCGGCTCAAACAGCGTAATGGGCGTACGCCATGGCAGCGTTGTCGTAGCCGGATAGATCGCATGGCTGGCGCCATAGTCGTGCAGGATGGCACGTTCGACGGCTGCCTCGTCGCCGGCTCTCACCAGCCGGAGAAAGCCGATACCGCGCAGGCCGGTAAAATTGTCGTTGATACCAAGCGCTTCGAAGAACGCCTTGAACTCGCCCCGCGAAATGCCACCATTGCGCGCCTCGAACAGCGCATGGGTCGATCGCAGCAGCGACAGATGCAGGTCGATGCGGCTATCGATCCGGTTGAGCGCATCGTCCGCCGTCGCCTCGAACTTGATGCGCGCCGCTTCCTGCGTGGCGAAATAGGCGAATCCCGCCATCGTCAGGCTGATCAGCGCGACGGCGATGAAAGCGACGATCGGAAAGAACTTCTTCAAATTGCTGCTGCGGCCCATGGTTCCCCATCTTATGGGCAAGTCCCTGCGTCAATACAATGGCGCGGCCAAACCATCATGACCGCTGGCATATCACATGACGGGTATTTAGCCGGCTTATTGAGCTTCAGGCGGCGATCTTCAGCGCACCTGGCCCCGGAATGGCACCGGGCGGGCACTTGCCCAGGATGATCATGCCAAGCACCTCGTCCTGGGTTACGTCGCTGGTGCGCGCCGTGCCGACGACTCGACCATTCTTCATCACGCAGACACGGTCGGCAAGCTCGAACACATCGTGGATGTCGTGGCTGATCAGGAAGATGCCGATGCCGTCGGCCTTGAGCTGCATGACCAATTCGCCGACCTGCGCCGTTTCCTGCGGGCCCAGTGCCGCCGTCGGCTCATCCATGATCAGGATGCGGGCGTTGAACAGGATGGCGCGCGCGATAGCCACCGACTGCCGCTGGCCGCCCGAAAGCTTGACCACCGGCTCCTTGAAGCGCTGGAAGCGGGGATTGAGCCTGCCCATCACCTTGCGCGCCTCGGCCTCCATGGCGCCATCGTCGAGCGTGCCCCAGCCGGTCATCAGCTCGCGGCCGAGGAAGAGGTTGGCGGCGGCGTCGACATTGTCGGCGAGAGCCAGCGTCTGGTAGATCGTCTCGATGCCATATTTCTTGGCGTCGCGCGGATTGGAGATCGAAGCCTCCTCGCCATTGACGAAGATCTGGCCCGAGTCGCGCTTGTAGGCGCCGGACAGGATCTTGATCAGCGTCGACTTGCCGGCACCGTTGTGGCCAAGCAGCGCCACGACCTCGCCCGGGAAAAGATCGATCGACGCATCGTCGACGGCGCGAATGCCGCCGAAGGCAATCGAGATGTTGCGCATGTCGATCAGTGGCGTGGGAGCAGTTGTGTCAGCCATGATCGTTCCTCCCTATGGTTTTTGCGTGAGCATGATCTTGTCAAAAACCGATCTCCACTTTTTCGTGATCATGGTCAGACCCGCTTGCGGTAGACGGTGTCGAGCCAGACGGCGATGACCAGGACGGCGCCGACGACGACGCTCTGAAGCGGTGAATCGATGCCGAGCAACACCATGCCGGACTGCAACGACTGCATCAGAAGTGCGCCAAGCATGGCGCCGAGCACCGTGCCGGAGCCGCCGGCCAACGACGTGCCTCCAATGACCGCGGCCGCGATGACCAGCAACTCGTCCAGCGTACCCAGCGCATTGGTCGACGCATTGAGACGGGCCGACGCAATCGCCGCGCTGATCGCGGCCAGAACGCCCATGATCATGAACACCTTCATAGTCACCCAGCGCGTGTTGATGCCGGCGAGTTCCGCCGCTTCCGGATTGCCGCCGATGGCAAAGACATAGCGGCCGAAACGGGTGCGGCTGGTGATGAAGGTCATGACGATGCCCACAGTGACCGCGATCAGCACCGGTATGGCGATGCCATGGGCGATGAACAGCCCGCCTTCCGGGATGGTGATGCCGGTCCGCTGGGCGTACTGGCGAACGATGCCGATCGGCCAGGGATAGGAATTGGCGATCCAGACGGCGCCGAGGATGGCGGCGCAAGCGACAACACCAAGCAAGGTCTCCGCCCAGACGGGACGCAGCGGGAACTTGAACCGCTTGCGCTGCGACCGGCCGTTGAGCAGCATCAAGGCGACGGCCACACAGGCGAGAATGCCAACGATCCAGCTTGCGGTTGCCCCGATCGAGCCACGCGGCCCGCCACCCATGAGCTGAAAGGTGGCGTCGAGCGGCGCGACGGTGCGCCCGCTCGTCATCAGCCACGCCATGCCGCGCCAGATCAGCAGGCCGCCCAGCGTCACGATGAAGGCCGGAACCTCGAGATAGGCGATGATGAAGCCCTGGAGCGCGCCGATCATGAGGCCGAGCACCACGCCGGCAGCCAGTGCGATGATCCATATCCAGGGATTTCCAAGCTGGAACCCCATGACCCGGATGAGGAATTCGGCCTGCGCGACGCCCATCACCATGCCGATCACGCCTTCGACGGAGCCGACCGAAAGATCGATGTTGCGCATCACGATGACCAGCACCATGCCGGTCGCCATGATCGCGACCGAGGAGGTCTGCACCGACAGGTTCCAGAGGTTGCGCGGCGTGAGGAAAAGCCCGCCCGACAGGATGTGGATTCCAACCCAGATGACCAGCAGCGCGCCGACCATGCCGAGCATGCGTATATCGAGCTCGGTTGCCTTGAGGAAGCGGCCGACCGGGCTGAGCTCGGATTCACGCGCCCGATCGGCGCCTGTATCGGCGGCCGGCGTGTTGGAAGTCGTGTCGGTCATGATGTCCTCCCACCGGTTTGCCGTCTGCCGCGGATGCCGGAAGCAGCTTGGAAGTTATCTGCGAGAAGCGGAAAAACAATTCTTTTTGAAAAAACGCCGCGGCGTGAAGCCGCGGCGTTTCAGGCTTCTTGCGAAGGCCGGATCAGTTGCAGACCGGGACAGTGCCCGCCGCCACGCCGGCGCAGACCTCTTCCTTCTCGATCCAGCCCGCGTCGATGACGACGTCGAGATTGTCTTTGGTGACGGCAATCGGCGTCAGGAACAGCGATTTGACGACATTGCCGCCCGGCGTGGCGAAGTCCTTGACGCCGGCAATGTCTGTCATCTGCTTGCCGTCGGCCAGTTGCGAGGCGATCTCGGCGGCGTTCTTGCCGAGCTCGCGCGCGTCCTTCCACACCGACACCGTCTGTGTGCCGAGCGCGATGCGGTTCAGCGCGGCATGGTCACCGTCCTGGCCCGACACCGGGACGGATCCGGCCAAGCCTTGCGCCGTCAGCGCCGCGACGACGCCACCAGCGGTGCCGTCATTGGCGGCAACCACCGCATCGACCTTGTTGTCGTTGGCGGTCAGGAACTGTTCCATGTTCTTCTGGGCGTTGGCGGGAAGCCAGCCGTCCGTATAGGCCTCGCCGACATTCTTGATCTTGCCGCTGTCGATGGCATCCTTGAGCACTTCCATGGAGCCGGCGAACAAGAAATCGGCATTCGGATCGGCGCCCGAGCCCTTGATGAAGACGTAATTGCCTTCCGGCGCCACCTTGAACACTTCGCGGGCCTGCATGCGGCCGACTTCCTGGTTGTCGAAGGTCAAATAGAAGACGTCCTTGTTCTCGATCAGCCGGTCATAGCCGACGACCGGAATGCCTTCGTCCAGCGCCTTCTGCACCGCCGGCCCGATGGCCGAGGCATCCTGCGCAAGGATGATCAACGCGTTGGCGCCCTGCGAGATCAGGCTCTCGACATCGGTCAGCTGCTTGCCGGGATTGGACTGTGCATCGGCGGAAATATACTTGTCGCCGGCGGCCTCGATCGCCGACTTCATGGCGGCTTCGTCAGTCTTCCAGCGCTCTTCCTGGAAGTTCGACCACGAAACACCAATGACCTTGTCCTTCGCCTGTGCGACCGACGCGAGCGTCAGCGACATGGCGACCCCCGCCAGGATGGCGGCTGTGAATCTCTTCATGATATTCCTCCCTACGCCGCGTACGGCGCGACCAACTGGCCCGAAGGCCGGCACAAAGACTCTTTTTTTCGAGCCTCGAAAAAATACTGATCCAACGCCGAAGCACTGTCAACATGAATTCTGATGGATTTTAATCTCCTGCCGGCTTTTTTTCGAGTCTCGGAATAAACAATGACAGGTCCTTCTGGTTCTGCCAGTATTTGTCGGCCTGACGGCTTCCGATTCATGAGCGGCCGCGGCAATAGGGAGGAAGCAAAACAATGTCGGTTGGGATCCGCCATGACGATTTGCGCCGGCGCAACCGGGCCATGGTTATTTCGGCCGTACGCCGCGCAGGCCAGCCGTCGCGGACCGAGATCGCCGCAACCACCGGCCTCAGCCATTCGACCATATCGGCGATCTCTTCCGACCTGATCCAGGAAGGCATCCTGGCCGAGACCAAGGCGAGTGAGACCGTCTCGCTGAAACGTGGCCGGCCGCAGGTTGGCCTCAGCCTCAATCCGGAAGCCGCTGCGGTATTGGCTGTCGTATTGTCGCTGAATTTCCTGTCGATCGCTGTCATCGACTATGCCGGACAAGTGGTCGCCGAGGAACAGCGCCGGCTGGACACGCTGACCATGTCGCGCGACGAGCTGATCGACGAATGTGTCGCCATCGTCCGGCGCCGGCTCGAAGACCCCGACCTCGACGTCCAAAGCGTCGCCCGCATCGCGCTGGCGATCCAGGGTATTACCGATTCCCATGCGCGCGCCATGTTATGGTCGCCGATCACGCCGCAGACGAACATCGCCTTCGCCGACATTCTGGAACGCGAGTTCGACATTCCGGCCATCATGGAGAACGACTGCAACATGATGGCCGTGGCGCTGCGCTGGCGCGACCCGGATCGCTACCGCGACGATTTCATCGCCATCCTGCTCTCGCATGGCATCGGTATGGGGCTGGTGCTGAAAGGCGAGCTGTTCACCGGCACCCATTCCTCAGGCGGCGAATTCGGCCACATGATTCATCGGCCGGGCGGCGCGCTTTGCCGCTGCGGGCGGCGCGGTTGCGTCGAGGCTTATGCCGGCAACTACGCTATCTGGCGCAACGCAAGGCAATTGAGCGAAAACGCCGAGCCGGTCGCCGATGTCAGCGACGCCGAGATGCGGGCACTGGCGGCCCGGGCGCGCGAGACGGACGGACCGGAGCGCGAAGCCTACCGCAAGGCCGGCGAAGCGCTCGGCTTCGGGCTCGGCAGCCTGTTCGCGCTGATCGATCCGGCGCCGGTCGCCATGGTCGGTGCCAGCGCTGCCGCCTTCGACCTGATTGAGCCGGCCCTGCGCGAGGCCATCGCCCAGACCGCCGGCGGCCAGCATTCGGGTTCGATTTCCTTCGACACCGAGCCGAACGAACTGCCGCTGATCCGAGAAGGCTGCGCCATGCGGGCGCTGAGCTTCGTCGACCAGGAGATCTTCGCGCCGAGCATCCAGGCACGAGCCGGCTCGGTCGGAAAGAACGTGGCTTGAATTCGAAGGCAGGGATCCCCGGATCGCGACTTGGGGTGTGTTGAGATTCAGGTCAGGCCGAGTCGAGAATGGGGGTTCCGAGAACCGGAGCGGAGCGTAATTTCGGGTACGTGAGCACCGGAAGCGCAGGAAGCCGCCGTTCGCAGGCCGGAATCACCCGTATCAGCACATCCCTAGTCTTCCCTGATCGCATAGCCCGCGCCGCGGATGGTGCGGATGACATCGGGCATGCGACCATTGTTGACCGCCTTGCGCAACCGGCCGACATGGACGTCCACCGTGCGCTCGTCGATGTAGATCGTCTCGCCCCAGACATTGTCGAGCAACTGGCTGCGCGAGAAGACCCGACCCGGGTGCCGCATCATGAATTCGAGCAGCCGGAATTCGGTCGGCCCGAGCCGGATCTCGCTCTTCTTGCGATAGACCCTGTGCGATTCGCGATCGAGCATGATGTCGCCGACCTTCAGCACGCTGGACAGTACTTCCGGCTTGGCGCGGCGCAGCAGCGCCTTGACCCTGGCCATGAATTCCGGTGTCGAGAACGGCTTGACCAGATAGTCGTCGGCTCCGGTGGAAAGGCCGCGCACCCGGTCGCTCTCCTCGCCGCGCGCGGTCAGCATGATGATCGGCAGCCGCTCGGTTTCGGGACGCACCCGAAGGCGCCGGCAAAGCTCGATGCCCGAAACCGCCGGCACCATCCAGTCGAGCACCAGCAGATCGGGCACGTTTTCCTGCAGCCGGATTTCGGCCTCGTCGCCGCGCGTCACCACCTCGACCTGATAGCCTTCGGATTCCAGATTGTAGCGGAGGAGGACGCCCAGCGGCTCTTCATCCTCCACCACCATGATGCGCGGCGCGATCATCGGCCGGTCACTCCTGTCATGTCGCCGGCGCCGACATCGTCGTTTCGTCGAGCTTCGGGCGATCCGCCGGCAATTGCTGCCCGGTCACGACAAAGTAGGCGTTTTCGGCGATGTTGGTGACATGATCGCCGATACGCTCGAGATTCTTGGCGCAGAACAGCAGATGCGTGCAGGCGGTGATGTTGCGCGGATCCTCCATCATGTAGGTCAGGAGTTCGCGAAAAACCGCCGTGTATTTCACGTCGATCTTCTGGTCGTCGGCGCGCAGTTCTTTCAACGCGCCGGCATTGCGCGACACATAGTGCTCGACCACGCCGCGGAGCTGCTCGAGAACGAGATCCGCCATCGCGTCGATGCCGTGCGAGAGATTGCGCGGCGTGGCGCTCTGCCCGACTGCGCTGACCCGCTTGGCTATGTTCTTGGCCAGGTCGCCGATGCGCTCGAGATCGCCGGCCATGCGGATTGCGCCAACCACGGCGCGCAGATCTTGTGCCATCGGCTGCCGCTTGGCGATCAGGGTGATCGCGCTATCGTCGAGTTCGCGCTGCCGCGCATCCATGATGGCGTCGTCCGAGACAACACGCTGCGCCATCGCATTGTCTGACGCAAGCAACGCGCGGATCGAGGCTGCGACCATCGCGGCGGCGAGCTCGTCCATGTCGCGGATCAGCCTGTCGATGTGCTCCAGTTCCTCGTCGAAAGATGCGACGGTGTGTTCACCCATGATCCTGTCCTCGTGTTCGAAATTCGCCGCCGGACCGCTCAGCCGAATCGGCCGGTGATGTAGTCCTGGGTGCGCTTGTCGTCGGGATTGGTGAACATCTTGTCGGTCGCGCCCTCCTCGACCAGATAGCCGAGATGGAACATCGCCGTGCGTTGCGACACGCGCGCTGCCTGCTGCATCGAGTGGGTGACGATGACGATCGTGTAGTTCTGGCGCAGTTCGTCGATCAGTTCCTCGACGCGGGCGGTGGCGATCGGATCGAGCGCCGAACAGGGCTCGTCCATCAGAATCACTTCCGGCGACACGGCGATAGCGCGCGCGATGCACAGGCGCTGCTGCTGTCCGCCGGAGAGACCGGTGCCCGACTCGAGCAGGCGATCCTTGACCTCGTTGAACAGACCGGCCTTCTTCAGGCTCGATTCGACGATGCCGTCCAACTCGGACTTGCTCCTGGCCAGGCCGTGAATGCGCGGACCGTAGGCGACGTTTTCATAGATCGACTTCGGAAACGGGTTCGGTTTCTGGAAAACCATGCCGACGCGAGCTCGTAGCTCGACGACATCGATTTTCGGGTCGTAAACATCCTCGCCGTCGAGCGTGATCTTGCCGCTCACCCGCGCGATATCGATCGTGTCGTTCATTCGGTTCAGGCAACGCAGGAAGGTCGACTTGCCACAGCCCGATGGGCCGATCAACGCCGTCACCTGGTTCTCGCGGACATCGAGGTCCACGTCGAACAGAGCTCGCTTCTCGCCGTAATGAACAGAGACCTTTTCGCCCTTCATCTTGATCGAAGGGGCATTGGTTGCGCTGCTCAGTTTCTGTTCGACGCCGGCTTCCGTCATGATGTTCATATCCTCTGCTCCTTACCAGCGCCGCTCGAAGCGCCTGCGCAGTATCACCGCAATGGCGTTCATGATGACCAAAAACAGCAGCAAAATCAAAATCGCCGCCGAAGTCTTCTGCTGGAATCCAGCTTCCGGGAAATCCGCCCACATGAATATCTGCACCGGCAGGATCGTCGCGGGATCGGTAAAGCCGCCGGGAATGTCGACGATGAAGGCGACCATGCCGATCATCAGCAACGGCGCGGTTTCGCCCAGCGCATGCGCCATTCCGAGAATGGTGCCGGTCATGATGCCCGGCATCGCCAGCGGCAGGACGTGATGGAATACGGTCTGGACCTTGGACGCTCCGATGCCGAGCGCCGCCTCGCGGATCGACGGCGGCACGGCGCGCAGCGAAGCGCGCGAGGCGATAATGATGATCGGCAGGGTCATCAGCGCCAGCACCATGCCGCCGACCACCGGGGCTGAGCGCGGCATGCCGAAGAAATTCAGGAATACGGCAAGTCCAAGCAGGCCGAAGACGATCGAAGGCACCGCCGCCAGATTGTTGATATTCACTTCGATGATCGTCGTCAGCCGGTTCTTGGGGGCAAATTCCTCAAGATAGATCGCCGCCGAAACCCCGATCGGGAAGGCGATGGCGAGCGTAACGATCATGGTCAGGAACGATCCGACGACCGCGCCCCAGACACCGGCCAGTTCCGGCTCGCGGCTTGCGCCGGTGAAGAAGAAGATCGAGTTGAATCGGCTTTCGATTAGGCCGGCGCTCTTCAGCGTGTCGAGCCAGACGATCTCCTTGTCGGAAATCTTTCGCGATGCTTCCGGCCTATCGATGACGCGCAGGAATGCCTGGCCGCTCGCAGCGGGCGCCGTGCTGTCCAGCGCCTCGATCACCGTGCCCTTTGCGACCGCCGTCCCACTAGGCCCCGGCGACAGCGCGGTGAGCTTGACCGTGCCGCCGTTGAACACGACCAGCAGCGATGATGCACCGCTCGTCAGCGTGAGCATGCCGTTTTCGCCTTCGGTCGCACCACGGCCGCGCGCCAGCGCCAGCATGGCGTCGTCGCCGAAGGTCAGATCGATGTCGCCGCTGGTTTCCGAAGGCGTGACGCTTGTCGAAATCGCTTCGTCCGAACCGACGTCGGCAAGCAACCCCTTAAGATAGAGGTCGGCAAAATCGTCAACTGGAACCGCATAGTCCACCGTTCCTCCGAGCATCCCCGGATCAGCCGCAATATCCTTGCGCAGGAAGACGCCTGTGCCGGTGGAAATCAGCCCGCGCAGCAGACGCCTGTCCTGACGGCTCGTAATATCCGGAAATCTCGCCGTAAGCGCTTCCTGAGCGATGGCGTCGTAGTTCACTTCATCGAGTTTTGCCGGGTCGACCTTGGCCGCCGAAAGGTCGATCGGCAGCGTCAGATAGTTCTGCCGCAGCGCCGGGATCGCCTGTGTGACGATCGTCGACAGGAGCAGCACAAGGAATAGGCCGGCCAACGCGACGGCTCCGGCTCCGAGCCATTTGAACCACGTTTCCGTGCGGTAACGACCCTTCAGCCGCGCCTTCGCGGCATCGTCGGTATGAATGCTGACCGGCCGTCCGACGGCACCGTATGACGAGATCGCATCAGTCATATTGCTCTCGGTATTTCTGGACGACGCGCAAAGCGACGATGTTGAGTGTAAGCGTGATGCAGAACAGCACCAGGCCGAGTGCGAAGGCTGCCAGCGTCTTGGCGCTGTCGAACTCCTGATCGCCCACCAGCAGCGTCACGATCTGCACTGTCACGGTGGTGACCGCTTCGAGCGGGTTGGCCGTGAGGTTTGCCGCCAGCCCCGCCGCCATGACCACGATCATTGTTTCGCCGATTGCGCGGCTGACGGCAAGCAGCATCGCCGAAACGATGCCCGGAAGGGCAGCAGGAAGGACCACCTTGCGGATGGTTTCCGACTTGGTCGCGCCGAGGCCGGCCGAACCGTCTCTCAGGGATTGCGGAACGGCGTTGATCACATCATCGGAAAGCGAGGAAACGAAGGGAATGATCATGATTCCCATGACCACGCCTGCGGCGAGCGCGGATTCGGACGCGACATTGAGGCCCAGGCTTTCGCCCATGCCGCGGAAGAATGGCGCGACCGTCAGCGCGGCGAAGAAGCCGTAGACGACGGTCGGAATGCCGGCGAGGATTTCCAGTACCGGTTTTGCGACCGCGCGGACGCTTTTGGAGGCGTAATCCGAAAGGTAGATCGCAGCCATCAGCCCGATAGGCGCAGCCACCAGCATGGCGATGAAGGTAATGAGCAACGTGCCGGTAAAGAGCGGCACCATGCCAAAAATGTCCTGGTTGACCGCCCCGGCTTCCGCTCCGGCGCCGGTGAAGGCGCTCTGCGGCGACCAATGTGTGCCGAACAGGAACTTGTAGAACGGCACCTGTTGGAAGAACCGCAGGGATTCGAAGATGAGCGACAGGACGATGCCGACCGTCGTCAGGATTGCGACCACCGAACAGGCGATCAAGAATGCGCGAAGAACGCGCTCGACCACGTGGCGCGCCCGGTAGGCCTGTGCGATACGCGAATAGGCCCAGTAAAATCCGGACGCGGAAAGCACGAGCGCAACGGCCCAGATGATCCAGGTGCTGGTCGTATGGATCGATTTGTAGGCGGCGGCAGCCGCCTCTTTCGTGGGATCGGCGAAGCCGACAAGTCCGCCAAAGGCCATCGCGCGAGCGTCGCGGATGAAAGCTTCGACCTGCGGAATGCCCATTCCCGACAACTCGGAGGAGAAGCGGTCGGCAATGATCGACGATTCAATTCCCGGCGTCACCAGCAACCACAATACGATCGCAAGCAGTGCGGGACCGGCGGCAAAAAGCGCCAGAAACATGCCATGCTGGCCAGGCAGCGAATGCAGTCGCGCGACGTCGCCATTGACGCTGGCAATGGCGCGTGTCCGGCCGATCCAATAGGCCGCAGCGGCCAGAATTAACAGAAGAACAACGAGATAACCGACCATGATTCAGGACGTCCCCTCGACCGCCGGTCATTCACCGGCTCAAAGCACGGGACCTTGGTCCCGCGCTTTGGGCTTTAGAGCATGAGGGTCAGAACGGATATACGCCCGGACCCCGAAACATCAGGACCCCATACCCTTCAGGGCCTTGGCATTTTCGGCCCACTTGGCGCGCTCGGCGTCCGGCAGCGGGATCAGGCCCTTGTCGGCCAGATAACCATCAGGACCCCATGCACCTTCCGAGGTGTACTCGGCGATGAATTCCTGCATGCCGGGGATGACGCCAACATGCTCCTTCTTGGCATAGACATAGAGCGAGCGGGAAACGCCGTAATCGCCGGATGCGATATTCTCGAAGGTCGGCTCGACGCCGTCGACCTTGTGGCCCTGCAGCTTGTCGGCGTTCTGGTCAAGGAACGAGAAGCCAAAGATGCCGAAGGCATCGGGGTTGGCTTCCAGCTTCTGGACGATCAGATTGTCGTTTTCGCCGGCCTCGACAAAAGCGCCGTCTTCGCGGATCTCGCCGCAGCCCTTTTCATTAGCCGCCTTCACTTCTTCCTGGCAGGCCGCATCCATGACGAGTTCAACGAACGCATCGCGCGTGCCGGATGTCGGCGGCGGGCCAAGCACTTCGATCTTTGTCGCGGGAAGCGACGCGTCGACATCCGACCAGTTCTTGTAGGGGTTGGCGACGACCTTGCCGTCAACAGCGACGTTCTTGGCGAGTGCCTTGAAAATCTGTTCCTTGGTCAGATCAACGACAGTCCCTGCCTTCGAATTGGCCAGTACGATGCCGTCGAAGCCGACCTTGATCTCGACCGGCGTCACGCCGTTTGCCTTGCAGGTTTTAAGCTCGCTGTCCTTGATGGCGCGCGAGGCATTGGTGAAGTCGGCGGTATTTTCGCCGACGCCCTGGCAAAACAGCTTCATGCCGCCGCCGGTGCCAGTCGACTCGACGACCGGGGTCTTGATCTTTCCGCTCTGGCCGAGCTTTTCAGCGACAGCCGTCGTGAAGGGGAACACTGTGGACGAACCGACGATTTGAATCTGTTCGCGCGCGGCGGCATAACCAGCCGACGCGGCGAGCGCAAGCGCCGCGGCCGACGCCGTAAGGAGGAATTTTTTCATGTGGCCTGCTCCTGTTCGGAAAATGGTCTCTCGGCGCCATTCGTTCGGCGCCCGCTGAGGCCAATAGTCCCCGATTATTACAGTCACATGACAGTTTGATGTCAGCCCGGTAACCGCCGCACAGCCATGTCGAAAAGGAAGGGACGCGGGTCCCGCCGGCACAGCCGTGGTTTGCCGCTGGAATCAGCAGCTTGCACCATTTGCGGCCGGCATTTGGCCTCGACAGGCGAAATAATTGGCGCCGAAAAAGAAAATCCGGGCGGGAGCGCGTTGCATGCGGCCAAGGAGGTCATGGCCGCGCCATCGCCGAAACAGGTCCGTTGGGGTAAATCTGACCCTGTTTCTTGCCGGCGGTCGCTGCTCCCGCCCGTAACTGGAGGAGCGGAACTCGAATGCGCTTATTGTCCCAACCGGACGCAAGCTTTGATATGGTGCGATCGCACCATAGTCTTGTCCGCAATGCCTCGCCGAATCACGGCTTATAGCCTGAGGCGGATGCCTGATCCCGCGTTGCGCTGGATTTATCCGTCCGCGCCGAGCCAGCGCTCGACGCTTTCGAGCAAGGCCCTGGAGCTGATGGGCTTGGGCAGATAATAGCCCATGCCCGCTTCCAGTCGCGCCAGGGACGCTGCGGCATTTTGATTTTGCGCATGATCCCCAGGGAAATCGATACCGATTCTCCGGGTCATGCGCTAGCCTTGCCCGCGGTGTATTCCGACGGTTGTCGGCAGAACCGAAGCCGCGTTATAAATCCCGCAAGGGTGTTGCCGATGTTGGGACGGATCCTGCCTTTTTTCCTTTGCCCGATGCTGCTGTTGGGGAGCGGCTGCTCGCGCAGCTACGACGGCACCGTCGTCATTCCAAGGCCGCTCGATGTCCGGCGGTTTTGGGACAGGCCGCCGCAGCAGGCGCAAGCCGAACAGCCGCAGTTGCTGCAGACCGATGTCTTTCCTGTGGCGCCCGAAATGCCGGAAAGAGCGGCGGCCCCCAGAATCAAGACTCCCGTGGCGCCGAGAAGGCGCCTCGCGAGGACTTCCAACAATCCGCCGACGCTGGCATCCGAGCCGGCAAAACCGCTCACCTGCAGGAATGTCAGCCAACCCGGAAAACGGGTCCGCATGGTCTGCGAATAGCCAGCCGGCATTCAACGGTGGCAATAAAAAATGTGCCCTAAACACGTGTTGCGCACCTGACGCAGCGGTTCGGTCACACGCGCACGCGATCGCCGAAAGCATGTGTTGACCGGTGGGTTTCGGGCTGCGCGATCGGCGTTACCGCCGCCACGTTGAAACCTTATCCCGCCCTCGACGTTAAATTGCAGCGCCGCGCGTCCCTTTGGGCACACAAAGCCACGCTGTGCCATTTTGATTTTGGCGCATGGTCCTTTTCGAACCGAACGGCAGCGGAGCAGAGATCGATCCCGATCCTTGGGGTGATGCGCTGGAACGTCAAAGGAGACCACATGTCGGTTCACTTCACTGTCTCGGACTTGACCAGAAATCTGTTTCACTCGCCCAGAAATCTGTTTTTCTCGCTGAGACTGGACCATGAGCGCGTGCCGAGACCTCTCAGCCCTGAGCAAAGTCTTTTGCTGGAATGCTATCTGGCCGGCCAGATTCCGGAATCGGCCTGGAGCGACTATGTCTTCGAGACGCCGGAATTGGCGCGCCATGTCAATGCGAGACGCGGGCAACACTGATATCTCGTGGACCGGGAACCGGTCTGATCGCTCGAGGTGACGCCGCCTAGCAATGCTTGGGTGAATGGCCCCCCGGAAACGAGCGGCTTTGCCTAGGGCAATGCCCGGTTACTGTTTGGGCGAGCCGAATTGCAGGGTGAAGACGCTGCCTGCAATTCCTTGGGCGAGCGCGGGCGAAAAGCTCAGCGGCAAGCAGCCTTCCAGGGCGGCAATCGCGGCGATCGACAAAGGATTGCCGCGCCTTTCGCGTCGCCGGTCACATTGATGGCGGCGGCCCGGGCGGCCCGATCGGCGTGCCGTTGCGCCTGAAGCTAAAGGCTTGATGGCCGACGACAATCGCCAAGTCAGGCCGCGGTTTCCCTGGAACAATCGCCCTTGAAACAAAAAGGCCGGCACATGGCCGACTTTTCTTTTCACCTCGACCGCGCCAGTACATCCGTGGTCGCGAGTTGGAGGTGAATTGCCGATCAGTAGATAGGGATTTGGTTAACGAATCCTTAACCGACGGGAGTTGCTCATCGACGCGTCATGGCCAATCTGATCTGCGTTTCGTGATGAGTGCGGAAAGTCGTCTTTAAATGCGGCACATATTATTAATCGTTGTACACCAATGTGTTAGCGTGTGAAGCATGCCTAAGTAACTATCGTATTCTGGAAGTCAATTTATGGCCGTACTTGGCGCCCTCCCTGCCGACGTCCACTGTCGACCAATTCGCGAAGCTGATTGGGAAGGAGTGGTCGACTGCCTGTGCCGGGGCTTTCCGGAGCGTGACCGGAGTTACTGGACACAGGCGCTGATCCGTTTGTCGCAGCGGCCTGCCGTCGCCGACTTCCCACAATACGGCCTGGCTTTGGAGAAGGCTGATAGGATCGTCGGCGTCGTGCTGACCCTTTATACCCGTTATCGCAGGCAGGAAGGCGACGAAATCCGCTGCAACCTTTCAAGCTGGTCCGTCGACGAAGAATTCCGCCCCTATGCCATCAAGCTGATTACGACGATTCTCAAGCAAAGAGACGTAACCTACACGAATGTTTCGCCGGCGCCCGCGACATTGAAGCACAATTTGGCCCTCGGCTTTCGCCTCTTTTCCAGCGGACAATTTGCCTTCTTGCCGCTTTTTAGTTCGGTGCAGCGGTCATGTCGCGTGCTCGAAGCTCGTCCCGATCTTGCGGAAATGGCGATGCTGTCCGACAGTGAGAGATACATACTCTCGGAACACGCCGCGCTGGGTTGCCTGTCATTGATTTGCATTTGCGACGGAGCGGCTTTTCCCTTCGTATTGATGCCGCGCCGGATATTGCGCGGTCTTATCCCATCCTATCAGGTCATCTATTGCCGCTCCCTCGCGGATTTGAGCCGGTGCGCCGGTGCTGTGGGGCGCTTTCTCTTGCGAAGCGGCATCCTGCTGTGCGTCGTCGACGCCAAGGAGCCGATTGCAGGCCTGTTCGGGTGGTACCGCCCCAACAGGGGGCTGAAGTACTTCAAGGGTCCCAGACCACCCTCGCTCGGAGATCTGACGTTCACCGAGCTTGTGATATTCGGTCCTTGAACGCCAAGCGCAACGCCGCCCCGATTTGCAGCTGCAATGCCGATGCCTCTGGCATATCTGTCCGGCGGCCGGGCGGTGTCTGGGTCTGTGACTACAGCCCTGTCGCCTGAGGGGCAAGCTCGATGCGCTCAACGCAGTCAGCCAAGACGCCTCACGCCTCGGCCTGCGACTTCAGATAGGCGATATAGCCGCGCACGTCGGCGGCCGGCTCGGCATAGGCTTTGCCGAGCTTCTTCTCGATCGCCGCCATGTACTCCTTCGCCCATTGGGGCAGCGCGTAGTCGATGACGGCGAGGAATTCGAGCGTCGCGGCCAGGCGAATGTCGGCGATCGACGGGTTCTTGCCGCCGATGAATGGCTTGCCGTTCCTGAAGAAGCTGTGAAAAACCTCCAGCGGCTCGGCAATTGCAGCCGCCGCGGCCTTCTGAGCTTCCGATTTCCTGTCGGGATGAGCGTCGCTATGACCGACCTCGCCGGCATATTGCGGGAAGTTCAGCGCAGGATAGGTGGCGCGGGCCACATAGGGGTAGAGCGTGCCGATCAGGTAGAACATGGCGCTGTCGATCATTGCCCGCTTGGCCGGCGCTTTGGGATATAATTTCTCCAGCCCATGCTTGTTGGCGAGATACTGCATGATGGCGCAGCTTTCCCACAGAACGCCTCTCGGCAAGCCCTTGTCCTCGATCATCGGCGTCAGATGCGCCGGGTTTCGCGCCATGTATTCAGGCGAGCGTGTGTGGCCCCATACGTCGGTCTCGGAATGGTCGAGCCCAGCCGCGCGCGCAAACACCCGAACGCTCATATTGTTGACGCTCGGCTTCAGCATGCTGAGCGTCAGCCCGGCCTTTTTCGCTGATTTCGCTTTGGCCTTGGCCGCGGGCTTCGCGGATGCCTTGCCTGCAGGTTTTGCGGCGGCTTTCGTTGCCGACTTGGCGGAAGCTTTCGGCGCCTTGGCCGCAGGCTTTGTCGCCTTGGCAGCTGGTTTTGTGGCGGCCTTGGCGGCCGGCTTCTTCGCACTCTTCGTTGTCGTCTTTGCCATTATGGTCCTCCCTCGGGGTTGCTGTCGTCAGTATGGATTCTTCGGCGCCCGGTCGTCCGACAAGGTCGCGCGGGAGCGCTCGACAAGCGCCTGGATCGCGTCGGCGAGATGCACTTCGGCGATTGCGTAGTCGCCGCGCGCGACGCGAATTTTGTGCGCCTGCATCAGCACGTCGGCATGGGTGAAGCCCGTTGGCGGCTCGAAACGGTAGGAGGCGAGTTCGATCAGCAGGCCGAGCGGATCCTCGAAATAGATCGAATCCATAAAACCGCGATCCTTGACGCCGCTATGCTTGATGGCGCGCTCGTCGAGCCGGACGACCGCCTGCAGGAAGGTGACGCGCGACACCGCAAACGCGATGTGATGGACGCAGCCCATATCGGTGGGCGTGCGCCGCTTGACCGGCGTGCGGCTCTCATCGGTGAAGATGGTGATCAGCCGGCCGTCACCCGGATCGAAATAGAGGTGGCTTTCGCTGGCCTTGTCGAGATTGGGCTGCTCGAAGATAAAAGGCATGCCAAGCACGCCTTCCCAGAAGTCGATCGAGGTCTGGCGCCCGGCGCCGACCAGCGTGATGTGATGGACGCCCTGCGATTGCAGTTTCTGCATTTGGCCCTCTCTCCCTGCACTCTTCCTCTTCCCGACGAGCTTCGATCTATTCGCTGCGCGACAGATTCATCTCCGGCGGCGTTCTGCACCTTTGGCCCCTATTTACATGACACGATGCTAATTCAATTGCGGGCACTGCGCCAGAAGTGGCATGCCGGCCGTGACCGATGGCGATGCCCGGGTACGCAAATATTTTGAGATCCTTGGTACGCCCAAGGGGAATCGAACCCCTGTTCCCGCCGTGAGAGGGCGGTGTCCTGACCGCTAGACGATGGGCGCGTTCAAGAACCGGCGATATAGGCTGACGGCTGGGAAAAAGCAACTGGGCTTCGGACAGTCGATGATGCTGGAAAAATATCCGTTACAATCCTATCGTTTTGGCTCGATCAGGTCCCAGAGATTTCCATGGAGATCGGCGAAAACCGCCACCGTGCCGTAGGCCTCGTGGCAAGGTGCCTCACGGAATTCGACGCCCTTTTCGAGCATTGCCGCGTGGTCGCGGACAAAATCGTCGGTTTCGAGAAACAAAAAGACGCGGCCGCCGGTCTGGTTGCCGATGCGGCTTGTTTGCACATCATCGGCCGCTTCGGCCAGAAGCAGCCGCGCGCCTTGTCCGTCGGCCGGCGCCACCGTGACCCAGCGATTGCCGCCGCCAAGATCGACGTCTTCGATGAGCAAAAAGCCCAGCTTGCCGACGTACCAGGAGATCGCCTCCTCATAGTTTCTGACCATGAGCGCGACCGTGACCACACGGCGATGTCCGACGAATCCAGTCATTTGTTACGGATCGAAAAGCGACCGACAATGCGGCGCTCAGTGATGTCGTAGACAAAGATGGCGCGGCTGCCGTCGGCAAGTTCCGCATCGATGGAGACGCGGTTGCCGGAGAGCGACTGGCTGATGACCTTGGCTCCGACCGGCAGCACGACGTCGCCGGTCAGCGGCTCGCCGGCCGGCACCTGGATGTCGCCGGCAAGTGATGGGGCTGCAGGTGGCGCGGTGCGCGTTTTATAGACAAGGGCCGCGATCACCACCATAAGGGCGAGAAACAGCAGGCCGAGATTGATGGCGACGAAGCGGACGAGCTTCTTGCGCACCTTTTCAACCTCGGGGTCGAGCGGCTTTTCCTCGTCTTCGTCGGCAGCAGCCATGGCAAAACATTCCGGAGCGATTTTCTATGAGCGCTCATAACGAACAGGCCCCCATATTGATAGAGGATGGATTGACAGGGAATGGATTGATGGAGGGCGGATCGCCAGACGGTAGATCGCCAAACGGGGGATCGATCGTGCTGGAAGCGGGTCCCGATGCGGCCGGCCAGCGCCTCGACCAATGGCTGGCGGGCAAGCTCGGCCCGGACATGTCGCGCAGCCGGGTGCAGATGCTGATCAGACAGGGCGCCGTCAAGGTCGGCGGCCAGCCGGTCAACGAGACGAAGCGTAAGATGGCGGCCGGTGACCGCGTATCGGTCGATATGCCGGAGCCGGAGCCGGCGGAGCCGCAAGGCGAGAACATCGTGCTCGACGTCCTCTATGAAGACAATGAATTGATCGTCATCAACAAGCCGCCTGGGCTTGTCGTCCATCCCGGCGCCGGCAACTGGACCGGCACGCTGGTCAACGCGCTGATCCACCATTGCGGCGACAGTCTTTCCGGCATCGGCGGTGTGCGGCGGCCGGGCATCGTCCATCGCCTGGACAAGGAGACCAGTGGCGTCATGGTCGTCGCCAAGACCGATCGCGCCCACAAATCATTGTCGGAGGCCTTTGCCGATCATGGCCTGACCGGCGATCTCAAACGCGCCTACCTGGCGCTGGTCTGGGGCATACCGATGAGACCGACAGGCACGGTCGACGAGCCGCTCGGCCGCGGCGTCGACCGCGTGCGCCGCGCCGTGGTGCCGGAGGGCCGCGACGATGCCCGCCACGCCGTCACCCATTTCACCGTGATCGAGCGCTTTGGCGAGCAGCAAAAGCAATTTGCCACGGCAAGTCTGGTCGAATGCCGGCTCGAGACCGGCCGCACCCATCAGATCCGTGTCCATATGGCCCATATCGGCCATCCGGTCGTCGGCGACCCCGATTACGGCCAGGCCTTTCGCACCAAGGCGAACCGGCTGCCCGAGCCGCTGAAGGGCCGGGTGAAGGCATTTCCGCGACAGGCGTTGCATGCCCGCCTCCTTGAATTTCGGCATCCGACGACCCATTTAACGATGAGGTTCGAGGCGCCTGTACCGACTGATATGGAGGAACTTGTCGACGGCTTTCGTAAACTCTGAACCGCCTCCTATCCCATTCCAAACCTGATTGCCAAAACCTGACCGGCGTTGTTCACTTTGGCGTGACACACTGTTTCGTGTTGAACCAATGCTGTCCTTTCTGGTTTTGTTCCTATATACACCGGTTGTCGCGAACGAGCCTTTGGCGTTCGCGATATATGCCCGCCACGTTTCGGGGGCACCACTCCAAGAGAGAGGGGCGCTATCATGGCCCAGTCATTACCCAGTATCGTTTCCGGCGAAGGCGGCCTCAGCCGCTACCTGGAAGAAATTCGTCGCTTTCCGATGCTTCAGCCGCAGGAAGAGTACATGCTCGCCAAGCGTTACGCCGAGCATGAGGACACCACGGCTGCACACAAGCTCGTCACCAGCCATCTTAGGCTCGTCGCCAAGATCGCCATGGGCTATCGCGGCTACGGCCTGCCGATCGGCGAGGTGATCTCGGAAGGCAATGTCGGCCTGATGCAGGCCGTCAAGAAATTCGAACCGGAGCGCGGCTTCCGGCTCGCCACCTATGCCATGTGGTGGATCAAGGCCTCGATCCAGGAATACATCCTGCGCTCGTGGAGCCTGGTCAAGATGGGCACGACCGCCAACCAGAAGCGCCTATTCTTCAACCTGCGCAAGGTGAAGGGCAAGATCCAGGCGCTCGACGACGGCGATTTGAAACCCGACCAGATCACCGAGATCGCCACCCGCCTCAACGTGTCCGAGGCCGAGGTGGTGTCGATGAACCGCCGCCTGTCGGGCGACGCCTCGCTCAACGCACCGATCCGGGCGAGCGAAGGCGAGTCCGGTGAGTGGCAGGACTGGCTGGTCGACGACCACGAAAGCCAGGAAGAGGCGCTGATCGAGCAGGACGAGCTGGAAAACCGGCGCGGCATGCTGTCGGGCGCTCTTGCCGTGCTCAACGAGCGCGAGCGGCGCATCTTCGAGGCACGCCGCCTGGCCGAGGAGCCGCTGACGCTGGAAGAACTGTCGGCCGAGTTCGACATCAGCCGCGAGCGCGTGCGCCAGATCGAGGTGCGCGCCTTCGAGAAGGTGCAGGACGCGGTCAAGGCCGCGGCCAAGCGCCAGATGCAGGCGTTGCGCACCATCGAGGCGCAGCCGGCGGCGTAATGCTCCGACGGAAAAATAACGGCGGCGTCAGGTAACTGGCGCCGCCTTTTTTATGGGGTCCTCCGACTGCCGGGAGAATTGTCCCTTGGTGTTCCAGCTAGGGTTGCCGGTTACCTTCGCGAACGCACGATCCGTCGCGATAAGACCGCTCAATCATCGGTGCGATCAGCCTGGCCTGCTCATAGCGGCATTATGGCAATTTTCCCCAAGACTCTGGAAACCGCAACGCTGCAAATTGTGGCGGCAATGTTCCGGCGCCGACACGGGCTTCCGTCGCGAAATTCCACAAGACGGCGCTTGCGGCAGGCCGGCACGACAATGGGCCGCCGGGGCTGCGCTGGGCAGTTGAGCTCGTCTATTTGGAAACAAAGGCAGTATGACGATGACGATTTCTCCGTTTCTCACCGCCCTCGGATCCGAAGGTCCCTCAGCCGACCGAGCGAAAGACATGGACCTGTATGGATGGCTAATTGGAAGCTGGGAAATGGACTCGGTCCGCTACCTCCACGACGGCAAAATCCAGAAATGCAATGGAGAATGCCATTTTGGCTGGGTGCTCGAAGGCCGCGCGATTCAGGACGTTTGGATCAGGCCCAAGCGCCCTGCGCCGCCCACGATGTATGGCACGACTTTGCGCATCTTCGATCCTGGGATCGAGGGATGGCACATCATATGGAACGACCCGCTCAACCGAGATCACTCACGCCAGATCGGGCGGGCCGAGGGAAAGGACATTGTCCAGCTCGGCAATGACTCGCGCGGTCTAACAACTCGATGGCGTTTCACTGAGATCACTGCCAACAGCTTCCATTGGATCGGCGAGGAAAGATCTTTCGAGAGCGATCCTTGGCAAATCACGTATGAACATTTAGCCCGCCGAACAAAACCCTGAAGCCAGAGTAACTGGCGTGTGCGCCGCTCCTCCTCCGGCTGCCGCCACTTCCTTCCCGTATCGCGACGGGGAGAAGAGGCAGATCGCACCGCCGGCACTCTTTTTGCAACGTCGAAAATTGGCGAAATCGTCAGCGAAAGCGTCCCTTCTCCCCGTCACTATACGGGGAGAAGTGCCCGGCAGGCGATGAGGGGCGGGGCCGAGTTTAAAATAGAGTTGTAGTGCCAGCGACCCATCTCATCACAAGCAATCGAGCGGAAATTTCAAATACCGGCGGCCGTTGGATTCCGGGTCCGGCAAGCGCCCGCCATTCATGTTGACCTGCAGCGCGTGCAGGATCAGCCTCGGCATCGGCAGCGTCCTGTCGCGTGCCTCGCGCAACGCCACGAAATCGGCCTCTGTCCTGCAGGCGGCAACATGGGTGTTCTTGGATTTCTGTTCCGCAACAGTGCTCTCCCACAAAGGTTCGCGCCCCTCCGCCTGGTAGTCATGACCGACGAACAGACGTGTCTCGTCCGGTAGCGCGAGGATATCCTGGATCGAGCGCCAGAGTCGCGCCGCACTGCCGCCAGGAAAATCCGCTCTTGCCGTGCCGCTGTCCGGCATGAACAGCGTATCATGGATGAAAGCGGCGTCGCCGATCACATAGGTAATCGAGGCCAGTGTGTGGCCCGGTGAAAAAAGCACCTTTGCCGGAATGCCGCCGACCGAAAAGGTCTCGCCATCGGCAAACAGCCTGTTCCACTGCGATCCGTCGGCAGGAAAATCCGGCCAGTTGTAGATCGCTTTCCACAATTTCTGGACGTCGATAATCTTGTCGCCGATCGCCGTAGGCGCTCCTGTCTTATCGTTGAGATAGTGCGCCGCCGAGAAATGGTCGGCGTGGGGATGCGTGTCGAGAATCCATTCGACGACCAGCCGTTGATCTCTAATGAACTCGAGCATCGCGTCGGCATTCTTCGTCGCCGTGGCGCCGGATTTCTCATCGAAATCAAGAACGGGATCGATGATTGCGCATCGTCGCGTCTGCGGGTCGGCGACGACATACTGGATGGACCCGCTCGGCTTGTCGTAAAAGCCTGCAACCTGCAGCTTGGCCGATGTCGCGTCCAATCCCGGCTCCCTGAACTCCCACCTGGCAGGAATGGTTTTCTCTGCCGGGGCAAAAGAAGAGCATGGTCATCCGTCAGCGCCACGCCGTCAAGCACCGCATGCTCGCGCAAGCAAGAAAACCGAAAATTCTCCCGTACTGCCCCTGCCGCTCAGGCGGAGGGCTGCTTGGTCTTCCTGAGATACGGCAGGATCGTCTCGAAGGCACCGAAACGCTTGACCGCATCCTCGTTGGAAACCGCAGCTGTTATGATGACATCCTCGCCCTGCTTCCAGTTCGCCGGCGTCGCCACCTGGTGCTTGGCGGTCAGCTGGATGGAATCGATTGCACGCAGGATCTCATCGAAGTTGCGGCCGGTCGTCATCGGATAGGTGAGAACCAGCTTGATCTTCTTGTCGGGCCCGATGACGTAGACCGAACGCACAGTGGCATTGTCGGCGGGCGTACGGCCTTCCGAGGTTTCGCCGGCACCGGCCGGCAGCATTTCGTAAAGCTTGGCGACCTTGAGGTCCTTGTCGCCGATCAACGGATAGTTCAGCGAATAGCCGGTCGCAGTCTTGATGTCGTCTTGCCATCTGGCGTGGCTTTCGACCGGATCGACGGAAATGCCGATGATCTTGACGTTGCGTTTCTTGAACTCGCCTTCCAGCCCGGCCATCGTGCCGAGCTCGGTCGTGCAGACCGGCGTGAAATTCTTCGGATGGCTGAAAAGCACCGCCCAGCCGTCACCGATCCATTCGTGGAAGCTGATCGTCCCTTGCGTGGTTTCGGCCGTGAAATCCGGCGCGATATCGTTGATACGAAGGCTCATGACGTGTCCCTACCCTGTGATTGCAGCCGGCATTGACCGGCGTTGCTTTTGCATTTCTACCACTCCCGCGTCATCCTTCAAACGCCTGTTGCACCGGCATCGAAGCCGGCGGCGAAAAATTTTCATTGCTTCTCAGCAAATGCAGCAGGAATTTTCGCTGCGCTGGCTCAGGCCTTGTTCACCGCCAGCGTCGTCGCCAGATCTTCCATGCGCTGGGCGAGCGCGCCAAGCGCTTGGGTCAGCACCGAATCGTTCTTGTCGGCCTTGGTCAGCGCGTCGTCACGCGTCTTGCGCAGCGTCAGCACTTCGCTTTCCATGCCCTTGACGCGTTTTTGCAGTTCCGAGAGCTCGTCCATGACCATGATGCCGGCCATCACGGTCAGCCGCTGGTCGCCGATCTCGCCGAATGAGTCTTTCAGGTGCGAGACATAACGGTCGAAGCGCTCGGCAAGGTCGATCAGATGCTCTTCCTGGCCCTCGTCGCAAGCCATGCGATACTGCTTGCCGTCGATGGAAACCGTGACTTGTGCCATTGGCCTACCTGTCCAGTCCCTATCTGTCCAACACGGCGCGGATGGTTTCCATGGCGGTCACCAGCCGACGCGACACTTCCTTGTTGGCGTCTTCCAGCCGTTCGGCGCGCGCTTCGGAATTGTCGAGTTCCTGCGCCAGCCGCGAGCGATCGGCGTTCATGCGCTGCACCTCCGCCTCGGCTTCCGTATAGTCGCGCTCGTGCTCGAGCTTGGCCGCGACGGCATTTTCCAGCCCCTCGATGGCCTTACCCAGCCTCGCGATGACTTCTTTGAGTGTCGTTTCCCCGGTCATGGCTTTCGTCCTGCGCCCTGCCCATCACCGAATCATCCACGTTACAGAACGCGTTATGTCTGAAACATTACCCGCCGTGTGAAGCCAACGTCAATAAAGCTCTCACGGCTGTCCCCTGCTAACGCTAATGTAGAGCCCCCAAGGCCCTTCTGGGGCCATCACAAGACCGGCAAAAGCGCCGGTTTATTGACTAACAAGATCGGCAAAAGCGCGCCGGTTTGTTGACTAAAAAGCCGCGCCTGCTATGTGTCGCGCACCCCTTTCCAGGGCTCTCCCAAAGCCCAAACCCCCACACTGGAGGAAGCATGACCTCGCGTGAACAACATGACCGGATGGCCAATGCGATCCGTTTTCTTTCCATGGATGCCGTCGAGAAGGCCCAGTCCGGCCACCCCGGCCTGCCCATGGGCTGCGCCGATATCGCCACGGTGCTGTTCACGCGTTTCCTGAAATACGATCCGAAGAACCCGCACTGGCCCGATCGCGACCGTTTCATCCTGTCGGCCGGCCATGGCTCGATGCTGCTTTATTCGCTGCTCTATCTGACCGGCTATGAAGACATCACCCTCGACCAGATCAAGCATTTCCGCCAGTTGGGATCGAGGACGGCGGGTCATCCCGAATATGGCCATGCCGCCGGCATCGAGACGACGACCGGCCCGCTCGGCCAGGGGCTTGCCAATTCGGTCGGCTTCGCACTCGGCGAGCGCATCATGAATGCCGCTTTCGGCAACGACCTCGTCGACCATTACACCTATGTGCTGGCCGGCGACGGCTGCCTGATGGAAGGCGTCTCCCAGGAAGCCATCGCACTTGCCGGTCATCTCAAGCTGAACAAGTTGATCGTCTTCTGGGACAACAATAACATCTCGATCGACGGCCCGGTGTCGCTGGCCGACAACACCGATCAGGTCGCTCGCTTCCAGGCGTCCGGCTGGAACGCCAGCCACATCGACGGCCAGGACCCCGAAGCGATCGCCTATGCTATCGAGGCGGCGCGCCATTCCGACAAACCGACGATGATCGCCTGCAAGACGACGATCGGCTTCGGCGCGCCAACCAAGGCCGGCACCAACAAGGCGCACGGCTCGCCGCTCGGCGCAGAGGAAATCGCCGGCGCCAGGAAGTTCTTCGGCTGGGACTATCCGCCCTTCGAAGTTCCTGCCGATATTCTCGATGCCTGGCGCGACGCCGGCAAGACGGGTGTCAAGGCACGCACCGACTGGGAAGGCCGCCTTGCCAAGGCCGACGCCCAATTGCGCAGCGAATTCGAGCGCCGCATCAGTGGCACGCTGCCGGCGAATTTCGACGCCGTCATCACCGACTACAAGAAGAAGCTCGCCGCCGACAAGCCGAAGGTCGCAACCCGCAAATCGTCGGAAATGGCGCTCGAGATCATCAACGGCGCGGTGCCGGAAACCGTCGGCGGCTCGGCCGACCTGACCGGCTCCAACAACACCAAGACCAGCCAGACCAAGAACATCACATCAGACGATTACGGCCAGCGCTACGTTCACTACGGCATCCGCGAGCATGGCATGGCGGCAGCGCTCAACGGATTGACGCTGCATGGCGGCCTCATCGCCTATGGCGGCACGTTCATGTGCTTTTCCGATTACGCCCGTCCGTCGATGCGGCTTGCCTCGCTGATGGGCATCCGCTCGATCTTCGTCATGACCCATGATTCCATCGGTCTCGGCGAAGACGGCCCGACCCATCAACCGGTGGAGCATCTGGCCGCACTGCGCGCCATTCCGAACCACAATGTCTTCCGCCCGGCCGACGCGGTCGAGACCGCCGAATGCTGGCAGCTGGCCATCGAGCAGGAAAGGACGCCTTCGACGCTGGCGCTGACCCGGCAAAACCTGCCGTCGGTGCGCAACGAGTTCGTTGCGGAGAACCTCAGCCGCCAGGGCGCCTACGAGTTGGCCGCCGCCAATGGCGATGCGGCGGTGACGATCTTCGCTTCGGGCTCCGAGGTCGAGATCGCGCTGGCGGCGCGCGAGGCACTGGAGAAGCACGGCCATCCGACCCGTGTCGTCTCTGTCCCCTGCTTCGAATTATTCGACAAGCAGAGTGCCGACTATCGCAAGAAGACGATCGGCAACGCGCCGATCAAGATCGCTATCGAGGCCGGCATCCGCCAGGGCTGGGATCATTTCATCGGCACCGACGGCATCTTCATCGGCATGACCGGCTTCGGCGCCTCTGGCACGATCGAACAGCTCTATCCGCATTTCGGCATCACCGCCGAAGCGACGGTGAAGGCAGCGGAAGCCAGCCTGCACGGCGAGTAAAGCCAGGCGCCCGCGAAACCGCGCATCGTGGTTTTGCGGGCAGCCTCCTTCTGGTGGACTTAAATCCAACCCATCGACGGCTGGATTCTTTGACAGCCCGCCGTTATGAAGCTGCGGACTTGATCTTCGGCCTCCAACTCCCAGGGAGAGAAAAATGACCGTCAGAGTTGCCATCAACGGATTCGGCCGCATCGGCCGCAACATCCTGCGCGCCATCCACGAATCCGGCCGCAAGGACATCGACGTCGTCGCCGTCAACGACCTCGGCCCGGTCGAAACCAACGCGCATCTGCTGCGCTTCGACAGCGTGCATGGCCGCTTCCCGCATGAAGTGACGGTTGACGGTGACCAGATCACCGTCGGCACCGAAAAATTCAAGGTCACCGCGATTAAGGATCCGACGCAGTTGCCGTGGAAGGAGCTCGGCATCGACATCGCGCTCGAATGCACCGGCATCTTCACCGCCCGCGACAAGGCCGCCGCGCATCTGACCGCCGGCGCCAAGCGCGTCCTCGTCTCGGCGCCGGCGGAGGGCGCCGACCTCACCGTCGTCTATGGCATCAACCATGACAGGCTGACCAAGGACCACATCGTCATCTCCAACGCCTCCTGCACCACCAACTGCCTGGCACCGCTGGCAGCCGTGCTGCATGAGGCCGTCGGCATCGAGAAGGGCATGATGACGACGATCCACTCCTACACCGGCGACCAGCCGACGCTGGACACCATGCATAAGGATCTCTACCGCGCCCGCGCCGCGGCCCTGTCGCAGATCCCGACTTCGACCGGTGCGGCCAAGGCGATCGGCCTGGTGCTGCCCGATCTCAAGGGCAAGCTCGACGGCATCTCCATTCGCGTGCCGACCCCGAACGTCTCAGTTGTCGATTTCAAGTTCATCGCCAAACGGCCGACGACCGTGCAGGAGATTAACGAGGCGGTGATCGCCGCCTCCAACGGCAAGCTGAAGGGCATTCTCGCCGTCACCCATCATCCGAACGTTTCGATCGACTTCAACCACGATCCGCATTCCTCGATCATGGCGCTCGACCAGACCAAGGTCATGGACGGCAACTTCGTTTCGGTGCTGTCCTGGTACGACAATGAATGGGGTTTTTCCAACCGCATGGCCGACACCGCCGTCGCCTTCGGCAAGACCATCGCCTGACCGCAGAACCATCTTCTCGCGACGTGGAAAACGCCCGGCTCTGTCCGGGCGTTTTCATGAGAGCGCCCAGCGCCCTTTTGGATGCGCAAACGACGCTCTAACGGTTTGTTTGGCAAGACCGCGCCTTGAGCGCCAAAACACTCAATAATCAGCGGCATAGGGCAAAAAACCACCCTCACGCCTTGCACCGGTCATGTCTTCGCCTCACTCTCCCGTAAAGCGAGAGGAACACGAATTCGAGGGGCAATTGGCGGATGGAGCATGCGATCTATCTCGTGACGCTGGTCGGCGCCGCACTGGTCGTCGCCGCCGCGTTTTCGAGCCTGATCGCCTTCCGCTTCGGCGCCCCTCTCTTGCTGCTGTTTCTCTGCATTGGCCTGGCCACGGGAACCGACGGCCTCGGCATCCAATTCGACAATGCGCGGCTGGCTTATTTTGCCGGCTCACTGGCGCTGGCGGTCATCCTGTTCGATTCCGGTTTCGGCACGCCGCTCAACGCCTTGCGCCAGGCGGCCGGACCGGCACTGTCGCTGGCGACCATCGGCGTCCTTTTGACCACAGGCCTGTTCGGCGTCGTCGCCTATTATCTGCTCGATCTCAGCTGGCTGGAATCCTTCCTGCTCGGGGCTGCTGTCGCCTCGACCGACGCGGCGGCAGTGTTCTTCCTGTTGCGCGCCGGCGAGATCAATTTGCGCGAACGCGTGCGTTCCACGCTCGAGGTGGAATCCGGCACCAATGACCCAATCGCCATCTTCCTGACCATCAGCCTGGTCGAGATCATCGCCGCCAACGCCAGTCCCGAGGCCAGGGTGCTGATTACGGATCTCGCCCTCGGCTTCCTTCTCAATATGGGGCTTGGCGCCATCGTCGGCATTTTCGGCGGCCTCGCCATCGTGCGTCTTGTCGACCGGCTCAATCTCGACCACGGGCTGCTGCCGATCTTCGTGCTGACGCTGTCGCTGATGGTGTTCGCCGCCGCCGGCGCCATTGGCGGCTCCGGTTTTCTGGCGGTCTATATTGCCGGCCTTATTGCCGGTAATTCCGACATTCGCGCCGTCACCATTCTCAAGCGCTTCCAGGACGGCATGTCGTGGCTGGCACAGATCATCATGTTCCTGGTCCTCGGCCTGTTCGCGACGCCCTCGCAATTTCCGGCGATCCTGCTGCCGGCGGTGCTGCTGGGCCTGTTCTTGATATTCGTGGCGCGGCCGATCGCCGTCTGGCTTTGCCTGATGCCGTTCCGTCTGCCGCGCCCGGAAGTCGCCTTCGTCTCATGGGTGGGTCTGCGTGGCGCCGTGTCGATCCTGCTCGCCATCACGCCGCTGCTTGGCGGGCTTGAGAATGGTCGTCTCATTTTCAACACCGCCTTCATCGTCGTGCTGGTGTCGCTGGTCATCCAGGGATGGACCGTCGGGCCGCTGGCGCGCCGCCTCGGCCTGATCGTGCCGGCCCGCCTAGGCCCGTTGGACAAGGTCGAACTCGAATTGCCGGGCTCCGCCCATCACGAGCTTCTCGCCTATCGCGTAGCACCTGGCAGCCCGGTGGCGCGCGGCGAGCGCATTCCGCGCTGGGCGCGGCCGTCGCTGGTGCTGCGCGACGGGCGCTCGATGCGCTTCCAGGACATGGGCAGGCTCGCCGCCGGCGACCATGTCTACATTTTCGTGCCGGATCGCTATCCAGCCCTGCTCGACAAGCTGTTCGCCAGCCGCGCCGTGGTCGATCCCGAGGACGCGGACTTCTTCGGCGCCTTCGCCGTCGATCCGGCGCGCTCCGCCGCGGAACTTGAAGCCGCTTACGCGCCGGGCCTGACCGAGGAGGAACGCAAGCTGACCGTCGGCGACCTGGTGACGGAGCGGCTCGGCGGTCATGCCGAATATGCCGACCGCGTGCTGATTGGTCCGATCGAGCTGATCGTCCGCGACGTCGACGACAAAGGCAAGATCACTGGCCTTGGTCTTTCCCTCGAGCCGACCGCGCCGGTGGCACGGGTGCCGGTGTTCCTGAGTGCTGGCGAGATAGCCGACCGCGTCGTTGGCTTTGTGCGAAATTGGCGCAAGCGGATCAAAAAGCAGAGTGCCGAGGCGCCTGTGGACGCGGAACGGTCTCCACAGCCGGTGGTGGAAAAGGCAACCGACAAGGGCTGACTGCTCCCGACCCGAGTCGCGGATCATATTTTCCGTGAATTCCCATGCGGGTCTTGCATCGTCGTTGATGCGGGGTAAGGTCCCCGCGTTTTTTTCGCGAAAGGGAACAGCATGGCCGGCTTCAAGACACTGGACGACATCGGCAACATCGACGGCAAGCGTGTGCTGGTGCGCGTCGACCTCAACGTTCCCGTCGCCGACGGCAAGGTCACCGACGCCACCCGCATCGAGCGCATCGCGCCGACCATCGCCGAGCTTTCCGGCAAGGGCGCCAAGGTCATCCTGCTTGCCCATTTCGGCCGGCCCAAGGATGGACCGTCGCCCGAATTCTCGCTTGAGCCGATCGCCAAGGCGAGCGCGAAGGTGCTTGGCCGCCCTGTCGGCTTCGCGCCGGATTGCATCGGCGACGCAGCGGCGAGCGCCGTCGTTGCCATGAACAACGGCGACGTGCTGCTGCTCGAAAACACCCGCTTCTACAAGGGCGAGGAGAAGAACGACGCGGCCTTCACCGAAAAGCTCGCCGCCAATGGCGACATCTTCGTCAACGACGCCTTTTCCGCCGCCCACCGCGCCCATTCGTCGACGGAGGGGCTTGCACACCTGCTGCCGGCTTTCGCCGGGCGTACCATGCAGGCTGAGCTCGACGCGCTGGAAAAGGGCCTCGGCAATCCCGTCCGCCCTGTCGTCGCCATCGTAGGCGGCGCCAAGGTGTCGAGCAAGATCGACCTCCTGATGAATCTGGTGAAGAAGGTCGACGCGCTGGTCATCGGCGGCGGCATGGCCAACACCTTCCTCGCCGCGCGCGGCACCGATGTCGGAAAATCGCTGTGCGAGCATGATCTCGCCGGGACCGCCAAGCAGATCATGATCGAGGCGGCCGAAGCCGGCTGCGCCGTCATCCTGCCGGTCGACGGTGTCGTCGCCAGGGAATTCAAGGCGGGCGCCGCCAGCGAAACCGTCGCCATATCAGAGGTGCCGACCGATGGCATGATCCTCGATGTCGGCGAAAAGACCGTGAAGACCGTTGCCGACTGGATCGACCGCGCTGCGACGCTGGTCTGGAACGGCCCGCTCGGCGCCTTCGAGATCGAACCGTTCGACCGGGCAACGGTGGCAGCAGCCAAGCACGCCGCGGCCCGCACCAAGGCCGGCAAACTGGTCTCGGTGGCTGGCGGCGGCGACACAGTGGCAGCACTCAACCATGCCGGCGTCGCGGACGACTTCACCTATGTCTCGACCGCCGGCGGCGCCTTTCTGGAATGGATGGAAGGCAAGCCGCTGCCCGGTGTCGATGTGCTGAAGCGCTGAGGCCCTGGGGCGACAGGCGAACGAGGGGCGTTTGCGCCTTTCAATCGATTCGAGCTTTCCGCTTGGAATGGTTCGACTTGAACCTGCCTTGCTCTAGTGGTCTGCTAGGTTGGAACAAACGGTTCAGGAGGATGCACAATGAGCGAACGTCTCGAGGACATTGCCGCCGCGATGGTGGCCGACGGCAAGGGTCTTTTGGCCGCCGACGAAAGCTCCGGCACCATCAAGAAGCGCTTCGACGTGATCGGCGTCGAATCAACCGCCGACAGCCGCCGCGACTATCGCGAGATGATGTTCCGCGCCAAGGAGGCGATGACCAGATACATCTCCGGCGTCATCCTCTACGACGAGACCATCCGCCAGAAGGCCGCCGACGGCACGCCGCTGGTCGACATCATCAAGGCGACCGGCGCCATTCCAGGCATCAAGGTCGATGCCGGCGCCAAGCCTCTCGCCGGTTTCCCTGGCGACACGATCACCGAAGGCCTCGACGGCCTGCGCGAGCGCCTTGCCGACTATTACAAGCTCGGCGCCCGTTTCGCCAAATGGCGTGCGGTGATCGACATCGACGTCGCCAAGGGCGTGCCTTCAGCCACGTCGATCGGTTCGAATGCGCATTCGCTCGCCCGCTATGCGGCGCTTTGCCAGGAGGCCGGCATCGTGCCGATCGTCGAGCCGGAGGTGCTGATGGATGGCGCCCATGACATCGGCACCTGCTACGAGATCAGCAAGGCAACGCTGACAAAACTCTACACCGAGCTCTACGCGGCCCGCGTCGTCCTCGAAGGCACCATCTTGAAGCCGAACATGGTTCTCGGCGGCAAGAAGTCGGGCAAGACCAGCAGCCCCGAGGAAGTCGCCGAAAAGACCATAAAACTGTTCCGCGAAACGGTGCCGGCCGCAATCGGCGGCATCGCCTTTCTCTCGGGCGGGCAATCGGACGAGGAGGCGACCGCCAACCTCAATGCCATCAATGCCATCGGCCCGCATCCATGGAAGCTGACCTTTTCCTATGGCCGCGCCTTGCAGGCGGCGCCACAGAAGGCCTGGAGCGGCAAGGCGGCCAACGTTGCCGCTGCCCAGGCCGCCTTCGCCCACCGCGCCCACATGAACCACTTGGCCGCACTTGGAAAATGGCAGCCGGACCTGGAACAGGCCGCCTGACCGGTTTTTTGGCTTCGTCCGAACCCGGGCCATGGCCCGGGTTCAATTATGCTCCAAAAAACCGAGGGCCGTGTCGGTTTGCGTTGAGCCCAAACGTCCTTGGGGCTCAAAGAGGAGCAGACTCATGCCAAACAACAAGTTCGTTTCACGGGAAGACTGGTTCCAGGCGCACAAGGCGCATCTGGCCCGCGAGAAGGAATTGACGCGATTTCGCGACCGCATCGCTGCCGAACGGCGGGAATTGCCCTGGCTGAAGATCCGGAAGGACTACGTCTTGTGAGACCGAGCCCGAAGAAACTGGCCGGCCTATTCGCAGGCGCAAGCCAGCTGATCGTCTACCACTTTATGTTCGGGCCGGGCGCCGATTATCGTTGCGAAGGGTGTTCCTTCCTTGCCGACCATATCGACGGCGCCAACCAGCACCTCAAGCACCACGATGTGTCGCTGGTCGTGATCTCGCGGGCGCCGTTGGCCGAATTTCTGCCCTACAAACAGCGCATGGGGTGGAAATTCGACTGGGTGTCGTCCTACGCGTCGGACTTCAACTTCGACATGCAGGTTTCCTTCACCGACAAACATATCCAATCAGGCGACACCACCTACAATTTCGAGCAGCGCGCGCTGAAATCGAAGGACCTTCCCGGCATCAGCGTGTTCTACAGGGATGAGAACGGCGACATCTTCCTGACCTTCATATCGCGCTCCAGGGGCGGCGATCCGCTGATCGGCGCTTATCACTATCTCGACCTGACGCCGAAAGGCCGCAACGAGACAGGTCCCTACCACAGCCTGATGGACTGGGTGCGGCTGCACGATGAATACGCAGACAGGCACGAGATGCAGGACGCCTGTTAACATTGACGACGGGCAGCCGACGCAAGATCTTTCGCCTTTAGCCCGATATGCGCTAAGTGCTGCTCGCCACGCCTTTAACGGACTTTCCCCATTAACGGTTTGCGATGCAGCGCTTTCTTGCCCTCCTCACCTGGCTCGCCTTTCCAGCCTATGTCTGGCAGGGACTCGGCGTGCGCCGCCGCACCACCCGCATGCTGCCCGCGCAAGGTCCGGTCATGCACGAGATATCAGGCCAGGCGCCAGCGATCTCGCTTCTGATGCTTGGCGATTCTTCCGCCGCTTCGGTCGGCATCGGCAATTCCGAGTACGGGTTGGCCGCGCAACTGGCCGAGCTGATCTCGCAACGCACTGGCCGTGCGGTGCGCTGGCGGGCAGCCGGCTTCAACTCGGCGACCTCAGGCCAGATCCGCGACCATGTGCTGCCCAATCTGTCGGCTGATCCCTGGACGCATATCGTGCTCGCCATCGGCACCAACGACACCAAGAACTTTCACTCGGTGCCACGCTTCAAAAGCGATTTTGGCGGCCTGCTCTACGCGCTGCGAGCCAAATGGCCTGAGGCGCGCGTGGTGTGGTCGCCGGTGCTGGAATTCACCCGGGCGCCGGCAATGCCGCCGCTGCTTGGAACGATCCTGGAGATGCGCGCCGCCGAGATGAACCGGATGGGCGAGCGCCTCTGCCTCGAACGCGGCGCGGTGCCGGCGCCGCGCCTGCCGATCACCGATGCCGAAGCCGGTTTTGCCTCCGACGGATTTCATGCCTCGGAAGCCGGCTACCGGGCCTGGGCGGAACATCTCGTCGACCTGGTGCTGGCCAACGAACCACGCGTAGCGTAGCGGGGCCGCCAGCTCTACGTCCAATGCCCCAACGCCGCTGTTATCGAAATCGCCGCCATCGCCAGCACCGCCAGCTTCCAGAAATCGCTGCGCCGCTTCAGCCCCGGCCAGCCGAGCGGCTTGATCAGCTGGATGACCATCATGACGATGATAACGAGCGCGAGGAGTTTCGACATGCCGCTTTTGACTAGCGCATCGGCCCGAAAATCGAAATCGATTTTCGGAAAGCACGATGCGTAGATTCAAAAGTGCTGGAGCGTCCTTTGCGCGTCCAGAAGGACGCGCGGCGCTCTAGTATCACGGCCGGCTGTCAAAGCGCTCCGCTCATGCCAGATCGCCATAACGCTGAGAGGTGCTATGCCAGCGGCTTGAGGCCGGCCTCGATCGAGGCCCGCTTTGGTTCGAGGAAGGGCGGCAAGGCCAGCCTTTCGCCCAGCGTTTCCAGCGGCTCGTCTGCCGTGAACCCGGGGCCGTCGGTGGCGATTTCGAACAATATGCCGTTCGGCTCACGGAAGTAGAGCGAACGGAAGTAGTATCGTTCGACTTCACCGCTTGACGGCAGGCGGAATTCGGCCAGCCGCGCCGTCCATTGATGCAAGGTCTCCCGGTCCGGCGTCCTGAACGCGACGTGGTGGACCGCCCCGGCACCTTGCCGTGCCGGCGCAAGGCCCGGCTGCACCGCGACATGAAGTTCCGCCGCCGGGCCGCCTTTTCCCATCTCGAACACATGAACCTGACCCTGACCATCCGGCGAGGCATAATCGCGCGCCTTGTGCATGTTCATCACCCTGGTCAGCACCGCTTCGGTGTTGGTGATGTCGGGAACGCTGATGACGATAGGCCCGAGCCCGCGTATCTGGTGCTCGATTGGGACCGGGCTTTGAGCCCAGGGATGACTGTCGCCCTTGCCGCCATCGCTGATGAGACGCAGGCGCTGGCCTTCTGGGTCTTCGAAATCCAGCGACGGATAGCCGCCGACATCGCCGATCTCTCCCGCCGCGACGGTCTCGCCGGACAAGTGCTGCTTCCACCAGGCAAGGCTTTCGGAGCTGGCGACCCTCAGGCTGGTCCGGACGATGCTGTTGGTGCCGCGCCGTTCGCGTCCGACCGGCCAATCGAAGAAGGTAAGATCGGTGCCAGGCGTCGCCTCGGCGTCGGCATAGAAAAGGTGATAGGCCGTCGTGTCATCCTGATTGACCGTCTTCTTGACCAGTCGCAGGCCCAAGGTCCTCGTGTAGAAACGAAGGTTTCCGGGCGCATTCGCGGTGATAGCGGTCAGGTGGTGGATTCCCGTCAGTTGCAGGCCCATGGTCGTCTCCCTGATTTACAGAAAATTTTTCTCCTTCAATATCAGAACGCCGACTTTATCGCAGAAGGATGCGAATTCCGACAGTCCGTCGCTGTAAGCTGAACGATCTCGACGCTGATAGCGACCTGCGATGAACAAGCCGGCGTGCCGCGCACCGGCGAGCTCGGGAAGGCAAAACCGGCAGCATCACCGAAGGCCATCATTCTACTGACAGACTGCTGTCAGGAGGGGTGTGCGATAGTGTCTCCATCGAAAGAGAGGAGACCAGCTATGAACGGTTTTACCATTCTGCGCGGCGTGCAGCACTATGTCGGCAAGATCAGGACGATGCGCAACGAGATCCGCACCCGGCGTTTCATGAACGGGTTGCCGCAAAGCATCCGCAAGGACATCGGTTGGCCGGATAATTACAAAGGCCGCCACGGCCGCGGCCATTGAGGCGATTTTTTCGCAGCAGCAGTTGGATGCGGACACCACGGCGCCCAGATAAATAGGTCCGGCGGACGGAAAGACGGAGCAGGAAATGTCCGAACAGAAGACCATTGGCGTTCTTTTCATCGATCGCTTCGCCGACTGGGAATACGGGCTGCTGGCGGCTTCGGCGGTCGAATGGTTCGGCGCACGCGCGGTGTCGCTGACGCCGAACGGCAAGCCGGTGACTTCGGCCAGCGGATTTATGCTGACGCCCGACCGTTCCACCGAGGTTGATGAAAACACCGATCTCGACGCTGTGGCGGTCATCGGCTCCGACCAGTGGGTTGATGCCCCGCCTGATGTCTCCCGGCTGCTGACAGCGGTCGCAGCGCGTGGCGGCGTGGTCGGCGGCATTTGCGCCGGCACCTTGGCACTGGCACGTGCCGGCTTGTTCGACAAGGCCAAACACACCAGCAATGGTCGTGGCTGGATCAACGAAAAGGAACCGGGTTACCCGGGCGCCCAGAACTATCAGGACGTGCCCTATGCGGTCGCCGACGGTCGCATCGTGTCCGCGCCGGGTTCGGCTCCCGGCACGTTCGCTCTTGCCTATTTGAAGGCGCTCTATCCCCAGAGAAGCAGCGACGTTGCTGAGATGCGTATGCTGTTTGCCAAGGAGTACGCTGAAGGGGAATATGCTGAAGCCTGCTGACAGTATGGTGTCAGGAGCGCGTGCAATAGTGCGGCAGTATCAGGAGACAGACATGGCCTTCATCCCTGCAAAAGCTTCGGCATGGTTCGAGATTCCTGTCACCGGCATGGATCGGGCGCGCGCCTTTTATGGGTCGGTACTCCAGAACGATCTCATTCTGGAGGAGAGCGGCCCGAACCCGATTGCCATGTTCGCCGCCGAGGAGCGAACGGCCTCCGGGCACATCTACTCCGGGAAGCCCGCGGCACCGGGAACCGGCCCAACCATCCATCTGTCGGTTGCCGCACCGATCGAGGACGCCATGGAACGGGTGAGGCAGAACGGCGGTCAGGTCGTCTCGCCGGCGATCTCCATCCCGGCCGGCACATTCGCCTATTGCCTGGACCCAGACGGCAACAGTTTCGGCCTTTTCGTTTAGAGGTGGAGGCAACCGGAATGGTGAAGGGCTGGAACGACAGGCTGAACACGCCGGGCACCAACGGTATCAAGCCGACGCTGCGCACTGTTGGCGACGTCGTCGAGGGCCAGCCGATGCTGGTGCCGACGGCACGGCAGGTCGATGATTTCATCCGCTCCATCCCAGAGGGCGTGGACATGGACGTCCGCGCATTGCGCACCGCGCTCGCCATCGAGCACGGTGCCGAAGTGACATGTCCGGTCACTATCGGCTATCATCTGCGCACTGTTGCCGAGGCCGCCAACGAGGATCTGGAACGCGGCATGACGCTGAGCGACATCGCGCCGTTCTGGCGTGTGCTGGATGCAAAGACGCCGACAACAGGGAAGTTGTCCTTCGGCGCGGCTTTCGTCGCCGCGCAGCGCAAGCGCGAAGGGCTCGAACCATAATGCATGTCGCCCAAAAGTGGACACCGGTTTTGGGACCACGACATGCATGAAAACAACACCGAGGGACCATACGATGCGTCGCGCCGACAGGCTCTTCCAGATCGTGCAGCATCTGCGCGGTGGCCGTCTGGTCACCGCCCAGAAGCTGGGCACGTGGCTCGAGGTTTCCGAGCGAACCATCTACCGCGACATCGCCGACCTGCAGTCGACGGGCGTGCCGATCGACGGCGAGGCCGGCGTCGGTTACATGATGAGGGAGGGTTTCGACCTTCCACCGCTGATGTTCACACGTGACGAGATCGTTGCGCTGGTCGCCGGCGCCCGCATGGTGCGCGCGTTTGGTGGCGCTGCCATGGCGCGGGCCGCCGACGAGGCGCTGGTCAAGATCGGCGCCGTGCTGCCCGATGCAGAGAAGGACCGCATCGCCCGCACTGAAATCCACACGCCGATGTGGGTGGTGAGCGACGCCGCCCGCGAAGCAATCGACCTGATCGAGCGCGCAGTGGAAAAACGCCAAGTGCTGACTATCGACTACTCCGACGAAGCAGGCCGCGGCACCGCGCGCGACATCAGGCCATTGGGCCTGTGGTTCTGGGGCAAGGTGTGGACGCTGGTCGCCTGGTGCGAGATGCGCGACGATTTCCGCGCTTTCCGTATCGATCGCATCGCTTCGGTGGTCATAGCCGGCCGCGTCTTCAAGCCGGAGCGCGGCAAGCAGCTCGCCGATTTCTATCGTGCGGTTGAGCGCAGCGAAGACTACGGCATGGCACCGGACCGGGCCGCGCGAACCTGACGCCTGAGATCGCGTCAAAAAGGCCCGCGTGAAGCGGGCTGTGTGAGAACGTTGAAGGCCTGCGACAGCGCGGGGGTGCCTTGACATCTCCTCCTGCAGCTTCGACGACACAAATGTTTAATGGTACAGGAAGAGTGGCTGTCGCGCTTCAGTCAGAACCGCGCGCGTGCATGACCCGAATATCTCGCGAATCCCGCTATGGCCGTAGGCACCCATGGCGATCATGCCGGCGCCCAGCACCTTAGCCGTCCCGAGGATTGCTTCCGCCGCCGTGCCGGCCTGCCTGTCGCCCAATCCCACCCCTTTTACCCGCGCGACCCCGTGCCGGCGGAGCAAAGCGCAGGCGCGCTCGGCTTCGGCGGCGGCGTACTGTTCCGACCTGTTGTCCTGGGTCAGAATATGCACTTCCCGCTCCGCCGCGATACCAAGGAGAGCCAGCATATGAAGTGTGCGGGAAGCGGCAGCGCTCCCATCGAAGGCAACCAAGAGGGGAGCGGTGTCGCTCTCCGCCCGACGGCCCTCATCAGCATCCGGAACCGTCACAACAGGCCTCAGCCCGTTACGGACGATACGATCCACACAGAGCGGAATCCTGTCAAGTTCCGCCTCAACGTCGAAAAGGCTGTTCCGTCCCACGACCACCAGATCGCGCTCTATGGATTCGATGCCGATGCTTGAAATCGCATCGGCATCGATCCGCTTGGCGGAAAATGTTATGCCCGCCCGCCGTGCATCGGAACCGAAGGCATGCAGAACGGCATCGATGCGTTCGTCAGCGCTGCTCATCAGTTTGAGATCAAGTGCCCTTTTGTAGGCCAGTCCGCCTATCGGGACTGGCTGTGGGCGCTGGATCCAGTTGGAATTCACAATACCCAGTCCTTCCACATTTGCCTGCAGACGACTGGCCAGGCGAAGCGCGAAACTGGCACCAGCGATGCTCGAGCTTGAGCCATCCAGGGCAACGAGAATACTTTTGATCATGTAAACACCCCTTCTCGGGAAAGCACCGCAAGATGGCAGAGGACGGCGTTCTCTCCTTGACTTGCGTCAAAACCGGCGGCAGTCCCGCGATAGCCAACACGGTTGCCCCTCTTCTCTCTATGATGGCGTCCTCCGCCAGGCCCTGTCTCCATCCAAGCCGTCGGTCGCCACTGCCCCCATCATGGGACGCGGAACGCGCGCTGGCTTGATTCAAGACAAACAATTGAATTTGGCCGTGTGCCATACAGATTGGCGGCGGCAACGAGATCCTCCGAAGGGGCAACGGAACAGGCAAGCCGCCCATTATTCTGGAAACCGTGCCGACGGAAGACATGAACGACCTGGTCCTCTCGCAGACGAACGTTGCGCCAACCCCGGATGTTATTCCTATCTTGGGGCTGACCAATGCCGAGGCACGCGCCAGGTTCGAGCAGTACGGCCCGAACACCCTCCCTCAACCGCATACACCATCTCTCGCCGCCGTATTCTTGCGGCAGTTCCTCAGCCCGCTGATCTATATCCTTCTCTTTGCGGCCGTGGTCTCGCTGGCGCTAGGGGATGCGAAGGATGCGCTGTTTATCGGCGCTGTCCTGGTGATCAACGGCATCATAGGAGCCGCACAGGAATATTCGGCCGGGCGGGCGGCTGCAGCGCTCCGAAATCTGGAAGAACCGCATGCGTCGGTGGTCCGCGATGGAACGCAGTGCAGCATCGACGCACGCGAACTCGTTCCCGGTGATCTGGTCCTCCTGGAAGCGGGTTCGAGGGTTCCGGCCGATATTCAGCTTCTGCTCAGCGAAGACCTCCAATGCGACGAGTCGCTGCTGACCGGCGAATCCAGACCGGTGAAGAAGAGCGCCTCATCGTCGGGCGACGAAACGGAGCGCACCGTTTCATATGCCGGTTCCATGATCACGCGGGGACGCGGACGAGGTGTCGTCGTTTCGACCGGCGGCGCAACGGAGATCGGCAAGATCGCGGAGGAAATCGGCAGGCGCTCAATATCCAAACCGCCACTCCTCATACGCCTGGAGCGCTTTTCGCGGATGATCGCGATCGCTGTCTGCCTGGCAATTTTTCTGCTGATCGCGGTCGGGCTTCTGCGCGACATCCCCTATCGCGACCTGTTCATGCTTGCGGTCGGTCTTGCGGTCAGCGCAATTCCCGAAGGGCTGCCCGTCGCGATCTCCGTCGCTTTGGCCATCGGCATGCGGCGGATGGCCAGGGCAAACGTCATCGTGCGCAAGATGCCGGCAATGGAATCGCTTGGCTCCTGCACCATGATCGCGACAGACAAGACGGGCACGTTGACGATTAACGAGCTCACCGTCACGGACATCCTGCTGCCTGACGGAACGAGACTGAAATGCGAGGCGGGCCAATATCTGGACGCGTGTTCAATCGTGTCGACACTCGGCGACAACGTGCAAGCCTCGCTGCGCGCATCCGCGCTTCTGAAAGCGGCTTCTTTGCCCAATGAAGGGCGTCTGTTCAAGGAGCGGGAAAGCTGGAGGCGACACGGCGACCCCGTCGATGTCGCCTTGCTGACGGCAGCCCGCAAGGGTGGGATCGCGCAGGAGGAAATCGCCGCGCACTACCCGCTCATCACGCGCATCCCCTACGAGCCAGACCTGAAATACGCCGCCTCCTTTCACCGCCGCAAGGGCCGTGTCCGTATCTTCGTCAAGGGCGCGCCCGAAACGCTGATAGCGATGGCCAGCAAGATGGATGCTGGTGACCGGCCATTGCCGATTGATGGCGAGTTTCTGCTGCGCCAGAAGGAGGAGCTCGCCGGAATGGGCCTGCGCGTCCTGGCATTCGCCCAGGCGGAGATCGACACGGCACCGGATGACGGCTACGCGCATCACCACCTGGTGGATCTCACCTTTCTTGGCATGGCGGGAATGCAGGACCCGGTGCGTCCCGAAGTGCCGAACGCCATACGCGACTGCTATCGTGCCGGCATCGAAGTGGCGATGGTGACGGGCGATGATCCGCGAACGGCAAGCGTGATCGCCGAGCAGGCCGGTTTCGTATTCAAACCCGACCAGGTGGTGACGGGCGAGACGGTGCGCCGCGCCGAACAGGATGGGGAAGCGGCACTCGACAAGTTGACGCGCCATGCCCGAATTTTCGCCCGCGTCGATCCGGCACAGAAGCTCTCGATCGTCTTGTCCCTCTCACGCAACGGACATTTTGTCGCCGTTACCGGCGACGGCGTGAACGACGCGCCGGCGCTGAGGCATGCCCATGTCGGCGTGGCGATGGGACGAGCCGGTACGGATGTGGCCAAGGAAAGCGCCGATATCGTCGTCACCGACGACAATTTCGCCTCTATCGTCAACGGCATCCTGGAGGGGCGCGTAGCCTACGCCAACATCCGCAAGGTGGTCTTCATGCTGGTATCGACCGGCGCGGCGGAAGTGGTGCTGTTCCTGCTGGCAATGCCGATGGGGCTGCCCATGCCTCTGCTGGCCGTCCAGCTCCTTTGGCTCAACCTGGTCACCAATGGCATACAGGACGTGGCACTTGCCGCCGAGGCGGCTGAAGGCGACGAACTTCGCTATCCGCCCCGCCGTCCGAACGAGCCGATCCTGGATCGCGTGATGATCCGCCGCATCTGGCATTCCGTTCTGGTCATGGGCGTCGGAGGCTTCGCTGTATTCTACTGGCTTCTCCAGCAGGGCTATCCCGAGGAGCAGGCGCGCAACCTTCTGCTCCTCCTCTTCGTCCTCTTCGAGAATTTCCAGGTTTTTAACAGCCGCTCGGAACACCTCTCGGTTTTCCGTCAAAGACTGTTCGCCAATCCCCTCCTCGTTCTCGGCGTGCTCGGCGCGCAGGCGCTGCACATCGGCGCGATGTATATTCCAGGACTGAGCGACACACTGCAGATCACGCCGGTTTCGCTGCGCGAATGGGGGATGTTGCTTCTCCTCGCCGCCACCTTGCTGGTGGGCATGGAGTTCGAAAAATGGCGGGAACGGCGCAGGAGTGCGGTCAATGAACGCCAGGATACACAGCGGTGAATGAGGCAGTCATTGCCGAAGACGTGGGTACTTTGACAGACGGATAGCCGCCATCTCCCGCCCCTGGACAAAACCGCGCGACAAAAGCCGACGATGGCGGCGCCGCCATTGGCTCCGCGCCCAATGGTTACGGAACCGCCGCGCCAAGCTGAACGAGATGGGCCGCCCGGCTTGATGCTTTGCCGGGTATCCTACTCCTCGTCGTCCTTGTCCTCGTCCTTCGACTTCAGCGCCGAAAGCTTGGCGAAGACGGCGTTGGCGTCGAGTTCCGCATCCTCGTCCTTTGGCTTCTCCGACGCTGGCACCAGCCGCTCGGTCAATGCCGCCGGCAGCAGCGTGTCGCCGGCCGGCTGTGCCTGCTCGCGGCCACGCGAGGCGCGGTTGACTTCCATGTCGAGGTCGATCTGCGTGGCGAGACCCAATGTCACCGGATCCATCGGCTGCAGATTGGCCGAGTTCCAGTGCTTCCTGTCACGGATCTGGTCGATCGTCGACTTGGTGGTGCCGACGAGGCGCGCGATCTGCGCGTCCTTCAGCTCGGGATGGTTACGCACCAGCCAGAGGATGGCGTTGGGCCGATCCTGGCGTTTCGACAGCGGCGTGTAGCGCGGACCCTTGCGCTTGGATTCCGGCACCCGCACCTTGGGGTCGGACAGCTTCAGCCGATGGTTCGGGTCCTTCTCGGCGCGTGCAATCTCGTCGCGGGTCAGCTGGCCGGTCATGACCGGGTCCATGCCCTTGATGCCCTGTGCCGATTCGCCATCGGCGATCGCCTTGACCTCGAGCGGATGCAGCCCGCAGAACTGCGCGATCTGCTCGAAGGAGAGCGCGGTATTGTCGACCAGCCAGACGGCGGTCGCCTTGGGCATCAGCAGCGTATTGGCCATTATTGAGATATCCTTCTCGTTCGCCCGCGTTCCCGCGCGGGCGGTGGTTTTAGAGCCACCAAAATGGGAAATTCGCTGCGTATATAACCACTCCGTTGCCGTTTCGCAACGGTTTTGGAAGGTACTGTCGTAAGCACGTGAGTTGTCCGGTTTGATCACCAGGGAACGGAGGCTGGGATGATCGGGCAGCATGGCTGCAGGACCGAGAATGCAGAAGTTTGTGGGAGTGTTGCGCCGCTGGGGGCGTGGAACTTCTTGCAGCATCTTGCCGGCGCCTTCGTAGCACCGGTCGATCATCGCAGCTGCTGCTGCACGGACTCCAAAACGACAAAACCCGCCGGACAGGGTCCAGCGGGCTCGGAACCGGCGACGGGAAGCCCGTCTGCTGCGGCTCTGGCTTCTAAAGCATGATCTCGAACCGAAGCACCAAGTCGCGAAAAAGCGGCTTGATGCTTTCAGGCGATATCACGCTTGAGATCAAAGCGCCTTGCGGGCGATCCTCTCGATGTCACCACGGTTGATGCCGAGGTCGTTGAGCTGACGGGCGTTCAGGCGGTTCAGTTCGCGCACGGTTTCATTGTACATGCGCCAGTTACGGAAAGCACGGATCGGGTTCATGGTAGTCCTCCATCGTTTCGATGCCGCTCAAGTAGGCATCGTTGATGAAAAGTTGAACAGACGCTTTTGCATGGCCGCAATGCGTTTGTTGCATTGCACAATTAAGCCTTTGTTCAGCTTGTTTGCCGACCGTCAGCCGACATCGAGCACGATCTTGCCGATGTGGTCGCCGTCCTCCATTCGCTCATGCGCCCGCCACGCTTCCTTGAGCGGGAAGATCATGTCCATGACGGGTGCTACCTTGCGGGTGCCGAGCAGCGGCCACACCTGCGCCTCCAGCGCCGCGGCGATCGCCGCCTTGAATTCGACGGTGCGCGGCCGCAGCGTCGAGCCGGTGTGGGTGAGCCGCTTGACCATCATCTTCGAGAAATCGGCGCTTGCCACCGCCCCGCTCTGCGTGGCGATCTGGACGATGCGGCCTTCCACCGCCGCGGCCTCGTAGTTTCGCGCCACATAGTCGCCGCCGACCATGTCGAGGATGACGTTGGCACCCTTGCCGCCGGTCGCGTCCTTGACCGCCGCGACGAAATCCTCCTCGCGGTAGTTGATCGCCCGGTCGGCGCCAAGCTTCAGGCAGGCGTCGCACTTCTCCTGGCTGCCGGCGGTGGAGATGACATAGGCGCCGAAGGCCGAGGCGAGCTGGATCGCCGTGGTGCCGATCCCGGACGAGCCGCCATGGACGAGCAGCGTCTCGCCGCTCTTCAGGCCGCCGCGCTCGAAGACATTATGCCAGACGGTGAAGTAGTTTTCCGGTACCGCCGCCGCTTCCGTGTGGGTAAAGCCGGCGGGCAGCGGCAGCACGCTGCCGGCATGGACCTTGACGTATTCGGCATAGCCGCCGCCGGGCGTCAGCGCGCAGACCCGGTCGCCGACACGCCAGCGCGATATCTCGTCGCCAAGAGCTGCAACTTCGCCTGACGCTTCGAGGCCCGGCAGGTCCGACGCACCGGGCGGCGGCGGATAGACGCCTTTGCGTTGCTGCACATCCGGCCGGTTGATACCGGCGGCACGCACCCGGATCAGGATTTCGCCGGGACCTGGCACGGGCACGTCGCGCGTTTCCGGTTTCAGCACTCGCGGTCCGCCGGGTTCCGAGATCGCAATGGCCGTCATCTTCGCCGGAATTTTGTTCTGTCCACTCGCCATGAATTTTCCCGTCTCGCTTCGCCAGTTTCTTGCCAGCTGCCGGTTTTCTTGCCGACTGTTTGCATCCATGCCCCTGCCCTATGTATGCTGATTGCCAAATCAGGCAAATGGCCACTGCAGCGCCTGGCGTTCGATTGGACGCGCAAAGGATGCTGTAGCAGCGCATGAGCGAGGAGCGACGATGGCGATCTTCGACGACGAACCCAAAAAGAGAGCCCGCCCGCATGAGATCGGGCAGGATCTGTCGCTGCTTTCCCTTAGCGAACTGTCCGAGCGGATCGGCATCTTGCGCGACGAGATCGCCCGGCTCGAAGCCGAGCTCAATACCAAGAGCACTACCAAATCAGCGGCCGAGGCCCTGTTCCGCCGCGGATAGTTTCCAGAGCAGAAGCGCCCGCCGCCGAAAAGCTCGAATCTTCAGACCCTCCCCAAATTCCAGCCGGATCAGCTAAATGTTTGCAAGCTACCGACCGATCCTCTCGCTGCTTCGCGGCACCGCTTTCCTGCTGGCGGCGACCGGACTGCACGGCCTGCTGTTGCCGCTGCGCGGCCAGTTGGAAGGTTTCTCGACCGCATCGCTCGGCCTGATGGGCACGGCCTGGGCCGGCGGCTTCGTCACCGGCTGCTTCTTTGCGCCGCGCCTGGTGCGCCGCGCCGGTCACGTACGCGCTTTCGGCGCCTTTGCGGCATCGGGTGCCATCGTCGCCCTGCTCACCGGCCTGATCATCGACGAATATGTCTGGATCCTGCTACGCGCCTTCACCGGCTTCACCATGGCCGGCGCCTTCATGGTCATCGAAAGCTGGCTGAACGAGAAGTCCACCAACGAGAACCGCGGCACCGTCTTCGGCCTTTACATGATGGTCACCTATGCTTCGATCATGGGCGGGCAGATGATCGTTGCCGGCGGCGACGTGAAGTCGGCCTCGCTGTTCATGATCACCGGTATCCTGTTCTGCCTGTCGCTCATTCCGACCGCGGTGTCGACGGCTTCGCACCCCAAGCCGCTGCAGGATGTCTCGCTCGACGTCAAGGGGCTCTATGTCAATTCGCCGGTGTCGGCGATCGCCTGCGTTTTGATCGGCATCGCTAACGGCGCCTGGGGCACCCTTGGTGCCGTCTATGGCGCCCGTATCGGCATTTCCACGGCCGAGATCGCGCTGATGATGAGCTTGGTGGTCGTTGCCGGCGCAGCCATGCAACTTCCGGCCGGGCGTCTCTCCGACAAGACCGACCGCCGGTTTGTGCTGGCGGGCCTGGCCTTCGGCGCGGCGCTGTTCGCCGTCGCGGTCTTCCTGTTCGAGCCGCGCTCCGGCGTCTTCGTCATCGTCTGCACCGCCGCCTACGGCGCTTTTGCCTATACGCTATATTCGATCGCCGTGGCACATGCCAACGACCACGCCCGGGCGGAGGATTTCGTTAAAGTGTCGGGCGGCCTGCTGCTGCTCTATGGCTTCGGCACGATGATCGGGCCGCTGCTGGCCGCCGGCCTGATGGGCTGGATGCGGCCGGAAGGCCTGTTCCTTGCGACGGCCTTCGCGCATCTTTGCCTGGCGGGCTATACGCTGCTGCGCATCAGTCGGCGCGCGCCAGTGCCGATCGAAGGCCGCGACGCCTTCAAGACGCAACCGGCCGAGCGCTCGATCACGCCGGAAGCCTTGCGGCTCGATCCGCGCAGAAAGCCTGAAACCAACGGTTGAGATTTAGAAAACTTTGCCCCACAAATAGGGCATGATGTTTTCCGACGCCTTCATGGCGATAGCCGATCCCAACCGGCGCCATCTTTTGGAAGAGCTCCGGCGCGGCCCGAAGACCGTCAACGAACTGGCCGCCGGGTTGCCGGTCTCCCGCCCGGCTGTTTCGCAGCATCTAAAGGTGCTGCTCGATGCCGGACTGGTCAACGCCAAACCGGAAGGGACAAGACGCGTCTATACGGTCAGCAATGCCGGCTTCCTGAAGCTCAACATCTGGCTCGACCAGTTCTGGGATGCTGAGCAGCTTGGTTGACAGCGCAAGCGCGCCGTCACGCCTCGGCCAGTGGCGCACCAAGCGCGTCGAGCAGCTCGCCTGTGCCATGCTTGCGGTGCCGAGATCATCGTGGCTGTCGAGAAGGCACCCCTGTTGGGTCCTACCGCCTTGGCAAGCCGATGAGCTAGCTCAATGGTTGCTGCGGGACGAAAACGCCGTCCTTGTAGGTGGCGCCGAAATAGGCCTCGACGCTGCGCAGCTACCGTCCTGGAACGAATGCAGTTCGGTGTTGCGGAAGACCTTGCCGTCGAGCGTTTCGCAGCGATAGAGAACGAAAGCATCGTTGCCGTCCTCGCAAATCCTCTCGACGGCGATCGACTTGAATAGCGTGCTGTTCGGCCAACAGCGAGCGAAGTAAGTCGCGCGGTCGATGGCCTCGTCATAGGGGCTGGTGAAGGTGAAATCGTCGTCAGCACGGCCTCGATGACGCTGCGGTCGTTGGCCTGGTAGGCGGCGAAGTAACTGCGGATCAGGTCCGATCTGCTTTGACAGGCGAAAGCTCGTTTGGATTCAGGTGCTGGCGTTGAGCCGCAGATCGTCCCATCGAGACAGTGTCGGGCATCGGCCTAAGCGTTCCAGCTTGGACGTTTCTGAACACGGTCGAGCCAATGATGGACATTGACGAGCGCGTCCGGAATGTCGGCTCCGAAGAAGGCGCCAAGCCACGCTGCGACGGCGGCGGTGATATCGGCGACGGAATACTGGTCGCCGGCGATGAACGGGCGGCCATCGGCGATCTCGCGGTCAAGCCACGCCCACTTTGCCGGAACGGCTTCGCGTTGCGTTTCGGCGAAAGCCGGGAACTGCACGAGCCGCTCCGCAAACATGGGATCGGAATGCTGGGCAATGCTACCGATCGTTCCGAAGATTTCGATCTCGGCGCGGCGGTTCCACATTTCGACCTTGCCTTGGCTGACCGCGTCCGAGCCGAACAGTGCCGGCGTCGGATGAAGCGCCTCCAGATAGCGGCAGATGGCGATGCTTTCGGTGATCACCGTGCCGTCGTCGAGCACGAGCACGGGAATCTGGCCTAGTGAGTTGAGCTCCAGGAATTGCGGCGCCTTGTGCTCGCCTTTTGTAAGGTCGACAACAACCCGCGGAACGTCGATGCCTTTCTCAGCCATGAAGATGCGAACGCGGTAGGAATTCGGACCGATGCCGCAGTAGAGTTTCATACTATCCTCCCGACTCTGCTGGTCTTTTGGCTCAGGCTGCGGCGCTCATGCGCATTCTACCCGCAAGTTGTTGAGCATCTGGCTCCAGCCAGCCTGATGGTTTTCGGGCTGATCATGGCCATCAAGAAAGGCGCCTTGCTCGGTCATCACCAGCCGGCAGCCTGTGCCTTCTGGACTGAATTCAACCGTCAGCAGGCCCACCAACAATCGCTGGCCGCTGCTGGTCATGCCGCCAGCCGAGACGATGCGCTGGTCGCGCACGATGTCGAGGTAGCGCGTCTCGTTCACATAACTCTCGCCACCCTTGGGTCCGAAACGGCTGAGCGCAATGCCGCCCACCTGGAACTCGAAGCAGTCAATGCTGGTTTCCCACCCCTCTCCGGGCGAGCCCCAGCGCTGCAATGCGGCGGGATCGCACCAGGCGGCGAACACCCGCGCCGGCGAAGCGTCGTAGCTGCGTTCGAGCACTATGGTCGAATGGACGACGGAGCGTTCGGTCATGTTGGCCTCCTCAGTTTCCTTCGGTTTCGTCCTTGGTTTCCGCAAGAAAGGCGCCGAGTTGGTCGAGCCGCTGTTCCCAGTTCAGGCGCCGTTCGTTGATCCAGTGTTCGGCGGTCCTCAGCGCCTTCGGCTCGATCTGGCAGGTGCGCACCCGGCCGAGCTTTTCGGTGCGGACGAGGCCGCTCGCCTCCAGCACGTTCAGGTGCTGGACGACCGCCGACAACGACATCGCCAGCGGCTCGGCCAACTGGCTGACCGAGGCGGAGCCGCGTGACAGCCGCTCCACCATGTGCCGCCGCGCCGGGTCGGCGAGCGCCTGGAACATCAGGTCGAGCTGGGCGCTATCTTGCAGCATCGGACTTAACCGTTGTTGTAGGGGAAGAGCTTGAAGTAGGACATTGTTTCGCTCGTTCCTTTGGTGCTTCGCCGCTGCGTGTTTTTACAGAGAGCCAGACACTGAAGCATCTACTTAACTATTGTCAAGGTCCGGCTCCGCGCTTATCTGGCTTGGCTATGGGTGACAATGGCATCGACGATCGTGGCCCAATCGTCGGGATGGAGTTCGTGGCCGCCGCCTTCAATGCGGACAAGGCTTGCGCCGGCAACCGCTTCGGCAAGGGCGGCGCCATGCTCGACCGGAAAAATCGGATCCGCGGTGCCGTGGATAACGAGGAGCGGAACCTTCAATTCGTGCAGGCGACCCCTCCAGTCTTCCCCGCCCCGATCTTCACCGCTCTTAAGCAGGAAGTGATTGGTCGCGCTCAATAAGCCGCCGGATCGGTCGTAATCCTGTTCGACGAACGCCCTCGTCAGCTTCTCGTCGAATGGATGCGCGGTGCCGGCGATTGCGTGCGCGTCCTTGACGATGAAGTCGACCACCTCGTCACGGTTCGACCAGTCGACTTTCGCGCCTTCAGCCGAATGCTTCATATAGGCGTCGGTCGTCCCTGGCAGATGCGACGTGTCGATCCCGATTGGCGAAGTGCTGATCGCCGTAAGCGAGATGATCCGCGACGGATGTTTCAGTGCCACAAGCTGCGCGATCATGCCGCCCATCGACATGCCGGCCACATGCGCTTTCGCGATGCCATAACTGTCTAGGACGCGGATGGCGTCGTCCGCCATGTCGTCGAAAGTGTAAGGCGGTTCGCCCGGCGCATATTTGGTCGAGCGGCCGGTATCGCGATTGTCATAGCGGATCACGAACAGACCCTTGCCGGCCAATTTCCGGCAGAACGCCTCCGGCCACCAGAGCATCGAAGCCATGGCACCCATGATCAGCAGCATCGGTGGGTGCGCGGGGTCGCCAAACGTCTCGGACGCGATTTCGGGTTCCGCAGCCTTCATCATGATCGCAGTCTCCTCCCTAAAGCCGATTGCATTTTGCAATCAGTTGCACGATAATAGTACTGATATTATAATGCAACCGGTTTTTTTTGGAGAGTCGCATGAGCATCGATCGCCGGTCTGGGTGCCCGATCAACCTGTCGCTTGAAGTGTTTGGCGACCGGTGGAGCCTGATCATCCTTCGCGACATGATTTTCGGCGGCAAACGCCACTTTCGCGACCTGCTCAACGGGTCGCTGGAAGGAATCGCTTCCAACATACTCGCTGATCGGCTGAAGCGGCTGATGGAGCTCGGCATGCTGACCAGGGCGGACGATCCCACCCACAAGCAGAAGGCAATCTACAGCCTGACCGAAATGGCGATCACGCTGGTGCCGATCCTGGCGCATCTCGGCGCCTGGGGTCGAGTCTGGCTGCCTGTCAGCGAGGATCTCTCGATCCGCGCCGAGCTTTTGGAGAAGGGCGGCCCGCCGATGTGGGAAAAGTTCATGGACGAACTGCGCCACGAACATCTGGGCACGCCTTCCGACACGCTCCCGGATGCCACCGTGCGTGCCACCCTGCAGGCCGGATACGAGGCGGTTGCCGCTCGAAAGGCGCCGGGCGCCAGGTGCGATTCCCGCGCCTGACCAACTTATTTTCCCCATTGCAGGTCGGCTCTGCTATTAAAGGAATGAAAACTATAATTTACGGGATTGGAAAAGCCCTTGGTTGAGAACTCTAAGGATACTGCCCGCGCGCGGGCCGATTTGCGTTTCAAGAAGCAGGAAGAGGCAGCCACGGTTCGCCAGAAGGCGATGGCGGAATATGTCGCCGAGAGCGACGCCCGCCAGATAAAGACCAACAAACTGAGGGCGCTCCGCCTTGCCAAGGAAGCGGAAGACCTCGCCAATGCGCCGGCTGCTCCGGTGAAGAAGCCGGCGCGCGCCAAGAAAAAATAGGGCTGGTTCGCAGCGCATAATGCTGGAAGCCGGAATCGGTTTCCGGAAAGAAGCTTGCGCGATTCAAATCGCAGACCGTCCTTTGCGCGTCGCACTGCGCTCTAATCTTCGATAACCCATCTAAAATCGCCGGCGTCTCCGACGTGCCGGCGCGGGCGTGTCCTGCCCGTCTCCGGCGGTGCTGATCCGCGACGAGGCCGGCGTCATCATCGGCGCTGTTGAGGCCGGGCTCTCTAGCCCATGTTTATGTCACGAGTGGCCGCTCGCATCGATACTGAGAAGCCGGCCAGGACATCGACCAGTGTGATGACCATCAGTGTGAAGAAAACCGAGTGCGCCGCGCCCTTCACCAGCAGGAACTCGACCAGGAACGCCACGAAGACGAAGGTCGACAACAGGTGGTCCATGATCGAGGCGTTCGACGTGCGCGTCGATTTCACGATTTCGATGAAGAAGAGGATCAGCCCGATCAGCACGATCAGATCGCCGAGCGTCATCGAGAACACTCCGCCCGACATCATGCGGATCGAGAACATTTGGCTTGCCCAGGGATCGTCGCCGCCGCCGAATATTCCCAGAAGCCCCAGATTATAGAGGACGAAGGGCACGATCAGCAGCGGGATGGCACCAAACATCAGAAGGCTCCGATTGGACAACCTTCTCTAGTATGCGCTCGGCGTTCGCCGTCAAGAATTTTCGTACGTGACCGCGAACACGGACCAAGACGGTGCGAAATAACCATGTCAGCCGGCGCGGCTGCCGTCCGGTACGGCTGCTGAGCTCTCTGAAATTGGTTCGGTGGGCGATCATCTCCGCCAAGTGCAAAAAGACCGGCGCGATGGCCGGTCTTCGGGAGTCACAAAACCGTCGAAAGCGTTCTCAGCTTTCCTTCGGCTCCAGAACCTGGCGACCGCGATACATACCGGTCTTCAGGTCGATATGGTGCGGGCGGCGCATCTCGCCGGAATTCTTGTCCTCGACATAGGTCGGGGCCTTCAAGGCATCGGCCGAACGGCGCATGCCGCGCTTCGACGGAGAGGTTTTTCGTTTCGGTACGGCCATGGATATGCTCCACTACATGGTCAAAATGCCCCGGCTGCCCTCGTGAAAGGGCCGCGTCAGGGGCCGGAATCTGAGAAAGTCGGGTGCCTATACACGCCCTGCGCCGTTTTGGCCAGCGTCGCCGCAAATTTTTTTAAGCTAACGCAGACAGCCGACATAGGCGCCGGACCGGCCCGCGCGCCGCTCGATCAGCGCGGCCAGCCGTCTCAGCCCCGGTCCGGGCTTCGCCGGGTTGCGCGCGATTGGGTTCGGCAAGGTGACGGCAAGCAGCGCCGCCTGGCGACGCGACAATCGTTTTGCCGAAACCCCGAAATGGTGCTGGGCGGCGGCCTCGATGCCATAGATGCCCGGCCCCCATTCGGCGATATTGAGATAGATTTCCATAATGCGCCGTTTCGACATCACCATGTCGACATAGACGGCCAGCGGCAGCTCGACGACTTTCCGGACCGAGCCCAGCGGCCGCGACCAGAGATAAAGGTTCTTCACGGTCTGCATGGTGATGGTCGAGGCGCCGCGCGTCATCTCGCCGGCCAGCGCATCGTCGACGACGCCCCTCAACTCGCCAAGGTCGATGCCGCGATGGAAACAGAACTGCCCGTCTTCCGACATGACAACCGAATTCGCCAGCGCCGGCGCCACATCGTCGATCGAGACCCAGCGCCGGTCATAGCCGGAAAACGTCGACAGATCCTTCAGCATCAGTGTCGACACCGGATGCACGAACGGCGGCAGATACAGAAAGGTCAATACCACCGGCATCAGCGCCAGCACGACGGCGACCGTGATGCCGCGCCGGACCCAGTGCCGGGGCCAACGTTTGAGACCGATGCGGTTGCCGCGTTTCGGCCTCACCATGTCCAGCCCTTCGGTTTCGTGATCGACGATCGGTTCCGCCAAGCCGCTCAATCCATGCTGCTCCTGCCCCGGCATAATGGCGCTTGGCTTCTTGCGCAACGTCTGAGTGTCAGCTACCCGTCCCCGGCATGACGAAAGACGATCAAATGCCGTTCGAGGCAGCGCTTGTCGCGCGCACAGGTCCGGTCGAGGCGCTGCTCAGGCGACTGCTCGACGACCGTCCGCTTTCAGGCGAGATCGCGCGGCCGCAACGTCTGATGGAGGCGATGCGCCACGGCGTGCTGAACGGCGGCAAGCGCCTGCGCCCTTTTCTGGTCATGGAAAGCGCCGCGCTGTTTTCCGCCGACGGCGAGGCGGCGCTGCGCGTGGCGGCGGCGCTCGAATGCGTGCATTGCTATTCGCTGATCCATGACGATCTGCCGGCCATGGACGACGACGATCTGCGCCGTGGCCAGCCGACCGTGCACAAGGCCTTCGACGAGGCGACCGCTATCCTCGCTGGCGACGCCTTGCTGGCGCTCGCCTTCGACATCATTGCCGACGAAGCGACAATGCTGCCGGCCGAGCGACGGGCGGCGCTGGTGCTGGCGCTGGCCCGCGCTGCCGGAGCCGGCGGCATGGTCGGCGGCCAGATGCTCGATCTCGAAGCCGAGCGTATCAGGCCGGACGAGGCCGGCATCATCCGGCTTCAGGCGATGAAGACCGGCGCACTGATCCGCTTCGCCTGCGAGGCGGGCGCAATCCTTGCCGGCGCGCCAGCGGCGGACCGTGAAAGACTGGCGGAATTCGGCTCCGCGATCGGGCTTGCCTTTCAACTTGCCGACGATTTGCTCGATCTGACGGCGGACGCGCACCAGATGGGCAAGGCAACCGGCAAGGATGCAGCCGCCGGCAAGGCGACGCTGGTGGCGCTGCACGGCGCCAATTGGGCGCGGGGCCAGCTTCAAGGCCTCGTTGACCAGGCTCACGCCTTGCTTCATCCCTATGGCGGACACGCCGCGCTTCTGAAGCAGGCAGCGGAATTCGTGGCGGCCCGCAACAGCTGACGCTGTTCCAGGCTGTACTGCCGTCCTATGGCGCGCCGTGTAGCCAAGGAGGGTTGGCGAATTGTTCGGCCAGGAAATCCACGAACACGCACACACGCGGCGCCAGGATTCGACCAGGCGGATAGACGGCGCAGATTGGCGGTCCATCATGATGATTGTATCCGGTGAGCAATGCGGTCAGTCTGCCTATCCTGATATCCGGTCCAACCAATATCTCCGACATGCACACGATGCCGACACCGGCGAGCGCCAGCCGGCGTAGCGCTTCCGTGCTGTTGGCCTCTATCGGGCTGCGGATACGCATGCTTTGCGGACCGTCCGGGCCATCGAATTCCCAGATGTTGAGGCCGCCACGTGATGTGATGCCAAGACATGTATGATGTTGAAGATCGCCTGGCGTCATCGGGATACCGTGTTTTTCGAGATACCGAGCTGACGCGCAAATGACACGGTGATTGGGCGCCAGCCGCCGCATCACCAGCCTGGAATCGCTCTGGGCGGCAACGCGCACGGCGACGTCCGTTTCCTCAGCCAATAGGTCGACAATCGCATCTGTGAACATTAGCTCGAGCTCGATGGCAGGGTAGCGATCGATGAAGGCCGGTAACATCGGCACGATCAAACGATGGCCGAAGGCGCTTGGAAGACTGACCCGCAGCCGGCCGCGTGGTTCTGCGCCGGGTTGAATCGCGATTTCAGCCTCTTTGATGTCGTTCAGGATACGGCGAGCGCTATCGGCATAGGTGCTGCCTTCCGCCGTCAAGCTGATCCGCCGCGTCGAGCGTTGAAGCAATCGCACGCCAAGGCGGGACTCAAGCCGCCCGATGATCTTGCTGACGGCCGATGGGCTCAACCGCAGCCGGCGTGCCGCCGCCGAGAAATCGCCTTCCTCGACAACCGACAGGAACACACCCATCGTTTCTGGCCGGTCCATGGTCATCTATTCCAACTCGTCACAGATGAACAGAAATTATCATCGATTATCGGCACGCGCGATACATAATATGATCTCTTCTTCAGCATCAAAAATACCGGCGAGGAGGTGCGATGGGTTCAGAACAGCCAAATCTGCGCGATGCTCACGAGTTGCATCGGTGGGCGCGTCGCCAGCGCAGCGCCGCAATTGGCCGGTGGTGCTTTCGGCTCGTCCGTGCGCTCAATCGGTCACGGCAAAAGATGGAAAACCGCTCAAGGCAAACCATCCGAGCTAGCGCAACCGGCCAATCGGGATGATTTCCGGCGAGGTATCGAGATATTGCTCGCCCTGCCAACTCCCGAGCCATTCTTCGACGACCAGTCCGCTCTCGTCCAGCATCTGCGCAAGGCTTTCCTTTGTCGGGAAGGCGATTTCCGATTCGGCGCTGAGCACCCGCCCACTGTCGGGGATTTCATAATGGGTCGAGTAGGTGACGACACCGGTAGCGGGATCGCGCCTAAAATCGTTCCACGCTCTTACGGTGCCCAATTCGGGATGACTGAGTTCCCGTTGCGACTGTTCCGGCGTCCACTCGAGCCATTCCTGCGCGATTGGATTTCGCGTGTCGAAGATGAAGCACCCATCGGCAGCCAGATGAGCGGCGATCGTGGCAAGCACCGCCTCTCGATCTTCTGGCGTCAGAAACACCTGGAAGGCGTGCCCGGTCAAAATCACCAGGTCGAAGCGTCGTCCAAGCCGGACGTTGCGCGCATCGGCCTCGACCCAGTCGACCCTCTGCCCGCCGGCTCTGCGGCGCGCGACGTCGAGCATCGCCGGCGCCGGATCGACGCCGGTCACGCTGCGCCGATCGGCGAGCGCCGCCGCCAATTGCCCGGTACCGCAGCCGAGATCGAGAACCGAGCCCGCGGCCTTGGCAAAGCCGACGCAATAGTCGAAGTCCACGCCGCCTTCGTTCTCGATATCGTAGAACTGGACGAGGTCGGGATCGCTGTAAAGAAGGTCGGTCATTGTGGGCCTATAGCTGGAATTTTGCTTTTATGCGCCTGGCGCACTCCAGCGGCGTGAGCGTGCTGGTGTCGATTTCGAGATCGTAGCTGATATTCTTGTGCACGCGGTCATATCGCCAGCGCGACAGCCCCGGCAAGCGGTCGACCCGCTGGATTCGCGAGCCTTCGAGAACGTCCAGCGGAGCAAAGACGCCGACCAGGCATAGATCGAAATCCGACAGCCACCTCAGATACTCCGGCATCTCGCCGTCGCACAGCACATTATCGACAATGAGGTTGTTGCCTTGTGCCGCCATCGCGGCGATGGCGTGCCGCATGCCAGCACTTTCAGGTCCGAACAAGCGCCGACATATCGCCTTTACCGATTCCGCACCACAATGCATGCACCGCCGACGCTTTGCAGTTTCTGGCAGATATTGTTGGCCTTGGCTTTGGAGTCGGCGCCGATCCGGACTGCATAGATGCCGCGCCTGCCGATCGGCGTGCGCACCCGGCTGACCACCGGATTATGGTCCTTAAGCAAGGCCGGAAACCGGCGCTTCACACCATTCCATTGACTGAGAGCCGCGGCGCGGCGGAAATTGCCGGCCACCTGCACGCCCCACGGCTTGATGTTGATCGACGCCATGGCCACGGTTTGGGACTTGATGACCGGCAGCCTGCGGCAGGCGACCGCGAAGCTCGCTTTCTTGTCGAGCGGCCGGATGGTGCCGGCATAGGCGGTGTCGGTGAACCTGTCGGCCGGCTCGCCCATGATGTCCAGAACGTAGTCTTCGGTCTCCATCGGCAGGAAGCCACCGGAACTCAGCCAGCGCGACACCCGGTTTTCACCGGCATTGTAGGCGGCGGCCGCCAGGCCCAGATTGCCGAAGCCGGTTTTCATCTCGGCGAGATATTTTGCCGAGGCCGGGATGGCCTGCTCGATATCGAAGGAATTGGCAAGGCCGCGTATCTTGGCGGTGCCCGGCATGAACTGGGCTATGCCTTCGGCGCCGACCGGACTGACCGCATTGGGATCGAAGCGGCTTTCCTTCCAGATCAGCCGGGCAAAGAAATCCTTGGAAAGGCCGTTTTGATCGGCATGGGCCTCGATCAGGTTGCAAACACGGTCGAGCAGCCGCTGCTTGGCGGGGCGGGGCGGATCGGCGTGGGCGGCTGTCGCCCAGCCGAGCGCGCCGAGCAAAACCAATCCACCAAGCAAAACCGGCGTCGCCCAGAGGAAGCGCCGCATCGACCTACTCCGCCGCGGCCTTGCCAGGTTGCCCAAACCGCTGCTCGATATAATCGGCGACCATTTTTTCGAAGTCGGCGGCAATCGAAGGGCCGCGCAGCGTCGCCGCCTTCCTGCCGTCGACGAACACCGGCGCCGTCGGCGTCTCGCCGGTACCGGGCAGCGAAATGCCGATGTCGGCATGCTTGGATTCACCTGGACCGTTGACGATGCAGCCCATCACCGCGACCTTGAGGTTTTCGACGCCGGGATATTTTTCACGCCACACCGGCATGTTTTTGCGCAGATCCGCCTGGATATTCTGGGCGAGTTCCTGGAACACGGTAGAGGTCGTGCGACCGCAGCCGGGGCAGGCGGCGACGATCGGCACGAACTGCCGGAATCCCATGGTCTGCAGGAGTTCTTGCGACACCTGCACCTCGCGCGTGCGGTCGCCATTCGGCTCCGGCGTCAGCGAGATGCGGATCGTATCGCCAATGCCTTGCTGGAGCAGGATGCCCATCGCCGCGGACGAGGCGACGATGCCTTTCGAACCCATGCCGGCCTCGGTGAGGCCGAGATGCAGCGCGTGGTTGGAGCGGGTGGCGAGCTCGGTGTAGACGGCGATCAGATCCTGTACGCCGCTGACCTTGGCCGACAGGATGATCTTCTCGCGGCCAAGGCCGATCTCCTCGGCCATTTCGGCCGAAAGGATCGCCGACTGCACGATCGCCTCGCGCGTCACTTCCTGCGCGGTCAGCGGAAAGCCTTGGCGCTGGTTGTCGTCCATCAGTCGGGTCAGAAGCTCTTGGTCGAGCGACCCCCAGTTGACGCCGATGCGCACCGGCTTGTCGTACCGGATCGCCATCTCGACGATCGCCGCGAACTGCCGGTCCTTCTTGTCCTTGAAGCCGACATTGCCCGGATTGATGCGGTATTTGGCCAGCGCCTCGGCGCAAGCCGGATGGTCGGCGAGCAGCTTGTGGCCGATATAGTGGAAATCGCCGACCAGCGGCACATCGATGCCGAGCCGTTCGAGCCGCTCGCGGATGGCGGGCACGGCGGCAGCACTCTCGTCGCGATCGACGGTGATGCGCACGATCTCGGAGCCGGCGCGATGCAGCGCCGCAACTTGAGCGACTGTCTGGTCGACGTCGGCGGTGTCGGTGTTGGTCATCGACTGAACGACGACAGGCGCACCCCCGCCAACCATCACGCCGCCGACATCGACACCGACCGATGTACGGCGCGGGAAGGGTGAAGAAAAATATCCGGTCATGGCCGGCTGCCCTTTGTTAGCGCCGAATTCCGGAATCGGTTTCCGGAAACAATCATGCGCAAAAATCAAAATACAGCGTCGTTTGCGCGTCCGAAAGGACGCGCGGCGCCGTAGAAGGTCCGGCATGAGGTGGAGGAGCAAAGATGGCTTGTCAATGGCGACAGGCAGGCAGACCTGTCAAATCGACCGCCGGACAAATAACGAAACGCTCCGGCGGCATTGGTTGCCACCGGAAAGAATGGTCGCGCGCCAAGGCGGCGCGCAGCTATCCCTGTGCATGACCCCGAAAATCGGGTTTCGGAAAGAATCATGCGCCAATCAGAAATGCGACAGCGCCCTTTGCGCGTCCAAAGGACGCGCGGCGCTGTAGAAGAACGTCAGTGCGTGGTCGGTTTCGGTTTCGCCTTCAGTTTTTCAATCTCGTCCTTGAGTGCCAGCTTGCGCCGCTTGAGATTCACGATTTCGAGGTCATCGACCGATGGATGGTTCATCGCATCATCGATTTCGCGTTCGATGTCGCCGTGTTTCCGCTGCAGCTCATCAAGATGGGATGCAAGAGACATGATTGGTTCTCCCTTTCATGGTTTCCTCGATTGCAGCCGTCAAGGCGCGTCCACCGCAGGCTCGCTTCTGTGACGGCATAATGACAGTGTGCCACTATCGGGCATCGATGTCGAATGCTGCGTGGTAGCATTTCACGGCAATACGAAATGTGGTATTGGCTGCGCGCCGGTGCAAGATACCTCCGGCCCCGCCCAATCAGGCCCATTTTTGGGCGCCGCAGACGTGCAGACGGTAGATAATGTCCGAACAGGAACAGGCCGATATCCGCCTCGAATATTCTCGGCTGAAGCAAGAGCATGCCGATTTCGACGCGGCGATCAACGCGATGATCGCCATGGGCTGCGACCCTCTGCAGATCCAGCGCATGAAGAAGAAAAAACTTTTCCTGAAAGACCGGCTGATGGCGCTGGAAGACCGGATCATCCCCGACATCATCGCGTGAGCGAATCCACTTACCGTCGCGCCAAATCCTGCTCATCCCGTGATCGAAAGCCTCGCGGCGCGTTCGCGCAGCAGGGCAATGAGATTGCCGGTCTTCTCCTCGGAAGTGTCGATGGGAACCACCAGGCATATCGTCGCCTCGACCTTTCCGGCAGCTGAAAAGACCGGCGCGGCAAGGCATTTTGTATAGGCGTCGACAAGACCGGAGGTCACACAGTAGCCGACAGCGCCAGCCGTAGCGATATCGGCGATGAAGTCGTCCAGCAGCAATCTGCGGCCGTCCGGCAGGACGAGATCGTCCTCAGACACCATGTCTTCGATCACGGCCCGTTCGAAACCGGCGAGAAGCAATCGCCCGGAAGCGGTCCAGGGAAGCGGGATCTGCAAACCTGTGGCCGAGCTGATCCGGAATGGCCTGGTGCCCGGGCTTGAATGGACAATCGTGTAGCGGCCGCTTTGCAGCATGCACAATTCAGAGGTCTCGCCTGTCTCGCGCGACAGATTGTCGACTTCCTGACGCCCTCTCCTGAGCAAGTCGTTGCCGCGCACGTAGTCCATTCCGTAGAGATAAAGCTTCTTTCCGAAATAGACCCGATTGCCGTCGCCGGCCATTTCCAGCAGGCCCGCATCCACGAGCGAGCGCACAAGCGTGTAGATCGTCGAGCGCGGCGCATTCACTCCTTTGGCGAGATCGCCAATCCCGATCGCTCGCTGGTTCGCGTGAAGAAACTCCAGGATATGGAGCACCCGGTTGAGACCCTTCTCGCGGGAACTCGCAATCTTGTCTTCGTCCGGACCAGCTTCCGACCGCGCTGCCAAGGCATTGCCATCTTGCATTACTGATTCCTGATGTTAGTATCTGTCTTGTACAGGATACATGTGTCTTTTGTAAGAGACAATCCAGCAGATCACTGGCGCATGTATCGCCAAGGGGAACACAACACGAAGGAGGTCGCCGTGAACGACACATCCAAAAGACGTGAATTTCTGAAACTGGGAATGGCAGGGCTTGCAACGGCCGGAGTGGTGGGCGCAGCAGCAACGATCGATGTTCAGAAGGCGGCAGCGCAAGCTGCACCGGACAGCCTGCTGCGCACTGTTCTTGAGCGCGGCAAGGTGATCGTCGGCACCGGCAGCACCAACGCGCCCTGGCACTTCGAAAACGATGCCGGCGAGCTGGTCGGCATGGACATCACCATGGGGCGCATTCTTGCTAAGGGGCTTTTCGACGATACGACCAAGGTCGAATTCGTCATGCAGGATCCGGCACAGCGCATTCCGAACGTGACCACCAACAAAGTCGACATCTCGATCCAGTTCATGACCATGACCGCCCAGCGCTCGCAGCTTATCCACTTTTCCCGGCCCTATTACGTCGAAGGCATCGCCTTGCTGACCCTTCCGAACGCCGAAAACAAGACCTTCGACCAGCTGCTTGCCGGCGGTTCGGCGACACGGATTTCCATCCTGCAGAACGTCGATGCCGAGGCAAATGTGCGAATCGTCCTGCCGGAGGCGCAGGTGATGCAGATAGACACGCAGGCCAACGTGCTGCAGGCACTGGAATCGAAGCGCGTCGACGGCGCCGCCGTCGATCTGTCGACGGTCCGCTGGCTCGCCTCGCGTAATCCGGACAAATACTTCGATGCCGGCAAGAGCTGGTTCTCGATGCTTTACGGCGCCGCACTTCGGCAAGGCGACCTCGACTGGCTGACCTTCGTCAACACGACCTTCACCACCGCCATGTTCGGCCATGAGACGGCGCTCTATGATGCTGCATTCAAGGACTATTTCGGACAGGAGCCGCCGGCGCGCCATCCCGGCTTCCCGGTCATCTGATGCAAGCTGGCGGAAGGGCCGCGCCCTTCCGCCTCCTTCTCGTCGACCGCCCTCGATATCACAGGGACACATGGGCTATACCCTAAACTTCAACCTGATCTGGCGGCATTTCGACAAGCTCTGGGGAGGGCTGCTGCTCAGCCTCGAGCTGGCCGTGATCTCCATTGCGATCGGCATCGTCATCGGGCTGCTTCTGGCGGTCTGGTACGTGTCGGCCGGGCGTGCGGTGCGGACCGTCATCGCCGCCTATGTCGAGTTCATCCGCAACGTGCCGCTGATCCTGCTCGTCTATCTCGTCTTCTACGGCCTGCCGACGGTGGTCGACATCGCCTACAGCGCGGAGACCTCATTCGTTGCCACGCTGTCGCTCTATAGCGGCGCTTATCTGGTCGAGGTGTTCCGCTCGGGGCTCGAAGCGGTTCCGCGCGGACAGCTCGACGCCGGCAAGGCGATCGGCCTGACGCCCTGGCAAAGGCTGGTCCATGTGCGCTTGCCGACGATGTTGCGGATAACGCTGCCCGCGCTTTCCAACACGTTCCTATCGCTGTTCAAGGACACGTCCGTTGCCTCGGTCATTTCGGTGCCCGAACTCACCTACGGCGCCCAGTGGATCAACTTCAACACCTTCCGCATCGTCGAGGTCTATCTTGTAGTGACGGCGATGTACCTCTTGACCGGCTATGCGCTTCTTTATGCGCTTCGGCTTGTCGAGCGCCGGTTCAGGGCGGCGCACTAGGATGCTTGGCCAGATCGCCTATGCCTTGCCTTTCCTGGCCCAGGGTTTTGCCGTGACACTATGGGTGTCGCTGCTGGTCGTGGTGTTGTCGCTCGTCGCCGGCGTGATGATGGGCGTCGGCCTTGTCTATGGCCCGGCTCCGCTGCGCTGGGCGGTGCGGATTTTCAGCGACACCATACGCGGCATTCCGATCCTGGTGCTCATCTTCTTCGTCTATTACGGCCTGCCTGCCGTCGGCATCCATCTGGAATCCTTCTGGGCAGCCGTGCTGGCACTCACCCTGTTCAAGACGGCGCAGGTCATCGAGTATCTGCGCGGTGCGGTCGGTTCCATACCGAAGGGGCAGTCCGAAGCGGCGATGGCGATCGGGCTGACCTTTCGCCAGCGACTGGCTTACGTCATCTTCCCGCAAGCGTTCAGGCGCTTCCTGCCGCCTTGGATCAATGGCGTCACCGATGCGGTGAAGGGCAGCGCGCTGGTCTCGCTGCTCGGCATCACCGACCTGATGCACGCCATCAACCAGGTCATCGGCCGCACCTACGAGGCGATGCCGCTCTACATCCTCGGTGCGGTCATCTACTTCGTCGTCAATTACGCCCTCTCCCTGGCCAGCCGACGGTTGGAGCGGCGTTTCTCCTTTATCCGGGAATAGCAAGATGTCCATCGCCTCGCCCGCCAATCCGGCGCTTCTCGACATCTCCGACGTTTCCAAATCCTTTGGATCCGTCGAGGTCCTGCGCTCCGTCAGCCTGCAGGTGACACGCGGCGAGGTGGTGACTGTCATCGGACCTTCCGGCAGCGGCAAGACCACGCTGCTGCGCTGCGTCAACTTCCTGGAGAGCTACGACAGCGGCTCCATCCGCATCGACGGCAAGGAGGTCGGTTTCCGCGACACAGGAACACGCCAGCGCCGCAGCGAGCGCGACCTGGCGAAGATGCGCGCCGAAACCGGAATGGTGTTCCAGAGTTTCAATCTGTTCCCGCATCTGACGGCGGCCGGCAACATCATGCTTGGCCTGCGCAAGGTGCGCGGCAAGAGCAGTACCGAAGCACGTGCCATTGCCGAGCACTGGCTCGGCCGGGTCGGCCTCGCCCACAAAGCCGACAGCCTGCCCGCCGAGCTTTCCGGCGGTCAGCAGCAGCGTGTCGGCATCGCCCGGGCGGTGGCGATGGAGCCGAAAATCCTGCTTCTCGACGAGATAACATCCGCGCTCGACCCGGAGCTCGTCGGCGAGGTGCTCGAGGTCGTGCGCAGCCTGGCGGAGGACGGCATGACGATGGTGATGGTCACGCACGAGATGGCCTTTGCGCGCGACGCCTCGAGCCGCATCGTCTTCATGGCGGATGGCGGCGTCAGCGCCGCAGGCCCGCCTGCCGAGATTCTGGGCGCGGAGATCGAAAACGAGCGTCTCCGCAGTTTCCTGGCGCGGTTTCGTGCCTCGCATTTCTGACATCGGACGGCGAAAGCTGTCGCAAGGAGCCTTTTCATGACGCCTTACATCCGGCTCGCCGAATTGGGCCTGACGCTGCCCGAGCCGCCGGCGCCGATCGCCAACTTCGTCACCCACGCCGAAAGCGGACGGCTGATCTTCCTCTCCGGCCAGGGGCCGTTGCGCGCCGACGGCACGCTTTGCACCGGCAAGGTGGGCGAGGACGTCACTGTTGAAGAGGCTTATAAGCATGCCCGTCTCACCGGGCTGAACCTGCTCGCCGTCATGCACGCCGCGGCAGGCGACCTCGGCCGCGTCGTGCGCGTCGTTAAGCTGCTTGGCTTCGTCAACGCGATCCCGACCTTCAGTGACCATCCGAAAGTGGTCAACGGCTGCTCCGATCTTTTCGCCGCTGTCTTTGATAATATCGGCGGGCACGCCCGCTCGGCGATCGGTGTCGGCTCATTGCCGGGCAACATCACTGTCGAAATCGAGGCGGTGGTCGAGATCGCCGCCTGATGTCTACCAAACGGGATCCGCAAAAATGAAAACCTATTCGGCAAACGGCTCCAACACGACAATTCGCGAACGGCTGGGCCTTCGCCCGATCATCAACGTTTCCGGCACGATGACAGCGCTCGGCGCCTCGATCATCGTCCCGGAAGCGATCGCCGCGATGTCGGAGATCGCGTCGCAGTGGGTGGAGATGGACGATCTGCAACGCGCCGCAAGCACGGTCGTCGCGCGCCTCACAGGAGGCGAGGCCGGCTTCGTCACGGCTTGCTGCGCCAGCGGCATCACCATGGCGATTGCCGGCACGATGACCGGCACCAACCTACTCGCGATCGAGCGGCTGCCGGACGACACGGAGGGCCTCAAGTCCGAGGTCATTGTCCAGCTCGGTCACATCGTCAACTACGGCGCGCCGATCGACCAGTCGATCCGGCTTGCAGGGGCCAGGACCGTACCGGCCGGCACGGTCAGCGTGACGCAGGATTATCATGTGCGCGAGGCGATCTCCGACCGTACCGCGGCAGGCCTCTATGTCGTTGCGCATCACACCGTGCAATACGGCATGCTTTCGCTCGAGGAATTCTGTGAAATCTGCCATGCCAGGGGCGTCCCGGTGATCGTTGACGCCGCCTCCGAATACGATTTGCGCGGCTTTCTCGCACGCGGCGCCGACATCGTCGTCTATAGCGGGCACAAATTCCTCAGCGGACCGACAAGCGGCATCGTCACCGGGCGCAAGGATCTGGTGCGGGCCGCCTATCTGCAGAATCGTGGCGTTGCGCGGGCGATGAAAATCGGCAAGGAAAGCATCGCCGGCACCATGGCCGCCCTGGAGGCCTGGGAGCGGCGCGACCATGCCGGTATCCGCAAGCGGGAAGAAGTGGCTTTGCATCTGTGGAGAGACGCATTGCAAGGGCTGCCCGGTATCGCCGCGCATGTCATTCCCGATCCGACCGGCAATCCGCTCGACCGCCTGCAGGTGTTTGTTACGCCCGAAAGCAGGTTCACCGCCGCCGGCCTTGCCTCGGCGCTGGCGGCAGGTTCGCCTCCCATTATCGTCCGCAACCACGAGGTCGAGCGCGGTCACTTCTTCCTCGACCCTTGCAACCTTCATCCTGGCGAGGCGGAGATCGTCGCCGAGCGCCTGCGGGCAGTGTTGAGCGCCAGTGACCGTCCTGCGGATGCCATGAAGTCGGCTCGCAAGGATAGCGCCGGCGCCTTGCGCTGGCCGGATTAGGTAACATTGGCGCCATACGCCTGAATGCTGCGCCGAGGCATGGTATCCTTGCCGTCGATCCCGAATTCCGCTAATGCGCGCCTTTGCCGCCGGGAGCAGAAGCTTGGACGATCACCGCGCCGACGTCGCCATCATCATGGGCAGCCAGTCCGACTGGGCGACGATGCGCCACGCCGCCGAAACGCTGGAGGCGCTAGGTATCCCGCACAAGCGGCTGATCGTTTCGGCTCATCGCACTCCCGACCGGCTCTATGACTTCGCCAAGGGCGCCAAGGCCGCCGGTTTTCGGGTGATCATCGCCGGCGCCGGCGGTGCGGCGCACCTGCCGGGCATGACGGCGGCGATGACGCCGCTTCCCGTTTTTGGCGTACCGGTAGAATCTAAGGCGCTTTCCGGACAAGACTCGCTGCTCTCTATCGTGCAGATGCCGGCCGGCATTCCGGTCGGCACGCTGGCCATCGGCAAGGCGGGCGCCACCAATGCCGCCCTTCTGGCTGCGGCCGTGCTGGCGCTGACTGACGAAAAGCTCGCCGCCCGGCTTGATGCCTGGCGCGCCGCCCAGACCGCCAAGGTCGCCGCAGAGCCCACGGACACGCCATGAGCCTGCCTGCCGGATCGACCATCGGCATCATCGGCGGCGGCCAGCTCGGCCGCATGCTGGCCATGGCCGCGGCTCGCCTCGGCTATCGTACCGTCGTGCTGGAGCCGCAGCCGGATTGCCCGGCGGCACAGGTCGCCAACCGGCAGATTGCCGCCGCCTATGACGACACGGCTGCGCTCGCCGAACTGGCGGCAGTCAGCGCCGTCGTCACCTATGAGTTCGAGAACGTGCCGGTCATGGCCGCCAGCGCGCTTGCCGTCACAGTCCCGGTCTATCCGCCGGCACGCGCGCTGGAAGTGGCGCAGGACCGGGTGGCGGAGAAGAAATTCCTCAACGGCATCGGCATCCCCACGGCAGATTTCTGTCCCGTCGACAATGACGACGAGCTGACGGCGGCGCTGAAAAAGTTCGACGGCAGCGGCATATTGAAGACGCGGCGCATGGGCTATGACGGCAAGGGCCAGCGCGTGTTCCGCAACATGGAAACAGGCGGCTTTGCCGGCACCTGCGAATCGATGGGCAACGTGCCGTTGATCCTCGAATCCTTCGTCGGCTTCGAACGCGAGATTTCGGTGATCGCGGCGCGCGGCATGGACGGTTCGCTCGCCGCCTACGATCCGGCAGAAAACGTCCACCGTGACGGCATCCTGCACAGCTCGACCCTGCCGGCCAGGATAGGGTCCGAAACCGCCGCTGCAGCGCAGGCGGCGGCGGCAAAAATACTTGCGGCGCTCGATTATGTCGGCGTCATCGGTATCGAGTTCTTTGTCCTTGCCGACGGCGCGCTGCTGGCCAATGAGATCGCGCCGCGCGTTCACAATTCCGGCCACTGGACGGAAGCCGCCTGCATTGTCTCGCAGTTCGAGCAGCACATTCGCGCCGTCGCCGGCCTACCGCTGGGAAATCCCGGCCGCCATCTCGACTGCGCCATGGAGAACCTGATCGGCGACGATGTCCTGCGGGTCCCGGCCCTGCTCGCCGAGCCCGATCTGATGCTGCATCTCTACGGCAAGGCCGAAGCGCGTCCCGGCCGCAAGATGGGCCATTTTACGCGAATGAGCCGTGACCGTTGAGGCTATTGGACGGCGCTGCTCTAATGCCATCGATAGGGCGGAAACTCAAACTCGCCACATGCTACGGTTGACACGGGCAAGGCTCCTCGTTTATGAGCCACGCACAAGTTCAGAGGCGCGCTTTCCGAGCGCGCCTTAATAATTCGGCCCAAGACTGGGCCCAGACCGACGGGCAAGACCATGAAGATCAAGAATTCGCTCAAGGCGCTCAAGGCGCGTCACCGCGACAACCAGTTGGTTCGCCGCAAGGGCCGCGTGTACATCATCAACAAGACGGCCCCGCGCTACAAGGCGCGCCAGGGCTGAGTCTTTTTGCGTGGGGGCGCCTGCCTCCGCGCTTGCGGATTTGCCGGCCTGCCGGCCCTTTCACGCTAAATTCAGTTTGACGATCTGCTGTCCGGGGTTAGATTCCGGATCATGCGGATTCTCTTTGCATTCTTCGCGGCGCTTTTTCTTTTCGGTTCCGCCTCGCTTCCGGCTCAAGCGGACGATGCGGTCGCCCCTCCGATTGCCACGACCAGGGAGGCAAGGCTCGACCAGCTGTTTGTCGACCTGAAGCGCGAGCGCAATGAAAAGGCCGCCGAGCGCATCGCCGCGCGCATCTCGCACGAGTGGTCGCAATCCGGCAGCGCCTCGATCGACCTGATGATGCAATGGTCGCAAAAGGCGGCCGAAGAAAAAAAGTTCGACGTGGCGCTCGACTTCCTCGACCAGGTGGTGACCTTGCAACCGGCCTATGCGGAAGGCTGGAACCGGCGCGCCACCGTACATTTCATGATGAATAACTTTGGAAAATCGATGGCGGACATCGACCGCACGCTGCAGCTCGAGCCGCGCCATTTTGGCGCACTTTCCGGCCTGGCGCAGATCATGGCCGTAACCGGCCACAAGCAGTCGGCGCTGGAAGCGTGGCAGCGCGTGCTCAGTATCTACCCGATGATGCGCAGCGCACAGGATCAGGTCGGCACGCTTTCGGAAGAACTTGCCGGCGAAGGGATCTGATGCCGGAGGGCCGGGCCCGCAAGGCTGAAACTCTGGTGGGACTGTCGCGTCAGCCCCAGTTCACGGGCGCATACCCGGTTTTCTCCTGCCGATGTCTCTCGGCCGATGGCATCGTCGGTGCCGTCATGAACCAGCTTCCGCGACGAGTTTCTCCACAAGGGCAGTTGCCGTCATCTCCCGCAATTTCGCAACGTCCTGCCCGGCCCAGATGGGCAGGAAATCAGCCCGCCTGCTTTCATCCACTGCCATCGAAAGCGGCAATGCCAAGCTCGCCTGCAACGGAAACTCCAGTGCGGCATCTTCCTCGCCAGCCATCTCCAACACAAACCGGTTACGGACCACGCGCGCCGGGCGGCCAGTGAAGCAACGAGTGACCGACGTGCTCTCGTCAGAGGCTGCGCGCAACCCGGCGCGATAGACTGGCTGCACATTGGCCTCGGGGCAAGCCAGGAAGGCCGTGCCGATCTGCACACCAGATGCACCTAGTGCAAAGCTGGCAGCAATGCCGCGACCGTCGAAGATACCGCCGGCTGCAATGACAGGCACGCGCACGGCATCAACGATCTGCGGCACCAGCGCCATCGTGCCGACTGTGCCGATAGCGGGATCACCGGTGAATGTGCCGCGATGGCCACCCGCCTCGTATCCCTGAGCGATGATAGCGTTCACCCCCGCTGCCTCAATTTGCCGCGCTTCCGAGACAGTGGTGGCCGAGCACAAGAGAACACAGCCGGCCTCTTTCAGCTGTTGCACAATTTTGGTGTCGGGCAGGCCAAAATGGAAGCTGACCACCTTTGGGCGTAGCTCAAGCACAATGTCTAGGCGCTCTTCGTCGAAGCTGGGAAAGGGCTCGCACGGTTGGGGCACGGGCCCGAGGCCGACCTCGTCGTAGTAGCCGTGAAGGCGATTGCGCATGTGTTGGGCCGCCTCATCACCATGGGCTGGCACCGGGTGCGCAAAGAAGTTTACATTGATCGGCCGATTGGTAGCGCGCTGTGTCGCCGTGAGTTGCTCCCGAATGGCCGCCCCTGGCAGAATGCCACATCCAAGCGAGCCAAGCCCCCCGGCGTTGCTGACTGCGGCCGCGAGTTCCGGCGTGGTGATGCTGCTCATCGGCGCTTGAATTATCGGGTGTTCGATGCCGAGGAGCTTCAGAAGATCGGTGCGCGTCCACATTGGATCACCTCCCCATTTGCCCGAAAAGACTACCTCAACTGACTTCAAGCTCAAGTACGTCGAGGCTATGTGCAGATGGTGCCGCTCGGGCTACCCAAGCTCCGACATATTCACGCCCATCCGGTCAGTGAATCCAGCAACCTCGTCGCTTTTACCTGTCTCGGCACTGCTTGCCGGTGAGCGCCAGGTGTGGTTTCCTGTCTGGCGGTCAGGGGGTTAGGTCATGATTGCAGCTTATATCGACGAATTTATAATGTTTTGCGTCGGCCTATGGATGTCGGGCATCGGCTACGGGTTTCTCCAGATGCCAAACCAATCCCAGGCTGGACAACGGGCCTGGTTGGCACGCCTTCCCAGCCATTTCAAATGATGGGGCCGCTCTTGCTGATAATCTCGATCGTACTCGCCGTCGCCTCACCGACTTGACTCGGTCGCAGCCAGAAAGTCGCTGCGCTCATGGTCCCATAGAGGCAAGGCGTCAGCTTGGTGAATTCGCCGGTGAGCTGCTTGAAGCCCGTCGCGTTTGAAGAGATTCATGCGACGCGCTTTGGATGTTTGTTTTCATCCCAACATCGCTGCCCAATTTTGGGCGACTTGCATTAGCCTCTGGCCTGCACGTCCGACCCGACATAGGCGATGCGCAGCATGTTGGTGGAGCCCGGCGTCCTCAGCGGCACGCCGGCCGTGATGATGACCCGATCGCCCGGCTTGCCGAACCCCTCGTCCAAAGCGATGCGGCAGGCGCGGTCGACCATGTCGTCGAGGTCGATGGCGTCGGGCGAGACGACGCAATGCGTACCCCACAGAAGCGACAGCCGCCGCGCCGTGTTGACGATCGGCGACAGCGCGACAATCGGCACCTGCGGCCGCTCGCGCGCGGCGCGCAGGCCGGTCGTGCCCGACGCCGTATAGCTGATGATCGCCGAGAGTTTCAGCGTCTCGGCGATTTCGCGGGCGGCGAGCGAGATGGCGTCGGCGCCGGTCGCTTCCGGCTCCGAGCGCTGCGCATTGATTATGCCGGCATAGGTCGGGTCGATTTCGACCTTGCTGGCGATGCGGTTCATCATCGCCACTGCCTCGACCGGGTAGGCGCCGGCCGCGGACTCGGCCGAGAGCATGATAGCGTCGGCGCCTTCGAACACGGCGATCGAGACGTCCGACACCTCGGCGCGGGTCGGCACCGGCGCGGTGATCATGGATTCCAGCATCTGCGTGGCGATCACCACCGGCTTGCCGGCGCGGCGCGCGGCGCGGGTGATCTGCTTCTGGATGCCGGGCACGGCTTCGAGAGGCATTTCGACGCCGAGATCGCCGCGGGCAACCATCAAGGCATCCGAAAGTTCGATGATCTCGGCCAGCCGAGCGACGGCCTGAGGCTTTTCGATCTTGGCCATGATGAGCGCCCGGCCGCGCGCGATCTTGCGCGCTTCGGCCAAATCCTCCGGACGCTGGACGAATGACAGCGCCACCCAGTCGACGCCGGTGGCCAGCACCGCATCGAGATCCCTGCGGTCCTTTTCGGTCAGCGCGCCGACCGGCAGATCGGTGTCGGGCAGGCTGACGCCCTTCTTGTCTGAGATGCTGGTGCCGGCGACGACGGTGCAGACGATCGCCTTGCCGTCGCTCTTCACCGCCTTCAGCTCGAGCTTGCCGTCGTCGATCAAAAGGCGGTGACCGGCCTCGACCGATCTCAGGATTTCCGGGTGGGGCAGATAGACCCTGGTCGAATTGCCGGGCTCGGGATTGTCATCCAGCGTGAAGGTCTGGCCGAGTGTCAGCGTCTCTTTGCCGTTGGTAAACTTGCCGACCCGCAGCTTGGGCCCCTGCAGATCGGCGAGAATGCCGATCGGCCGGCCGACCGCTTTCTCGACGGTGCGGATGCGACCGACAAGTGTGCGCATCAATTCATGATCGGTGTGGCTCATATTGATGCGAAACACGTCGGCGCCGGCTTCGAAGAGCTTCTTCAGCATGTCCTCGGAGGAGGAGGCCGGACCGATAGTGGCGAGTATCTTGACCTTGCGGCTGCGTCTCATTGACTGTTTGTTCCCGGGGCGGCTGGAACGCCCCCCGTTGCGGGGTCATCGGTCAGCTGGACCATCCAGCTTGCCTGCTCGCCCGTGTCATATTCCTGGAATCCGGCGCGCTGGAAGCCCCGGGCGACGCAATCGGTAACGCCGGCGATCTTGAACTCTTTTTCGGCCACGCACATGTTGATCGGGCCATCCCAGCGCCCGCCGCGCTCGGCGTCTTCTGCATAAAGATAGTAAAATCTTGATGACAGCGGCCCTTCGATCAGCGTCTTGCAGCTCGATCCCTCGATGTGCCACCAGCCTTCGGTGATCCAGCCGGCTTTGGCGCGATAGCCGATGCCGACGCCGACCAGGTTCTGCGTGGCGTTGCAGACACGGAAATCGGCGCGCGCCGGCGAGGCCGCAACCATCGCGGCGAGGCCCACAGCAAGGGTGAGGAGCGGCACGGCGAAGGCATAGCGCACGCGCGGCCTGCCGGCGGAACCCATCCTGAAATCCCTCAAGAACCACATTCGCATCTCTCAACGCCCCTTTTCGGAAAAGTCCGGGCGCATGTCAACGCGCCCTTTTGCTCAATTCCAATCGATTTAGAAAGGCTTCGGCGCACGATCTGTCGCCTTCCGCCAGATTTCCGCAGAAACCGTGGCCAAACGACGGCATTGCGTAATGATCCCCTTCGTGGAATGACGATACCATCCTCCCCGGAAGCCAGCGAACAGACCATTTCCCGCCGATGACCCGATCCACAGTTTTCGCGCCTTTCGACATCGTCGAGGGCGACCGCAAGCGAGGCATCGTGCTTTTGGCCGATCACGCCCGTCGCAACTTGCCGGAAGAGTATGGCAGCCTCGGCTTGCCGGCGGCGGAATTCGATCGCCATATCGCCTACGACATCGGTGTCGAGACGGTGACGCGCGAACTGGCAGCTTTGCTCGGCGTGCCGGCGGTACTCACCAATTTTTCGCGCCTTCTGATCGATCCCAATCGCGGCGAGGACGATCCGACGCTGATCCGCCAACTCTATGACGGCACCGTCATTTCGGGAAATTATCCACTTGCCTTGAAAGAACGTGAAAGGCGGCTCGACCGCTTCTATCGGCCGTATCACGATGCGGTCGGCGCTATGATCGCCTCGGTGGCACAGGCTTCCGCAAGCGCGCCCTTCATTTTTTCGGTACATTCCTTCACCCCATTCATGCAGGGGCTCGTGCGCCCTTGGCATGTTGGTGTCTTGTGGGATCGCGACGACCGGGTGGCGCGACCGCTGATCGAAATGCTTGCCGAGGACAAAAGCCTTATCGTTGGCGACAACGAGCCTTATGACGGCGCATTGCGCGGCGACACCATGTTCAGGCATGCCATAGTCAACGGCTTTGCCCATGCGCTGATCGAAATCCGTCAGGACCTGATCGCCGGTCGGAAGGATGCGGTCGCCTGGGCCGAACGGCTGGCGCCGATCGTTGACGCGATCAACCGCCGTCCCGATATACATCACGTCAAACGATTCGGCTCGCGCACCGGGCCGCTGTGAGGAGGTTTCGATGACGGAACTCAGCGACGAGCAAAAACGCGATTTCGAAGCCGCCGCCTTCCGCCGGCTGGTCGCGCATCTGCGCGAACGCACGGACGTGCAGAACATCGACCTGATGAACCTCGCCGGCTTCTGCCGCAACTGTCTCTCCAACTGGTATCGCGACGCCGCGGAGGCCGAGGGCGTCGATCTCAGCAAGGACCAGTCGCGCGAGATCATCTACGGCATGCCCTATGCCGAATGGCAGGCGCTCAACCAGACTGATGCCTCCGATGCCAAGAAGGCGGAGTTCGAGGCAAGAGGCCCCAGGGATCACTAACCCGATCGGCTCTCACCAACCTCGAGTTCAAGCGAGTCACTTGGCCCAAGCACTTTCAACAACGAGCGCTTGACTGAGGATTGAATCGATCTAATTTGCCGCGCGAAGCTATTTTCGCACCGGGTTCTACACGATGGACACGCTAAAAATCATGCAGACCGCCATTCGTGGACGATGGGCCGTGGCGGCCATCTTCCTCGCCAATGGTTTTCTGACCGGCGCCTGGGCGCCGCAGATCCCGGTGGTCCTGACCCGGCTGGAAATCAGCAAATTTACGCTTGGCCTGCTGATCTTGCTGTTCGGCGCCGGCGCGGTCACAGCCATGACTTGGTGCGGCCACCTGATCTCCAGGCATGGTTCGCGCACCGTGCTGCGCTGGTTCGGTCTCATCGGCAGCTTCGGCCTGCTGGTTGTGGCGCTTGCCCCCAACGTGCCGCTGGCGGCCATAGCCATGTTCATCTTCGGCGGTTCGATCGGCGGCATGGATGTCGCTATGAACGCCAATGCGGTCGTGGTGGAACGGCGGTTGTCCCGCGCCATCATGTCGTCCTCGCACGGCTTCTGGAGCCTTGGCGGTTTCGCCGGCGGCGCTCTCGGCGGCTTCGCCATCCAGAACTACGGTCATCTCGCCCATGCGATGGTCGTGACGGTTCTCGCTGTCGCCGTGATTGCAGTGGCAGTCCGCTACCTGATCGCCGAGGATAGGCCTCAGGTGACCGACCATCACAAATTCGCCCTGCCTGGAAATCCGCTGGTCTATCTGGTCGGACTGATGGCGCTGCTGACGATGATCTCCGAGGGTGCGGTGCTCGACTGGGCGGCGCTTTACCTGCAACAGGAACTCGGCACCGACCTTGCCATAGCGGGTTTGGCCTACGCCGCTTTTTCCGGCGTCATGGCCGTCATGCGCTTCGCTGGCGACGGAGTCCGCAACCGTTTCGGTGCCGTGACGACGCTGCGCGTCTCGGCGCTTGTCGCCGCCGCCGGCATGCTGGTGGCCGGGCTGGCGCCCTCGCCCTGGCTCGCCATCTCAGCCTTTGCCTTTTGCGGCTTCGGCATCGCCAATATGGTGCCGATCCTGTTTTCGGCCGGCGGCAACCAGGAAGGCATGTCGTCCGGCACCGGCATGAGCGTCGTCACCACCATGGGCTATTCCGGCATTCTGGTGGCACCGTCGGCAATCGGCTTCATCGCCGAGCATTCAAGCTTCGGTCCGATCTTCGTGGCTTTGTCGGGACTGCTGGTCGTCGTATTTTTGATGGCGGGGCTCGCTCACCGCGCCGAATTCGCGCCCGACGCAGCACCAGCCGAATAGCGTTTCAACTCCTCATAGAGGAAATCCGCGACACGGCGGATGCGCACGCTGGTGCGCACGTCCCGGTGCATAGCCAGCCATACCGGCAGCGTCGGCAGCGCGAGGCTCGGCAGCACTGTCTCCACCAGCGGATCGCGATCGGCCAGCGGCTCCTGGCCGAAGCCGATGCCGTTTCCCGCCCGCACTGCCTCCCAAAGCACGATTTGGTTGTCGGTCCTGAAGCGGAAGGCATTGCGGGTGAGCGGAACACCAAACTGGGCAAAGCCGCGAATGATCTCATCGCTGCGGTCGAAGCCTATCAGATCGTGGCCGGCAAGATCGCCGGGTTCGCTCGGACGGCCACGTCGGTCGAGATAGGATTTTGCCGCGCAGGCGCGGAGCGGAATGTCTGCCACTTTACGCGCCACCAGCTCGTTCTGTGCTGGCTTCACCATGCGGATGGCAATGTCGGCATCGCGGCGCAAGAGATTCTCGACCTGGTTCGACGCGACGATCTCGACCTCGATGCCGGGTTCCTCGGCGCCCAGCTGAGCCGTCATCTCGGGCAGGACATAGGCAGCCACCACCTCGCTGGCGGCAATGCGCACTGTGCCTTCGATCGCCTCGACCGATCCCAGCGCCAATAGCGAAAAGGCGCTTGCCTGCTCGCTCACTGCCCGGCCGCGTTCATAGAGCGTGCTGCCGGCTTCCGTCAGCGCATAGCCGCGCCGCCCGCGTCGGAACAGGGTGACGCCGAGCGCCTGCTCCAGCTCGGCGATATGGCGGCCGAGCGTCGGCTGGCTTGCAGCCAGCTTGCGCGCGGCAGCGGACAGGCTGCCGGTTTCCGCCACTGTGACGAAACTCTTGATCAGGTTCCAGTCGACTTCCATTCAAAACTGAATATCACGTCGCCAAATTCAGTCAATTTCCATTCGTTTGCGGACGGATCATATTGTGACCGTAACGCAAACACGGAGACGAAAAATGACCAAGATCGCAATTCTGGGTGCCAATGGCCGGCTCGGCCGCGTGGTGGCCAAGGCCTTCATCGACGCTGGCTATGATGTCCGCGCCATCACCCGCAGCGGCAAGATCCCGGCAGAACCGGCAGGCGCCACCGCCGTCGCCGGCGACGGCCTCGATCGCGAAGCGCTTATCCGCGCCACCGAAGGCGTCGACATCATCTTCAACGGCCTCAACCCGATCTACACCGACTGGGGCAAGTGCCTGCCGATGGCCGAGAACGTCATGGCCGCGTGCCGGGCGAACGACGCATTGCACCTCGCTCCGGGCAACGTTTACAATTACGGCTCGCCGATGCCGGCGGTCATCACCGAAGACACGCCGTTCCACCCGACGACCGAAAAGGGCCGCATCCGCGTCGCCATGGAAGACCTCTTTCGCCGTGAGGCCGAAGCGGGCCGAGTACGCACCATTCTGCTCCGGGCCGGCGATTTCTTCGGCGGAACCGGCAGCGGAGCGTGGTTCGATCTGATCGTCGCCGCCAAGATGGACAAGGGCGTCTATACCGCTCCCGGGCCGGCAGATCTCGTGCATGAATGGGCCTACCTTCCGGACTTGGCCAAGGCGTTCGTCGGGCTAGCCGAGAATCTCGACAAGCTCGGCGCCTACGAAGCGCTGAACTTTCCCGGCCACGCCGCTACCGATCTCGAGATCAAGGCGGCCGCGGAAAAAGCGCTCGGGCGCACGCTGAAACTGACGTCGATGCCGTGGTGGGTGCTGCGCGCCGGCAGCCCGTTCGTGGCGATGTGGCGCGAGCTCGTCTCGATGTCCTATCTGCGCTTCGAACCGCACCGGCTGGTCTCGGCAAGGCTGGAAGGCATCATCGGCACAATCCCGCATACGCCGCTGGATAGGGCGGTGGCAGAAGCTCTCGACGCTATCGGTGTGGCCACGATTGATGGCGTTTCGAAAGCTGCCTGAAAACGGAAAGTGGTCACTACCCAACGGATGATCCGAACCGAAGGCTCGGAAAGGACCAAAGCGAAAATCAAATGCTACAGCGCTGCGCCCTCAGAAGGCGCGCAGCGCTGTACCTTGTAGCGCACCAAACTCCGGGTCAAATCCTGCCCATCAGCAGCAACACCAGCAGCACGATCAGGATGACGCCGACGATGCCGGAGGGACCATAACCCCAGGAACGCGAATGAGGCCATGCCGGCACCGCGCCGATCAGAATGAGGATCAGAATGATGACGAGAATGGTGCTGAGCGTCATGAGAAACTCCCCGCTTTGAGGTGTTGCATGACAGGACAATGCAAAAGGCCGCTGGGTTGTTCCCGGCGGCCTTTTCTTTGCGCGTTCAGAATACGCGCGGCGCTCCAAGCAAAGTTGGCCTATTCGGCGGCCTTCGGGAAGGCGATTGCCGGCTCGTCAAGCGAGCCCTGTCTTGCGGAGGTCTCTACAGTCGCACCGACTGTCTTGCCGCGCCGGAACACCCGACGGAAGAATGCATAGAAGCGGCTGTTCTTACTACGCGTGAACACCATCAGCATCGACGGTGTCACCACCAGCGTCAGCAAGGTGGCGAAGGACAGGCCGAAGACGATCGCCGACGACAGTGAAATCCACCATTGTGTCGACGGCGCGTTGATCGTTGTCTCGTGATGGAAGATTTCGAGACCGAGGCCGAAAGCGATCGGCAGCACGCCGAGGATCGCCGACACCGCTGTCAGCACAACCGGGCGGGCACGTTCGCGGCAGGTCTGCAGAACCGCGTCCATCTTGTCCCAGCCCTCTTCGCGCAGCCGGTCATAGGTGTCGATCAACACGATGTTGTTGTTCACCACCACACCGGCCAGCGCAATGACGCCGATGCCCGACATGACGATGCCGAACGCCTCTCCTGTCAACAGCAACCCCAGGAACACCCCGACCGTCGCCATGACCACGCAGGACAGCACCAGCCAGACGCTGGTGAACTTGTTGAACTGCATCAGAAGCACCAGAAAGATCAGGAAGATCGCCGCACCGAAGGCTTTGCTCAGGAAAGCGCTGGCTTCGGCGCTGTCCTCGTTCGAGCCGGCAAGCTTCCAGCGTATGCCGCTGCCGAGATCCATGTCGGCGACAGCCTGGGTGACCTCTTGCTGGACGGCCGCGACCTGCGCACCGGCGGCGACATTGGCCTGGACGACCACGGTGCGCGCGCCGTCGATGCGGTTGAGGATGCCAACCGTCGGCTCGGGCTTGCGCGCGACGAAATTCGAGATTGGCACCGACCCTTGCGAAGTCTGCACCCTGAGGTCGTCGAGCGTTGACAGCGTGCGCCGGTCCTCGGGCAGGCGCAGCCTGATGTCGACGGCGTCGTCAGCACCGGCTGGCCGGTATTCACTGAGCTTCAGCCCGTTCGTCACCAGTTGCACCACCGTTCCGACCGAGGTCGGGCTGATGCCGTATTGCGCCGCCTTGGCGCGATCGACGTCGAGCGCCCAGTCGACGCCGGGTGGCGGCAGGCCGTCTGAAATATCGATGACGCCTCGCACCTTGGCAATGCGGGCGGCGACGGCGCGCGCCTTGTCGTCGAGACCTTTCGGGTCGACGGCCGAAAGCCTGATCTGGATCGGCTTGCCGGTGGGCGGGCCGGCCTCGGGCACGCGAACCTCGACATCGACGCCGGGAATGCCGGCCATGACGCCGCGCAATTCGTCCAGGATCGCGTTCGCCGATTTGCGCTCGCGCCAGTCGATGAACTCGTAATTGATCACGCCGACCACGTCTTCAGGAATGTCCTGGCCGCCGCCTTGCGTCTTGCCGACACGGGTATAGACCGATTTCACGCCTGGCCAGCCAAGAAGTCGGTTCTCGGCGGTCTTCGTGGCGGCATCCATTTCGGCGAGCGAAAGGTTGCCGCGGGCGTGCACATACAGCAGGCCGTAGTCAGGCTCGACGTTCGGGAAGAACTCGACGCCGGCGCCGTATTTCGAATAGGCAAAGCCGACACCGATCAAAAGGCCGACGGTGAGCAGAAGCACGGTGATGGGAAAGCGCACCGCCTGCTTGACCACGGCCATGTACCAGCCGTCGCGGTTGTCATTCTCGTGATGCGGCGGCGCCTTGGCGAACAAGGCGCCCAGCGCCGGCGCAAAGACCAGCGCATAAAGCATCGAGGCCGAGAGCGTGACGATCAGCGTGATCGGCATGTATTTCATGAAGTCACCTATGATGCCCGGCCAGAACAGCAACGGCGAGAAGGCGGCGATGCGCGTCATCGTCGCGGCGATGACCGGACCGGCCATGCGTTTGGCGGCAAGGGCGAAAGCCTCTGCCTTAGGCATGCCTTCGCTCATGCGCCGCTCGGCGAATTCGGTGACGATGATGGCGTCGTCGACGAGCATGCCGACCGCCAGGATGAGGCTGAACAGCACGATCATGTTGATCGTGTAGCCCATCATGGCCAACAGCAGAATGCCGATCAGAAAGGACGATGGAATGGCCAGTCCGATCAGCAGCGATGCACGGCCCGAGAGCGCGTAGAGAATGACGATGAACACCAGGATCACGGCGATCATGACGTGATTCTGCAGATCGCCGAGCAACTGGTTGACGAAGACCGATTTGTCCTGCGTGTAGGTGACGTGCATACCTTCCGGCATGGTTTTTATGAAGGCATCGGACACGGCCCTCACCTGGGCGATCGTGTCGATCAGGTTGGAGCCGATGCGCTTCTTCACCTCGATGGCGATCGCCGGCTTGCCGTCGAGACGGGTCACCGTCTCGGCGTCCTTGAAGGTGGAGCGTACGGTGGCGATATCCTTGGCCTGCACCACGGCATTGGGGCCGGCGACGATCGGAAGCGCCGCCACGTCCTCCGGCGTCTCGATCAGCGACGGCACCTTGACCGCGTATTTGCCCTCGGATCCTTCGATGTTGCCGGCGGCGACAAGGCTGTTGGAATCGCCGACCGCACCGATCAGCTGCTCGAGCTGCAGCCCATAGGAAGACAGTTTCATCGGATCGATGACGACTTCGACGAGATCGTCGCGCGCACCTTGCAGCGCGCCTTCCAGCACGCCGGGCACCTCCTCGATGCGGTCGCGCAATTCGCGCGCCGCAGCTGTCAGCATGCGCTCGGGCACCTCGCCTGACAGCGTCACCACAAGAACGGGGAACTCGGAGATGTTGACTTCGGTGACCACAGGCTCCTCGGCCGCCTGCGGGAGGTCGGCCTTGCCGTCCTGGACCTTGCTGCGTGTGTCCTGCAAGGCCGTCGCCAGATCCGTCTGCGGCTGGAATTCGACCAGCACATAGCCGCCGCCCTGGAAGGCGGCCGAACGCATCTCCTTGAGACCTTTGAGGCTTTTCAGCTTGGCTTCCATCGGCCGCAGCAGAAGGCGTTCCGAATCCTCGGGCGAGATGCCCTGATAGATCAAGCTGACATACATCATCGGAATCGGAACGTCTGGTTCCGCTTCCTTCGGTGTCGACTGATAGGCGACCGCACCCGCAAGGATGAGGAACACCAGAACCGAAATGGTCAGCCGGGCATTGTTGATCGCGAGTTTGACGATATCCATGATTACTGCGTCCCGGCCGTCGCTTCGCCCAACAGCTTCTGGATGGTCGCCTGGTCGGCTTCGACCGGCTTGACCACTTCGCCTTCCTTCACCAGTTCCTGGCCGGCGACGATGATGCGCGCTTCGGCAGGAATGCCGCCGAGCACCAGGCCGGTTGGCGTGTCGTCGACCAGGTCGATCGGGAAAAACACGACCTTGTCGTCTTTGTCGACGGCGCGGATGCCGAGGTCGCCCTTGTCGCCGAGCGTCACCACGGAGCGCGGCAGAATGACGGCGTCGGTCGGCTGGGCGCTCAGCGCGATCTCGGCGGTCATCCCGGCCGGAATAGTGCCCTCGGGGTTGGGGATTGCGATCTCGACGCGGAAGGTGCGGGTGGCGGACGAGGCGTCGCGGCTGATATAGCGCACGGTGCCCTCGACATTCTGGCCGCTGACCAACCGTACATTCGCCTTGTCGCCGATCTTCAGATAGCCGAGATCGCGTTCGCTGACCTCGCCGCGGGCGATCACCGGATCGAGGCTCAGAATGGTCGCCACTTCGCCGCCCTGCATCACGGAACTGCCAAGCTCCACCGGCACTCGGTCGATGACGCCGTCGAAGGGCGCCTTCACTTCGTTGCGGTCAAGCTCGGCTTGCGCGGCTTCCAGTTGCGACTGGGCCAGCGTCAGGTTGGAGCGGGCCGTGTCGAGCTGCAGTTTGGGCAGATTGCCGGTTTTCGCCAACCGCAACGCCGCATCGAGTTCGGCCTGACGCTGAACCAGAAGCTGCTTGGCGTTGCTGACCGCCGAAAGCTTTTCCTCGGCTGCCAGCATCAGCACGAGGTCGCCGGTCTTGACGCGCTGTCCCTGCTTGACCGGCAGGTTGTCGATGACGCCGGCGACGCGCGTCGCCAGGACCGCGCGCTTGTCGGCTTCGGTCAGTCCGGAAATCCGGATGGCGCGCGCATAGGTACGCCTGGGCGGAGTTATGGTCGCGACGGTGCGCAGGGGCGCCTTGGTCTGTTCTGCCTCACTGGGCTTGGCCTTGCCGGCGTCAGCCGCTTTTGGCTGCTCGACCTCCCCCGCCTTGGGTTCGTTGTCGGCGGCCGCGCTGCCGACGGACGAGAACTCGCCCGTCACCATCCATGCAGCGAACCCGACAAGCACAACAATGGCTGCAAGCTTGTGAAACCTGTATTTCGGCATCGTCGTTTTTCCAGTGCGCGGGGTTCGGCCAGGCCGCGTCTTCTAACTCGGGCGCGTCGCCGATATGGGTGCGCGCAAGGCCGTGTTCAACTTGCCGTGATCGGCGAATGAGCTTTTACATCAAAGTTGCACCGCAACATAGTCAGAAAAGTTGATGGGTAATACTTCGCTGGGCAGGATGCGCCCGCCGCCATGAGGCGCCGCGGACCAGCGCAGCCGTCCGTCTGCGACATAGCAGTCGGCGCAGCGCGGATCCGAAAAGACCGCGTTCCTCGGGCAAGCCCTTGGCTGCATCAACCGTCATCGGTGCCGTTGCCAGGCTTTCCTTTGCGGCGCGAAAGCGCCATCGAAACAGCATGGCAGCAGCTGTCAGCATGATGGGAATATTTCATGCAAAGGTCACTTCCTTCGACAAGGGCAGTGTCCGGATGCGCTTGCCTGTCAGTGCGAAGATGGCGTTGGCGAGTGCCGGTGCCGCCGGCGGCGTGCCGACTTCGCCGACGCCGCCCATCTTGTGAAAATTCTCCAGGATAGCGACTTCGAACGCCGGGCACTGGAGGATGCGCATCGCATCGTAATCGTGGAAATTCGACTGTTCGACCATGCCGCCGGCGAAAGTAATCTCCTGACCCATCGCCGCCGACAGGCCATAGACGGCGGCGGAGATGAGTTGCGCCTCGATGATATCAGGATCGAGTGCGGTGCCGACATCGGCGGCGATCCATACCTTCTCAATGCGAATTCCGGACGGCGTGTCGGCGACCTGGACGATCTCGCCGACCCAACTGCCGAAAGACTGCGTGAACGCGATGCCCTTGGCCTTGCCGGCGGGCAGCGTCTCGCCCCATTTCGCGATTTCGGCGACCTTCTCGACCACCTTCACCGCTGCCGGATAGGCAGCCATCAGCTTCTTGCGCAGATCGACCGGGTCGGTTTTCCCGGCGACTGCGATCTCGTCCAGAAATCCTTCATGGAAGAAACCGTTGATCGAACTGCCGACCGATCGCCACGAGCCGACGGGGATCGAGACGGGTGCGGCGACGCCGGTCACCCGGTAGTTCGGGATCGTATAGGGCTGGTTATGGGCACCGTCGACGATGGACTTGTCGGGCCCGAGCGGCGATATCGAGGGAAACAGCCGGCGCAAGGTGCTGGCTATCAGGGATGGCGAGGCGATTGTCATGTCGACGGCAACCGGCATGCCGTCGTTGCCAAGCCGCGCCTGGAATTTGCCGACGGAAGCCGGCCGGTAGGCGTCGTGGCGCATGTCCTCCTCGCGCGTCCAGATCACCTTGATCGGCCGGCCTGCCGTTTCTTTCGCCATCAGCGCGGCACAGAGCGCATAATCCACCTCGACACGTCGGCCGAAGCCGCCGCCCATGAAGGTGGTGTGGACGCTGACCTTGTCCTGCTCGATGCCGACAGCATTGGCGCAAAGCTGCCGCACCAAGGTCGGCGCCTGATTGCCGCACCAGATGTCTAGGGCGCCGTCCTTCAACCGCGCCGTGGCGTTCATCGGCTCCATCGTCGCATGTGCCAGATAAGGCACCGCATAGTCAGCCTCGACGATCTTTTCGCGCGGCGCGTCGGCGAAGGCGGTATCGACATCGCCATCGTCGCGCATCACCGACCCTTTTGTGCCGAGCGCCTGCTTCAGCACCTCTGAAATGCCGGCGCTATCCAGCGGATATTCGGGATCGGCCCATTCGGTGTCGATCGCCTCCGCCGCCTTGAACGCCGCCCAGGTGTTTTCGCCGATGATGCCGAAGCCGTGGCCGTAATTCGTGTCGATCGGCACGATCTTGATCACGCCAGGCATTTTCTCAGCCTTTGAGAAATCGGCCTTGACCGGCTTGGCCCAGAAGCGCGGGCTCATCTTGACCGTGCCGTACAGCATGTCCGGCAAGGTCACGTCGATGCCGAAGATCGGCGCCCCGGTGACCTTGGCCGGCATGTCGATGCGTTTTTGCGGTTTACCGAGCAGTTTCCAGTCGGCTTTGTCTTTGAGCCTGATTTCCGCGGGCGGCGCCATCGTCGCAGCGGTCGCGGCGACCGCGCCATAGGTCAGCGACTTGCCCGACGCCTTGTGCAGGATCGAGCCATTGGCCGTTTCCAGATCGGCAGCAGCTATACCGAGCTTTTGCGCGGCCGCTGCAATCAGCATCTGCCGCGCAGCGGCGCCGGCCTGCCGCATCTTGTCGAAACCGTCGCGCGTCGAGGCCGAGCCGCCGGTGCCTTGGAGGGCGAGGAATTTTCCGACCACGCCCATGCCGGCGCGCACTATTTCCGTCATGCTTTCGTCGAAGAAGGCGAACGGACCGCCCTCTTCCAGGATCGCTGGGTTGTAATAGGCGTAGGAGGCCGGGCCGTGCTCGACCTTGACCTGATCGAGCCCGACATCGAGCTCTTCGGCAACCAAGGCGGCAAGCGTCGTCGAGATGCCTTGGCCCATCTCGGCACGCGGCGCGATGATGGTGATCGTGTCGTCGGCGCCGATCTTCACATAGGGGTTGAAGGTCGCTTCGTCAGCGGCGAGATCGCCTTCCAGCGGATTCGGATAGGGTTTGCGGTAGTAATAGTAGCCGACGGCGACACCGCCCGCGATGGCAGCCGCGCCGATGAGAAATGTGCGGCGGGCGATCTTTCCGAGACTGGCCATGGTCAGATCCCCGCCGTCTTGAGGACGGCCGCTCGTTTGATCGCCGCGCGGATCTTTGGGTAGGTGCCGCAGCGGCAGAGATTGCCGCCCATGGCATTGTCGATGTCGGCATCGGTCGGCTCGGCAACCTCGTCGAGCAGCGCCACCGCGCTCATGATCTGGCCGGCCTGGCAGTAGCCGCATTGGGCGACCTGCACTTCCAGCCATGCCTGCTGTACCGGATGCAGTCTGCCTTCGGTGCCGATGCCTTCGATCGTGGTGACCGTGCCGGTGACCTCACCGACCGGCAATGAACAGGAGCGCACCGGCTGGCCATCGACATGCACCGTGCAGGCGCCGCAGGCGGCAATGCCGCATCCGAACTTCGGCCCGGTCTTGCCCATGAGATCGCGCAGCGCCCACAGGAGCGGCATTTCGGGATCGGCATTGATGTCGAATGCCTGCCCGTCGACGGTGAGGCGCATGGGGATACCCTTTGTTGTCGTCCGCAGCCCAAGGCGAAAGGCCGGTCGGCCATTTCCTACATCTTGACAAATTACGTCATTTTGTCAACAGAGCTTTTGCAGGATAAGGTTGCAGCATGATTGAGTCCGAGGACATCGCCACCGACCCCAAGCGCGCCCGCATTCTGGAGGGCGCGCTGAAGGTGTTTCTGGCCTATGGTTTCGCTCGCACCACCATGGACGACATTGCGCGTGCCGCCGACATGTCGCGGCCGGCGCTTTATCTCCAGTTCAAGAATAAGACCGACATTTATCGCGCCATCGCGCTGATGCTGCTTTCCCGCTCGCTCGAGCAGGCGAAAACGGCGCTCGCCGGCGAAGAACCATTTGCCGAGCGCACGATGCGGGCCATCGACGAGGCACTGATCTCGATGACGCGGGCCGTCAATGCCTCGCCGCATGGCGCCGAACTCCTTGACATGAAGTCGAGCCTCGCCGATCTGATCGGCTGCTGGCGCGGCCGGTTTGCCGAGCATATCGCCGCAGCGATCCAGAGCGAAGCCGGACGCAATGGCGTCGACCTGACCGCCAAGGGCTTGTCGGTAAAACTGCTCGCCGACATGCTGCTCGACGGGCTGGATGGCATGAAGATGCGTATCAGCGATCCGGACGAGCAACGGCAGGCGGCGGCCGCGCTGATCAAGGTGATCGATCTGGCCTTGCAAAAAAGCTGACAATCCAAAACGCCTCAGGCTTGGCGACGCGCTGCCTCGGGCTTCTTGCGGGCCGCGAGGAACTCCTTGACCCGCCGGCCCGGTGCCGGACCACGCATCGGCTTGAAGCCGTCGTCGAGCTCGCCTGAGAGATCAAGCGTCGGCCGTTTCCCGACGGCGTCGTAATTCTCCTCCAGCCAATCGCTCGCGGCAGTGCGGCCAAGGTCGCGCAGATAGGTCAGGAACGCCCATTCGGCATTGACCTTGGACGATGCCGACAGATCCTTGAACGCCTCGTCGGCATCGATGCGGTGCATGCGGATGTCGCGGTATTCGCCGTGCGGCAACCGGCCGGCGGCGATCAGCTCCTTGACGAAGGCGATCGAACGGAATTCGCGCAGCAGCCCGGCATTGAAAGTGATCTCGTCGATGCGATTCTGGATTTCGTTGGCGCTCTTCGGCGTTCCCTCGCGGACCACCGGATTGATCTGCACCAACAGCACGTCCTCAGTGGCAGCCGTCTTGAAGAACGGGAATAGCGCCGGATTGCCGCCATAGCCGCCATCCCAGTAGGGCACTCCCTTGATCTCGACAGCGCGGAACAGCTGCGGCAGGCAGGCCGACGCCATCACCGTGTCGAGATCGATCTCGCCATCCGAAAAGACGCGCAACTGCCCGGTCTCGACGTTGGTCGCTGAGATGAAGAGCTCCATCGACTTGCAGGAGCGCACATTGCCGAAATCGATCTCCTGTTCAATCACGTCGCGCAGCGGGTTGAGACCCAGCGGGTTGGCAACATAGGGCGAGAACACCCGCGACATGGTGTCGAAAAAGAGATAGCCCGGCGAATTCTCGATCGACCAGTTGCCCCAGGCCACGTCCCACGGCATGCGCTGTACCGGGCTGAACCGGCCCTTCAGCGCCACCGCGCGCCAGAAATCGTCGAGCTTCTGCCGCGCCCCCTCGACGCCGCCTCGGACGAAGCCGTCGGCCAGCGCCACCGCGTTCATCGCGCCGGCGCTGGTGCCCGAAACCGCCGCGATGTCGAGCCGTCCGTCCTCCAGCAGCTGGTCGAGCACCCCCCAGGAGAAGGCGCCGTGCGAGCCGCCGCCCTGCAGCGCGACGTTGATCTTCTTGGGCTCCTCCACCTTGCCGTTTGTCGTCATGGCGTTGCCCTTGATTTGTCGGCCAGATTTGTTTCGCGCAGCAAATTCACTAGGCGGTCCAGCCGCCGTCGACCGAAATATGCGTGCCGTTGATCTGCGCTGCTGCATCCGAACACAGGAACACCGCGGCAGCGGCAACTTGCTCGACCGTGACGAATTCCTTGGTCGGCTGCTTTTCGAGCATGACCTCGCGGACCACAGTGTCGCGGTCCATCTTGTTCGCCTTCATCTGGTCGGGGATCTGCGCCTCGACCAGCGGCGTCAGCACATAGCCGGGGCAGATGGCGTTGCATGTGATCTTGTCGCGCGCCAGTTCCAAGGCGACGGTCTTGGTCAGCCCCATGATGCCGTGCTTGGCCGAGACATAGGCCGACTTGAACGGCGAGGCGACCAGCCCGTGAGCCGAGGCGATGTTGACGATCCTGCCGCCGCCGGCTTGCTTCATCAGCGGGATCGCGGCGGCGATGGTGTGGAAGGCCGACGACAGATTGATGGCGATGATCGCGTCCCACTTCTCGATCGGAAATTCTTCCACCGACGCGACATGCTGGATGCCGGCATTGTTGACCAGGATGTCGACCGAGCCGAAGGTCTCGGCTGCCTTTGCGACCAGCGCCCGGCATTCGGCCGGCTTCGACATGTCTGCTTTGATGTAGGCGGTCTTCACGCCGTGATGTTTGGCGATCGCATCGGTGATGGCCTGGTCGTCGGCCGTGTCGGAAAAGGAATTGACGACGATGTTGCACCCTTCCGCTGCGAGCGCATGGGCGATGGCCAGCCCGATGCCCGAGGTGGAACCGGTGACGATGGCGGTTTTTCTGCTGGGCAAGGCGAGATCCTTCAGTGGGGTGCTAACGCAAGCATATTGCAGTGCAGCATATATGTCTCGTGTGGCGCAAGAACAGCGGCACGGATTGGCGCTGACATGAAATTTTTGTCATGAATGAGGACACCCTCACTCGAAGTTGTGGCCTGACGGACAGTGTGTAAACAGTTTGTCAGCGATCCCGGGTAGCTACTTCGGGGTGCTCCTGAGATTGCGCTTTGGATGAAATCGTCATCCGGCTCATGAAAAGGTGGAGAGCTCTCCGCGCGGCGAGGGATGGCGGCTCGGACGGATGCCACTCCGGGAAATGACCATCGATTGCCATGCGTGCCAATCCGTAGACAAATGCGCGCGCGGCAAGCATCAGATGATCGAAGTCGGTGTCCGGAGCGAGCCGACCTTGCTGTTGCGCTTGGGTCAGCAGATCGATCATCTTCCGGCGAATGGCTTCATTCTGATCACGAAGACTATCCGACGCATCGAAATCGATCAGCGTTCGAGAACTGATGATCTGGAAATGGGTGGGATTGCTGATCGCCCATTCCAGATAGCCTTGTCCGATTGCTTCGAAGGCCACAATGGGATCTGCGCTGTCGACTTTGGACTGTGCATTGGCAACGGCCTCGGTCAGCCGGTTCATCGCCTGTTCGGCGACCGCGGTCAGCAGTGCTGTTTTCGACCGAAAATGGCGGAATGGCGCGCCGGGCGAAACGCCGGCACGCTTTGCGGCCTCGCGCACAGACACATGCTCTGCTCCGCGTTCCTCGATGATCCCCACGGTGGCCGCGATCAAGGCCTCGACCAGTTTGCCGTGATGATAGCGCTTGGGGTTGGCGGCTTCGGTGGAATCCGTGGTGTTGGTCATGCCTTCCCAGTAGCATGAGGCCGAAATGTAATCACCGATTATTTTCTTGCGCCCAAGCGAATCATATGTAATCAGTGATTACAATATCAACGGAGGTTACCATGCTTCGCATCATCGCAACGACTGCCCTCGCTTTCTCCTTATTGTCGCTCGGGTCTGCCCAGGCCGAAGATCGGCCAACTCTGGAAATCGTCTGGCCGGTGGCCGGTTCGGTCATCGAACTCGGTAACGATCCCGAGAAGGCGATAGGCGTCGTCGTCAGGAGCAACTTCACGCTGCTGCCAGCGGGTGAATGCGACGGCGTCAGCCAATGCGGCCACGTGTATATGAAGATCGATCCCGCCGGAGACACCTGCAACATCCCCGGCAAGCCGTACAACAGCATGAACAGCGACTTTGGCGGCGACCTTATCAAGGGTCGTTTCGGCCATTGCCCGGATGCCGCCGGCAAGCACGTGATCGGCGTCCTACTTGCCGATGATCATCACAAGCCCATTCTTGTGGACGGCAAACCCGTTACCGCGCTGGTGACGGTGACGACGAAATAGCGTGGCCGGAGCTCTCAGCCTCATTGAGGCGGATGTTCTGCCACGGTCTGCTGATGCGAGATTTCGGCCGGGTTTAGTCGGCCGGCGATCACGACATCGTGTCGAGCTTGCGCTGCATGGCGGCGATCTGTTCCTTCAACTCTTGAAGGTCGTCGGGTTTATCCGACGTTTCTTTCCTGGCCGGCTCCGCTGGCGCTGCGGAAGAGCCATTCGAGGCTGCAGGTGGGAAGGGCGTGAACAGCCGCATGGCATTCTGGAACATCTCCATGTTGCGGCGCGTCTGCTCTTCCAGTGCCTTGATCGGCGTGGCGATCTTCATCATGTCCAGCGGCGACTTGCCCAACGCCCCCTTCATCTGCTCGCGGAAGCGTTCCTGTTCCTTTGAGAAGGCGATCATCGACTGCTCGAGGAAGCTCGGCACGATCATCTGCATCTGGTCGCCGTAAAAGGCGATCAACTGGCGCAGGAACGGAATCGGCAGCATGTTCTGCCCCTCCTTGTTCTCCAGTTCAAAGATGATCTGGGTCAGCACCGGATGCGTGATGTCGTCGCCGGTCTTGGCGTCCTGGACAGTGAACTCCTCGCCCTTCTTGACCATTTCGGCAAGGTCCTCGAGCGTCACATAAGTGCTTGTGCCGGTGTTGTAGAGGCGGCGATTGGCATATTTCTTGATGATAATCGGTTCGTCTTTCGCGGCCATCAGCATCCTCCCAGGACACCGGCGCACTTGAGTAAGCTGCCGGTAACGATTGCGCCTTTTCAAGGATATGCGCAAAAGCGTCGCAATTCCAAGTGGTTTGTGCACTGCGGGATCAATTAATGCTGCATAGCGGGCTAAAAATGCTGCGCAGCAATGGGCGGGCTGTTTCCACCACAAAGCGCAACCTGCTTGCGGCGCATGGCGGGCATGCCCATTTCCGGTTTGACTTGGATCATTGAAAGGGCAAGAAAAGCCCTGACGATACCAAAAACCTCGATACCTCGAAGTCTGGAGAAGAACATGTCCGCTGCCATCGTTGTCGCCAGTGCGGCGCGCACGCCCGTCGGTTCCTTCAACGGCGCCTTTGCTGCCACCCCGGCGCATGAGCTTGGTGCCGTGGTCATCAAGGAACTGCTGTCTCGCGCCGGTGTCGAGCCGGCAGAGGTCGACGAGGTCATCCTCGGCCAGGTGCTGACCGCGGCTCAGGGCCAGAACCCCGCCCGCCAGGCATCTATCAATGCCGGCCTGCCAAAGGAAACCACCGCCTGGGGCCTCAATCAGGTTTGCGGCTCAGGTCTGCGCGCTATTGCTCTCGGTATGCAGCAGATCGCCGCCGGCGATGCCAAGGTGATCGTCGCCGGCGGGCAGGAATCGATGTCGCTGGCCCCGCACGCTCAACACCTGCGTGCCGGCGTCAAGATGGGCGACTACAAGATGATCGACACCATGATCAAGGACGGGCTGTGGGATGCCTTCAATGGCTACCACATGGGCAACACGGCCGAAAACGTCGCACGCCAGTTCCAGATTACCCGCGAGGACCAGGACCGGCTCGCATTGGCCTCCCAGAACAAGGCAGAGGCCGCGCAGAAGGCAGGCAAGTTCAAGGACGAGATCGTGGCTTTCACCGTCAAGGGCAAGAAGGGCGACACCATTGTCGACCAGGACGAGTATATCCGCCACGGCGCCACGATCGACGCCATGACCAAGCTAAGACCGGCCTTCGATAAGGACGGCACCGTGACCGCCGCCAATGCTTCCGGCATCAATGACGGCGCCGCCGCCGTGCTGCTGATGACCGAAGCGGAAGCCGCAAAGCGCGGCATCACGCCGCTGGCGCGCATCGTGTCCTGGGCGACCGCTGGTGTCGATCCGCAGATCATGGGCACCGGGCCTATTCCCGCCTCGCGCAAGGCGCTGGCCAAGGCCGGCTGGTCGGTCGGCGATCTCGACCTGGTCGAGGCCAACGAAGCCTTCGCCGCCCAGGCCTGCGCCGTCAACAAGGACATGGGCTGGGATCCGTCCATCGTCAATGTCAATGGTGGCGCCATCGCCATCGGCCATCCGATCGGCGCCTCCGGTGCCCGCATCTTCAACACGCTGGTCTACGAGATGCGCCGCAGAAGTGCCAGGAAAGGCCTTGCCACGCTGTGCATCGGCGGCGGCATGGGCGTTGCCATGTGCGTGGAAACACTGTGAAGGCAGCTACAGCCTTGGGACGCGCAAAGCACGCTGTAGCTTTCCGAAAATCGATTTCGATTTTCGGGGTTCATGTGCCAGGCAAGCCGTGAAATAGTCGGTGGCGAACGGGGCTCAATCGCCGTTAGAGCGTTCAGCGTCCGCCGCTCACGAATAAAAGGGAGGACATCATGACAAAGGTAGCACTCGTCACCGGTGGGTCGCGCGGTATTGGCGCCGCGATTTCGATCGGCCTGAAAACCGCCGGCTACAAGGTTGCCGCGAACTACGCCGGCAATGACGAAGCGGCGCAGAAATTCAAGGCAGAGACCGGCATCCCGGTCTACAAATGGTCGGTCGCCGACTACGATGCCTGCGCCGCCGGCATCAAGCAGATCGAGGCCGATCTCGGCCCGGTTTCCGTTCTGGTCAACAATGCCGGCATCACCCGCGACGCCATGTTCCACAAGATGACGCGCGAGCAATGGAAAGAGGTCGTCGACACCAATCTTTCCGGCGTCTTCAACATGACGCACCCGCTGTGGGGCGGCATGCGCGACCGCAAGTTCGGCCGCGTCATCACCATCTCCTCGATCAACGGCCAGAAGGGTCAGACCGGCCAGGTCAATTATTCGGCGTCGAAGGCCGGCGACATCGGCTTCACCAAGGCGCTCGCCCAGGAAGGAGCGCGGGCCGGCATCACCGTCAATGTCATCTGCCCCGGCTATATCGCCACCGAGATGGTCAGGGCGATGGATGAGAAGGTGCTCAACGAGCGCGTCATCCCGCAGATCCCGGTTGGCCGCCTCGGCGAGCCGGAAGAGATCGCACGCTGCGTCGTCTTCCTCGCTTCCGACGATGCCGGTTTCATCACCGGCTCGACCATCTCCGCCAATGGCGGCCAGTACATCACCTGAGGCGTCGTGCCCCTCGCCGATAACTGATGCACCGGCCCGACGCCCACAGGGCCAAGATCGAGGCTGGGGTAGCTGCGGCTGTCAGGCGACAAGCTTCAGCCGTGGTTCGGCTGCAGGCTTGGTCCGGGCGATCGGGCCCGGCTCGCGCGACGGTGCCGGCAGGCGGGCAAGCGGCGCCCGGCTGAGGCCTGACAGTTTCAAGGCGATGCGACGTCTCAGGAATGAATTGAGGTTCAGCACCGAAAGCACGAGATTGCGGACGAACCGCTTCACCGGACTGCGGGTAAGCGCCATGTCGGTCATCGTGCCCGCTAGTTCAAGCACCTCTTCGGCCGCCGGACGCCGCAGCGTTTCGTAAAGGTCGAGCTCCGCTTCCGGGCGCACGCCGTTCACCACGTCGCCAAGCAACTGGCCAAGCACGACCGCGTCGATGATGCCGGTGTTCATGCCCTGCCCTCCCGCCGGGCTGTGCACGTGCGCGGCATCACCCATGAGAAACAACCGGTCCTTGCGGTACGAGCGGACCAAGCGGTGATGGACGCGAAAACGCGAGCTCCACGACAGATCGAGCACCTGGGCTCTTTCTTTGGTCGGTCCACGGCTGTCGAGCAGCGCCTGGATGTCGGCGATCTCAGGCTTTTCCGGTGCGTCATCCATTGTTGCGACGACCCGGTACGATCCGTCCGGGAGCGGCGCCACCACCACCAGCCCGGCCGGTGCAAAGAACAGCGACACTTCGGTCGGCCCAACCGGCCAGTCGAGACGAACATCGGCGAGCACGAACGAAGCGTCATAGGCCGCGCCGTCGAACTCGATGCCGCTCGACCTGCGCACCAGGCTGTGCATGCCGTCGGCACCAACGACGTAGCGTGCCGATATCGGTTTCTCGCGGCCGTTCTCGATCACCGTCACGCGTGCGCCGTCAGCGTCCTGAACGACGGCCTTGGCCTCGACCGTGCGATGAATCACGCCGCCCAGGGCTGCGATCCGCTCGGCGAACACCTGCTCGGTCAGGTTCTGAGGCAGCATCATCAGATAGGGATGCCTTGACGGAAGCTTGCTGAAATCGAGCTTGAGCAGCGCCCGATTGCGGTCGCGGATGGCGAAATTCTGCAGCTTCAGGGCAAGCTCGCTCAGCCGCTGCGTGACGCCGAGCGGCTCCAGCGTTTCCAGCGTCTCCGCGTGGATGACGCCAGCCCGCGACGTCTGAAGCTGCTGCGCCAGCCTGTCGATCAAAACATGATCGACACCGGCCTGGTGCAGCACGATGGACAGCGCCATGCCGGTCGGCCCGGCGCCGATTATCAGGACTTCCGTAGTTTCGGGCAACATTTCTCTCTCCATTTGTCAACGATCGTTGACTTTCTAGCCGAACCCATTGCATTTGTCAACGGCCGTTGGCATATGAACTTCATGACCGAGAATCAGCCGAAGAAACCCAGCAAGTCGGACCGCACGCGCGCCCAAATCCTCGAGGCCGCGAGGCTCCTGTTCGCCGAGCACGGCTATGACGGCGCCTCCATCCGCGACGTCGCGGCGCAAGCCTCGATCGATCCGGCCATGGTGATCCGCTATTTCCGCAGCAAGGACGAGCTGTTCGCCAGGGCGGCGGTCGTCGATCTGCAATTGCCGGCACTGCGGGTGATCGACCGAAACACCATCGGCGAAACGCTGATCAGGCGTTTTCTCGAAATCTGGGAAGGCCCGGCCAGCGGTCCTGGCATGGCAATTCTGCTGCGTTCGGCGACGTCGAACGGATTCGCCGCGGAAAAATTGCGCGACGTATTTGGCAACCAGGTGAGGCCGGTGGTTGCGGCGGTCTCTGACCCCGCCGATGCGGGTCGACGGGCCGGGCTCGTTTCGAGCCAACTGCTGGGTCTGGCGATGTGCCGGTACCTGCTGCGGCTTCCGCCAGTCGTCGCCCTTTCCCACGACGAAATTATCCAGAAAGTCGGCCCTACTTTGAAGCGCTATGCCGTGGGAGAGGACGGGTCTTGAACCAATCCGTTCTGCATTGCTGGCACACTGGTGCTCGTGCAGCGACTGCGCCGACCGATGGACGCGACGCCGACCTTGTGCCGAAGCGGCACGCAAAAGTTAACGGCGGCCGCGCAGCCTGTGCAAAACCCTGTTCCCCGCCTGTGGATACTCGGTGGAAAACCTGTTCACGACACTACATATTGGGGTGAACAAACCGGGAAACTTCCGCCAGCGCTGATTCGTCGCCGTTTCGTTCCGGCTTTGAGCGGAAGGTTAAGGACAAAAGGCTGAAAACACCCCCAAATGGTTAAGGCGCGTGATGAAAGATTAATAATTTCAAAATGTTGGATGATGCCACGCGACCTGCGTCGATCGTTCACCGGCAAAGGTTAACGGCGACGTCAGCCCTGCATGAAACGGGCCAGTTCAGCGATTCAGCATGTGGTGAGACTCGCCGGCGAAAAATCCAGATGTAGCCGTGAACAAACCCTGAATCCGCGCGAGTCAGCGATTCGTAGCCGATTCGTTCCAGACTCGTTCCAACTGTTAAATCGGAACGGCGAACGTCTAATCGGAACAGATTATCGACGCTGAGGGGGAGGGTTCGACCTGCCGTCGGAACATTCCGCTTTCGCTTCGCGCCCGAAATCCCTATGTGTCGCTTGTCACACGCGCCAGCATGTGGCGCGCCCCCGACAACGCGAGGCAGAGAGCCTTATTTCCAGGTCGATGAACATCCAGCCGAAACACACTGAACCGCTGATCCTGTCGGGCCGCGACGTGACCGCCGTGCTCGGGCCGACCAACACCGGTAAGACCCATCTCGCCATCGAGCGCATGGTGGCGCATGAAAGCGGCATTATCGGCCTGCCGCTCAGGCTGCTCGCCCGCGAGGTTTACACACGCGTCTGCGAGAAGGTCGGCGCCCACAAGGTGGCGCTCATCACCGGCGAGGAGAAGATCCAGCCCGACGGCGCCAGATATTCGGTCTGTACGGTGGAAGCCATGCCGCGCGAGACCGACGCCGCGTTCGTTGCCATCGACGAGGTCCAGCTGGCCGGCGATCTCGAGCGCGGCCACATCTTCACCGACCGCATCCTGCATCTGCGCGGCCGCCAGGAGACACTGCTGCTGGGTGCGGCCACCATGCACGGCATCCTCCAGCGTCTGCTGAAGGGCGTGTCGGTGGTGACGCGGCCACGGCTGTCGCATCTCGCCTATGCCGGCTCGAAGAAGCTCACACGTCTGCCGCGACGCACGGCGATCGTCGCCTTTTCCGCCGACGAGGTCTACGCCATCGCCGAACTGATCCGCCGCCAGCAAGGCGGTGCGGCCGTCGTGCTCGGCGCGCTATCGCCCCGCACCCGCAATGCGCAGGTGGCGCTGTTCCAATCGGGTGATGTCGATTATCTGATCGCCACCGATGCGATCGGCATGGGCCTCAACCTCGATCTCGATCATGTCGCCTTCGCCCAGAACCGCAAGTTCGACGGCTACCAGTACCGCAATCTGACGGCGGCCGAGCTCGGCCAGATCGCCGGCCGCGCCGGCCGGCACTTGCGCGACGGAACCTTTGGCGTCACCGGCCAGGTCGATCCGCTGGACGAGGAACTGGTCAAGAAGATCGAAGCGCATGATTTCGATCCGGTGAAGGTGCTGCAATGGCGCACCGCGCGTTTCGATTTCGCGAACCTCGACGCGCTGAAGCGCTCGATCGAGACGAACGCGCCGGTTGAAGGCCTGACGCGCGCGCTGCCGGCGGTGGATGCGCAGGCGCTCGAACATCTGTCCCGCGACGAGGACATTCGGGCGCTTGCCACCGACGCCAGGCGGGTGGCGCTGTTGTGGGAGGCCTGCGCCCTTCCCGACTACAGGAAGATCGCGCCAGCCCAGCATGCCGACCTGATCGCCTCGATCTACATGGACCTTGCCAGGCATGGCCATGTCGACGAGAATTACATGGCCGAGCAGGTGCGCCGTGCCGACACCACCGAGGGCGACATCGACACGCTGTCGCACCGGATCGCCCAGATCCGCACCTGGACTTTCGTTTCCAACCGGCCGGGCTGGCTGGCCGATCAGGCACACTGGCAGGAAAAGACGCGCGAAATCGAAGACAGATTGTCGGATGCGCTGCATGAGCGGTTGACGAAACGCTTCGTAGACCGCAGGACTTCCGTCCTCATGCGGCGCCTTAGAGAAAATACCATGCCTGAAGCCGAAATCAGCCCAACCGGAACCGTCCTCGTCGAAGGCCATCACGTCGGCGAGTTGCAGGGGTTCCGCTTCACCGCCGACCAGAGCGCCGGCGGCGAGGACGCCAAGGCGGTGCGTGCAGCAGCCCAGAAGGCGCTTGCAGCCGAATTCGAGGCGCGGGCCGAACGCTTCGGCGCCTCGGCCAACGGCGACATCGCGCTCGGCTCCGACGGCACGCTGCGCTGGATCGGCGCCCCGATCGGCACGCTGGTCGCAGGCGACGAGCCGTTGAAGCCGCGCCTTGTGCTGCTGGCCGACGAGCAGCTCACCGGACCCGCCCGCGATAAGGTCGCGGCCCGCGCCGAGCGCTTCGTCAATTTCCAGATCGAATCCCTGCTGAAGCCGCTGGTCGACCTCAAGAACGCCGAGCAGATCACCGGCATCGGCCGCGGCATCGCCTTCCAGCTCGTCGAGCATTTCGGCCTCATCAACCGCCGTGACATCGCCGAGGAGATGAAGTCGCTCGACCAGGAAGGCCGCGCCGCCCTTCGCCGGCTCGGCGTGCGCTTCGGCGCCTACCACGTCTTCGTGCCCGCGCTGATCAAACCGGCCCCGGCCGGACTGGTGACGCTGTTGTGGGCGCTGGGGAACGACGGCAAGGAGAAGCCCGGCTTTGGCGACGTGGTTCACGCGCTGGCCTCCGGCCGCACCTCGGTGGTCATCGATCCCACGTTCGACAAGCCCTTCTATAAGCTGGCCGGCTACCGAAATCTCGGCCGTCGCGCGGTGCGCGTCGACATCCTTGAACGATTGGCCGACCTGATCCGGCCCGCGACCAATTGGAAGCCGGGCCTCGGGCAGCGCCCCGACGGCGCCTATGACGGTCAGTCCTTCATGGTGACGCCGCCGATGATGTCGATCCTCGGCGCCACGGCCGACGACATGGAAGAGATTTTGAAAGGCCTCGGCTACCGGGCGGAGCCGAAGCCGGCGATGGAGGTGAGGGCGCGGCTCGAGGCCCAGGACAATGCCGCGCGTGAAGCCGCCGCAGCCAAGCAGGCAGCGGAAGAAGCCGAGCAGGCCAAGGCAGCGGGAGCCGCGATAGCGGACGCAGCCGCCGAGGCGCCGGCCGAGAGTTCGGAGTCGGATGCCGCTGCCGTGGCAGAGGCCGCAGCCGAAGTTTCCGCAGAACCCGCCACCGAAGCGGTACCTGTCGCGGAAGCTCAGTTGGAAACTCCGGCTGAGGTCACCGAAGAACTGCCTGCAGCCGAAGCCGCAGCCGAAGTGCCAGCGGTATCAGCGGCTCAACCAGAGGCAGAACTCGAAGCCGCCGAGGTTGAAGTCGCATCGGCGGAGCCGGCTTCCGAAGCCTCGCCTGCAACGGAAGCAGTGTCGGCCGAACCTGCCGCGGCGGCGGAAGCCGCCACCGGCGAGGCCGAGAAAGAGGCCGAAGAACCAAAACCCATCCTGTTGTGGCGGCAGGGCCGCTTCGACCAGCGCCCGCGCCACCGCCACCATGACAACCGGCCCCGTGATAGGGACAATCGCCCGCGCAACGGGCAAGCCGCGCGCGATGGCCGTGGCGACGCACCGGCAGATGCCACCGGCGGACAACCGGCCGGCGCTCTAGGCAGCCGGCCCGCCCATGAAGGACGCCGCGACGGCGCCGGCAAGCCGCGCTTCGACCGTAGCAAATTCAAGCCCAAGCCCCAGGGCGAGACGGGAGAGCGGCGCGACGGCAAGCCGCAGGGCGAGCGTCCCGATCGTCGTGAGAGCCGGCCTGACTGGAAGGGCGGCAGGCCGGAGGGCAAGGGTGGCGCGCCCGGTGGAAAGCCCGCGTTCCAGCCGCAGCCTCGCGAGGAGCGTCCCGTGCGCTTCGACCCGGATTCCCCCTTCGCCAAGCTCGCCGCGTTGCGCGACCAGCTGAAGAAGTAGGTTCGCTCGCTCCGATGGTCGCTAATGCCCGCCAGCGCATCGACAAATGGCTGTTCTTTTCGCGTGCGGTGAAATCGCGCTCGCTGGCAGCGAAGCTGGTGGTGGCCGGACGGGTCCGCATCAATCGCGACAAAGCAGCGCAGGCCTCCGATCTGGTCCGCGCCGGCGACGTCCTGACCATCACTCTCGAGCGGCGCATCTTCGTCTGGAAGGTGCTCGGCACGGGAAGCCGGCGCGGCCCCGCAGAGGAAGCGCGCTTGCTCTACGAGGATATGTCGCCACCGCCGGTGCCAAAAGGCGAGGCCGTTCCCGATGCGATTCCCGCACTGCGCGACGCCGGCAGCGGCCGCCCCACCAAGAAGGAACGCCGGGAGACCGACCGGCTGCTCGGCGACGACTGACGCATAACCGGCTTTCGTCGCATAGCCCGTCTGGAATTCCATTCCGGAAACGCCGGTATCGCGCGCAATGGCTGCTCTTGCAAGCGGCGGGCAAAGACGTTACCTCACCAAAAAAGCCTACCGCCCAAAAAGCCTAACCGCATTGGGGAACACGATGCGTGAATTCAAAGTGTTAGAGCGTGCTTTGTGCGTCCGATTGGACGCACCTCGCTCTGATAAAACGGGACGTCCCGGAGCCGACTGATGACCTATGTCGTGACCGATAATTGCATAAAATGCAAATACATGGACTGCATCGAGGTCTGTCCGGTCGACTGTTTCTATGAGGGCGAGAACATGCTCGTCATCCATCCTGACGAGTGCATCGACTGCGGCGTCTGCGAACCGGAATGCCCGGCCGACGCGATCAAGCCCGACACCGAGCCGGGGCTCGACAAATGGCTGCAGATCAACACCGAATATGCCGATAAATGGCCCAACATCACCGCCAAGAAGGAGCCTCCGGCCGACGCCAAATCCTTCGATGGCGAGGCCGGCAAGTTCGAGAAGTATTTCTCCCCCGAGCCCGGCGAGGGCGACTAGCGCCTGACCGAAAATCGGAATCGATTTTCGGGAAGGACCATGCGCAAGATCAAAAGTGTCACAGCGTCCCGTGCACGTCCAAAACGGGCGCGTGGCGCTGTAGCGGCAACGCCGATTTGACCGGCATGACGCGGCGTAACAGGCACCGCACATTAACTGCCTTGACAGGCGGCGATGGCGCATGGCCTTCGCGCGTGCAGCAAAACCTTGATTCTTCCGACTTTTTGTGCTACACCAACCAAACATGCCGGTGACACAACGTCGATTTATGGCGCGAACGCCCCAAATCACTGAAAGGTGAATTTCTCAATCCGGACCAGAGTGATCTGGGGCAGGCAGTCGCAATTATGCGGCTTGCCGACCTCGGCTTTTCCGGTGGTTTCGTAGTTGTGCGGCTAACGATCGGTTACCCGATCGCGCGAGTTCGGCCGGCAGAATGCCGGTACCACACCAAGGAGTTCATGGCGTAATGGCAACAATCACCCCGCAGAAGAAGTCCAGCGCAGCGCGTCACGGTTTTAAGACCGGCGAGTACATCGTCTATCCGGCGCATGGCGTCGGCCAGATCGTCTCGATCGACGAGCAGGAAGTTGCGGGCCACAAGCTGGAACTGTTCGTCATCGACTTCCAGAAGGACAAGATGCGTCTGAAGGTTCCGGTTGCCAAGGCGACCTCCATTGGCATGCGCAAGCTGTCGGAAGAGGATTATGTCGATCGCGCGCTGAAGGTCGTGCAGGGCCGCGCCCGCGTCAAGCGCACCATGTGGTCGCGCCGGGCTCAGGAATATGATGCGAAGATCAATTCCGGCGACCTGATCTCGATCTCGGAAGTAGTGCGCGACCTCTACCGCGCCGACAACCAGCCGGAGCAGTCCTATTCCGAGCGCCAGCTTTATGAGGCGGCACTCGACCGCATGGCGCGCGAGATCGCGGCCGTCAACCGCATGTCGGAAACCGAAGCGGTGCGCCTCATCGAGGTGAACCTCAACAAGGGTCCGAAGCGCGGTGCCAAGGCCGACAACGAAGAAGCCGAGCAGGAAGAAGCTGCCTGAGCGCTTCTCGCCTTCGAATTGGAAAAACCCGGCCTCGTGCCGGGTTTTTCTTTGTATGCATGTCGTTATCCCAAAACCGCTACGAACTTTTGGGCGACATGCATTAACCTTCGCCGTCTCCTTCCTTCTCTGCCTCCTGCTTCAGCGTCGCGATGAACCGCCTGGTTCGCTGGCGCTCCGGATTGCTGAACAGGACGGCGGCGGGGCCTTTCTCGACGATGGCGCCGGCGTCGAGGAACACCACCTCCTGCGCGATCTTCGATGCGAGGCGCAGGTCGTGCGTCGCCATCACCATGGTGGTCCCCTCGCGGGCGAGCTGGCTGAGCACGTCGACCACCTCCTGCGCCAGTTCCGGATCGAGCGCCGAGGTCGGCTCGTCGCACAACAGCACTTTCGGCGATGGCGCCAGCGCCCGGGCGATCGCAACGCGTTGCTGCTGGCCGCCTGACAGCGTCGCCGGCCAGGCATCGGCCTTATGCGCCATCCCGACCTTTTCGAGCAGAGCGAGCCCCCGCTCGCGCGCCCTCGCCGTCGGCCATTTCAGCACCGTTACCAGCCCCTCTATAACATTCTCGATCGCGGTGCGGTGTGGGAACAGCTGGAAATTCTGGAACACCATGCCCGTCTGCAGCCGCAGGCGCCGGATGGCCATTGTGGAAACCTTGCCGCCAGGGTGGAATTCGAGCGCGTCGTCGCCGATGCGCACCGTGCCCGAAGTCGGGATCTCAAGCAGGTTGATGCAGCGCAGAAGCGTGCTTTTCCCGCCGCCCGAGGGACCGACAAGGGCTGTGACGCTGCCTTCCTCGATGGTGACGGTCACGCCCTTCAGCACGAGGTTGTCGCCGAAGCGCTTCTCGATGTCGGTCAGGCCGATCATGAACGCGCCTCCAGGAAGCCGCCATAGCGGTTAAGCCGCTTTTCCAAGCGCGTCTGCAATGCCGACAGCACCGAGCTCAGCGCCAGATACAGGGCCGCCGCCTCGATATAGAGGATCAGCGGCTCATAGGTGGTGGCGACGATCCGCTGCGCCGCCTGGAACATTTCCGGCACGGTGATGGCGGCGGCCAGCGATGTATCCTTGACCAGCGAGATGAAGGTGTTGGACAGCGGCGGCACCGCGACGCGGCCGGCCTGCGGCAGTATGGTGCGCCGCATCGCCTGACTCCAGGTCATGCCGATCGAGTAGGCCGCCTCCCACTGCCCCTTCGGCACCGAGCCTATGCCGGCGCGGATGATTTCCGACGTATAGGCGCCGATGTTGAGCGTGAAGCCGATCAACGCGGCTGAAAAAGCGTCGAGCAGGATGCCGACCGAGGGCAGGCCGTAGAAGATCAGGAAGAGCTGCACCAGAAGTGGCGTGCCACGGAAGATCCAGACGTAGAAGCGGACCACGGCGACCAGCGGCTTCGGGCCGAACAGCCGGACAAGCGCCGCAACCAATCCCACGAAGAGGCCGAATGCGAACGACAGGAGCGTTAGCGGCACGGTGAAGATCAGCGCGGCCCATAGCAGCGTCGGCAATGAGTCCAGCATCAATTGCAGCCAGTGCGGCACGAAAACCCTCCTTGCGAGATTGCCCCCCAAAAACCGGCCCGGCAGCATCGAGGCGCGACCATACGATCGTCATATCACGCGAAAAGCGGCGGCCGTCAAAGACGGCTCGCCGCGATGCTTGCCATGCGGGCCGGCAATCAGCCCGCTCCGTGCAATGCGCTTACTTCGAAACGTCCTGGCCGAAATAGGTATCGGCGATCTTCTGGTAGGTGCCGTCGGCCTTGATGTCGGCCAGTGCCTGATTGATGGCGGCGACCAGTTCCGGATCGCCCTTGCGCACGATGACGCCGGAATAGTCGGCGTTTTCTTCCTGAGCGGCGATCTTCACATTGGCGTCGGGCTTTTGCTTCTTGAAATCGAGGAAGGACAGGCTGTCGTTGATGGTGGCGTCGGCGCGGCCGGTAAGAAGCAGCTGGATCGATTGGTCGAAACCATCGGTGCCGACGAGCTCGGCGCCGTTCGTTTCGGCGAGTTTGCCGAAATTCGAAGTCAGCGACTGCGCCGCCTTCTTGCCCTTGAGGTCAGCAAAGCTCTTGATATCGGTATTGTCGCCGCGCACGATCAGCACCGCCTTGGAAGCGATATAGGGATCGGAGAAATCATACTTGGCCTTGCGCGCCTCGGTGATGCCGACCTGATTGATGACGGCGTCATAACGCTTGGCGTCGAGGCCGGCGATCAGCCCGTCCCATTTGCCTTCGAGGAATTCGGCCTTGACGCCGAGGCGCTCGGCAATCGCCTGGGCTATCTCTACGTCGAAGCCGACCAATGCACCCGAGGCATCATGATAGGTGAAGGGGGCATAGGTGCCTTCGGTGCCGACCTTAAAGAGGCCGACCTGCTTGATCTGATCGAGATTTGCGCCGGCATGGCCTGGTGTGAGGGCCAAAACCTGCAGTGTTCCGGCGACGATAAGCGATTTGAGCCATTTCATTTTTCTGTGATTCCGTCCTTGGCCGGCGTCCGGCGCATTTGTTGAGCACCGGAAACTGACAGATGCAGGCTGGCGAAATAAGGAACCGGATTTCAAAAATAAGACGCCTTTGAAATCCAATTCTCAAAACAACATCGAGTCACGCCAACCGACCGCGTAGCGACCGCCGCAACGAGCTTTCGCCAGTGCAATCCACGCGACATCAGCGGCGGAACCATTCACCCGCGTGGCACGTTCTTGGCTGTTGTAGGGCGCGGCGTCGCCAATTCAACCTCGATGCCAGCTCAGGGTCGAGCGATCGTACCGCAACGCCCGGAACAGGGAGCGTGGCATGATGGAAGATATGGCAGGGCGAACCATGGTCCGCGCGGCGATGAAAGCCCCCTATCTCGAGCGCGACGAGGAGCATCTTCTCGCGCTGCGCTGGAAGCAAGACAACGACCAGCAGGCGCTGCACCAAATCGCCATGGCGCATATGCGGCTGGTCATTTCCATGGCCTCGAAATTCCGCCACTACGGTCTGCCGCTCGGCGACCTTGTCCAGGAAGGCCATGTCGGCCTGCTGGAGGCAGCGGCCCGTTTTGAACCGGAGCGCGAGGTGCGGTTTTCGACCTATGCGACATGGTGGATCCGCGCCTCGATGCAGGACTATATCCTGCGCAACTGGTCGATCGTGCGTGGCGGCACCAGTTCGGCGCAAAAGGCGCTGTTCTTCAACTTGCGGCGCCTGCGCGCCCGCTTGGCGAACGGCGCCGAGCCGATCTCGAATACCTCGCTCTACCGCGAGGTGTCGGTGGCGCTCGGCGTCTCGGAGGCCGACGTGGCGATGATGGACTCCCGCCTTTCGGCCCCGGATAGCTCGCTCAACCAGCCGCTCGCCGACGATGCGGGCGCCACCGAGCGAATGGATTTCCTGGTTTCGGACGATCCTCTGCCGGACGAGGTCGTAGGCGACACGATCGATGTCGAACGCCGCTCTGTCTGGCTGAAAACGGCGCTCGGCGCGCTCAATGCCCGCGAGCTCAGGATCATTGAGGAGCGCCGGCTGAGCGACGAGGGCGCGACGCTCGAAGCCCTCGGCGAGGCGCTCGGCATCTCCAAGGAGCGCGTCCGCCAGATCGAGGCACGCGCCATGGAAAAGCTCAAGATAGCGCTGGTGAAGCAAAACCCCGAGTTTCTGGCGACAGCCGCCTGAGTCTATTTGTCGGTGATGATCTTGACCTTATCGCCGGCGGAAACTGCTGCACCAGGCGACATCGCGTTGAGCACCCTGAACAGGTCCAGCTTGCGATCGACACCGACCATCTGCGCGGCGAGAGAGCCCATGGTCTGTCCGGGCCGCACCGTGACGACGCGGATATGCAGCGGCTTCAGCGCCGCTTTCTCGGTTGCGCTCAAGATACGGAACGAGCCGCTGACCGAGCGCGCCACGGCATCCAGCGAGGTGCTGGCGGAAGGTGCCGCGGTCAACAGACGGTAGACCTGACCGCCGGCGCGGATCACCGCGATGTCGAACTGCCAGCCCTCGGCGCTGGCATGCGCCGTCGCCGCCTCGTTGCCATTGATCGTTTCCTGTCGCACGCTGCTTTCGTCGAGACCGGCCACCCAGCCGCTGCGGATGTAGTCGGTCAGCGAGCGGCTCTTGTCGATCGAAACGCCGTCGAAGCGGATCGCTATGTCGCCTGGCCCGGTTGCCGTCACCGCCGCGGCCGAGTTGTCGATGATGAAGCCATCGGGCACCGAGAACGACACGCCGAGCCCTGGATGCAGGAAGGTTTCGCCACGCACATAGCCCTCCTCCGGTGTGTCGCCGTAGAGCAGGCCGTCTATGCCGGCGAGGAAGGCGTCGCGGTCGCGCGTGCCGACGCCGGGCGCACCGAACTGGCGGGCATGACGCTGCGCCAGATCGATGCGTTGCGGCGTGTTGGGATGCGTCGCCAGGAAGTCGAGGCTGGCGTCGGTGGCGCCGCTGATAGAGCGGAAATCGGTGTAGGCCGACATGGACTGCAGGAAGCGGCCGGCGGCAAAGGGATCGAAGCCCGCCTCGCCGATCGACTTGATGCCGATGCCGTCGGCCTCAAGCTCCTGATTGCGCGAGAACTGGGCAAGCCGCAGCTTGCCGCGGATCAGTGCCGCCTTGGCGGTCGGGCTGTCGCCGAGCACATCCGAGACGACCTTGGTCGCAAACCCCTCCTCAGCCTCGAGCTGCTGGCGCTGCAAGCCGTGGTTTGCAGTGACGTGGCCCATTTCATGCGCGATGACCGCGGCGAGCTCGGCCGAATCGTTGGCCAGCGCCAACAGGCCCCGTGTGATGTAGAGATAGCCGCCCGGCAGCGCGAAAGCATTGACGTTGGGCGAATTGAGGATGGTGATGCGGTAGGTCTGGGTCGGGTTGGCGGACACCACGGTCAGGCTGCCGACGACCTTGGCGACCATGCGCTCGAGCTTGGGATCGGAATACTCGCCGCCATAGGTGGCGAGGATGCGCGGGTGCTGCGCCTTCGCCATTTCGGCGAGCTTGCCGTTGGCGGCGACATTGTCGACCGTGATCGGTTTGTTGGAAGGCTGGAAGCCGGATTCCTGAACGTCCGGAGGCGTGAACATCTGGCAGCTTGCCAGCGCCATGGCAAAGCCGGCCAGCGCGAGGAAGCGCGCCAGCGGTTTCCTTCTCACTCTGTCGGTGCCGGTCGGCAGAACAGCTTCCTTTCGGGTCTCAGCACATGGCCCCGAAAATCGGGCATCGATTTTCAGAAAGGATCATACGCACAATCAACTGCCACAGCGTCCTTCGCGCCCACGAGCACGCATGACACCGAAGTGGCAAATCACAACCTATGCCGGACCAGTATCGGAGGACCTAGCCACACTACTTTGACCATGGCAAGCAAGCACCACATCGCCTGAAGCCGGTTTGGCCGTAAATTATGTCCGCTTCCGGGCAACATCTCGTGATCCCGCGCCAAACGGACCTGCACCGATATAGTGCCGGAAGGCTTCCGGTCCAGCCTTGGTAAAAAAATCGGCGACAGTCCCGGTTGCGGCAACCGTTCCATTGTCCAGGAACACCATGTCCTGGCCGATACGGTGGGCATCCTCCGGCTGATGCGTGACGAACAGCACCGTCATGCGCCGCTCTGCATGAACGTCGGCTACCAGATCGAGCATGTCGTCGCGCAAGGCCGGTCCGAGCGAGGCGAACGGTTCGTCGAGCAAGAGCACCGGCCGGTCGCGCACCAGGACGCGGGCGAGCGCGACGCGTTGCCGCTCGCCACCGGAGAGTTCGCGCGGCAGGCGCTGTTGCTTGCCGGCAAGGCCGACGCGCTTGAGCGCCGCGGCGACTGCAGCGTGGTCGGCCTCGGTCAGCCTGAGCGACGGCGAGCGGCCAAGGCCGACATTTCGTTCGACCGAAAGATGGGCAAAGAGATTGTTTTCCTGGAACACCATTGACACCGGCCGCGCCGAAGGCGGTTTGGCGCCGAAATCGGCGCCGCCGATCAGCACGCGGCCCGATCGCGGCGTCTCGAAGCCGGCCACCAGATTGAGCAGTGTCGATTTTCCCGAACCGCTCGGCCCCATGATGGCGGTGATCTTCGAGGCGGCGAACTCGACATCGAATAAAAACGGCGCTTCACCATAGCTGAACGAGACCTTTTCCAGCCGCACAGCCGTACCGCTTTCGCTGTTGAGCGTCATGATTTTTCTCCCCGTCCCAGCCAGTCCGCGGCCAGGACAAGCGCGAGACAGACCAGGCCGAGCAGCAATGCCAGGCCTGCCGCGTCCATAGTGCGGTAGCTGCCCATGCGCGACAGCAAGAGATAGGGCAGCGTCTGCAGGGAGTCGCTGCCGAACAGGGCAATGACGCCGAGATCGCCGAGCGACAAAGCCATCGCGAATGCGAAACCGGTGGCGAGCGGCCGCCGCAGCGACGGCCAGTCGACCAGCCGGAACCGATCCCAGCCCGAAATGCCAAGCAGCAAACAGAGCCGTTCGTGGCGTTCGCTCGCCGCATCATAGCCGGGGCGAATGGCGCGAATGGCAAACGGCATCGCCATCACTGCGTTGACGGCGACGACCATGACAGGGGCGATGGCAAAGACATCGCTGAAAGTACGCAGGAGAAGGAACCAGCCGGCGCCGATGAGGATGGGCGGCACGACGAGGACAAAGCCGGCGCCGGTATCGGTGGCGTATTCGAGCAGCGTCTTGGCGTCGACGCGACGCCTCAAGGCCAGCGCACGTCGTGCCATGACGAGCGACAGCGACAGCGCCACTGAAAGCAGCGCCGCCAGCAAGGCGAGCACGGCGCTGGTCAGCGTTGCCTGCCGCACCGCGCGCTCGGCCGCCAGCCGGCCGAGATCGGCGCCAAGGCCTGACGTCACCGTGGCCGCCATCGGCCCGGCGACGAACAGCAATGCCAGAACGATCGATGCTGCGTTCAGCACGGTCTCGGCCGTACCAGCCGAAAGATACCGGCGCGGTGCCACCGGCAGGTTGGTGTCGCCGACGGTGTTGGCGCCAAGCCGCACCAATGCAAGTACCACGATGAAGGTCAGCGCGATCTGCAGCAGTGTCAGCGTCACTGCGCGGGCAGGATCGAAATCGAAACGCAGCGCCTGATAGATGGCGACCTCCAGTGTGGTCGCGCGCGGCCCGCCGCCCAGCGTGAGCACGATGGTAAAGGAAGTGATGCAGAGCATGAAGACAAGCCCGGCGACGCCTGGCAGTGCCGCACGCAGCGTCGGCCATTCGATCAACCGGAATGCGGGTCTGGCGCCCATGCCGAGCTGGCTCGCCAGCCGCCACTGGTCGGCCGGCACTGTCGCCAGCGCCTCGAGGAACAGCCGCGTCGCCAGCGGCAGATTGAAGAAGACATGGGCTACGAGGATGCCGGACAGGCCGTATATGCCCGGCCAGCCCTGACCGCCAATCGCGGTGAGCACGCCGGCGAAATAGCCGGCACGGCCATAGAGAGCCAGAATGCCGAGTGCGGCGACGATGGCCGGCAGCGCAAGCGGCACGGCGAAGAGCTGCAGGATCAAGCCACGACCAAAGAAGCGCGGATGCCGCGACAGCGCCCGCGCAACGAACAGCGCCGGCACGACGGAAAGCAGTGTCGACAGCAAAGCCTGCCACAGCGTGAAACGGGCGACACGGAAGAGGTAGGAATCGAAAGTCGACGCGGCGCCGGTCGGGTTGCGTGTAGCTTCAAGGATGAGCCCGGCGAACGCTCCGCCGATCAGCAGCGCAACAGCGGCAAGCGCGATGGTGCCGGCGGTGACGCGGGGATCGGCAGGATATCCGGTATGCATGCCGCCCTGCCTGGTTCAACGATCGTCGAAGCAGAAAATATGGCTGAGGCCGAGTTCCCGCCCACGCTCCTCTCTCCTGCCGGACATTTCCCCCTCAAGGGGGGAGATTGGCTGCTTTACCCTCGCCTCAATCTTTCGACTGTTGCGATTGGCGAAAGCGGAAGTGACATTCGATCTCCCCCTTGAGGGGGAGACGTCCGGCAGGACAGAGGGGGGGCGCCGTAGAGTGATCATCTTTCAATCCACAAGCTACTTGCTCATCACCGACAGCCATTCGTCGACCCAGGCCTTGCGGTTGGCGGCGACCTCTTCGGGGCTGAACAGCAAAGTCTTGGTCGGCTTGACGAGCTTGTCGAAGGCCGGATTGAGCGGCTTGTCAGTTTTGCCGGCAGGAAACATCCAGTTGGTCTCGGGGATCACATCCTGGAATTTCGGCCCGCTCATAAAAGTCAGGAACTGTTTGGCCAACGGGTTGTTCGCACCCCTGGTGGTTATGCCGGCAACCTCGATCTGCAGATACTCGCCCTCCTCGAAGGACGCCGCCTGATAGCGTTCGGTGTTTTCGGCGACCATGTGATAGGCCGGCGACGTGGTATAGGACAGCACCATCGGCGCCTCACCCTTGGTGAACAGGCCATAGGCCTCGCTCCAGCCCGGCGTCACGGTGAGCACCTTTGCCTTAAGCTTGGCCCAGGCTTCCGGCGCCTTGTCGCCATAGACCGACCTCACCCACAACAGCAGGCCGAGACCGGGCGTCGAGGTGCGCGGATCCTGGATGACGATCTTCTCATCGGCATTGCCCTCGACCAATTCCTTCAGGCTCTTCGGCGGGGTCTTTAGCTTTTCGGTGTCGTAGACGACAGCGAAATAGCCATAGTCGAACGGCACGAAAATATTGTCGCTCCAGCCACCCGGCACATTGACGTCGATGACGACGCCATGCGGCGAAAACAGGCCGGTGGCCTTGGCTTCGGCCGTCAGATTGGTGTCGAGGCCGAGCACGATGTCGGCCTTGGTTGCGGCGCCTTCCAGCTTGACGCGGTTGAGCAGGGCGACGCCGTCGGCGACCGCGACGAATTCGAGAGTACAGCCGCATTCGGCCTCGAAGGCCTTCTTCACCGCGGGGCCTGGACCCCAGTCGGCGGTGAAGCTCTCATAGGTATAGACGGTGAGTTTTTCCTGCGCGGATGCCGGCCCGATGCCGGCGAGAACGGCCGCCGCAAGCAGCATTGCCGAAACAAGAGTGTATAAAAACGCGCGCATCGGCGCCTCCTTCGTTCACGTTGAAAGGAATTGAGGCGTCGGGCTGTCCGAAACGTCTAATCCCTCCGCCGGTACAAACCGGATCAGGTTCAGCGGGTTGGCATGGTTGCCTCTCAGCTGGTCCGCGAAGATCGCGTCCAGCACCCCGTTAGAGCGTTTCGACACATAGGCCCGGCCCAGGCGTGGCGCAAGCGGAAGTTTGCCGGGCATCCGGAACGCGGCCTTCCGTTTCGCAAGCAGGGCTGGTAAGGGCCACGCATATGAGCAAATTCACCATCCTGCTTGGCGGCGATCTTATCCGCACCCCGCTGCTCGACCGCCAGGTCGCTGGCACGCGTGTCATCGCCGCCGACGCCGGCATGAGCCATGCCCGGACGCTGAGCCTGACGCCGGAACTCTGGGTCGGCGACTTCGATTCGGTGCCGGCGGATTTGCCGGACGAGCTGGCCGCCGTACCCCGCCAGGTGTTTCCGGCAGAAAAGGACAAGACCGACGGCGAACTGGCTATCGCCGCCGCGCTCGAACGCGGCGCGACCAGCCTCGTGCTTGCCGGCGCGTTCGGTGGCAAGCGGACCGACCACGCCTTCTTGCACCTGGCGCTCAGCGTCCGACTGGCCGAGGCAGGGACGGAGGTGCTTTTGAGCAGCGGCGCACAGGAAGGCATCCCCTTGCCTCGCGGAAAGGCCGGCTTCGACTACGCCGATGGCACGCTGTTTTCGATTCTCGGCTTTTCCGACCTTTCCGGCCTGACCGTGACCGGCGCCAAATGGCCGCTGAACCATATCGAGATGGCGTTCGGCTCGTCGCTGACCATTTCCAATGAGGTCAAGGGCCGGCTCGAAATCGCGCTGGGCAGCGGCCGCGCGCTGTTGCTCGCCCACCCATTCCCCCTTACCGAAAGCTGACATGGCGCCGCCACTTCTCAATCTCGACGGGATAAAACTGACCTTCGGTGGCACGCCGCTGCTCGACGGAGCGGAACTGACGTCGTCGGCGGGCGACAAGATCGCTTTGGTCGGCCGCAACGGCTCGGGCAAGTCGACGTTGCTCAAGATCGCTGCGGGATTGATCGAGCCGCAGGACGGCGAGGTGTTCCGCCAGCCTTCGGCGACAGTGCGCTACCTGCCGCAAATGCCCGACATGGACGGTTTCGCCAGCGTCCGCGCCTACGTCGAGGCGGGGCTCGGACCCGCCGACGATCCCTACCGCGCCACCTATCTGATAGAGCATCTCGGCCTGTCCGGCGAGGAACCGCCGAACGATCTCTCCGGCGGCGAGGCGCGCCGTGCTGCCCTTGCCCGCGTCATGGCGCCGGAGCCCGACATTCTCCTCCTTGATGAGCCGACAAACCATCTCGACCTGTCGGTCATCGAATGGCTGGAGGAGGAGCTTGCCCGCACCTCTTCGGCACTGATCGTCATTTCGCACGACCGCCGTTTCCTCGAGCGCGTGTCACGCGCCACTGTCTGGCTCGATCGCGGCCAGACCCGCAGGCTCGACAAGGGCTTTGGCCATTTCGAGGAATGGCGCGACAACGTGCTGGAAGAAGAAGAGCGCGAGCAGCACAAGCTTGGCCGCCAGATCGTACGCGAGGAGCACTGGTTGCGCTACGGCGTGACGGCAAGGCGCAAGCGCAACATGCGCCGGCTCGGCGAACTGCAGACCATGCGCCAGCGTTTTCGTGGCCATCGCGGCGCCGAGGGTGCGGCGACCATGGTGGCCAGCGACGCCGCCGAATCCGGCAAGCTGGTGATCGAGGCCAAGAACATCGAGAAGAGCTTTGGCGATCTTACCGTGGTCAAGGGCTTCTCGACCCGCATCCAGCGCGGCGATCGTGTCGGCCTGGTCGGCCCGAACGGCGCCGGCAAGACGACGCTGCTGAAGATGCTGACCGGCGAATTGAAGCCGGACTCAGGCTCGGTGCGGCTCGGCACCAATCTGGAGATCGCCACGCTCGACCAGAAGCGCGAGGCGGTCGACCCGGCCGAAACGCTGGCGCAATACCTCACCGACGGGCGCGGCGAGAACCTTGTCATCAATGGCGAGCAGCGCCACGTCGTCTCCTATATGAAGGATTTCCTGTTCAAGCCGGAACAGGCGCGCACGCCGGTGCGCGAGCTTTCGGGCGGCGAGCGGGCGCGGCTGCTGCTCGCCCGTGTGCTGGCGCGACCGGCGAACCTGCTGGTGCTCGACGAGCCGACCAACGATCTCGACATGGAGACATTGGAACTGCTGCAGGAGCTGGTCGCCGGTTTTGCCGGTACCGTCATCCTGGTCAGCCACGACCGCGATTTCCTCGACCGCACCGTGACCAGCCTGATCGCGCCGGACGGCGGCGGCCGCTGGATCGAATATGCCGGCGGCTATTCCGACATGCTGGCGCAGCGCGGCGGCACCAGGCTGGACGATCGCAAGGCGCGGCCGAAGGCGGAGACCAGCGAAATGGCGGCGGCAGGCAGGACCGAAGCAGCTGCGCCGAAGGGTCCAGCAAAGAAACTGTCGTTCAAGCAGAAATTCGCGCTGGAATCACTGCCGAAGAAGATCGAGGCGGTGAACGCCTCGATCTCACGGCTGGAGAACAACATCGCCGACCCGGCCTATTACGAGCGCGACCCGGCCTCATTCCAGCAGACCATCGCCGCGCTCGATAAGGAGCGCGCCACGCTGGCAGCGCTCGAGGAGGAATGGCTGGAGCTGGAGATGCTGCGCGAGGAGATGGAGGGGTAGGGATGGCATGCTAAACCCCACCTCACGATCAACGGCAGTGACCATGTCATGGTCACTCAATTCATGTCAGCCTTGATGGCTTTTGAATTGCCTGCTGCCGAAGGAAATCTTTCCAGTCGTCATGACGACATCGTGGCCGCACTCGACATGCTGTTCCAAGGCTTCTGAGCCAAAGGGAGCGTTGAGGCTGGTGAGCCGGCCTCAGCCCGCCGTTTTTGTTTGCCAGGCCTTCAGCGCCTCGTCGAACACCTTCTCGCCGGGAATGCCCTTTTCCATGGTGAGCAGCGCCCGCCGTCCGGTCTTGTAGACGACCGGCACGTCGATCCAGTTCTGCCCCCGGAGCAGGGTCAGATTGGCGTCTTCGTCCGCCTTGGTGTCGTTGAGAGCGACCAGGAAGAAGCCGTCGGCGATCTTCGCCGGGATGCCGATCAGCGGGCTGCCGGCATCCTGTTCAGAGCCCTTCATGGCGACGCGCAGGATATTGTCGACGCCGCCGCCGTCGAAACCATCGGGCGTCAGGAAAATCATCTCGATGATATGGCTGGCCGGTAGTGTCTGGTCGGTGTTGCGGCGGATGGTCATGCGCAGCTGCACGTCCTTGCCCGGAATGCTCGCTTCGGCGCGGATTGCCGGCTCGGGCGGCAGATTGCCGCCGGGCGATTCCTGCACCAGCGACCAGACGATGCTGCCGGGCTCGGCCGAGCCTTGGGCGGTGCTGGTACGCTCCTCGTAGAAGATTGCCTTTTGGCCGACCGCCAGCGCGGTTTCCGCAGGCGCGGCTGTCGGCGCGGCCGGCGCAGCACCCGGGGCCGGCGCTGCCGGGGCGGCTGCGCTGTCGGTCGGCGCCGCCGGCGCCGGCGTTGCTTCATCGGCAGGCGGTGTTGTGGGGGCAGCGCCCGGCGTGGCGGGCGCTGTCGTGGCTGGCGTATCGCCGGCCGGCGCTGCAGGCGCAGGTGCGGCCGGCGGCGGTGTGGTCAGTGCTGCGACGGATTCGCCCTCTCCGATACCGCTTTGTCCTGAAGCGGGGCCGGGATCGACCTCACCCCCCTCCGGTGTCAGCCGCTGGGTGAACTTTGTGCCCTCGGCATCCGTTGGAGCCGCTGCGGCCGGGGGCCTTGCCGCAGCCTCGGTAGCCGGCTCGGAAGGGGTCGGCTTCACCAACGGTTCTATGGTTGCAACAGTCGTGCTGTTGAGACCCATCATGTTGCTGAACGCGTCCTTGTTCAGCCAGACGCCGTAGCCGCCGCCGGCGACGACGAGCAAAGCGATGACAGCGGCGATCAGCCCGCCATAGCTGCGCTTGCGCTCGGCAGGACGCAGACGCTGAAAGGTGTCCGGCGCCGGCTCCTCGTCGTTGGCAAAGACATCGTCTCGAAACGTATCGCTCTTCTCGTCCGCCGCCGGAAAATCCGCGTCCGAAGGCACCGCATCGGTGCGCTCTGGAGGAGAAGCAACGGATGGCGGTTTTTGCCAATTCGGCGCGGCTTTGGCGGCAGGCGCCGGCTGCCATGTCGGCTCGGTCTTTGCCGGTTGCCATGCCGGCTCGGCCTTTGCCGGCTGCCGGACATGGCTGGGTTGGTTCTTGTTGCGGTCGATGGAGGAGAAGATGTCCTCCAGCTCCGACAGCGGATCGGATGCCGGCGCAGGCTTGGCGTACTCCCGCTCGACGCTGGCGATGGCGTCCTCCAGAGTGCGCTTGTGCTGGGCAACGACCGAAGGCGCCAACGGCGGTATGTTCTTGGCCAGCTTGTCCGCGATCGTCGAACGGGCCTTGTCATAGACCCTCGCGCGTATTTCCGGCGTCGGATTGCCAAGGCCGTCGAGCGTCTTTTTCAGAGCACCAACAAAATCTGCCATGCTTCAGTCGACCTGCATTTCGTTTCTGGGCCGGCCCCCGCAAAGCGGCCGCGATGCCCGGAATAGCTTGGAATCTAGTCTTGAAACGGATCGGTCACAAGTATTGTGTCGTCCCGTTCAGGGCTGGTGGAAAGGAGTGCGACCGGCGCGCCGATCAGCTCCTCGATGTGACGGACATATTTGACTGCCTGGGCCGGCAGATCGTTCCAGCTTCTGGCGCCGGCGGTGGTGCCTTTCCAGCCCTCCAGCGTCTCGTAGACTGGTTCGACGCGCGCCTGCGCACCTTGGCTGGCCGGCAAATAATCGATCGCCTCGCCATCGAGACGGTAGCCGGTGCAGACCTTAATCTCGTCCAGCCCGTCGAGCACGTCGAGCTTGGTCAGCGCAATGCCCTTGATGCCGTTGACGGCCACGGCCTGACGAACCAGCACGGCATCGAACCAGCCGCAGCGGCGCTTGCGGCCGGTGACGACGCCGAACTCATGGCCGCGCGTGCCCAGGAACTCGCCGATCTCGTTCTTCTGTTCGGTCGGAAACGGACCTTCGCCGACACGCGTCGTATAGGCCTTGGTGATACCGAGTACATAGCCGATGGCACCCGGGCCGACGCCGGATCCGGCGGCGGCTTGACCAGCTACCGTGTTGGACGAGGTGACGAACGGATAAGTGCCGTGGTCGATGTCGAGCAGCGTGCCTTGCGCGCCCTCGAACAGGATGCGTTCGCCGGCGCGGCGCTTGTCGTCAAGGATCTTCCAGACACGGTCCATATAGGGCAGGATCTCGTCCGCGACCGAAATCAGCTCACTCATAATTGCGTCATGCGTGACTTCGGCGTGGCCGAGCCCACGGCGCAGCGCATTGTGGTGCGTCAGCAGCCTGTCGACCTTCAAGGGCAGCGTTTCCAAATCCGCCAAATCCATCACCCTGACGGCGCGCCGGCCCACCTTATCCTCATAGGCAGGGCCGATGCCACGACGGGTCGTGCCGATCTTCGTCCCGGAATTGGTGGCGGCGTCTTCGCGGAATCCGTCCAGCTCCCGGTGCAAGGACAGGATAAGCGCGGTGTTTTCGGCTATTTTCAGGCGCTCCGGCGTCACCTCGACGCCTTGCGCCTTCAATTTCGCCACTTCCGCGACGAAGGCGTGCGGATCGAAGACGACGCCATTGCCGATGATGGACAGCTTGCCTTGCCGCACCACGCCGGACGGCAGCAGCGACAGCTTGTAGACCTTGCCGTCGACGACCAGCGTATGGCCGGCATTGTGGCCGCCCTGGAAGCGTACGACGACGTCGGCGCGTTCCGACAGCCAGTCCACGATCTTGCCTTTGCCCTCGTCGCCCCATTGCGAGCCGACGACCACCACATTGGCCATGTTTCTTTTCCCTTGAGGCGCCGCTCGGAGCGGGTTGAAATAGTTCGAAACGACAGGCTTCTATCGCATAGGCCGGAAAATCGGAATCGATTTTCGGAAAGCACGATGCGAACATTCAAGCCTGAGACGCGTACTTTGTCCGTCCAGTGGACGCACGTCGCTCTATAACGTCAAGACCCGGCGAGCGCGACCATTCTTTACCGCCGAAAGCGCCCTCAGGCACAACAATTTTCGCCTTTGACATCATTTACTTGGGCGAACCACCACAATAGGTCGGCAAAAGACCCTTCGCCTGCCCTCCCGGCTGGAAATTTTAGCTATGCATCGAACCGCCTATCTGTTCCTGCTGTTCACCACCTTGCTGTGGGGCGGCAACTCCGTGGCCGGCAAGCTGGCGGTCGACCACGTCTCGCCGATGACGCTGGTGTTCCTGCGCTGGGTTCTGGCCGTTCTGATCATGCTGCCGCTCGGCTGGCGAACGCTGCGCGAGGACTGGCCGGTGGTGCGCAAGCATTGGTTGCTGCTTGGCGGGCTCGGCGCTTGCGGCTTCACCTTCTTCAACGCGATCTTCTACACGGCGCTCAACTACACGACGGCGATCAACGTCTCGATCGAGCAGGCGGCGATACCGATCGTGATCATCCTCGCCAATTTCGTGCTGTTTCGCCTGCGTGTGAATCTGGTGCAACTCGCCGGCGTCGTGCTGACGATTGTCGGTGTCGCCCTGACAGCCAGCCATGGCGATCTGCGCCTGCTTCTCAAGCTGGATCTCAACTTCGGCGACGCCATCATGCTGATCGCGGTGCTTTGCTACAGCTTCTACTCGGTCGGGCTGCGGCTGAAGCCGGCTATACGCTGGCAAAGCCTGATGCTGGCGCTGTCGATTGCCGCACTTGTCACCTCGCTGCCTTTCTTCCTGTGGGAAGTGGCCGCCGGCAAGGTCATCGTCCCCGATGCGCGCGGCTGGGCGATAGCGTTCTACACCGCGATCGGCGCCTCAGTCGTCTCGCAGATCTTTTACATCCGGGGCAACGAACTGATCGGCGCCAACCGGGCTGGCCTGTTCATCAACCTGGTGCCGATCTTCGGCACGCTGCTGTCGGTGCTGATCGTCGGTGAGACATTCCAGCTCTATCAGGGACTGGCCCTCGTGCTGGTGCTTGGCGGTATTAGCCTCGCCGAATACAGCGGAAGGAAGATAGCGATTTAGCCGGCAAAAATTCGATGCCGCACGGGGATGATGCAATCCAGAGCCTGTCAGCCACATTGTCGAAACGCCCCGCGTGCTTGATAGCACGCGGGCCGCGCGGGCATGATTCAGGCGCCCACATCGAAATGCAGCCGCTTGGCGGAGTCGATCGACTTGTGCGCCCGCACCTGTTCCAGCACGTTTTCCGGGAACGGCGCATCGAGATAAAGCAGTGCAATGGCATCGCCGCCAGGCCGGTTGCGGCCGAGCTGGAAGTTGGCGATGTTGACGCCGTTCTCGCCGCAGACCGTGCCGAGCAGGCCGATGATGCCCGGCGCATCGGCATTCGTCGTGTAGAGCATGTGCTGGCCGACCTCGGCGTCGAGGTTGATGCCCTTGATCTGGATGAAGCGCGGCTTGCCGTCCGAGAAGCAGGTGCCGGCGATCGAACGCGTCCTGTGCTCGGTCTTGACCGTCAGCTTGATGTAGCCGTCGAACACGCCGGATTTGTCGCGCTTGACCTCGGCGACGATGATGCCGCGCTCCTTCACCATGATCGGCGCCGACACCATGTTGACGTCGGAGACCTGCGGCCGGATCAGCCCGGCAAGAGTGGCGCTGATCAGCGCGCGCGTGTTCATCGTCGCGGTCGAGCCGTCGAACAGTATCTCGACCTCCTTGATCGGATCCTCGGTGACCTGGCCGACAAAGGCGCCGAGCACTTCGGCAAGCTTGACGAAAGGCTTCAGGCGCGGCGCCTCCTCGGCGGTGATCGACGGCATGTTGATGGCGTTGGAAACAGCGCCCTTGATCAGATAGTCGGCCATCTGCTCGGCGACCTGCAGGGCGACATTCTCCTGCGCCTCCATCGTCGACGCGCCGAGATGCGGCGTCGCCACCACGTGCTCCATGCCGAACAGCTCACTTTTCTCCGCCGGCTCTACCTCGAACACATCGATGCCAGCGCCCGCCACCTTGCCGCTTTTCAACGCCGCGATCAGGTCGGCCTCGACGATCAGCCCGCCACGGGCGCAGTTGATGATGCGCACGCCGGTCTTCATTTTGGCGATCGCCGCGGCGTCGATGATGTTGCGCGTCTTGTCGGTCAATGGCGTGTGCAGAGTGATGAAATCGGCGCGGGTGAACAGCTCGTCCAGTTCGACCTTCTCGACGCCGAGCTCCTCGGCGCGGCTGTCCGACAGGAACGGGTCGAAGGCGATTACGTGCATCTTCAGGCCGACGCCGCGCGTGGCCACGATCGAGCCGATATTGCCGCAGCCGATGATGCCCAGCGTCTTGCCGGTGATCTCGATGCCCATGAAGCGATTCTTTTCCCATTTTCCGGCATGGGTCGAGGCATTGGCTTCCGGTATCTGGCGGGCCAGCGCGAAGATCATGGCGACGGCATGCTCGGCGGTGGTGATCGAATTGCCGAACGGCGTGTTCATGACGATGATGCCCCTGCGGCTCGCCGCCGGGATGTCGACATTGTCGACGCCGATGCCGGCGCGGCCGACCACCTTGAGCCTGGTGGCGGCGTTGATCAGCTTTTCGGTGACTTTGGTCGCCGACCGGATGGCGAGGCCGTCATACTGGCCGATCACTTCGAGCAGCTTTTCCTTGTCCTTGCCGAGATCGGGCAGGTAGTCGACGTCGATGCCGCGATCCCTAAAAATCTGAACGGCGGTGGTGGAGAGTTTGTCTGAGACGAGAACGCGGGGCATGAGCTTGGTCCTTTGCGATTGGCGCCCCTCCCCCTTGAGGGGAGGGTCGGCGCGAAGCGCCGGGGTGGGGTCGTTGCGGCCGGACGCGGCCGAAATCTTTTCTGGATGGCGGACCGTTGAGTTGGTGGAGGCAACCCCACCCGGCCCTCCGGGCCACCCTCCCCTCAAAGGGGGAGGGAATCAGGCGGCCGCCTTGAGCGATGCCTTTTGTGCGGCAAAGGCCCAGTCGAGCCAAGGCAGCAGCGCTTTGAGGTCGGAGGTCTCGACCGTCGCGCCGCACCAGATGCGCAGGCCGGGCGGCGCATCGCGATAGGCGCCGATATCGTAGGCGACGCCTTCCTTGTCGAGCGTCGAGACGATGCCCTTGGCGAACGCCGCTTGTCCGTCGGCATCGAGCCCAGCGACATCCGGGTCGGTAAAGGAAAGACAGACGGACGTATTCGACCGCGTCGCCGGGTCGGTGGCCAGGTGGCCGAGCCATGCAGATTTGTCGACAAAACCGTCGATAACGGCGGCATTGGCGTCGGCGCGGGCAATCAACGCGTCGAGGCCGCCGATCGACTTCGCCCAACGCAGCGCGTCGAGATAGTCCTCGACGCACAGCATCGATGGCGTGTTGATGGTCTCGCCCTTGAAGATGCCTTCGATGAGCTTGCCGCCCGAGGTGAGGCGAAAGATTTTCGGCAGCGGCCAGGCGGGCTTGTAGCTTTCCAGCCGCTCGACGGCGCGCGGGCTGAGGATCAGCATGCCGTGCGCACCTTCGCCGCCCAGCACCTTCTGCCAGGAGAAGGTGACGACATCGAGCTTCTGGAAATCGAGCTTTTGCGCAAAGGCCGCCGACGTCGCGTCGCAGATGGTCAGGCCCTTGCGGCTGGCCGGAATGAAATCGCCGTTCGGCACACGCACGCCTGATGTCGTGCCGTTCCATGTGAAGACCACATCGCGGTCGAAGTCGATTTTTGTCAGATCCGGCAGCGCGCCGTAACCGGCTTCGATCCTGCGCATGTCGGCAAGCTTCAGCTGCTTGACCACATCGGTGACCCAGCCGGAACCGAAACTCTCCCAGGCGACCATGTCGACGCCACGTTGGCCGAGCAGCGACCACAGCGCCATCTCGACCGCGCCGGTGTCCGACGCCGGCACGATGCCGATGCGATAATCCGCCGGAATCTGGAGAACTTCCCGCGTCAGCTCAATCGCTTGTTCGAGCTTGGTCTTGCCGATCTTGGCGCGGTGCGAGCGTCCGAGCGCAGCATTGGTCAGCGCCTCGACCGACCAGCCGGGACGTTTTGCACAGGGACCTGAGGAAAAATTGGGATTTGCCGGACGGAGTCCGGGCTTCGTACGCGTCGTCATTGTGGTCTATCCTTCCAGATAGTGGCCCCTCGTTGGGGAGGGGTGGCCCACGGACGGCGATATGCGTTCAGGCGTCAGGCGTCAAGGGGAAAGTTTTTGTCGCTGGCAGGACACTGGTCGCACGCGGCGAAAATGCCATGGCTTAAAACGCAAACGGCGGACCCGAAGATCCGCCGTCTTGATTGTCGCCCGCGCAGCTCCTACCAGAGGTCATAGCGCAACCCGAGCTTGACCTGATGATTGCTGATCCCTTTGTCGATCGTATATGAAGTTAGACTCTCGGCAGTCGCATATTCGGCGTCGGGCGCGGAAAAGTACTGATAGCCCAGATCGACGGAAACATTCTTGGACACTTGATAGGCAAGGCCCGCATTAAGCGTATAGGCAAAGGAATACTGGGTCTTGTCGTCCTGCAGAACAAAATCGTCGGTAGGGTCATTGTTGTCGGTGAAATAGCTCGCCGAAAGCTTGCGATTGCTCTGGACGATTCCGATACCCGCGCCGAGATAGGGCGTGATCCCGACATAGGTGCCAAGATCGACATAGCCATTGAGCATGCCCGAGAAGGCGTAGTTCTTCAGGGACGCTGATGCCACGGTCGTTCCGTCATCATAGCCGACGCCGATCTTGTTGCCGGGCAGATAGCCGAAATTGAGATCGGCACGCAGATAGTCGTTGAAATGGTAGCCGAAGCCGATGCTGGCAAAGATCGGATCTTCATTGTCGCTGAAGCTCGCCGGTGTGAAGGCGAAGTCCTCATCTTCGAAACTCTTTTCCGGCAAATAAGCGACATCGCCCCGCAGATACCATCCCGAACCAACTTCGACCGGCACATAATCCGGCGCCTGGTCGACATAGATCGGCGGATCGTAGTCGGCACCAAGTGCCTGCGACAGCGGCGTCAGGGCGATTGCTGAAAGCGCCAGCGCCATACGCGATTTGACAGTCATAATCCCGGCTCCCGAAGGTGGCGCCATTCGCGATCGCGAGCGACGTTTCAGGAATCATTGTTAACCATATTGGTTAAGTGGCGGTTAAGGATAACAAGGGGTTAGCGAATTGATTTTGACGCGCTTTCCCGGGCAAACGAAAACCGCCCGGCTTTTGCCGGGCGGTTCGCAAACCTGCTCTCGAGAGATTACTTGGTGTAGACCGGTTCGGGTTCGTAGGCGATCGGCTCCGGCTGGGCGCAGCCCGAGTTGCCGAACTGGTAGCGCAGGCCGCCGCGCACTTCGTGCACATTGATGCCTTTGTCATGGCCCGGACCGACGCCGCTGGCGAAGTCGAACATCTTACCGCCTTCGATATGGCTGTAGCGGTAGCCGACATCGAGCTTGACACGATCGGTCAGGCAGTAGGATGCGCCAGCCATGGCGGCATAGGCAAAACGCCAGCCCTTGCCGCCGCTATGCTCAAACGAACCGTCCTCAGTGACGTTATGCAGCGTATCCCACTTGACCCAGGCACCGCCGATGCCGGCGCCGACATAGGGAGTGATGCCGTGCCATGTGCCGATATCGACATAGGCGTTGGCGAGAAGCAGCAGCGCCGTATAGGACGAGGTGTCGGTCGAAGTGCAGGGATCTCCATCGAGGCAGATGCCGCTGGTCGAGCCGCGGAAATCGGATTTGCTCATCCAGTCCGCGGTCAGGTCGGTGCGAAAATGCTGGTTGATCTGGTAACCGACGCCGGCGCCGGCCGAGAAGGCGCCCTCCAGCTTGCCGCTGTCAAAGCGGCCGGTGCCAGGATCCGGCCCGTAGGTGATGTAGTCGCCGCCGCGGAACTTCGACCAGTGGTAGTCGATGTCGCCGCGAATGTACCAGCCGCCATATTCGACCGGCTGCTCGTAGACGGGCAGCGGCGGGGCCGGCTCGACCACGGGCGGCTCGACGAAGTCGGCAGCGAACACTGGTCCGGCCACGCCCGCGAGCAGCGCGGCAAAGAGGGCCATTCTTGCTGTATTGAACATGCTTGTCACCCCTGAGAACCCTCGGCACAGCGAACGCGTCCGAATCTGATTGGCTTCAGTCATGGATAATGAATTGGAAAAGTTAAAACGCGTTTAACCGTATCGCTTAACCATGTACCTCTAAATCTTTCAGGATTTCGCGTCGTTTCCCTGGATTCATTGGAATGCAACCCAACAAAAAAGCCCGCCGAACGGCGGGCTTTCAAACTGGCAAAAGCTGCAGGATCAGGCGGCGCTGCGCGTTTCCGAAATGACCTCGACGATGTCGTTGACGACGGCCTCGACCAGCTGCTGATCGTCGCCTTCCGCCATGACGCGGATGAGCGGTTCCGTGCCGGATGGCCGGATGACCAGGCGGCCAGCCTTGCCCAGGCGGTGGCGTCCATCTTCGATCGCCGCCTTGACCAGGGCTTCCTCGAGCGGCTTGCCGCCGGAAATGTGGACGTTCTTCAGCAGCTGCGGCACCGGCGCAAATTTCTTCGACAGTTCGCTGACCGGCCGGTTTTGCCGCTTGATGCAGGCGAGCACCTGGAGCGCCGAGACGAGGCCGTCGCCGGTGGTGGAAAAATCGGACAGCACGATGTGGCCCGACTGTTCGCCGCCGACATTCAGGCCGTGCGCACGCATGTGCTCGACGACATAGCGGTCGCCGACCTTGGTGCGGTGCAACTGCAGGTTCATGTCGCCGAGGAAGCGTTCGAGGCCGAGATTGGACATCACCGTCGAGACGACGCCGCCGCCGGCCAGCCGTCCGCTCTGATGCCAGGATTCGGCGATCAGTGCCATGATCTGGTCGCCATCGACGATCGCGCCGTTCTCGTCGACGATGACGACGCGGTCGGCATCGCCGTCGAGCGCGATGCCGATATCGGCGCGCACTTCGTGGACCTTCTTCTGCAGGCCGGCCGGATGGGTCGAGCCGCACTCCTTGTTGATGTTGAAGCCGTTGGGCTCGACATTGATGGCGACGACCTCGGCGCCGAGCTCCCACAGCGCCTCGGGCGCCACCTTGTAGGCGGCGCCGTTGGCGCAATCGACGACGATGCGCAGGCCCGAAAGCGACATCGACCGCGGCAGCGTGCGCTTGGCGAATTCGATGTAGCGGTCATGGACGCCGTCGACGCGCTTGGCGCGGCCGAGCCCGTCCGAATCGGCGAGCGCCAGGTCGATATCCTTGTGGAGCATCCCCTCGATGCGCTCCTCGATCTCATCGGAGAGCTTGTAGCCGTCTGGGCCGAACAGCTTGATACCGTTGTCGTAGTAGGGATTGTGCGAGGCCGAGATCATCACGCCGATGTCGGCGCGCAACGAGCGCACCAGCATGGCGACCGCGGGCGTCGGAATCGGGCCGAGCAGGAACACGTCCATGCCGGCGGCGCACAGGCCCGACACCATCGCATTCTCGATCATGTAGCCAGAAAGCCTGGTGTCCTTGCCGAGTACGACGCGGTGGCGATGGTTGCCGCGCTGGAACGAAAGGCCGGCGGCCATGCCGACCCTCATGGCGACCTCCGCCGTCATTGGAAACCTGTTGGCGCGCCCGCGAATGCCGTCCGTACCGAAATAACTTCCTGCCATGCTAGCCAGCTTCCCGATGGTTCTTTTCCGGCACGTCATGCCATAAATTGGCCCGAGCCCTATCATCACAATGCATGATTATAGGTCATCAATCCTTAGAAAATTGTTGTTTTGTGTGTTTTGTGTCACGCTCGTGCGTGGATTTTCAAGTTTCCTGCCCTGGTTGCGGCAGCAGCGTTCAGGAACTTCAGACTGCATCTGGATTCTTTGTTGTGTCAGTCAGTAGGCACTGAATTCGCAATCCGCGGGTCGAGTGGCCCTGGATCAGGCATTCAGTTGCGCTGCACCGGTGACACTCGATCCAACCCGCCATGTCAGGCAGTCCCTCACTGTGTTCGCTCTATACGCGTTTTCCGTGCAAACGCGCTCGGGAAAATCTACCTGGCGGACAGGGTCTGGCTACGATTGTATCGAAATAATGCACTTTCCGACCGATTTTACGCCATTTAGCCTCTGGCGCAACCAGCCGTTGAGTGCTATTGCTTGGTTGGTACATATCGTGAACATCTGAGGGAGAAGACGCATGCTCATCCATCGACTTGCCACTTTGACGGGTCTCGCCGTCGTGACCTTATTCCTGGCGGCGCCCGCCAATGCGCTGACCATGGCTGAATGCAGCACCAAGTATAACGCGGCAAAGGATGCCGGAACACTTGGCGGGCAGAACTGGAACCAGTTCCGCAAGGCAGAATGCGGCACCGATGCCGCCGACGCCACGCCAGCCGCGGCGGACAGCACCAGCGCTGCAATTTCCGACGCGGCACCGGGCCTGGCGGCGAAAGAATGCAGCACCAAATACCAGGCTGCAAAGGCCGCCGGCACGCTGAAAGGCACGAAGTGGAATGACTTCCGCGAGAGCGAATGCGCCGCCGGCGCCAGCGCGACCGTGGAACCCGCCGCAGCGACGACCAAGGCAGCGGCGACTGCCAACGCACGCAACGGCCTCAGCAGGGCGGATTGCAGCGCCAAATATCAGGCGGCCAAGACCGGCAACACGCTGAACGGCATGAAGTGGAACGACTTCCGCATGAGCCAGTGCGGTGCCGGTGGTTCCGACGACGACACCATGCCGGCAGCCGATCAGGCAAGCCTCACCAGCCACCCGGAAACGCCGACCGTCACCGCTCCCCAGGGTGTGACGTTTCCGAAGGCGATCTCCACCAAGTATAGCAGCGAAACCCCGGCCAAGGGCCGCATGCACACCTGCCGCGACCAGTACCACGCCAACAAGGAGGCCGATACGCTGGGTGGCCTCAAGTGGATCCAGAAGGGTGGCGGCTTCTACAGCCTTTGCAATGCCGCGCTGAAGAGCTGATCGGCAGTAACACCTGAAGACAGGAAGGCCCGCCAACCGCAAGGTTCGCGGGCCATCTGTTGCCGGCGACGGCGGACGGTCCTGCGGGCACCGGCGAAGCCACTGCCAATCTCCCCTGAAGGGGGTCCCTCAAGGGGGAAAGTCCTGCAGAACAGGGCGGGAGGATCGCGGCATCATTCCAGTTTGGGTTCCTCGCCCTGCAAAGCGGGGGAGAGGAACCCAGGTCTTGAGAGATCGCCGGGACAGCCCCTTTGCAACTTAACAATTGCCGAATCCAGTTGTGGGATCGAATGCGGCGGGGGTGAGAGGCTTCGCGCCGTGATCGGCTGTCGGCACCTCCTGAACAAAAACGCCGCGGTCCAAGCCGCGGCGTTTTCGAATCAATCTCCTGAGCCGGACCCTAGCTTGACGGCTGAGGCTCCATGCCGCCCTCGGGCTCCGGACCCTTCTTGCGGCGGCTGCCGGACTTCGGCACGGCCGAGCCACGGCTTGGCGGCGTGTCGTCGCCGAGATCGCGGGCGGGCTTGTGGCCAGCGATCAGCTGCTTGATCTCCTCGCCGGACAGCGTCTCATATTCCAACAGCCCCTGCGCCAGCGCGATCCATTCCTTCTTCTTTTTGGTCAGGATGGATTTCGCAGTCGAATAGGCCTCGTCGATCAGCCGGCGCACTTCCGCGTCGATGATCTGCGCCGTCTCTTCCGAGACGTTCTGCGTGCGCGCCACCGAATGGCCGAGGAAGACCTCTTCCTGATTATCGCCATAGGCGACATGGCCGAGCTTGTCGGAGAAGCCCCAGCGCGTGACCATGGCGCGCGCCAGCTTGGTTGCCTGCTCGATGTCGGAGGAGGCGCCCGAGGTGATGTTCTCCTTGCCGAACTTGAACTCCTCGGCGACGCGGCCACCCATCATGATGGCGAGGCGCGAGATCATGTACTTGTAGCTCATCGAATAACGGTCGCCTTCCGGCAGCTGCATGACCATGCCAAGCGCGCGGCCGCGCGGGATGATGGTCGCCTTGTGCAGTGGATCGGCCGACGGCACGTTCAGCGCCAGAATGGCGTGGCCGGCCTCGTGATAGGCGGTGAGTTCCTTCTCGGCCTGGGTCATGGCCGACGAGCGGCGCTCGGCGCCCATCATGATCTTGTCCTTGGCGTCCTCGAACTCGGCCATGGTGACAAGGCGCTTGTTACGCCGCGCCGCCATCAGGGCGGATTCGTTGACGAGGTTCATCAGGTCGGCGCCGGAAAAGCCCGGCGTGCCGCGTGCGATCACCTTGAGGTCGACATTGGGCGCCAGCGGCACGTTGCGCACATGCACCTTCAGGATCTTCTCGCGGCCGACGATGTCCGGGTTCGGCACCACCACCTGGCGGTCGAAACGGCCGGGCCTGAGCAGCGCCGGATCGAGCACGTCCGGCCGGTTGGTGGCGGCGATCAGGATGATGCTTTCATTGGATTCGAAGCCGTCCATTTCGACCAGCAACTGGTTCAGCGTCTGCTCGCGCTCGTCGTTGCCGCCGCCGAGGCCGGCGCCGCGATGGCGGCCGACCGCGTCGATTTCGTCGATGAAGATGATGCAGGGCGCATTCTTCTTGGCCTGGTCGAACATGTCCCGGACGCGGCTGGCGCCAACGCCGACGAACATCTCGACGAAGTCCGAGCCGGAAATGGTGAAGAACGGGACGTTGGCCTCACCGGCGACCGAACGGGCAAGCAGCGTCTTGCCGGTCCCGGGAGGACCGACAAGCAGCACGCCGCGCGGGATCTTTCCGCCAAGCCGCTGGAACTTCTGCGGATCACGCAGGAATTCGACGATCTCTTCCAGATCTTGCTTGGCTTCGTCGACGCCGGCGACGTCCTGGAAGGTGACGCGGCCATGCGCTTCGGTCAAAAGCTTCGCCTTCGACTTGCCGAAACCCATGGCGCGGCCGGAGCCGGACTGCATCTGGCGCATGAAGAATATCCAGACGCCAAGGATGAGGATCATCGGCAGCCAGGAGATGAGATAGCCGAACAGCGAATTGGAACCGTCGGATTCGGGGCGCGCGTTGATGGTGACGTTCTTGTCCTGGAGTCTCGAAACCAGTGACGGATCACCAGGCGAATAGGTCTGGAAGCCGGTAGAGGTGTCGGTATAGGTGCCCGAGATGCGGGCACCCGCTATGGTCACCGTCTTGACCCGGCCGGCCGCGACATCCTGCAAGAACTGCGAATAGGGAACATCGCTCGCTGCTCCGCGCGTCTGCGGCGTCTGGAACAGATTAAAGAGAGCGATGAGCAGGACCGCTATGATCGCCCAGAGCGCGAGATTGCGATAATTCGGATTCATCAATTGTCCCGTTGGTGTCCGTTGGCGGACACGCGTCGTGAGAGGAAACTTGGGTCTAACATAGGGATGACGCCTTCCCTTGCCAAGCAGAACAGCATGTCGCGGTTAAGCTTTCGCCCACGATCAACCGGCAGTGTGGCCGCTAAAAGGCGTGGCAGGAAGCAGCGGCGCGCCGATCAGCGCGGCGACAGTTCCGGCCGGCGCCAGGTCGAAGGACGGCAGGAAGCGGGCAAAGGGCGCGACCACCGGGCATACCGCCATTCCCGGCAAAACCGGGCTGTCCTGCGCCGAACCAAGGCATTCGCCAGGAAGTTCACTTGCGAGCCACAGCACCGGCTCGGCCGCCAGAGCCGCGCGGAAAAGGCTTGGCGGCGTGCCGTCTTCGGGAATTGCCTGTTTTGCGGCACGAGCCGCGCCGAGCGGCGCGATCAAAAATGCACCTGGCTCGTCGCCCAATTTGATCCTCCGGCGGCCGTCCCAAAGGGCATTGTCCACGGCAGGAGCAGCGGGCGGCAGGTTGCGGGTTTCGCGACGCAGGAAGAGGCCGGCACGCCGTGCATCGATCACCGTCCGCGACAATGTGGCGCAAAACGGGGCGGCCCTCAGCCGATCGAGCAGCGCCTCGCTGCGAACCTGGTCGGGCAGAAAGGCAACGCCGCCGACAGTCGCCAGCAGGATGCGCAGCGCGTAGACGGCCGCCGCCTCGTCGCCGGCCGTCGCAAAGCCCGGATCGAGACGGATAAGGCCGGCGGCGGGCCTGCTGGCAAAGCCGCGGATCAGCGCGGCCGCGCGATGGCCAAGCTGTTCGCGCTCCACCGCAGCCCGCGCGGCCAGCGCCACCGCGTCTTCCACGCGCTGGGTACCATTGCGGTCGGCAAGCGCTGCGCGGATACGCGGCCTCTCGAAGGCCTCGTCTTCATTGGTCGGGTCTTCGACCCATCCGACATTCGCGCGCTGCAGGACTTCGCGCAGCGCCGCCCGCCGTGTGCCGAGAAGCGGCCGTGCGATCCAGATCCGCCAGTCGTAAAGAGTGGCGGGCGCCATGCCGGCGAGACCTCGCCCATCTTGGCGTGCCCCATCCTCGCGTGCTTTCCGCATCAGCACGGTCTCGGCCTGGTCGTCGGCAGTGTGGCCGGTCAGGATCAGGCCGATACCTTCCGCCTGCGCTGCCTCGGCCAGCAGCCGGTAGCGTGCCTCTCGCGCGGCAGCCGGCATGCCGGTCGACGGCTTGCGCCCGGACCAGACCAGGGTGCGGTGGGCAATGCCGCGCCCGAGGCAAAGCCTGGCGACGGCTTGCGCTTCCGCTGCCGAGCCCGGCCGCAGACCGTGATCGATCGTCACAGCCAGCAATTTCGTTGCGGGCGCGGTACGGTCGAGGTGATCTTTGAGGAGAAGGAGAAGGGCGGTCGAGTCGCTGCCGCCGGATACGGCCGCAACAGCGCCGTTGGTAAAGTCGATCTGCGAAAAAACCGAAGGGTCAGGCTCGGTTTCGAGCGTCAATGCATGTCGCCCAAAAGTGGGCCCGGTTTTGGGGCAACGACATGCAAGAGAAAAACTAACACGCCGCGAGCGCCCTTTCCTGCTTGACGCGTTCCTTGAGCGTGCCGGAAACGTTGGGATAGCGCTTGCCGATCTCGCCGAAAGTGGCGCAGGCCACGTCGCGCTGATTCAATCCGACCAGCGAGACACCGAGCTTCAGCAGCATGTCGGGAGCCTTCTTGGCCTTCGGATAGTCCTTGCTGGCGGCGAGGAAAGTCTCGGCCGCGTCGCGGTATTTCTGCTGGCCGAGCAGCGACTCACCCAGCCAGTAATGCGCGTCCGCCGCCTTGGCGTCCTTGGGGAAGCGGGCGATGTGGTCGCGAAAACCCTGTTCGGCAGTGCTGTAGTCGCCCGACAGGATGAATTGATAGGAGTTGCGGTAAAGCTCCTCGGGGTCGTCGGTGGCGGGCAGCGCCGCGACCACCGTGTCGTCGGACTTGCCGGCCTGCGTGCCAGCGGCTTGGTCACCGGGGGCTTGGTCGCTGGTGGCAGGGGCAGTGTTCTGCGCCGGTGCATGTGCCTGGGTGTTGCCGTCGGCGTCGATCACATTGCCGTTCTTGTCGACGGTGATGGTGCCGAACGTCTTCGGCGGCGCGCCCGGGATCACCGTGCCGGGTTCGCCCGTCGGCGATTCGACGATGACCTCCCCGCTCTGGTCGCCGGCGGGCGGTGAGCCAGCATCGGCCGGCGCGTGAATCGCCGGAGCCTCGGCGACGCTGCTGTCGGTTTTGGTGGTGGCGTCCGACTTCTTCTGCTCGGCCGGTTGCTGCGCGCCTTGCGAACCGCCTTCCAACTGCTGGAAGCGGAACTCGTTGTCTTCCTGCTGCTTGCGGATCTGCTCCTGCATCTGCAGCACCTGGAAGTTGAGCTCCTCAATCTTGCCATTCATCCGGCGGAGCTGTTCCTCCAGCGCCGTAGTGCCGGTGCCATCCTGGGCGAATTGAACCTGATCCGGTTTCTTTCTTTCACCGAAAATGCCGGGCAGCTTGAGCGTCGGCAACTGGAAGGAAAAGCCGCCTTTCGGCGGTTGTTGCTCATTACCGCTTGCCCCCGTACCGCCAGCAAGTGCGGCGATGCTTGATACGAGCAGCAGCGCAAGTGTGCCGCTCAAGACCGATCTGAAATGCATGTGCCTCTCGCCGTGAAATTGTTAGCCTGTTGTGTGCCTTCCGATCGGAGTGGAACCGTCAGGCGCTTCGGCTCTTAGCAGGACGCAGGAACTTCGGCCAAATTTTGTTTCAAGTCCCATATACGGGCGCCGAACATGAAAAAGGCGGCCGCGGCCGCCTTTCGCACATATGTGTTGCATTTCTGCCGATCAGGGATTGCCGATCAAGAACCGGCGCCACCGAGCGTGGTGACGGCGCGGCGGTTCTGCGACCAGCAGGAGATGTCGTCGCAAACCGCGACCGGACGCTCCTTGCCGTAAGAAATGGTCTTCAGGCGCTGGGCGGAAACACCCCTGGCGACGAGGAAGTCGCGGGTGGCGGCGGCACGGCGGGCGCCGAGCGCCAGATTGTATTCGCGCGTGCCGCGCTCGTCGGCATGGCCTTCGATAACGATGGCATACTGCCTATACTGGTTCAGCCACTGCGCCTGTCGCGAAAGCGTCGTCTGCGCGTCGGCGCGGATCGAGGACGAATCCGTATCGAAGAAGATGCGGTCGCCGATGTTGACGGTGAAGTCCTGGGCCGATCCGGGCGTTGCCGCCCCGGCGCCGCTGAGACCGAGATCGGCGGCGCTGTTCGGGGTCTTCTTCGAGGCGCAACCGGCAATGGCGAGCGACGCCACCAGCGCGATCACTACCGGGTTTTTAGTAAGTGCTGCGATACGGCCCATGCCGCCTCTCCTTCGCAATTCGAGTGATTTCGTTGATCGTCCAGTAACCACGTTTGGGTTAACCGGCGTTCAAGAAACACGGTTAAAATTTGGTTTCGGCTGCCGTCCGCAGCCGTTTTGCCAGGGGCCGCCCAACGGGCCCACGATGTGCGCGGACCCTAGGCGGAAATGCGGCTAAAACGCGACCAAGCCGTGGAAAGGAGCGAATTGAAGAGTTGAGGAATCCCGTTTTCTCCATCTCTTCAATTTTTCATTTCTCCAATTCCTCTCTCACTCGAGCAGCGGCGACCAGGCCGGGTCCGAGGCGAAATTCGCGGTCGGGATCGACTGCTCGTTGCGCCCAGTGAGATCGACCGAAACCAGTTTCGGCCCGCCGGCTGAATCGCGGAAGAACATCAGCACCCGCCCGTTGGGCGCCCAGGTCGGCCCCTCCTGCTGGAAGCCGGTTGAAAGGATGCGCTCGCCCGAACCGTCGACGCGCATGACGCCGATCTGGAATTCGCCGGCAGTCTGCTTGGTGAAGGCGATGAGATCGCCGCGCGGCGACCATACCGGCGTCGAATAGACGCCGTCGCCGAAGGAGATGCGGGTCTGGCCCGAACCGTCGGCGCCCATCACATAGATCTGCGCGCGGCCGCCGCGGTCGGAGGTGAACACCACCTTGCTACCATCGGGCGAATAGGACGGCGAGGTGTCGATGGCCGTCGAATTGGTGAGCCTGGTCGTCGAGCGGCTTCTCAGGTCCATGGCGAAGATGTTGGAATTGCCGTCGTCGCGCAGCAGGCTCATGATCACCTTCTGGCCGTCGGGCGAAAAGCGCGGCGCAAAGGTCATGCCGGGAAAGTCGCCGACCAGTTCGCGCTGCCCGGTCTCGATCTGCAGCAGATAGACCTTCGGCTGGCCGCTTTCATAGGACATGTAAGTGATTTCCTGCCGGTTTGGCGAGAAGCGCGGGGTCAGCACGATCGACCTGCCATCCGACAGATAGCGGACGTTGGCGCCGTCCTGGTCCATGATGGCGAGGCGCTTCTTGCGCGCGTTCTTTGCGCCCGATTCGTCGATGAAGACGACGCGTGTGTCGAAATAGCCCTTCTCGCCGGTCAGCCGCTCATAGATCGCATCGGCGATGATATGAGCGACGCGCCTCGTATTGGCGTCGTTGGCGAAGAACTGCTCGCCCGACATCTGCTGGCCGGCAAAGGTGTCCCACAACCTGTACTGGGCGCGGACGCGGCCATCGGCCTCCTTGCTGACGCTGCCGGTCACCAGCGCCTGGGCATTGATCACCTTCCAGTCCTCGAAGCGGGGCGTGGCATCCGGATTGGAGATCTTTTCGATGAAGGCGCTCTTGTCGATCAGCGCGAACAGGCCGGAGCGTTTCAGGTCTGCGCTGACGATGCCGGAAATCTCCGCGCCCAACGCATCGCCGCCCTGGAAATCGGTGATAGCGATCGGCAGCGGCTCGACATTGCCTTTGTTGACGTTGAGCTCAACGAGCGCCCGCGCCGGCAAGGTGGCGGCGGCAGTCATGCCCAGCGCCATCGATACGATCATCAGGAGCGGCTTGAGGATGGATTTCATGTCTTCTCGCTTCTCTTCAATGATTCTACGGCCGCCAGACCTATAGGCCCAGCATCTCCCTCGGATCGAAGGTGACCCGCACGTCGGCCCAGATGTCTTGTTTGCCTGCGGGAACCTGCAGGCCGGCCACATCGCATTTCTGAACCGCGCGAACGGCACTTTCGTCGAACGGGCGGCTTCCGCTCGACTTTTCGACAGATGGCCGTCCGTCCAGCTTGCCGGAGGCGTCGAGGTTGAACCGGACTACGACGATGAAATTCTCGGAACCCTCGAGCCCTACCGGCAGGGTCCAGCAACCACCAAGCTGAGCCTCCAACGCCCCCTGCTCCGACCTTGAAAGCTTCTGGCCCTGATTCTTGTCCCCGCCGAGCGATGCCTGCTGGGTTGAACGCTTGGCGCCGCCGCCGGACGGCTTCCGCTTGTCGAGCAGCGCCGAAATCTCGTCGGCATTGAACTGCTTGTCTTCCGATTTCGGCTTGGACGAGGCCTCCTTGACCGGCTTGTCGGCGTCCTTGCGCTCCGGCGCCTTGGCGCTTTCGGCCTGGGCCGGCTGCGGCTTCGGCCGCGCCTGCGGGGCAGGCGCAGAGTCCGGAAGCTGCGTCGTCTCGGTGGGCTGCTCTTTCGTTATTGCTTCAGCAACGGCGTCCGGCTTGACCTCAGGCTGCGGGTCGATGGCGGCGGTCTTGTCCTGCGGCGGCGTCGGCGCCGGCTCCTTGGCCGGTGTCGGCTTGGGCTCCGCCTGCTTGACCGGTTCGGGCTTGACCTCTTCCTTTGGCTGCGGGACCGGTGCGACCTCCGTCGCCGGGACAGGCTTGGGCTGTTCCTTCGGCTTCGGCACATCCTCGGGCTTGGGCTTATCTTTCGGCGTCGGCGCGGGCGGCGGCGCCTCAGCCATATCGACCGGCTGGGGCTTGGGTTCCGGCGTCGGCGGCTTGTCGGTATCGACGCTGTTCTCACCGACCGTCTGCGCGTCGGCCACGATGTCCGGGCGCTGGGTCGGCAATGGCGCCGGCTTTTCACTCACCGCAGCCTTCTTGTCGCCCTGCTGTATCTGCGCGATCGCTTCCATCGGCACGATTTCGACCGCCAGCGACTCGGCATCGGACGCCGGCAATGCAGCCGGCGCCGACAGTGTGAACAGCCCGAAGGCTATCGCCACTGCGTGCAAGATCACCGATGTGGTGAGGCCGGTCCTCATCTTGCGTCTATTGATCCTGTTCCTGCAGTGAAACCAGGCCGATATTCTTGTATCCGGCGGCCGAGATGCGGGCCATCACCTTCATGGCGGTGCCATAGTCCGTCGACTTGTCGCCGCGGATGAAGATGCGCTCGTCATAGCCGGTCTTCGAGATCGCCTGCAGTTTCGCCACCAGTTCCTCAACCGCGATTTCGGTCTCCTGGAGATAGATCTGGCCGGCGGAGTTGATGGAGACCGTGATCGGCTGCGTGTCGACATTCATCGCCTTGGCCTGCGTGTCCGGCAGGTCGATTGGCACGCCGACCGTCAGCAGTGGCGCCGCGACCATAAAGATGATCAACAGCACCAGCATCACGTCGACCATCGGCGTGACGTTGATTTCCGATATCATCGCGTGATGGCGGCCGCGCCGCCTGTGGCCGCGACCACCGCGTCCCCCGCCACCCGCGCCTACAGACATTCCCATGCTTGTTCCTCAGGTCTTCTGCGCGACTTTTTCATCGATTTGGCGCGAGAGTATGGCGGAGAACTCGTCCGCGAACCCTTCCATGCGCACGGCGATCTTGCTCGCGTCCGACGACAGCTTGTTGTAGGCGATGACGGCGGGGATGGCCGCGAGCAGGCCTATTGCCGTGGCCAGCAGCGCTTCGGCAATGCCGGGTGCGACCACCGACAGGCTGGTATTCTTGGATGCGGCGATCGCCTGGAATGAGGTCATGATGCCGATCACGGTGCCGAACAGCCCGATGAAGGGCGCCGCCGAGCCGGTGGTGGCGAGAAAGCCAAGCCGTCCTTCCAGCTTTTCCATTTCGCGGGTCAGCGCCAGGTCCATCGCCTTGTCGATGCGGGTCTGCAGGCCAAGCGGCGATTTCGCGCCCTTCTCAAAGCTTTTTTTCCATTCGCGCATGGCGGCGACGAAGATGGCGCTCATGCCCGACGTTTTTCGGTCGGCGAGCGTGCGGTAGAGCTCTTCCAGCGACTGCCCCGACCAGAACACCTGTTCGAAGCGATTGAGCGCGAGCCGCATGCGGCCATAGGCGACGAGCTTGTCGACGATGATCGCCCAGGTCCAGATCGAGGCGCAGAGCAGCCCGATCATGACCAGCTTGACCACCCAGCCGGCCTGCATGAACAGCGCCCAAATCGACAAATGCGCGCCCGGTTCGGCGAGTGCGATATTTTCCATGGTTACGTCCTTAAGATTTTCTGGGCACGGCTGGCGGCTGGCCCATGGGCATCCCTTGTGGTCCGTTCGCGCGCAAAGCTTGCGGCATAACCCCAAAATGCACCGTTGGCGGCCTTTTCGGGGCAAATGTTGGTGAAAGGAAGGCGCTGGATTCCTCCAATCTTTACCACTCTCTTCATGAACCGTTATGGTTAAGGATGGGTTAGGACGTACAGCGCGGCGCATTGCCGCGCCTTGGGCGAGCCGCCAGGCATCGTCACCGGATCATTGGCGTCAGTAACTTACCGATTTGAACTTACCGGTTTGTCTTGGGCATGAAGGCTGCAATCCATTCCTTCGGAAAACGTCTTGGCCGGCCATTCTCGCCGATGATCGCCGCCTCGACCCGGGCCTCGACCAACACCTCGCCGCCGCGCTTCAGCTGCTGCGCCATGAAGATGCGGGCGCCCGAAATGTCCTCGGTGCGCGTCTCGATGGTCAAGATGTCATCCATGCGGGCGGATCCGCGGAAGTCGATCTCCATGCGCCGCACCACCCAGATTATTTTTTCGCCATGCTTGCCCTCGGCGAGCTCGGTGTGATGGACGCCGGCAAGCCGGAGATAGTCGGAGCGGCCGCGCTCGAAGAATTCGAGATAGCGCGCGTGGTAGACGACGCCGGAGAAATCGGTGTCGGCATAGTAGACCCGCGCCATCAGCCGATGGCCGAATTCCGTCAGCGCGCCGGAAAGCCCGGCGCCGAGCGCCGCCGATTCACCATGATCGTCCATTGCGCTTTCCTTTTTGGGCCTGACTGGGCACCTAAAGCGCGACGCACTTTAGGTGGTTGTTTCCTTGCGTGTCGTTGTCCCAAAAACCGCTACACACTCTTGGGCGACACGCACTGGCTTGGCGCAAGAACCGGATGGCACTGTTGACGGCGATGATCAAGACCTTGATGGCGGCGCTACTCGTGCTTGCCGCGCTGGTGATGCCGGCCCAGACAGCGAGCTTTTCGATGAAGCGCGGCCTCAATCTCGACCAATGGACGACCTGGCCTGGCGAGGACAAATGGAGCGACCGGCAGGCAATCCTGCCCTATCCCGAGTGGCGCAAGTTCCTCAATGACGATGACCTCAAGGCGCTGAAGAGCGCCGGCTTCGATTTCCTGCGCATGCCGGTCGATCCGTCGCCGTTCCTGTCCGGCGAGACCCTGACGCAGCGCGACAATCTCTATGCCAGCGTGCTGGACTCGGTGCGCATGATCAATCGTGCCGGACTGAAGGTGATCGTCGACATGCACCTGATCCCCAGCGGCAGCAGCCGCAAGATCGGCATGGGCGAGGTGATGGACGACCCGAAAATGTTCGAAGCCTATGTCGAGGTGGTGCGCAAGATGGCGCGCACGCTGGCCGATGAGGATCCGCGCCAAGTCGCCTTCGAGCCGATGAACGAGCCGGTCGTCGACTGCGACGCCGACGGCACCAGCTTCTGGCCGGAGCGCCAGCAGAGACTGTTCGCGGCGGCGCGTTCGTCGGCCACGAAGCTCACCCTGATCCTGACCGGCGCCTGCTATTCCAATGCGGCATCGCTGGCAAGGATCGATCCGAAGGCGATCCCGGACGACAACATCATCTGGACCTTTCATACCTACGACCCGTTCCTGCTGACCCATCAGGGCGCGACCTGGGCCGGCGATTTCATCCCCTATGTGACCGGCCTGCCCTATCCGCTCAGCGCCGTCCCGCGCGCCCAGCTGGAGGCAGCGCTCGATACGATCCGCGCAAGGATCAAGGCCGAGGCGCCATGGACGCGGCAGAGCGGCCTGCTCGCCTATCTCGACGAGCAGGTCGCCAGCATGGATACGGACGAAAAGCTGCTCAGGATCATGGACGCGCCATTCAAGACTGTCGAAGCCTGGGCGAAGGCCAACGGGATAAAACCGAAGAACATCACGCTGGGGGAATTCGGCATGATCCGCCAGGAATACGGCAATGCCCAAGTGATGCCGGCCGAATACCGCGCCGCTTATGTCAGGGATATGATCGCGCGCGCAGAAGCCCATGGCTTCTCGTGGTCGGTCTGGAGCTATGGCGGCGCCTTCGGCATCGTCGAGGCGTTTGATGGCGACAAGGCCGAGCCGGATGTGATGGACGCGATCAAGTCACTTCATTGAAGCGGTTCAGGCTGAATCCAGTTCGATCGAAAGAATTTCTGGGCGCATCCCAAAACGCACCGGCAGGATGCTGAAACCGAGCCCTCCGGAGACGATCAGGTTACGGTTCTCCTCCACAACATGGCCATAGGCAAAACGGTTGCCGAAGCGGGATGGCACGACCGGAGAATAGCCGAGCAACCGCACCTGTCCGCCATGGGTATGACCGGAAAGCGTCAACGATACCCGTGACGGGACCTTCGGGAATATGTCCGGCTCATGCGCCAGCAGGATAACAGGAGCCTTGTCGCGCACCTTTGCCAGCGTGCCATGCAGGTCGTCCAGTCCTTTGAATCTGCTGCGGCCCCAGGCCTTGCCCGGCCGCAGCGCAAGTTGGTCCGCAAGTCCGGCGACCCAGAAGCCATGCCCGTCTTTTTCCAGGCGCACCGCATCGTTTTCCAGGACCGGGATGCCGGCACTTTCGAGCGCCCTGCGCGCCACCGTCGGGCCGAACCCGGCTTTCTGCGCAGAAAGGTCCTCCCACCAGTCGTGATTGCCAAGGATTGACCACACGCCGAGCGGCGCCTTCAGTCCTGACAAGGCCGGCGCCCATTCGGAGGAACCCACCCAGTCCGAAACCAGGCGTGTGCCGGCTGCATAGTCGCCAAGCAGGACAATCAGATCCGGCTGCAGGCTGTTCGCCCGTTCGGCAAGCGACCTAATCCGCTCCGGCGTCATCCATGGCCGGCAAGCATGGATATCGGCGAGAGCGACGACGCGAAGCCGCAATCCTGCAGGCCAGTTTGGCGGCGTCAATGAATAGCGCTTCACATGCGTCAACAACATCGGCTCGAGGCCAACCGCATAAGCGCTGAGCGACACGGCCGATAAGAACGAGCCGCCGATGAGGCGCAGGAAGCCACGTCTGGTGATCATCGCTCAGCTCCGTCGTTCGTGGGACGGACGGTCCCACGAACGAAGCGTTAGAGCCCGCAAATGCGCCGGCAAGCTGACCAGGATTAGGAGATTTTGCGCAGGAATGAAGCCGCAACGCCGCGCGGACGCTACTCTTCCTGGAACAGGCTGATCTGCTGCTGCGCCAAGTCCTTCGGCGCATCGAGGCCGAGATGCCGCCAGGCACTGGCGGTCAGCACGCGGCCGCGCGGCGTGCGCTGGATGAATCCCTGCTGGATCAGATAGGGCTCGATAATGTCCTCGATGGCGTCGCGCGGCTCGGAAAGCCCTGCCGCGATCGTCTCGATGCCGACCGGCCCGCCGCCAAAATTCCGCGCGATCATCGAGAGGTAGCGGCGGTCGAGCGCGTCGAGACCGAGCGCATCGACCTCCAGCCGCGTCAGCGCTTCGTCGGCGATCTGCCGGTCGACATGACCGTCGCCGGCGACGGAGGCAAAATCGCGCACGCGGCGCAACAGCCGGCCGGCGATGCGCGGCGTGCCGCGCGCGCGTCGCGCGATCTCCAGCGCGCCGTCGTCGCCGAGCGGCATGCCAAGAATGCGGGCGCCGCGCCGCACGATCTGCTCCAGTTCCTCGACGGAGTAGAAATTGAGACGGACCGGGATGCCGAAGCGGTCGCGCAGCGGATTGGTCAAAAGACCGAGCCGGGTGGTGGCGGCGACGAGGGTGAAACGGGCTAGGTCGATCTTGACCGAGCGCGCCGCCGGCCCTTCGCCGATGATCAGGTCGAGCTGGAAATCCTCCATCGCCGGATAGAGAATTTCCTCGACCGCCGGGTTGAGCCGGTGGATCTCGTCGATGAACAGCACGTCGCGGTCTTCGAGATTGGTGAGCAGTGCTGCGAGATCGCCGGCCTTGGCGATGACCGGGCCGGAGGTCGAGCGGAAATTGACGCCGAGCTCGCGCGCCATGATCTGCGCCAGCGTTGTCTTGCCGAGGCCGGGCGGCCCGACGAACAGCACATGGTCGAGCGCCTCGCTGCGGCCCTTGGCGGCCTCGATGAACACTTTGAGATTGGCCCGCACCGCCGCCTGGCCGACAAAATCGCCGAGCGTCTGCGGCCGCAAGGTTTGCTCGGCATCCTCGCCGCGCTTATCGGGAGCGATGAGGCGTGGCGAAAGGCTCATGCCGCTTTCCTTGCACAGGGTAGGGAACGGGACAAGCACAGTCTCACCGAGCCAGTTCCTTCAGCCCGAAGCGGATCAGCTTCGATGCATCCGCATCCTCGCCGGCGCTCTTCAGCGCCGCCGCCACCGCATTGGCGGCGATGTCGCGCGAATAGCCGAGATTGACCAGCGCCGAGACGGCGTCGGTGATCGGCGCCGGTGCGACGCCTTCGCCGAGTTCCTGCTTCAGGCCGATGGTGCCGGAGGCAGTGCCCGCATAGGCTGGCGCCTTGTTCTTCAGTTCGGTGACGATGCGCTCGGCCACCTTCTTGCCTACGCCCGGCGCGCGGCTGACCATGGCAATATCACGCAGCGCGATAGCATTGGCGAGATCGGCCGGCGCCAGCGTCGACAGAATAGCCAGCGCCACCTTGGCGCCGACGCCCTGTACATTGCTCATCAACAGCCGGAACCATTCGCGCTCCAGCACCGACTGGAAACCGTAGAGCCGCAGCATATCCTCGCGTACATAGGTCTCGATGAACAGCGCCACCACCTCGCCGGGGGCCGGCAAGGCGGCCAGCGTGCGCGTCGAGCAGTGGGCGACATAGCCGACGCCGTGCACGTCGATGATGCAGAAATCCTCGTCGATCTCTTCCAGCGTGCCTTTGAGCTTGCCGATCATGCCAAAGCTCTCATCGATCCAGGGCCCTCATGGATAGGTTTCAGGAGACAGGATATCGAGATCCGGAAAGTAGCTGCGATAGCGGGCGGCATCGCGCGTCAGCAGACGATGCCCAGCGACAACCGCATGGGCTCCAATAAAGAAATCCGGCAGGGTTCGTTCGCTGACCCCGCCAGCGCGGCGATAGCGGGAATGCGTTACACCGGCGAGGAATGCCGCTTCCCATGGCAAGAGTTCGCGATCCATCTTGAGCGTTTCCACTGCTTTACGGAGTGCCGGCTCGGTCGCTATCAGCGGCGCGAGTTCGGACCAGACGATTGTATTGATGACGAGTGTACCATCGCGCCGGCATGCTGTGATCGCTGACGCCGACCACTTCGTCTCCTGTCCGGCAGGACCCCAAACATCGATCAGGACATTTGTGTCAATCAATGTCGAGATCTTCACGTGGACCCCTCAGCCACTCCATATACTCATCCGTTGTCATGCCTCCCAAGTCCAACGTGCCGGCCATATGATCGAGCAGCTGGCTGAATTTGCGAGAGGCCTCTTCTTCGGAAATGTTTTCGTTGACCGCAACAACACGAGCGCCGTCGTCTGTGGGCACGAACTCCACCTCGGAGCCCGGCCCAATCCCCAAATGATCCCGTATCTCCTTCGGGATCGTCACCTGGCCTTTGCTCGTCACACGCATGGTAATACCTCGTTGGTATTACTTATTGCCGAACCGAGAACAGGTCAAGAACAAACTTATCCGGCCAGCGCCATCCTATAGGCAACACTCTGCCGGTGATGCGCGTGGCAGATGGCAATGGCCAGCGCGTCGGCGGCATCGTCGGTGTCGAAACTCGCCTTCGGCATCAGCACCTTGACCATCATGTGGATCTGCTTCTTGTCGCCGTGGCCTACGCCGATCACCGCCTTCTTGACGGCGTTGGGCGCATATTCGGCAACGACCAGGCCGGCCAGCGCCGGCACCAGCATGGCGATGCCGCGCGCCTGGCCAAGCTTCAGCGTCGCTGCCGCATCCTTGTTGACGAAAGTCTGCTCGACCGCCGCCTCGTGCGGCATGGCGGCATGCAGGATCTCGGCGAGCCCATCATGCAACTGGCAAAGGCGCGTCGCCAGCGCCGCCTTGTCGTCGGAACGCACGGTGCCGGAGGCGACGAAGCGCAGCGAATTGCCGAGGCTCTCGACGATGCCCCAGCCGGTACGCCTCAGCCCCGGATCGATGCCGATGATGCGAATCGCTTCCCCCATTCGCCAAGTCTACCCTTGGCGGACAGCGATGCCAGCGAAATGTGAACAAACCAGAAACAGCGTTCCCACAGCGTCCCATAGCTGTTTGAGAATTCGCTCTGACGAGGGCAGATGGCGTGGTTTTCGAGAACCGAAGCGGAGCGGACATTTGGGTCCGTGAGCCCGCGCATGAGCCCGAAATCGTCGATTTTCGGAAAAGGGTCATGCGCAAAATCTAAGTGCTCCAGCGTCCTTTGCGCGTCCCCAGACGCGCGGCGCTGTAGGCAAGCGCAGAAAACGGCGCCAGGTGTCCGTCGGAGTAGAATTATCAAGCAGCCTGTCAGCCGCGGGCAAAAGCCGTGTTCAGCAGCGTGATCTGGTCGGAAACCGGATTGACGCGGCGGCCGGATGGCGAGACGTCGGCCAATTCGCTGCCGTAGATTTCCTCGTCCATACGACGCACCAGCGCCTGCAGGCGCAGCGAACGGTTGACGAGGTCAAGAAAATCTTTGGGCAGTTCGACCCAGCCTGCGGCATCGTTGTTGGCGGAAGCGGTGTCGAGACGCACTTTGGATTTTTCGGACGCAACCTGATCTCGGGTCATCTCGCCGGAATTCGCCGCGCGCTGCAAAAGCAGCCAGGAGGCGACCTGCATCAGCCTCGTGGTCAATCGCATCGATTCAGCCGCATAGAGCGTCGCCGCCAGCCTGGACAGTTTCTTCGCCTCGGCCCGGCCCTTGCCGTCCAGATATTCGGCCGCCTGCTCGACCAGGCCCATGCCTTCCTGGTACAGCGGCTTGAAGGATTGGGAGAAAACCCGGCGCTCCGCCAGCTTGATGGTTTTCGCGCTTCCCTTCGAAGAGTCGTTCATCGATACGCCCTGCACTTGCCTTACAGCCGGTCGATTCGGCGTCATCGCCGTCACGTCCTGCACCCTATATTACCGAGACTTGAAAATGCGCTTCGGGGCGGGTGAAGGCAAGCACATGTTTAACAAACGGTTAACGGCGGCGCAGCCCCCCGGACAATCCGGATCGCGGGCAAAAAAAGAGCCGCGGGTAAGGCGGCTCTCAGGAGTTTAACAGGGAGGCGTCAAACAAAGTGGCTCCAACCACTCGGTAAGAATCCAGATCACTGGATGTACATAGTAAACGCCTGTAAAGCTTAATGAAGCCTTAACGGCGCGGATATTTTTTGATCGAGCGCCGCCCGCCTGTGCCGTAACAGCACAATACTCAGGCCTTTTGCGCCTCAGGAAGCCGCTCGGCTTTCCACACCACCGGCAGTGCGATGTAGGCAAACAGCAGCAATCCCGCGTAAAAACCCATCGAGGACGTTGCCACCAGCGGCTCGATCGCTGGGTTGCCGGCAAGCATGATATAAAGGCCGATCAACAGGCCGATGCCACTGATTGCCGTCAACCAGAAATGGACGGTGGCAAGCCTCTTTTCCGCGACTGCCGGAAACAGATGGTAGAAGAAGGCAAACACCGCCGACATCAGCCATCCGGCCACCATGATGTGGGCGTGAGTCGGCATCTGCGCATGGTCTTTGCTGATCGCCATCTGAAGGCCGAGCGCCATCCCGAACAATGCGTAGACGACGGCCAGCGTGAAGAAATTTCGTGCTACCTTTTGCATAGTATCCCCCGATTTGCCTTTTCCCGTCATGGGAATGGGTTGAATTCAGGCGGTCGACCCGCCACCGGGTCCCCGGCATCGGCGCATTAGCATCGGCAATGTTTCTGGACGATGCCGCATCGCGCCAGACCCTTCCCCGGCGCTGCCAGAATAGCAGAAAACGGCGCGACGCGCTTGCGTTCCGAAACAGGCGCCGCGCTAAACGCCCGCTCCTCGCAGCGAGACGGAGCAAGTATGCGCCGCTCTTCGCGCCGATGTCGATGCTGACGCTCGCCTTCGGGCTGATCATGTGTTGGTTCTCAGTCGGCTTCTCCGACCTGTGGATCCTGATCGGCCTTGCCGGCTATGCGACGACCTTCTGCATCGGCATGTTCATCTTCAAGCCGACCGCCGACCGCATGGCGGGGTGATCGCCAAGGACGGCGTGACGCCGGCGGGCCCTCGCTCAGGGCCAGCGCATCCTCAACGCTGCACGCGTCGACTATTCGGTGATGCTGGTGATCATCGCCGACATGGTGCTGAAGCCGACGCTGAACGACATCACCATCCTGGGCTGCATGGCGCTGGTCCTGACCACCGGAATTGCTCTCGCCCTCGGCGGAACGCGCCGGTTGGTGCCTAGCGCCGCCTGAAATCCACTGTGACGCTGCTGGCGGCTCGGCTGCCGGCAGCTTCCATGGCTGGCAATCTAGAGAAGGCCGGCAATCCCGTCCCACAGAAGCTTGACCGCAACGACCGCCACGGTTGCGTAGGTGAAGGGGTAGAACAGTTCCGGCCGCATCCGCCGGACCAGCCAGGCGCCGGCGATGGTCGAAAGCGGCGCCAGCGGTGCCAGAACCGCCGACGCGGTCAGGTTCAAGGTATCGAACTGTCCCAGCGCAAAATAGGGGATAAGCTTCAATGCGTTGGTGGCGGCAAAGAAGATTGCAGCGGTGCCCGACAGCACTTTCGGATCGAGCCGGATCGGCAGCGCATAGACCTGAAAGGGCGGACCGCCGACATGGGCGACGAAGCTGGTGAAGCCGGCGACCGTCCCCCAGAAGGCAGCAGCCGCGCGGTTGGGCTCGGCTGAGTGGCTCGCACCGTGCCGCATCTGTAGATAGACCCAGCGAAGCACGAAGATAATGGCCACCGCGCCGACGATCAGCCGCACCATTTCCGCTGTCACCAGCGCCGCGGTCAGCCAGCCGAGGCCGATGCCGATTACCGCCCCCGGCATCATGTCCGTAAGCATCTTGCGGTCGTAGACACCCCACCATGTCCACACCGAGACGATGTCCATCAGGCATAGAATCGGCAGCAGGATGGCGGCGGCCTGCACCGGCGGCATGGCCAGCGCCATCAGCGGCACGCCGATGAAACCGACCGCACCGCCAAAGCCGCCCTTGGACAGACCGACCAGGATGACGGCTGGAATGGCGGCGGCATAGAACCAGGGATCGAGCAGAAGACCTGACATCGGCGGGGAGCAGTTGGAGGGAAAGCGTATAGACGCTGGAATAGCCGATAAACCTTCGCGCCGCGACCGCAAATGTGCAAACAATGCGATGCGTCGTGAGTGCTGAGGCCTGTTACGGTTTTGAGATGGCGGTCGCGGCAAGCGGCGGCGGGCGCCTCCGGATCGGCTGCGCCTTGATGATGGCTGTGCTCGTTTCGGCTTTGTCGGCGATACGGTCGAGAAGCTTGTCGAGATCGCCGATCGAGCGCACGAACAGCCGGGCAACAAAGCAGTCGTCGCCCGTCACCTTGTCGCATTCGCCAAACTCCGGGATCTCCTCGATCAGCTTTTGGACGATATGCAGCTTGCCCGGCAAGGGCCGGATGCGAACGATCGCCTGCAGCGAGTAGCCGAGCGCTTGCGGGTCGATCTCGACGGTGAAAGCCCTGATAACGCCACGATCCTCCAGCCGGCGCAGCCGTTCCGCCACGCTCGGCGACGACAGTCCTACCTGCTGGGCCAGTTCCTTCAATGAGGTTCGCGAATCCTTGATCAGGATTTCGAGAAGGCGTCGGTCCAGATCGTCCAGCATTTGACATTCCCAATGAAAAGGCCGCCGTCACCTTATTTAATTAGGCACGGCCGGCATATCACCTATCGCAAAACATAGGAAGCGCTGGTGCCGCATGGGATTATCAACCATCAGCATTCGAGAGGTAATCTTCATGGACAGCACGGTACGCGGCACAATCGAGATGACGGCCGCAATGGCCATCCTCGGCACGATCGGATGGTTCGTCGTCATGTCGGGCGAGCCCATCATGGACGTCGTCTTCTGGCGCTGCGCCTTCGGCGCGATAACGCTGCTGATCATCTGCGCTGCTCTGGGATTGCTGCGCGGCAGGCTGTCGCTGCGCATCGTGGCGATTGCGGCGCTCGGGGGCGCGGCCATCGTCATCAACTGGTTGCTGCTGTTCAGTTCGTTTTCCCACGCCTCGATCTCGATCGCCACGGCAGTCTACAACACCCAGCCCTTCATGCTGGTCGGCTTTGGCGCGCTCTTCTTCTCAGAGCGACTGACCATGACGAAGCTGGCCTGGCTCGGCATCGCCTTCGCCGGCATGCTGCTGATCGTGCAGGCCTCGCCTGATGTGGGGCCCGATGCAGGTCCTAATACAGGCACAGGTAATGTCGGTACGGATTATTTTACCGGCATCGCAATGGCGCTGGGTGCGGCTTTCTTCTGGGCTGTCGCCGCCATCGTCACCAAGAAGCTCAAAGGCACGCCACCGCACCTGATCGCCCTGATCCAGGTCTGCGTCGGCGTCGTCATGCTGGCACCCTTCGCCAACCTTTCCCAGCTTCCCGCGGATGCGTGGAGCTGGAGCATGCTGACGACGCTTGGCGTCGTCCATACCGGTCTGATGTACATCCTGATGTACGGCGCCATTCAGAAACTGCCGACGCATCTGCAGGGGTCGCTGTCCTTTATCTACCCTGTGGTCGCGATCCTGGTCGATGTCGTGGCCTTCGGCCACCGGCTGCATCCGGCCCAGATCGTCGGCGCCGCCGCCATCCTGGTCGCTGCCGCCGGCATGAATCTTGGCTGGACACTGTGGAAATCGAAAATCCCAGCCGAGAGCACCCAGGCGATCAAGTGAGCGAAGAACGTCGCCGGACGACAATCATGCGCCAATGATCCTGCCCCGCCCGCCTATTCAAGGCCGGCACTTTGCTCTATGCCGCAATGCAACCATCTTCGCCCGGCATAGGCGAAAACCGGGATCGAAAACCAATGAACGACGCAACGCCTCCAAATCGCTGCCGCATCGTGCTGATCGCGCCGCCCGGCGTGCCGGCTGAGCGCATCGGCGCGGCGTTCGAGGGCGGCGACGTCGCCTCGCTGATCCTGCCCGAGAACGGCATGGACGAGGTCTCCTTCCAGGCCTTCGCCGAACAGATCGTGCCGGCGGCGCAAGCGGCAGGCGTTGCCGTCGTCATTGCCGGCGACACCCGCATCGCCGGCCGCGTCCAGGCAGATGGTATCCATGTCGAGGTCGGCAAGGCCGAACTCGCCGAGACGATCGAACGTTTTCAGGCAAAAATGATGGTCGGCACCGGCGGCGCCAAGACACGCGACGATGCGCTGGAACTCGGCGAGCTCAGGCCCGACTACATCTTCTTCGGCCGCTTCGGCTACGACAACAAGCCGGAGCCGCACCCGCGCAACCTGTCGCTGGGGCAATGGTGGGCCGATGTGATCCAGATCCCTTGCATTGTCATGGCCGGGTCCGACCTCGCCTCGGTCGAAGCGGTAGCTGCCACCGGCGCCGAATTCGTGGCGCTGTCCAGCGCCGTCTTTGCCGACGGCGTCGACCCGAAGATGGCAGTCGCCAGCGCCAATGCGCTGCTCGACGAAACCGCGCCGCGTTTCGAGGACTGACGTGCCGGCGCGGACAATCCTTTTCGGTGCTTTGCTTGCGGCGCTCACGGTGCAGGCCGCCGTGGCGGAAACCGCCCCGTTGCCGCAAGCCAAGCCCGACATCGGTGCACGCACGGACAAGCCGATCGCCGCGCCGCTGCCGCAGCCCGCCACCACGGCCCCGTTGCCGTCGGCCGACGCCATCAATCCCGACCGCTTCGGTGCAAAGCCGTCGGATTCTGCCTATGGCGCCTTCCAGCGCGGCCTTTACAAGACGGCCTACAACCTCGCTTTGGCTCGCGCCCAAAACGGCGACCCGGCGGCGCAGACATTGGTCGCGGAGATATTGTCGCGCGGTCTTGGCGTGCCGGTCAACGCTGCGGAGGCGGCAAAGTGGTACGCGCTTGCCGCCGAGCAGGGCATACCAGAATCGCAGTTCCAGTATGCGCTGATGCTGCTCGACGGCCGCTACGTCAAGAAGGACGAAAAGGGGGCCTACGCGCTGATGCAGGCCGCCGCCGAGGCCGGCAACCGTCTGGCACAGTTCAATTTCGCGCAGCTGCTGGTTCAGCAGGACCCCGGCGATTCCGGCATCGCGAAGGCCGTGTCCTACTATCAGCGCGCCGCCGCGACCGGCCTTGCCGACGCGCAATATGCGATGGCGCAGGTCTATGCCAATGGCGTCGGCGGCAAGCCGCGCGACGATGTTCAGGCGCGCGGCCTGCTGGCGCAGGCAGCACGGCAGAACTACGATACGGCGCAGATCGATCTCGCCGCTTGGATGATCGAGGGACGTGGTGGCGCCCGCGACCTGAAGTCCGCCTTCGGCTGGATGAAACAGGCCGCCGAGAGCGGCAATGTCGCCGCCCAGAACCGCCTTGCCAAGCTTTACATGGGCGGCATCGGCACCGATCCGGATCCGATTCTTGCCGGCGCCTGGTACGTCGTCGCACGGCGCGCCGGGCTGATCGATCCGCAGATGGACGATTTTCTGCAGGGCCTGACCGACGACCAGACGAAGCAGGCGCTGCAGAAGGCCAACCGCCTGCCGTAAAGCGTCGCGGACGGTGAATTATCTGGCAGCGAATGCTGACGAGGGAATGGCTCCGCCCCTACTCCCCCTCCTGCCCACTCCCTTGTCCACTCCCTTGCCTCTCCTGGCGATTTGTGGTCTTGGAGGCGCCAAATCGCTTTCATCGCGAAAATCTCATTCCGGACACATCATCATGGCCAAGATCAATGGCAACGAAATCCGTCCCGGCAACGTCATCGAGCATGATGGCGGCCTGTGGGTGGCGGTCAGGACCAACACTGTCAAGCCCGGCAAGGGCGGCGCCTATAACCAGGTCGAGCTGAAGAACCTGATCAACGGCACCAAGCTTAACGAGCGTTTCCGCTCTGCCGAAACCGTCGAACAGATCCGGCTGGAGATGAAGGATTTCTCCTACCTCTACGAGCAGGGCGAAGCGCTTGTGTTCATGGACACCGAAAGCTACGAGCAGCTTGAACTGCAAAAGGATTTCGTCGGCGATCGCGCCGCCTTTCTGCAGGACGGCATGATGGTGACGGTCCAGCTCTATGATGAAAGGCCGATCGGCATTTCACTGCCCGACCAGGTGACGCTGACCATCACCGAGGCCGATCCGGTGGTGAAGGGTCAGACGGCCGCCTCATCCTATAAGCCGGCGATGCTGGAGAACGGCATCCGCGTGCTGGTGCCGCCGTTTATCGGGTCGGGCGAACGTATCATCGTCGACACCAACGAAATCACTTACGTGCGCCGCGCCGACTAAAGCGCCCGGCAGCAGGAAGAAGCGCAGCAGGAAAAAGTACAATGGCGCGTTCCGCGATCCTCAATGTAATGGTCCAGGCCGCCATGAAGGCCGGCCGCTCGCTGTCGCGCGATTTCGGCGAAGTCCAGAACCTGCAGGTCTCGATGAAGGGGCCGGGCGACTATGTCAGCCAGGCCGACCGCAAGGCCGAAGACATCCTTTTCACCGAGCTGTCGAAGGCGCGGCCGGGCTACGCCTTCCTGATGGAGGAGCGCGGCCTGATCGAAGGCGACGACGGCCAGCACCGCTGGATCGTCGACCCGCTCGACGGCACCACCAATTTCCTGCACGGCATTCCGCTCTTCGCCATCTCGATCGCGCTGGAGCGTCAGGGCCAGATCGTCGCCGGCGTCGTCTACAATCCGGCGATGGACGAACTCTACACTGCCGAGCGCGGCGGCGGCGCCTTTATGAACGACCGCCGGTTGCGGGTCGCCGGCCGCACCAAGCTGATCGACACGGTGATCGGCTGCGGCGTGCCGCATCTCGGGCGCGGCCAGCATGGCAATTTCCTGGTCGAGCTGCGCAACGTGATGGCCGAAGTCTCGGGCGTGCGCCGCCTCGGCTCTGCCTCGCTCGATCTCGCCTACGTCGCTGCCGGCCGCATGGACGGGTTCTGGGAAACCGGCCTGTCGGCCTGGGACGTCGCCGCCGGCATCCTGCTGATCCGCGAGGCGGGCGGCTTCATCTCCGACTTCGCCGGCGGGCAGAACATGCTGGATGGCGGCTCGATCGTCGCCGGCAACGAGATCATCCAGCGCGCGCTGTTGAAAACCGTCAGGAAGCCGGTGACGCCGCGCTAAGCTCAGCTAGCAGACTTGGCGCGCTGAACCGCCGCAGTCGCAAAACCGCAACCAAAGCTTGAAATACTGTCCGGCATCCGCCCAGATAAGGGATGCAGGATCATTCATGATGCATACCGGCCCCGAATCCCGGATCGAAATCCCCTTCATGGGACGCTGGCATTATTCGCGCGCCGAAATGATCGCCGACGGCATCGTCCATGCGGTGGGCATCGTACTCGCCATTGCCGCCGGCTCGGCGCTGCTGGCGCTGGCCTCCTTCCATGCCGGTCCGGGCGAATATATCGCCGCCGCTTTCTACGTGGTTTCGCTGCTCACCGTGCTGTCGGTGTCGCTGGCCTATAACCTGTGGCCGGTTTCGTCGCCGGCCAAGTGGATATTGCGGCGCTTCGACCATGCCGCGATCTATCTGCTGATCGCCGCGACCTACACGCCTTTCCTCGCCCAGCTCGACGGCTCGCCGCTGGCCGTCTCGATGATCGTCCTGGTCTGGGTCGCGGCAGCGATCGGCATCGCCATCAAAGTGCTTCTTCCCGGTCGCTTCGACCGGCTGGCGATCGTCTTCTATCTCGCCATCGGCTGGAGCGGCATCGTTCTTGTCGAGCCGCTGGTCCAGACATTGCCGACGACGTCGATCGCGCTGATCGTTGCCGGCGGCATCGTCTATTCCTGCGGCGTCATCTTCTTCGCCTGGAAGGGCCTGCGCTTCCACAATGCGCTGTGGCACGGCTTTGTCGTCACCGGCGCCGGCCTGCATCTTGCCGCCATGGTCGACTGCCTGGTCATCAACCGACTCTGACGCCAATGGTCCGGCCGGCAATATTGCCAAGCGCCATTCAATTTGGTCACAATTGCGTTTAGAGTCGCCGTCAAACGTGAATTGACGGCAGCGGCATCGGAAACGGGGCACGGATGGCTTTTCTCAAATCCTTCGGCGTGGGCAGACGCTCCGACGTCCTGATGTACGATCCGCACAAATTGTCGAGCCCGCAGGTTTTTCTGCTGACCATGGTCATCTTCCTGATGATCGTCGCCTTCATCGCCGCCATCCTGACCCGTCAGATCTCAAGCGCTTTCGCCACCAATCCCGGTCTCAACGGCCTGATCATCGGCGTGCTTGTGGTCGGCATCCTGCTGGCCTTCGTGCAGGTCGGCCGGCTGTTTCGCGAAGTGCGCTGGGTCAACTCCTTTCGGGCCGGCTCCGAAACAACCGAGCCGGTGCTGCTGGCGCCGATGAAGGCGATGATCGGCCGCTCGTCGACGATCGCCTTCTCGACCAGCTCGATGCGCACCATGCTCGATTCGATCGCCACCCGCCTCGACGAAAGCCGCGATACCTCGCGATACCTTGTCGGGCTGCTGGTGTTCCTTGGCCTGCTCGGCACCTTCTGGGGCCTGCTCAACACGATCGGCTCGATCCGCGAAACTATTGACTCGCTCGATCCCGGCTCCGGCGATGCCGCCGTCGTGCTCGAATCGCTGAAGCAGGGGCTTTCCGCGCCGCTCGCCGGCATGGGCACCGCCTTCTCGTCGTCGCTGTTTGGCCTGTCCGGTTCCCTGGTGCTCGGCTTCCTCGACCTGCAGGCTGGCCGCGCCCAGACACGCTTCTATACCGAGCTCGAAAACTGGCTGTCCTCGGTCACCGACCTGTCCTCCGACATCGTCGTCGCCGAACCGCCCAAGGCCGAGTCCTCCGACGAGATCCGCGTCCTGTCGGAAAGACTGCGCAACATGCAGGAAAACGGCGGCGCCAATCCGCGTGTCGCCACCGCCATGGCCAATCTTGCCGACGGCATTTCGGGCCTGGTCAAGAACATGCGCTCGGAGCAGCAGATCATGCGCGACTGGGTCGAGGCCCAGTCGGACGAGCAGAAGGCTATGCGCAATACGCTGGAGAAGATCGCCGACGCCCTGAAGAAGACTGGAGTCCATTAGCATGGCTCTCGCCAGGAGCCGGCGTACCGATCGCCGTATCGATTACTGGCCAGGCTTCGTCGACGCGCTGTCGACGTTGCTGCTGGCGATCATGTTCCTGCTCACCGTCTTCGTGCTGGCGCAGTTCCTGCTCGGCCGCGAAATCTCCGGCAAGGACACGGTACTCAACCGCCTCAACTTGCAGATAAACGAACTGACCCAGCTTCTGGCGCTGGAGCGCTCGACGACGCAGGACAAGGAAGATTCGCTCGCCAATTTGCAGGCGTCGCTGTCGGCGTCGGAGGCGGAAAAGAGCCGGCTCGAGCAATTGCTGGCGCAAGGCGCCGGTGCCGGCGACGCGGCCAACCAGCGCGCCACGGCGCTTTCTGGTGAACTCGACAACCAGCGCCAGATCAGCCAGCAGGCGCTGAGCCAGGTCGAAATCCTCAACCAGCAGATCGCGGCGCTGCGCAGGCAGATCGGAGCGCTCGAAGAAGCTCTCAACGTGTCCGAAACGCGCGACCGCGAGTCCAACACCAAGATCGCCGATCTCGGCCGCCGCCTGAACGTCGCGCTGGCGCAACGGGTGCAGGAACTGAACCGCTATCGGTCCGACTTCTTCGGGCGCTTGCGCGAGATCCTCGCCGATCGTGAGAACATCCGCATCGTCGGCGACCGCTTCGTCTTCCAGTCGGAAGTGCTTTTCCCGACAGGCTCCGAAGTGATCAACGATGCCGGCAAGGACGAGATGAAGAAGCTCGCCGACGCCATTATCGACCTGCAGAAGGAGATCCCGCCGGAGATCAACTGGGTGCTGCGCGTCGACGGCCACACCGATGACAAGCCGCTATCGGGCACCGGCCGCTACCGCGACAATTGGGAATTGTCGACGGCGCGCTCGACCTCGGTGGTGAAGTTCCTGATCGAAAACGGCGTGCCGGCCAACCGGCTGGTTGCGGCCGGCTTCGGCGAATTCCAGCCGCTCGACCCCGCCGACACCGAAGACGCACGCAACAAGAACCGCCGCATCGAGCTGAAACTGACCGAGCGCTGATCGCCCCGGCTCCAGCGGCGGCCGATTTAGGACGCCGATGCGGGCTAGCAAGGCCTGAAAAGATTACCTTTTTTGACTACACTTTGCCGAGGACCGCTCCTAGGCTCTGTCACGGGGCCGAGAACCGCCGGCGGTGGAACCATCCATCGCGACGTTACGGAACCGACGGCCCACGGCCGGAAGGTGGCGTCCCACCGCCTTCCCATCAATTCCGATTTTTCGGGGTCATGCGCCCAGCCAAAGTACGATCAGCGCCAGCACTGCCGGTAGAGTCTGGATGTAGAGGATTTTCCTGTCGACCGTCGCCGCACCATAGAGGCCGGCGATAGCGACGCAGAGCAGGAAAAACACCTTGATCTGGAAACCGGCCTCGCCGAGGTAAAGCCCCCAGATCAGCCCGGCCGCGAGAAAGCCGTTGTAAAGCCCCTGGTTGGCCGCAAGCACTTTCGATGCGCTGGCGAATTCCGGCGTCAGCTTGAACGCCTTGTGGCCGCGCGGCGTATTCCACAGCACCATCTCCAGATAGACGATGTAGAGGTGGATCAGCGCCACCAACCCGACCAGCACGTTGGCGATCATGCTTCATCTCCCGTCGCGGCACGGCGCCGCCTTGTGATATTGATCACGCACGCCACCGCTCCCGCAAGACGCATTGCGGCGTGCATCGTGCTAGCAACCAATGTGCCCATCGCCGACGGCGTTCAGGGTTGCCAATATCAGCGCATTGGTATCTTTTCCCGTCGTTCAAATTCAGCGGAACCCACCATGTCCTTTCAAAAACTCGACGACCTCGGTCACAAGCTCGAAGCGCTGGAGCATGCGCTCGCCATTCTCGGCGCCGACGAGGCGACCCACATGGCCGTCGGCGGCGGCGAAAAGCGCGCCGAGGCGATGTCGGCGCTGGCCGGCATGCATCACGCCAGAGCGACCGCGCCGGAGATCGCCGACTGGATCGCTGCGGCCGAGCAGGAAACGCTGAACGAAGAACAGCAGGCAGCGGTCAAGGAATTCCGGCGGCAGTATACCAACCTGACGTGCCTGCCGGTTGAATTCGTCGAGCGCCAAACGACCGCGCGCATGCGCTCCGAGCAGCTCTGGCGCGACCTGCGCGCGAAAAACGACTGGGCAGGATTTTTGCCGGCGCTCGAAGGCGTCGTGGCGCTAGTGCGCGAGGAAGCAGCACTTCGCGCCGACGTGCTCCGCCTCGATCCCTACGACGCGCTGATGGAGCAGTACGATCCCGGCAACCGCGCCGCCGACATCACGCCGGTCTTCGCCGAGCTGAAGACCTTCCTTAGGGAGTTCGTACCGGAGGCACTGGCCGTGCAGGAAGAGCGGCTGGCGAAAAACCCTCTGAAGCCGCTTTCGGGCAGCTACGCGATCGAAAAGCAGCGCGAGCTTGGCCTCGCCATGATGGCGGCGGTCGGCTTCGACCTCACCCACGGCTCGCTTTCGGTTTCGCATCATCCGTTCTGCGGCGGCGTCCCGAGCGACGTGCGCATCACCACCCGCTACAAGACCTCCGACTTCCTGTCGGCACTGATGGGCGTGCTGCACGAAACCGGCCATGCGCTTTACGAACAGAACCTGCCGAAGGCATGGGCGCACTGGCCGCTTGGCAAAGCGCGCGGCATGGCCGTGCATGAAAGCCAGAGCCTGTTCGTCGAAAAGCAGATCGGCCGCAACCCCGAATTCTGGCGCTGGGCGCTGCCGGTGGTCGAACGGCACCTGGGCGAGACCTGGTCGATCGACGACATCCTGCCGCATGTTCATAGGGTCGAGCGCGGGCTGATCCGCGTCGACGCCGACGAGGTCACATATCCGCTGCACGTCATCCTGCGCTACGAGCTGGAGCAGGAGCTTGTCTCGGGGCGGCTGGAGGCCGCCGACCTGCCCGAGGCTTGGGACGCCAAGATGCGCGACTATCTCGGCCTGTCGACCGTCGACAACCCGGCCGACGGGCCGATGCAGGACGTGCACTGGCCGGGTGCCGCCTTCGGCTATTTCCCGTCCTATACGCTGGGCGCCATGATGGCGGCGCAGCAATGGGCGGCGCTGACCAGAGACCATCCTTCGGTCGACGAAGACCTCGCCACGGGAAATTTCGCGGCGATCAACGGCTGGCGCCGTGAAAGGATCTGGTCGCAAGGTTCGCGCTGGTCGACGCCCGACCTGCTCGAACGCGCGACGGGTGAAAAGCTCAATGCAGTGCATTTCACCCAGCATCTGCGCAAGCGGTACGGCGGCTGAATACGCCACACCCAAAGTCGCTTCCTGCTATCGGAGGCTGCAAAAAAACTGCATGGCCAGGCTTTACTTTGGCTGGAAAGGCACAGAAAAAGGGCTTTCTTCAAGTCTGCGGGGGCAGATGTCGGCCTGTATCAGTTTTCGTGAAGTCAAGTCTTTCCGGTGCCTCGTCATCCTTTTCGGCCTGCTGATCGGCCTGAATTCTCCCGCCATGTCCGACGACATGGTTCTCAGGGGCCCGACGGAAAGCTGGGTAAAGCAGGTTGATATTCCGGCTGCCGACCCTGCGCGATCGGATCAGGTCAAAAACGGCATTTCATGGCTGCTCTCGGACGATCAGATCAATCACCGCGCCGTCGGCTATGTTGAATACTGGCGCACTGTCTACAAGATCGTCGACCGTCCCGGCCTCGAACAGGGCGCGGGGATCGATCTGCAGTTCGACCCGTCCCGACACAAGGTCACGCTCAACCATCTTCAAATCATCCGCGATGGTGCCGTGCTGGACCGACTGGAAGACGTCAAATTCGACATTTTCCGCAAGGAAAAAGACGCCGAGAAAGGCGTCTTCGATGGCTGGCTGACAGCGCATGCCAATATCGATGACGTGCGCGTCGGCGACATCATCGACTATGGATCGACCTATGAGGTAACCCCGCTCGTCGGGAAGGAGCTTTTCTTCAAAAGTTTCGCGTCCGAATGGGAAGAACCGGTAGCGCTTATCAGGACCACCATCACCTGGCCGACCGCACAGCCGCTGCACGTCAAGACACGGGGAACCCAACTCCGGCCTTCGATCTCTTCATCGGGATCGGACAGTGTCTATTTGTGGGAAATTGCAAACCCGAAACCGGTCAAGGTTGAGGACAATCTGCCGGCAGAGTATCCGGCCTGGGGCTCTGTCGATGTATCCTCCACTGCGAATTGGCAAAGTGTGGTCGATGCAGTTGCGGCCCATTATAAGCCCGTCACCAGCTTTCCTGCCGACTTCGCCGCAAAGCTCGACGCTATAGCCATCAAGGATCCGGTACCCGCGGACCGGATGGTCCAGGCGATGCAGTTGGTGCAGGATCAGATACGCTATGTCAGCCTGTCCATCGGTGCCGGATCTCACATTCCGCGCGACCCTGCGACTGTCCTGCGTAGCGGATTTGGTGATTGCAAGGACAAGGCATTGCTGCTTGCTTCGTCGCTCGTGCGACTTGGCATTTCTGCCGAAGTGGCCCTGGCGGATCTCGACCAGGGACGGGCCCTGGATCAGCATCTGCCGGCGCTTAGCAATTTCGATCATGCTATCGTGAAGGTAAAGATCGGAACCCAGATATATTGGCTGGACGCCACCAACGATCTTCAAGGGGGTAAGGCGCACAATCTCGTGCAAGCCGACTACGGCTTCGCGCTGCCGCTTTCCAGCACTGGCGGATTGGAAAAGATGCCAAGTGCGGTGCTTACCAGTCCGTCGGTCCAGGTTGAGGAACAGTTCGACTTTCCAAGGAAATCGGGCGACCCGCTGACGCTGACGGTCTTCTCGATGTATGAAGACGCCAACGCCGACTGGATGCGTCAAAAACTGGCCAGCCAGTCCTTGACCGATCTCTCCAACACCTATCTGCAATACTACAGCAAGCAGTATCCCGGTATCCGAAGCATCGCCGGACTGGATATCATCGACCGCCGTGACGGCAACGTCCTGAGTGTAAAAGAGAGTTACCAATTGCCGGCAGACGCGCTGGCGGCCAACGACCTTGCCAAGCAATTTACCATCAAGGCCGATCTCGGGGGCAGTCTTCCGACGCCAACGATGGTCGGCAGGATCGGTCCTATTTCTCTCGGCACTCCATTTTACAAGCGCTACAGCATCGTCATGCGCAATCTGAAAGCCAGGTTTTCCGGGGAGCAGATAAAGGACGTCATTACGCCCTATGTCTCGCTCAAGGCATCCTGGAGCAACACCCCAACCGAATTTCGTGTTGGTTGGAACTTCCAGACATTGGAGACGGAGGTGCCGGCCAAGGCGATCGTCGATTATCTGAAATCCGTTGACGACATCGCCGACAATCTCCAGTGGCAGTATGATTTTACTTACGAAGACCCGCCGCTGGCGAAGGTGAAGGTCCGCGATCCGGCCATGGAACAACGGCAAGTTATCGCCAGCATGTTTTTACTGTCCCTGCTCGTCGGAGTTCCATTCTTCATCGCCTATCGGCGCAGCAGACACTCAGTTTTCGGTGGCTGATAAAAACTTCAGCAGCCTGTTGGCTGGCTGGAGGGTGGCCCCGTCAGGTTTGCCCGATGCTACTCCGCGGCACCTCTGAAGCATTCGCCCCGGTTTCGAACTGCAGCTTGGCCAGCCGCGCATAGATACCGCCCCTGGCAACGAGGCTTTGATGGGTGCCTTCCTCGACGATGCAGCCGCCATCCATGACGAGGATCCGGTCGGCCTTCAGAACCGTCGCCAGCCGGTGGGCGATAACGATGGTGGTGCGGCCCTGCATCAGCCGCTCCAGCGCCGTCTGCACCAGCGTCTCGCTTTCGGCGTCGAGTGCCGAGGTCGCCTCGTCGAGCAGAAGGATCGGCGCATCCCGCAGAATCGCGCGGGCAATCGCCACGCGCTGGCGCTGGCCGCCGGACAGGGTCACGCCGCGCTCGCCGACCTCGCTGTCATAGCCTTTCTCGAGCTTCAGGATGAACTCGTCGGCAAGCGCATCCTTGGCCGCCGCCTCGATCTCGGCCTGGCTGGCGTCCGGACGGCCGAAGCCGATATTGTCACGCGCGCTGGCCGCGAAGATGGTGACATCCTGCGGCACGATGGCGATGCGCTCTCGTATGGCGACGGGATCGGCCTCTCGCACATTAACGCCGTCGATCATGATCTTGCCGATCTCGGGGTCATAGAAGCGCAGAAGCAGCGAAAAGACGGTGCTCTTGCCGGCGCCCGACGGGCCCACGATCGCCACCGTCTCGCCGGGCTTGACCTGGAAACTCAGACCGTGGACGGCGGCGCGGTCGGGCCCAGCCGGATAGGAGAAGGATACGTCGTCAAAACTTATTGCGCCTCTGGCCGTCGCCGGTAGCAGTTTCGGATGCGCGGGGGCTTGGATCGCGGGCTTCTCGGCCAGGATCTCGGTCAGCCGTTCGGCAGCACCCGCCGCCTGGGCAAGCTCGCCCCACACTTCCGACAGCGCACCGAGCGCGCCGGCGGCGAACACCGAATAGAGCAGGAATTGGCCGAGCGTGCCCGGCGACAGCGTCCCGCCAAGCACGTCGCGCGATCCGAACCACAGCACCGCCACCACCGAGGAAAAGATCATGAAGATGGCGAAGAAGGTGAGGAAAGATCGGGCAAAGATCGAAGATCGCGCCGCCTCGAACGCGGCTTCCACGGCAGATGAAAAATTCCCGGTGACCAGTTTCTCGTTGGTGAAGGCCTGCAGGGTGCGCACCGCGCCGATCTGCTCGCTGGCATAGGCCGTCGCGTCGGCCAGCGTGTCCTGCGCCAGCCGCGATTTGCGCCGCACCGAGCGGCCGAAGGCGACCAGCGGCAGCACGATCACCGGGATAGCGGCAATGACGAGGCCCGACAGTTTCGGGCTGGTGAAGACCATCATCGCCACGGCGCCGAGCCCCAGGATGACATTGCGCAGCGCCACCGAAGCGGTGGCACCGACCGCCGATTTTATCTGCGTTGTGTCGGCGGCGAGCCGCGACACAATCTCGCCCGACTGGGCGGTGTCGAAGAAAGATGGCGACAGCGTCGTGACATGGCGGAACACGTCGTTGCGGATGTCGGCGACGACGCGCTCGCCCAGCGTGATGACGAAATAGTAGCGGCTGGCCGACGCCGCGGCGAGCAAGGCAGCCATCACCACCAGCATGGCGAAATACTCGGCGATGAAACTGGAATCGGAAGCTGAAAAGCCGTGGTCGATCATGCGCCGCACGGCCAGCGGCAGCGCCAGCGTCGTCGCCGCCGCTACGGTCAGCGAGACGACCGCGCCAATGACCATCTTACGGTAGCGGGTGATATAGGGGAACAGGCGCCGCAGCGGCTTGAGCGAGCGCCTACGCTCGTCTGCATCGCCGCTGGAGTGCGCCATAACCGTTTCCTCTGGCTCTTTTTGTATGCGCCTTAATATGCGCTTGTCGCGGCCTTGTGATTCAATTCCGGCTGATGTATAGGCTCGCCGACCGTTTTTAAAAGCCGTGGCTCCTCAATAGCTGCGGCTTCGAGTTTTAAAAAGGGGCGCATCGACGCAGGCTTATGCCCGTCAGCAGCGCCGGCGAACCAGGAATAGCACAATGAAGACCGACATCCATCCCGACTACCACACCATCAAGATCGTCATGACCGACGGCACCGAATACATGACCCGTTCGACCTGGGGCAAGGAGGGCGACACGATGAACCTCGACATCGACCCGACCACCCATCCGGCCTGGACCGGCGGCCAGCAGACCCTGCTCGACCGCGGCGGCCGCTTGTCGAAGTTCAAGAAGCGTTTCGAAGGTTTCGGCCTCTAAGCCGCAGGCCTTTCGCAGATCAAGAACCCGCCCTCGTGGCGGGTTTTTTGTTGACTGGAGCCACCCGGCACAGGAGGGTCGACTGGTTGGCGAAGGGCGGCGACATGATGGCATTCAACGATGAACGATGGTCCGGCCTCACGGGCGGATACAAGGTCGTTTATGATTCACGGCCGGCCTTGCGAAGGCTGGCCGTTCACTACGATGACAAGTCGGTCTGGGACGAGCTCTGGAACGAACTGCATCATCAGGGCGATGTTGGAGACGCATCTTACGCCGCGGTTGTGGAACTGGCTCGCATCTCCGAAGGCGAAACTCCCGTATATTGGGGAGCTTACGGTCTGGCCGCGACGATCGAAGAAGCGCGATTGGCCTACGACCGGAACCCGCCGGTTCCGGATTGGATCGAACCACACTACAAAACTGCGTGGCAGATCCTTTTCGAATTGGCCTTGCGGGATCTGGCAGTTTCGGCGGACGACCCGACCGTAAACTGCGCATTGGCCGTTGTCGCCCTTCATAGAGGCCGGTTCAGCCTCGGCCGCATGGCGATGTGCGCGGAAGATGAGCGCACGGAAATGCTACGGGATTATTTCGGCCGGTAGTCTCCGGCTCTATTCGCCGACCAGTTCGCGCAGCGCCATCCGCTTATAGGCGGCGACCAGGTCGTCGCCTTCTTGCCGCCCGACCGAGATTGCCAGCCGCATGGTGGCCTCGCCCATCTGCCAGATGAGAAACGCCGTCGTTTCCAGCGCCGCCGGATCGGCGGCAGGCCGCAGCCGTTTTAGCACCGCCGTGAGGAATTCGGCGTTGGCCCGGCTGTCGGCAAGCTCGAGTTCGCGCAGCGCCTTGTCGGCCTGTGTGCCCGACCAGATGTCACGCATCACCGGCTCCGCCAGGAACAGCCCGTAATAGATATCCACCAGCTCGGAAAACGCCCGCCGCAGCCCTTCCACGTCGCTCACCTCGGCAAGTGCTGCCGCGATGCAGGCCTGGCTTTCGGCGGTGTAGCGCTCGGCCAGCGCCCAGACGATCGCCCGCTTGTCCGGGAAGAACTGGTAGAGCGAACCGATCGACACGCCGGCCCGTTCCGCCACTTCGCCCATGCGCATGGCATCGCTGCCTTGCTCGGCGATCAAAGCGGAGGCGGCGGCAAGCATCCGTTCGACCCGTTCGCGGCTGCGTTGCTGGCTTGGCGCCCGGCGCGGCGAGGCGATCTGGCCATCCTGTGAACCCGATACGGTCGAACCTTCCATCACTGTCTCCTGGCGAATGATCGATAAATTGGCTTGACTCGCAAAATACGAGGGTTTATCACGTTTTGCAAATGTGAGGATTACTCATGTTTTTAAACAAAGGAGAACCACCATGAACGACACAGCGAAAAAACCGACTTTGATCCTCGGCGGCACCGGCAAAACCGGCCGTCGACTCGCGGACAGGCTGACGGCGCAAGGCCTGCCGGTGCGGATCGGCTCGCGCTCGGGCACGCCGCCCTTCGACTGGGAAAACAACACGACCTGGGAACACGCGCTTGATGGTGTCGGCGCCGTCTACATCAGCTACTATCCTGATCTTGCGGTGCCCGGTGCGGCCGAAGCGGTCGGCGCCTTCGCCAACCTTGCCGTGGAGCGCGGTGTGCGCCGGCTGGTGCTGCTGTCGGGGCGCGGCGAAACGGAAGCGCAACGCGCCGAAGAGATGCTGAAGGCCTCAGGCGCCGACTGGACGATCCTGCGCTGCGCCTGGTTTTCGCAGAATTTCAGCGAGAGTTTTTTGCTTGATCCACTGCACGCCGGTGAGGTGGCTTTGCCGGTCGGCACTGTCGGAGAGCCGTTCGTCGACGCCGACGATATCGCCGACGCCGCCGTGACGGTGCTCACCCGGCAAGGCCATGTCGGCCAGCTGTACGAGCTGACTGGACCAAGGCTGCTGAGTTTCGCCGACGCGATCGCCGAGATCGGCAAGGCGAGCGGCCGCGACATTCGGTTCAAACGGATTTCGCATGCCGAGTTCACCGCCGCAGTAGCCGGGTACGAGTTGCCGGCCGAGTTCGCCTGGCTGCTCAACGAGTTGTTCACCGAGGTGCTCGACGGCCGCAACGAGGCGCTAACCGACGGCGTCGAGCGCGTGCTCGGCCGCGCCCCCAAAGACTTTTCCACTTATGCAACCGAAACCGCCGCTACGGGCATCTGGAGCAACTGACATGATCATGAAACTGCTTCCCACCCTCACCTTCATTGCCGCGCTCGGCTCGGGCGTCGTCGCTGGTGTCTTCTTCGCATTTTCCAGCTTCGTCATGCCGGGCCTCGCCCGCATGCCTGCCGCGGGCGGCATCGCCGCCATGAATTCGATCAATGTCACTGCGGTGACGCCGATGTTCATGACGGCGCTTTTCGGCACCGGACTGGTCTGCCTCGTCCTCGCAGTCGGCGCTATCATCGGCTGGAACCAGCCGGGTTCGTTTTGGCTTCTCGCCGGCGCCCTGATCTACGTCGTCGGCAACCTGATCGTGACCATGATCTTCAACGTGCCGCTCAACAACGCGCTGGCCGCCGTCGATCCGGCCGGCGCCAACGGCGCCGCCGTGTGGGCCACCTATCTCAGGGACTGGGTGATGTGGAACCACGTCCGCACCATTACCGCCATCGTGGCGCTGGGCTGCTTCATCGTGGCATGGCGGTGAATGAGGGCAGAAATCTAAAAGACCTGCGTCAGGCAGCAGGGTCTTTTGACTTGTGGCCCTTACGATCGGCATGACCGAGATCGCGATCCGGATCGATGACGTCGCGGACCAGTTGCTTGAGCTTTGCGGCATCGGGAAAGCCGCCGTCGCGCTTGCGGTCCCACACAAGCGTCTCGTTGCAGCTGATGGTGAAGATGCCGCCGGTGCCGGGCACCAGCGTGACCTCGCCCAGATCCGTTCCGAAAGTCGAGAGCAGCTCCTGCGCCATCCAGCCGGCCCGCAGCAGCCACTGGCACTGCGTGCAATAGGTGATGCGGACCTGAGGCAGCGCCTGTGGGATCATCTCGGACTGAGCTCGCTCATGTTAGACTGAGCTTTGCTCATGTTAGACTGAGCTTTGCTCATGTCAGACTGAGCTTTGCTCATGTCAGACTGAGCTTTGCTCATGTCAGACTGAGCTTTGCTCATGTCAGACTGAGCTTTGCTCATGTCTTCGGGCTGAGCTGTGCTCATGCGGCGCTGAGCTTCGCCATGGTCTCGTCGTCGACCTCGAAATTGGCGTAGACACTCTGCACGTCGTCATCGTCCTCAAGCGTCGCGACCAGCTTCATCAGCGATTGTGCCCGCTCCTCGTCGACCGCGATGTTGGTTTGCGGCTTCCAGATCGGCTTCACCGATTCAGCCTCGCCGAGCGCCCCTTCCAGCGCCTTCGAAACTTCGCCGAGGTTCTCGAAGGCGCAATAGATCGTGTGGCCTTCCTCGTCCGACTGGACGTCGTCGGCACCGGCTTCGATCGCTGCTTCCATGACCTTCTCGGCACTGCCGACTGACGCCGGATAGAAGATCTCGCCGACACGGTCCCACATGAACGACACCGAGCCGGTTTCGCCCATCGCCCCACCGGCCTTGGTGAAGGCGGCGCGCACATTCGACGCCGAGCGGTTGCGGTTGTCGGTCAGCGCCTCGACGATCAGCGCAACGCCGCCTGGCCCGTAGCCTTCGTAGCGCACGGCTTCGTAAGTCTCGGCGTCGCCCATCGATGCCTTGTTGATGGCGCGCTGGATATTGTCCTTCGGCATCGATACCGCCTTGGCGTTCTGCACGGCCAAGCGCAGGCGCGGGTTCATCGACGGATCCGGCGTGCCGCTCTTGGCGGCGACGGTTATTTCGCGCGCCAGCTTGGAAAACATTTTCGACCGCACCGCGTCCTGGCGGCCCTTGCGGTGCATGATGTTCTTGAACTGTGAATGGCCAGCCATGGCACCCCTGTCGTCTTCTTGGCAGAGCATCCTGCAGCGAGACCTCGCCTTTTGCCAAAATGCTCGAATTCATAATTTCAGAGCGTTCCTGGTGCGTCCGGATGGACGTACGGCGCTCTATGTCGGAATGGCCGGCTTATAGATAAATCGGCTCAATTCGTCCAGCCGCGCCGTAACGGTGGTGCGCAACACGTCCCGCCAGTTGCATTCCTGCGGCCATTCACCCGTCCAGATCGGATTTCAGCCGGTCGAGAATGCTGATCGCGTGCGTGGCGTACTGGCTGATCCAGCGGTCGTGGATCTGCTTGATCGGCAGCGCATTGAGATGGTTCCAGCGCTCGCGCCCCTCGCGCCGCGCCACCACCAGGTCGGCTTCCTCCAGCACTTTCAGATGCAGCATGACGGTGCAGCGATCCATGTCGGGAAAGGCATCGCACAGCATGCCGGTGGTCCGCGGCGCGTCCTTCAGCTCGTCCAGCAGCGCTCGCCGGCGTGGATGCGCCAGCGCCTTGAAAACATTGTCGTCCTGCGCTTGGCTTGACATGTTATGTTTTTATAACATAATATCGATCTGATCAAGGAAGGAGCTGTGGATATGTCTCTTGGATTCAGAGTTTCGGGCCGCATCGGCAAACCGGTCGCCGAAGTTTTCGACGCGGTCGTCAATCCGAATATGCTCAGCGGCTATTTCACCACGATCGGCGGCGCCAGCGCGCCGCTGGTGGCGGGCGCCGGCGTCGTCTGGTGGGGCAAGGTTCCGGTCGAGGTCGACGAGGTGACGAAGGACAGCCGCATCGTGCTGCGCTGGGACGCAACCGACGCCGCCGGTAAGCCGGCCTACAAGACCCGCATCGAGATGAATTTCGAGCCGCTGGACGACGGCGGCACCTTTGTCACCATCGCCGAGACCGGCTGGCACGAGGACGCGGTCGGGCTGAAGAAGTCTTACCTCAACTGCGAGGGTTGGTCGCAGATGCTGGCCTGCATGAAGGCCTATGTCGAATACGGGATCAACCTGCGCGACGGCTATTACCGCAGCGAGATCAAGGGCGAACCGGCCAGTGAAGACAATATCTGAGAAGACGGAGGAAAGAATGACTGCGAGGATCACCGGCGGCATCAACATCGCCATGAAAGTGCCGCCCCACCAATATCAGGACACGATCGCCTTCTATCGGGATGTCGTCGCCCTGAAGCCGTTTACAGCCAAAGCGCCGGCTGTTGGTTTCGAACTCGGCCCCAATCGCCTGTGGATCGATGAGGCGCCGATGCTGAGCCAGGCAGAGGTCTGGCTGGAGCTTTTCACCGATGATTTTCCGGGCGCCGCCGATCATCTCGCCAAGGCCGGCGTCGTGCGCTGCGACGCCATCGAGGCGCTCGGCGAAGGTTTTCGTGGCGGCTGGATCACCAATCCGGCCAACATCATTCGCCGGGTGCGCGAACCAGACGCCTGGTGACCCGACGCCTGCTGACAGAGACGGCGCCGACTTGAAAAGGAGGACGCTATGGAAATCCGCGAGACACCGGTCGCCGAAGCCGGCATGCTGATCCGGCGGCCGGTTGCAGAAGTGTTCGAAGCCATCGTCGATCCGGCGATCACCAGGAAATTCTGGTTCACTCATGGTAGCAACAGGCTGGACAGCGGCAAGGAGGTTCGCTGGGAATGGCGCATGTATGGCGTCTCGACGACGGTCACGATCAGCGAGATCGTCATGAACGAAAAGATCGTTATGCAATGGAGCGATCCGCCGACCACGGTGGTCTGGACCTTTACCGAGATGCCCGACCGTACGACCTTCGTCGAAGTCCGCAACTTCGGCTTTGCCGGCAGCCCCGATGAGCAGGTCAAGCAGGCGATCGGCTCGACCGATGGCTTCGCGCTGGTGCTCGCCGGCGCCAAAGCGTGGCTGGAGCAAGGGCTGACGCTTGGCTTGATCGGCGACCGTCACCCGAAGGGCGTGCCTGCGATTTAGGAAGTGATCCGGCTTCCTCCGAACAAGCGTGTTGGGCTCAGTGCCCGCCGGCCTTTGCCTTTCTCCGGCGCCGCGACAGCATGTTGAGGCCCTCGACCAGCGCCGAGAACCCCATGGCGGCGTAGATGTATCCCTTCGGCACATGGAAGCCCATGCCGTCGGCGATCAGCGTCATGCCGATCATCAGCAGGAAACTCAGCGCCAGCATGACGATGCTCGGGTTCTTGGCGATGAAATCGGCAAGCGGCCCGGCCGCCAGCATCATCACTGTGACTGCCACGATGACGGCGATGTACATGATGGCGATCTCGTCGGTCATGCCGACCGCGGTGATGATCGAATCGATCGAGAAGACGAGGTCGAGCAACAGGATCTGGAAGATGGCGCCGGCCATCGAAAGCTGCAGCGTCTCGCCCATCATCGTGTCCTGGTGATCCTCGAGATCGACCGTGTGGTGTATCTCCTTGGTCGCCTTCCAGACGAGGAACAGGCCGCCGGCGATCAGGATCAGATCGCGCCAGGAAAAGCCATGGCCGAAAGCGGTGAATACCGGCGCCGTCAACTGGACGATGATCGAGATGGTGGCAAGCAGCACCAGCCGCATGATCAGCGCGGCAGAAATGCCGAGCCGCCGGGCGCGGGCCCGTTGTGCCTCCGGCAATTTGTTGGTCAGGATCGAGATGAAGATCAGATTGTCGATGCCGAGCACGACCTCCAGCACGATCAGCGTCAGCAACGCGACCCACGCGGTCGGATCGGAGACAAAGGCGAAATGCGGCGCCAGGAATTCGATGAGCTGCATGGAGGTCGTCCCCTCTTACGATCTAGAGCAGTGTCGCCGGCAGTTAGGTATCGTAGGCGTTGATATCAATGTCACGACCAGAAAGATGGCGCCGTTTCCTCAAGCCGTGGTCCGCGGCGAAACGGCGCAATCCGCTCGGTCAGGCCGCTGCGATCCGAAATGTCGACACCGACGCCGCACAATGTCGCCGGGCCGGTCGCCGCCTCGAAGCGTCCTTTCGGCACCTTCGACAGAAACCGGTTGAGCGGCTCCTCCTTGTCCATGCCGAGCGAGGAATCATAGTCGCCGCACATGCCGGCGTCGGAGATATAGCCGGTGCCGCCATTGAGGATATGGTGGTCGCCGGTCGGCTGGTGCGTGTGTGTGCCGACGACCAGACTGGCGCGGCCGTCGACGAAATGCGCAAAGCACATTTTTTCAGAGGTCGCCTCGGCATGGAAATCGATGACCACCGCATCGGCCTGCTCGCCGAGCGGGCAGGCGGCAAGCTCGCGCTCACCGGCCTGGAACGGATCGTCGAGTTCGGGATGCATGAACACCCGGCCCATGATGTTGGCGACCAGAACGCGCGCGCCATTCCTGGCAATGTAGACGCCGGAGCCGCGCCCCGGCGTGCCCTTGGGGAAATTGGACGGACGCAGGAACCGTTCCTCGCGCGGCGCGAAAGCCAGCGCATCGCGCTGGTCCCAGACATGATTGCCGGTGGTGACGACATCAGCGCCCGCCGAGATCGTCTCGCGAAAGATCTCTTCGGTGATGCCGAAGCCGCCGGCGGCGTTCTCGCCATTGACGATGACGAAGTCGAGTTTGAAATCCGAGATCAGGCCGGGCAATTGTTCCCACACCGCCGTGCGTCCCGTCTTGCCGACCATATCGCCGAGGAAGAGAAGTCTCATATAAGCATGATCCGAACCGAAGGTCAGCGAAGCAAAAAGCTGCATGACTTTCGCAAAAGACCATGCGTCCAGGAACTTATCTACAATTTCGGCGCGAACCGGCGCAACCCGTTCTCGGTGAGTATTTCCGAGATGATCACGTCATGCGGCTCGTCCGGCACCAGCGCCACCTCCTGGCAGTCGAAAGCAATGCCGATCAGCCGCGGCGGCTGCCCCTTGTCGACCAGCCGCGCGATCGCGCGGTCGTAATAACCGGCGCCGTATCCGATCCGGTGGCCGCGCGCGTCGAAGGCCGCGAGCGGCACGAGCATCACCTGGGGATCGAGCACCTCCGCCTCCTCATGCGGTCCGACGGTGCCGAACCCCATGTCGATCATCGGTGCGCCACGCACCAGTTCGCGAAAGACGATGGTCGTCTTGTCGAGAATCGCAGGCAGGCAAAGCCTTGCTCCCTTTTCGCGCAAGGCGAACATCAGCGGCCGGATGTCGACTTCCGAGCGCATCGGCCAGAAGCCGGAGACGATCTGGCCAGGCTCTATCGCAATGCTGTCCCGCGCCGTCTCGGCCATTTCGAGCGCTGCCTCCACCCGCCAGAATGGATCGAGCGCATCGCGGCGCCCGAGTGCTTCCTTGCGGAGATGTTTTTTCAGTTCTTTTGGAGAGGTCATGGAGCCAAGGTAGAAAAGGTCGGATCTGGTTGGAGCTTTGGGGGCGACGTTTTCTACCGCATGATCCACCGAAGTGTGAGTGGGTCCCTTGCGTCGGGTGACGATCCACACAACCGGTGGAGAGAGCGATCCCGGGAACCTACAAAGTAGGTGGGCGCCGTATGAGAAAACCCACGGGTCTTCCCAGGGACAGCTCCCTAGGGATCATTAAGGCCCCGGGGAAAATGTTCTCCTGCCGGGAAGCGCAGACCGTCACGGCCAATATAGGCTGACGATCGACCAAGCGCCAGAGAGATGGCCATGTTCGCCGGCTTAATTCGTCACAAAGCCCTGCCTGGGACCTGCGCGACACGAAGGTTTCACCGCGCCTCGCCGCCGTGCCTTGCACAGGCTGGGCTGTCTCCTTACGGTTGCCGTCACAAACCGAGGAGCAAGAATGCGTTTCGAAGGCACGGCGGCCTATGTCGCCGACAAGGATCTGATGGTGGCGGTCAATGCGGCGATCGCGCTGGAGCGGCCATTGCTGGTCAAGGGCGAGCCCGGCACCGGCAAGACCGAACTGGCCAGGCAAGTGGCGGCGGCGCTCGGCCTCGAGCTGATCGAATGGCACGTCAAGTCGACGACAAGGGCGCAGCAGGGTCTCTACGAGTATGACGCCGTCTCGCGGCTGCGCGACAGCCAGCTCGGCGACGAGCGCTTCAACGACATCAGGAACTATATCAACCGTGGCAAGCTGTGGGACGCCTTCGCCGCAGGCAAAAAGGTCGTGCTTCTGATCGACGAGATCGACAAGGCCGACATCGAGTTCCCCAACGACCTGTTGCAGGAACTCGATAGGATGGAGTTCTTCGTCTACGAGACCGGCGAAACGATCCGCGCCGCCGTACGCCCCATCGTCATCATCACCTCCAACAACGAGAAGGAACTGCCGGACGCCTTCTTGCGCCGCTGCTTCTTCCACTATATCCGCTTCCCCGACGTCGAGACGCTGCACAGGATAGTCGACGTGCACTATCCCGGCATCAAGCAGAACCTGGTGCGCGCCGCATTGACCCAGTTCTACGAGATCCGCGACGTGCCTGGCCTGAAGAAGAAGCCGTCGCCCTCAGAGGCGCTCGATTGGATCAGACTTTTGGTCGCCGATGACATCGCGCCCGAGGATCTGCGCGCCGACCCGAAGAATGCGCTGCCGAAATTGCATGGTGCGCTTTTGAAGAACGAACAGGACGTGCATCTGTTCGAGCGCCTGGCATTTATGGCGAGAAGGCAGGGGTGAGGAGCGGTCGGCCAAAGGCCGACGAAAAGCCAACGATTTGGCTTTTCGAGCGACGGACGCCCGGAGCCATAGCGGAGGGCCGGGCATAGGCGTCGGACAGCGCTTTCCCGTTGCTGGACCGTTGCCGCCGGCCGGGCACCGAGGCAGCTTGGGCATTGAAGCTTCGGAAGGGAAATGAAATGACCGGGATTACCGTCCACCCACTGGCACAATCCGACCACGCCGACTGGCAGCGTCTGTGGACTGCCTACCTCACCTTCTACGAAACCAAACTGCCGGAGGAGGTCTACGCCGTCACCTGGAAGCGGCTGTTCACGGCGGGTGAGTTCGAACCGAAGGGGTTCATCGCCACCCTCGACGGCAAGGCGGTCGGCCTGACCCACTATCTCTATCATCGCTCCTGCTGGTCGCAGATCAACAACTGCTATCTGCAGGACCTGTTCGCCGACCCGGACGTGCGCGGCAAGGGCGTCGGCGCCGCCCTGATCGAAGCGGTCAAGCAGGAAGCCGGCAAGGTCGGCGTCAAGAACGTCTACTGGATGACCCACGAAACCAACACCACAGCGCGTAAGCTCTACGACCACGTGGCGCGGCGAACCGGCTTCATCGAGTATGATCTGCTATAGGCAGTGCGATGTTCATCCCCTTCTTCCTCGAACTGAAGGCTGCGCGGGTTCCCGTCTCGCTCCGAGAATATCTGTGGCTGCTCGAAGGGCTGGAGGCGGGGCTGGTGGACTATGACGTCGAGGGATTTTACTATCTCGCCCGCTCAGCACTGGTGAAGGACGAGCGCCACATCGACCGTTTCGACCAGGTCTTTTCGCACGTTTTCAAGGGCGTCGAAGCGCTGGCTGGCGAAAACGCGGTCGATGTCGAAAACATTCCGGAGGAATGGCTGCGCCGGCTTGCCGAAAAGCACCTGACCGATGAGGAGAAAAAGCTGGTCGAAGCGCTCGGCGGTTTCGAGAAGCTGATGGAAACGCTGAAGAAGCGGCTGGAGGAACAGAAGGGCCGCCACCAGGGTGGCTCGAAATGGATCGGCACCGGCGGCACCTCACCCTTCGGCGCCTATGGCTACAATCCCGAAGGCGTTCGCATCGGCCAGCATGAAAGCCGCAACCGCCGCGCGGTGAAAGTCTGGGACAAGCGCGAGTTCAGCAATTTCGACGATGCCGTCGAGCTCGGCACCCGCAACATCAAGATCGCGCTGAAGCGCCTGCGCCGCTGGGTGCGCGAAGGCGCCGAGGAGGAGTTCGACCTGCCCGGCACCATCCACGCCACGGCCGAGCACGGCTATCTCGACGTGCGGACGCGGCCCGAACGGCGCAATGCCGTGAAGCTGCTGATGTTCTTCGATGTCGGCGGCTCGATGGACGATCACATCAGAAGCGTCGAGGAGCTGTTTTCGGCCGCCCGCGCCGAATTCCGCCAGCTCGAATGTTTCTACTTCCACAACTGCCTGTACGAAGGTGTGTGGAAGGACAATCGCCGCCGCCATGCGGAGGTGATTCCGACCTTCGACCTGCTCCACAAATACGGTCCGGACTACAAGGTGATCGTCGTCGGCGACGCCTCGATGAGCCCCTATGAGATCGCGCATCCCGGCGGCTCGGTCGAGCACTGGAATCCGGAAGCCGGCATCGTTTGGCTCGGCCGTCTGCTGCAGCAATGGCCGAACGCGGTGTGGCTCAACCCGGAAAATGAGAAACACTGGGGCTATACTCATTCGATCGCCATGATCCGCGATATCTTCGGCGGCCGCATGTTTCCGCTGACGCTCGCCGGGCTCGAAGCCGCGACGAAGCAGCTTTCGAGGAAGCACTGAATGGATTTTCGGTACGCAAGACAGGAAGACCGATGACATGTTTCCTCTGCCTGCAATGTGGCGTCCAGTTCGCGGCAGCAGCCGCGCCGCCGGAGCATTGCCCGATCTGCGAGGACGAGCGGCAATATGTGCGCTGGGAGGGCCAGGCCTGGATCACGCCGGAAGAGCTCGCCGCCGGGCATCGGATCGTGATCAAGGACGATGCCGGCGTGCTCGCCCTCGGCATCGAGCCGCGCTTCGCCATCGGTCAGCGGGCGCTGCTGGCGCAAACGCCGCACGGCAATGTGCTGTGGGACTGCATCTCGATGGTCAGCGACGAGGCGGTGGCCGAAATCAACCGACGAGGCGGCCTGGCAGCGATCGCCATTTCGCACTGCCATTATTATTCGGCAATGGTCGAGTGGAGCGAGGCGTTTGGCGGCGTTCCGATCTACCTGCACGCCGATGACCGTCAGTGGATCATGCGGCCGCATCCGGCTGTTGTCAGTTGGGAGGGCGAGACGCGCGCCCTAAACCCCTCTCTGACACTTATCCGTTGCGGCGGTCACTTTGCCGGTGGCCAGGTGCTGCACTGGAAGCGAGCCGGCGGCGACGCCATCCTGGCCGGCGACATCTTGCAGGTGACGCCGACCCGCCGCCATGTCAGTTTCATGTACAGCTACCCGAACTACATCCCGCTCAATGCGGCGAAAGTGGTCGGCATCAAGGCTGCGCTGGAACCTTTCGCGTTCGACCATATCTACGGCGCATGGTGGAACCAGAACGTCATCGGAGACGCAAAGATGGCATTTGCAGGGTCGGTTGCGCGGTACCTCGCGGCGATCGCCTGAGGAATTCTTCGCGGCAGGATCGAAATACCGGCAAACGCCGTACCGAATGCCTATTTTAGGCGAACTGGGGAAGACAACCCCAATAGCGGCATGAGCTAAGAGGCGAAAAAATGGATAGCCACACCTACCCTGTCACCCGCACCGATGCCGAATGGCGCGCCCGGCTGACGCCGGAGCAATATGCGGTGATGCGCAATCACGGCACCGAGCGGCCGGGCAGCTGCGCCCTGCTTCACGAGAAGCGCGCCGGCACCTTCTCCTGCGTCGGCTGCGACCAGCCTTTGTTCGAATCCAAGCTGAAATTCGAGAGCGGCACCGGCTGGCCGAGCTTCAACGACCCGGTGCCCGGTTCGGTCGAGACGACGGTCGACCACAGCTACGGCATGGTCCGCACCGAATGCCATTGCGCCCGCTGCGGCAGCCATCTTGGCCATGTCTTCGAGGACGGCCCGCCGCCGACCGGCCTGCGCTATTGTATCAATGGCGTCGCGCTGAAATTCGAGCCGGCCGCCTGATAGAGCAATTCCAGGAAAAGTGTGAACGGTTTTCCGTCCGGAATTGCGCAAAAACAAAGAGATAGATCGGTTCGGCGTTTCCGTGAAACGATGAACCGCTTTAGCAATTCGACGGTGGGAAAGGACGGCTGCGGCCGCCCTTTGCCGGGCAGCACTTTGCTGTCAGACCACCACCACCAGGATCAGCCACAGCACAGCCCCCAGCGTCATCAGCGAAGCCTTGACGCCTCCGGATTTTTCGGCGGTCCGCCACACCGCAAAAGTCAGAAAGAAATTGTACGGCACCGGCGCGAAATGCACCGCCAGAACGAGAGCGAGCGGCAGCTTCAGCCCGAGGAGGATGAGCGCCAGCACCGACACTGCGATGTTGATCGCCGTGCCGACAAGGACAAGATCGCGCCAGAACAGCCGATCGAGCGGGGCCGTGCCTTGCCAGCGCGAGCGGAAGAAAGCCGCCGCACGGCCTGCCTTGCCGTCTTCGCCTTCGAAGGTCTCTGGCGCACTCATCGATGCGGCTTTCTCCCATTCGATAGCCGCAGAGATGTCCAAAGCAGCAAGCCTGTCAACGCAAGTCGATCATCGGCACGCAAGCGTATGATCTGACAGATTGTCATCAAACGGTCGTGAAACCTTTCTAAGTCGCCCTTGTCGGCATCTCGGCAAGGGTACCTTACCGGAATTTGCCGCCTCCATCATCCAGTCGCCTGACAGGGAGGTCTTGAGATGAGCGATAATGTCTACAACGTGCTGTTTCTTTGCAACGCCAATTCGGCGCGATCCATCATGGCGGAAGCCATCCTCAATCGGATCGGTGCCGGCAGGTTCAACGCCTTTTCCACCGGTTCGCAACCGAAGGGCGAGGTCAATCCCTACGCACTGCAGCTGCTCGAAAGCCTCAGCTACGATACGAGCTTCGCCCGTTCGAAAGGCTGGGACGAGTTTGCCGAGCCCGACGCGCCGGAAATGAACTTCATCTTCACGCTCTGCGACAGCACCGCAAACGAATCTTGCCCGATCTGGCCGGGTCATCCGATGACCGCGCTCTGGTCTATACCGGACCCAGCCAAGGCAGAGGGCACCGAAGCCGAACTGCACCTTGCCTTTGCCGATGCCTATCGCATGCTCAACAACCGCATTTCGCTGTTGGTAAATCTACGGATGGACGCGCTCGACCATCTGGCGCTGCAACAGCATCTCGACGAGATCGGCCGGGATACGGCGACGCCGAACTGAGCCCAAGCCGCCGACAGGCAGGCGAATTCACGAACCGGCTTCGCCAAGCTCGCCGAGAACCTCGGCAACGGCGCGCTCGAAGCGCGATGCTTCCGTCACCAGCCAGTCAGCCATGGCCGGCCAATTGTCCTCGGCAAAGCAGTTCACCCGCCACAGCGAATTGATGCCGAGGCCGTCGCAACTCTGTTCCGGCCTGAGCTTCAACCTGTCTTCGATCGCCGGCTGGAACGGCTTCAACCGCGACCAGGCTTCCGTGGCACCGAACTTCTCGTTGCGGCCGAAGAAGACGCCGACATGGTTCTGGGCCGGCGCGACATACATGGAAAGGACCAAGGCGAAGTCTGGCAGCCCGCGCTGCCAGAACCAGGGTCCGCGCCGCGCCATCAGAGCCCTTTCTTCCGGATGCCGTTCCGAAAACAGCGTCCAGAAGCCGCGTTGGCGGAATTCCGAGGCGCGGCGGACGCCAAAGTCGAATTCGCTCATGGTTCGACCCGTTGAGGGCGCCGCAACCGGCGCCCAGGCTGTTACCAGCCTACACCATGCCGAGCGCGGCTTTGTAGAGGTCGAGGATGGTTTCCTCCTCCTGCCGCTCGGCCTGGTCCTTCTTGCGCAGACGGATGATCGACCGCATCGCCTTGGTGTCGAAGCCGGTGCCCTTGGCCTCGGCGAACACTTCCTTGATGTCGTCGGCGATCGTCTTCTTCTCTTCCTCGAGCCGCTCGATGCGCTCGATGAAGGCACGCAGCTGGCCGGCGGCAACAGTCTGGCTGGTCTCGGTGATGTCGTCGGCCATTTTTTCTCCGCATCGTTTCCATGCCGGCGACTCAGGAACGTGTCGCGGCGAATTTGCAGCGGTTCGATTGCCCGACCGGGGGCGGTGGGTCAAGCTGTTATCGATGCGGCATGAAGGGTTAGGCACACCCCAGGTGTTGAGGTTCAGGTCAGGCCGTCGAAAACGATGGCTGCAGAGAACCGGAGCGGAGCGTACTTAAGTACGTGAGCACAGGAAGCGCAGGCAGCCGGCGTTTGCAGGCGGCATCACCTGAATATCATCGCACCTTAGCCGAAGGCGATCAGCAGATCCTTCGCGTCGATCTGATCGCCGGCCTTGACCAGCACTTCGGCGATTGTGCCGTCGCGCTCGGCATGCAGTGCCGTTTCCATCTTCATCGCCTCGATCGACAGCAGCACGTCACCGGCCTTGACCGTCTGGCCGGCGGCAACGGCGAGCGCCGAGACGACGCCCGGCATCGGCGCGCCGACATGCGCCTCGTTGCCCGGCTCGGCCTTGCGCCGCGCCTTGGCGGCGGAAGCGCCATGCGCACGGTCCGGCACTTTGACCCGGCGTGGCTGGCCGTTGAGCTCGAAGAACACAGTGACCATGCCCTTCTCGTCGACATCGCCGATGGCCAGGCAGCGCACCACCAGCGTCTTGCCCTTCTCGATGTCGACAAAGATCTCGTCTTCCGGCTTCATGCCGTAGAAATAGGTCGGCGTCGGCAGCACACTGACCGGCCCGTAGGTTTCCTGGGCTGCGGTAAAGTCGGAGAAAACCTTCGGGTACATCAGCCATGAGGCGAACTCGAATTCGCTGAGCTTGCGCTCGAGCTTGTCTTCGATCTCCTTGCGGCTGGCCTTGAGATTGGCCGGCTTCAGCAGGGAGCCAGGCCGGGCCGTGATTGGCCTGTCGCCCTTAAGCACCTTCTTCTGCAGTGCCTCCGGCCAACCGCCGGGCGACTGGCCGAGATCGCCGCGCAGCATCGACACGACCGAATCCGGGAAGGCGATATCCCTGGCCGGATTTTCGACATCGGCAACCGTCAGGTCCTGGCTTACCATCATCAGCGCCATGTCGCCGACAACCTTGGACGACGGTGTCACCTTGACGATGTCACCGAACATCAGATTGACGTCGTGATAGGTCTGTGCCACTTCGTGCCAGCGTGTCTCCAGACCGAGCGAGCGCGCCTGTTCCTTGAGATTGGTGAACTGCCCGCCTGGCATTTCATGCAGGTAGACTTCCGAGGCCGGCCCCTTCAGGTCGCTCTCGAAGGCTGCGTACTGGTTGCGCACTGCCTCCCAGTAGAACGAGATGTTCCGGATCCATTGCGGGTCGAGGCCCGGATCCCGCTCGGTGCCCTTCAGCGCTTCGATGATCGAGCCCAGGCAAGGCTGCGAGGTGTTGCCGGACAAGGAATCCATCGCCGCGTCGATGGCGTCGACGCCGCTGTCCACCGCCGCCAGCACCGTCGCCGCCGACAGGCCTGACGTGTCGTGCGTGTGGAAATGGATCGGCAGATCGGTCGCCTCGCGCAGCGCCTTGAACAGCACTCGCGCCGCCGCGGGCTTCAGAAGCCCGGCCATGTCCTTGACCGCGATGATATGGGCGCCTGCCGCCTGCAGCTCCTTGGCCAGCGCGACATAGTATTTGAGGTCGTATTTGGCGCGGGCCGGGTCGAGTATATCGCCGGTGTAGCAGATCGCCGCTTCGATCAGCTTGCCTTCGGCGCCGACCGCGTCCATGGCGACCCGCATATTATCGACCCAGTTCAAACAGTCGAAGACGCGGAACAGGTCGATGCCGCCGGCGGCGGCCTGTTTGACGAAATGCTGGACGACATTGTCGGGATAGTTGGTGTAGCCGACGCCGTTGGCGCCGCGCAAAAGCATCTGCAGCAACAAATTGGGCGCTGCCTCGCGCACCAGCGACAGCCGTTCCCACGGGTCTTCGGTGAGGAAGCGCATGGCGACGTCGAAGGTCGCCCCGCCCCAGCATTCGAGCGACAAAAGCTGCGGCAGCGCACGCGCATAGGTGCTGGCAATGCCGGCGATGTCATATGTGCGCACCCGCGTCGCGAGCAGGGATTGGTGTCCGTCGCGCATCGTCGTGTCGGTGACCAGCACCTCTTTCTGTGCGCGCATCCAAGCCGCGAATTTCTCCGGCCCAAGCGCATCGAGCTTCTGCTTGCTGCCGTCGGGCACATTGCCGTTGAGATAGGGCACCATGGGTGCCGCCGCATCAGCCTTCGGCTGCGGCCGGCCGCGCGTCTCGGGATGGCCGTTGACGCTGACATCGGCCAGGTAGTTGAGCAGCTTGGTCGCGCGATCCTGCCGCTTCACGCTCGCGAACAGTTCCGGCGTCGTGTCGATGAACTTGGTCGTGTAGGAATTATCGGCGAAACTCGGATGGTTGATGATCGCCTCGAGGAAGGTGAGGTTGGTCGCCACGCCGCGAATACGGAACTCGCGCAGCGCGCGGTTCATGCGGGCGATGGTTTCGGCCGGCGTCGGTGCCCAGGCCGTCACCTTCTCCAGCAGCGGGTCGTAAAAACGGGTGATGACCGCGCCGGAATAGGCGGTGCCGCCATCGAGGCGGATGCCAAAACCGGTGGCGCCGCGATAGGCGGTGATGCGGCCATAGTCGGGAATGAAATTGTGCTCGGGATCTTCCGTGGTAATGCGGCACTGCAGCGCGTGGCCGTTGAGCCTGATCTCCTTCTGCGCCGGCACACCCGATTCCGGCGTACCGATGGCGAAACCGTCGAGGATGTGGATCTGCGCCTTGACGATGTCGATGCCGGTCACCTGCTCGGTGACGGTGTGCTCGACCTGGATGCGCGGGTTGACCTCGATGAAATAGAATTTGCCGGTGTCGGCATCCTGCAGGAACTCGACCGTGCCGGCGCCGATATAGCTCGTCTCGCGAGCGATCTTCAGTGCATAATCGCAGAGCTCCTCGCGCCGTGACATTTCGAGATACGGCGCCGGCGCGCGCTCGACCACCTTCTGGTTGCGGCGCTGGATCGAGCAATCGCGCTCGAACAGGTGCACGGCATTGCCGTGTGTGTCGCCCAGCACCTGCACCTCGACATGGCGGGCGCGCTCGATCAGCTTTTCGAGATAGACCTCGTCCTTGCCGAAGGCGGCTTTCGCTTCGCGCTTGCCCTCCGTCACCTCGCGGGCGAGATCGGCTTCCGAGCGGATGGCGCGCATGCCGCGGCCGCCGCCGCCCCACGATGCCTTCAGCATCACCGGATAGCCGATCGTCTTGGCGAGTGCCTTCACCGCCTCAATGTCGTCGGGCAACGGGTCGGTGGCGGGAATTACCGGCACGCCAACCTCGATCGCCAGGTTGCGTGCGGCGACCTTGTTGCCGAGCCTGCGCATCGTATCCGGCTTGGGTCCGATGAAGATGATGCCGGCCTTGGCGCAGGCTTCGGCGAATTCAGGGCTTTCCGACAGCAGCCCGTAGCCCGGATGGATGGCATCGGCGCCCGAAAGCCTGGCGACGCGGATCACTTCCTCGATCGACAGATAGCTTTCGATCGGCCCCATATCCTTGGTCAGATGCGGCCCGCGCCCGACCTGGTAGCTTTCGTCGGCCTTGAAGCGGTGCAGCGAGTATTTGTCTTCCTCGGCCCAGATCGCCACGGTTTTGAGGCCGAGTTCGTTGGCCGCGCGGAAGACGCGGATGGCGATTTCGGACCGGTTGGCGACAAGGATCTTCGTGATGGCCAAGGACAAGGCTCCGGACGCTGACGGGAAGGGAACTGGCGCCATGATTAACGCGAAAATGCTGCAGTGCAAACAAAATCGAAGGAAGCAATTAAACCGATTTAGTTTGATCTATCGAGTTAAACATTGCGGTGTCCGTCCGGACGACGCCTCGCACTCCCGATCCGGGCTTTCGGGAAACTCCCATGAAAAATGCCCGGCGCGAGGCGCCGGGCACTTTATGTAGCAACGTCCGGTTATTTGCCGGGTGCGTTCTCGACATAGGTGTACTTGCCGTCGTCACCCTTCTTCCAGGTGTACATGACGTAATCCGGGCGGGTGATGTCGCCTTTCGCATCATATCCGATCTCGCCGATCGCGGTCTTCCAAGGGCCGGCCGACTTGATGGTCTCAGCTACCTTCTGAGCGTCATCGGCTGAACCGGTCTTGGCGATGGCGGCTGCGACGATTTCCATCGCCGCGTAGGAGTAGAGGGTATAGGCCTCAGGCTCGAAGCCGGCCGCGCGGAACTTCTCGACGAGCTCCTTGGCGTTCGGATTCTTGCGCGGATCCGGAGCGAACGTCATCAGCGTGCCGTCGACGGCGTCGCCGGCGATGGAGGCCAATTCGTTTGACACGATGCCGTCGCCGGACATGAAGGTTGCCTTGAGGCCCTGGTCGGCGAGCTGGCGCATGATCAGGCCGGCTTCGGTGTGCAGGCCGCCATAGTAGACGACGGAGACGCCTGCGTCCTTCATCTTGGCGATGAGGGCCGAGAAATCCTTGTCGCCGACATTGATGCCTTCATACATGGCCTCGGTCACGCCATTGGCTGCAAGCGCCTTCTTGGTTTCGTCGGCGAGGCCTTGGCCATAAGGCGTCTTGTCATGGATGACAGCGATCTTGGCATCCTTGAAGTTCGCGGCGAGATAGTCGCCAGCAACCTTGCCCTGCTGATCGTCGCGTCCGCAGGTGCGGAAGGTGTTCCACATGCCGCGTTCGGTGAACTTCGGATTGGTCGCAGCCGGGGTGATCTCGAGGATACCGTTCTCGGCATAGACTTCCGATGCCGGGATCGAAACGCCCGAGTTGAAGTGGCCGACCACGTACTTGACGCCGTCGGCGACGAACTTGTTGGCGACCGAAATGCCCTGCTTCGGATCGGAGACGTCGTCGCCGACTGTGAGCTTGACCTGCTCGCCGTTGATGCCGCCGGCCGCATTGATGTCGGCGACAGCCTGTTCGGCGCCCTTTTGCAGCTGCGCGCCGAAGGCGGCGTTCGGACCGGTGATCGGACCGGCAACGCCGACCAGGATGTCAGCCCACGCGCTTCCGCTGAACGCGACAAGCGCGGTCAGGGCGACGGCGGACAAAAGTGATTTTCTCATGTAAAACGCTCCCATTTACAGAGTGGGCGTGGATGATGCTTTCATGCGATGCCCACCTTTACTCGCAGAAAACGTACTTTGCCGATTTTCAGGCACTTGTCACGCCGATTCATCCCCGGAATGGCGTTAATGGTGAACGTCAACCTTTTGGTTTCCAACTCAAAAGCGATGCTCTTTCGTAAAGCCAATTATACTGTGTCACCATCTGGTTGGTGCGCGTGTATTGATAACCGATGAAGCCCAATATCATCAGGACGATGGTGTCGACGATGTAGTACTGCAGCGAGAACATCGTGCCGCCGAACAGTGCGTGATGGATGAACCTTACGGCGATGCCGAGGCCGAGCATGTAAGCGAACAATTGGACGAAGCTGCGCCATGTTTGGGCGCAGGCCTTGCCCGTCATCCATGCCGCCCAGCCGCCAAGCAGGCAGGTGACGAAGAAGAACTGCCAAACCGAGGGTTCCTCATAGAGAATGCCCTGCATGATGAAGACTCCTGAACTCAGTGATGGCCGCCTTCGAGATAGGCGGCGCGCACGTCCGGATCGGCGAGCAGCTCCTTGCCGGTGCCGCTCATCGTCACATTGCCGTTGACCATGACATAGCCGCGCGTGGCGAGTTTCAGCGCGCCGAAGGCGTTCTGCTCGACCAGAAACACGGTCAGCCCCTGCGTGCGGTTCAACTCGCGGATGGCGTCGAAGATCTGCTTGACGACCAGCGGCGCCAGGCCTAGCGACGGCTCGTCGAGCAGGAGCAGCTTCGGCCGCGCCATCAGCGCACGTCCGATTGACAGCATCTGCTGCTCGCCGCCCGACAGCGTGCCGCCGCGTTGGGCAATGCGTTCCTTCAGGCGCGGAAACAGCGTGAACACCTTCTCGACATCCTCGTCGTAATGCTGGAGGTTGTCGAGGCTGGCGCCCATCTGCAGGTTTTCCATCACCGTCATGCGCGGGAAGATGCGCCGTCCCTCCGGCGACTGGGCGATGCGCATGCGCGCGATCTCATGGGTCGGCAATTTGGTGATGTCGGTGCCGGCGAAGGTGATGGTGCCCGCCCGCGCCCGTGGAGCACCAAAAATGGTCATCATCAGCGTCGACTTGCCGGCGCCGTTGGCGCCGATCAGCGCCACGATCTCGCCCTGCTTGACGGTGACATCGACGCCGTTCAGCGCCCTGATGTTGCCGTAGTAGGTCTGGACGCCCTTGATATCGAGCAGCGTCGTGCCGGCCATTATTTACGCCCTCCGCGCCGTTTGGAGACGCCTGGTGTATTCGGCTTTACCGGAGCCTTGGTGGCCGGCTTTGCCGCTGAGGATTTGGCCGCAGAGGGTTGCTTGGCTGCCGCCGGGGAGGCTGCCTTGCTTGCCGCGGCGCTCGACTTTGCGTCGACCTGCCCGGCTTTCGAGGCGCCCTTCGACACCGTGACCCGTTCGCCCTCGCTGTGGCCGACTGTGTCGGTCACCGGTCCGGCGAGATACGAAGATGATGTGCCCGGGCCGTGCGCCGAATCCGGGCCCGTGTCCAGTTGCTCGATGACGTCTTCGTCGCCGACCTCGGTCAGCACCGTCTCGACGTCCTCGTCTTCGACCCCGAGATAGGCGGCAATGACACGCGGGTCGGTGCGTACCGCATGCGGACTGCCATCCGAGATCTTGCGCCCGTATTCGAGCACCACGACATGGTCGGAAATCTGCATTACCACCGCCATGTCGTGCTCGATCAGCAGGATCGAGGTGCCGGTGTTGTCCTTGATATCCATCAGAAGTGCGTTGAGCGCCATCGATTCCTTCGGATTGAGTCCGGCCGCCGGTTCGTCGAGGCAGAGCAGCTCCGGACCCGTGCACATCGCCCGCGCGATCTCCAAGCGCCGTTGCGCGCCGTAGGGCAGGTCGCCGGCCGGATCGTCGGCTCGATCGACGAGGTCGGCCTTTTCCAGCCAGTGCCTGGCGAGGTCGATCGACTCGGCCGACGCCGTCCGGTAGCCGCTGAAGCCGAACAGGCCGAGGACGGTATAGCCGGAAGCCTTCATCAGTTTGTTGTGCTGCGCCACCAGCAGGTTCTCGAGCAGCGTCATGCCCGAGAACAGACGAATGTTCTGGAAGGTGCGCGCCACCTTGGCGCGCGCCGGAATCTCGTGGTTCGGCAGGCGTTCGAGCAAGAAGCTCGAGCCGTCGCGCCGGCTGAGCGTGATCATGCCTTCCGACGGCTTATAGAAGCCGGTGATGCAGTTGAACACGGTGGTCTTGCCGGCACCGTTCGGCCCGATCAGCGCGGTGATCTCGCCGCGCCTGGCCTGGAAGGACAGGTCGCCGATGGCAACAAGACCGCCGAACTTCATCGACAGATGCTCGACCTGCAGGATGGCATCGTTCATGGATGGGCTCGCATCGCTCATCAGCCGTGGCCCTCCTTGGTGAAGGAGCCGGATACGGCCCTGCGCTCCTTGAGAAAGGCTGTCGGTTCACGACTGCCGACGAAGCCGCGCGGCTTCCAAACCATGACAATGACCATGGCTATGCCGAATAGCAGCATGCGGTAGAGTTCCGGAGTGAAATCTGGACCGAAGACCTGCTTCAGGAAATCGAGTTCGCGCAGCGCCTCGGTGCCGCCGATCATCACCATGGCGGCGACAGCAATGCCGACCAGCGAACCCATGCCGCCAAGCACGACGATGGCGAGGATGATCGCTGATTCCAGGAAGATGAAGGATTCAGGGCTGACGAAGCCTTGCCGCGCGGCGAAGAACGAGCCGGCGAAGCCGCCGAACATCGCGCCGGTGGCAAAGGCGGTGAGCTTGGTGGTGGTGGTGTTGATGCCGAGCGAGCGGCAGGCGATCTCGTCCTCGCGCAGCGCTTCCCAGGCGCGACCGACGGGCATGCGCCTAAGCCTTATGGTGACGAAGGCGGTCAGCAGGCAGAGTCCCAGGATCAGGTAGTAGAGGAAAATCTTGTAGTAGGCGCTCGACGTGGCGATGTCGAAAACCTTGGCGATATAGTTCGGATCCGAGACATTGAACGTCATCAGGCCGAAAAAGGTGACCTTGGGGATGCCGGAGATGCCGGCCGAGCCGTTGGTAACCTCACGCCAATTGATCAGCACGAGACGAATGATCTCGCCGAAGGCCAGCGTCACGATCGCCAGATAGTCGCCACGCAGGCGTAGCACCGGAAAACCCAGCAGCACGCCCCAGAAGGCAGCCATGGCGCCGGCGGCAGGCAGCAGGATCCAGAACGACAGGCCGTATTGCGTGCCGAGCAGCGCATAGGCATAGGCACCGACAGCGTAGAAGGCGACATAACCAAGGTCGAGCAGGCCGGCGAGGCCAACGACGATGTTCAACCCCCAGGCCAGCATCACGTAGATCAGGATCTGGATGCCGAAATTGTCGACCCATTTCAGAGAACCCTGGAACCCGGCGGCCACCGATCCTCCGTACAAAGCAAGCACCAGCACGACAATGACCGGGTAGAGCGCCAGTGCGGTTATGCCCAGCGCCGAAAAATGGGCATGGATGAAGGTTCGGAAATAAAACAGCACAGAGGCGAGGGCGTAGATGATCGCCAGCGCCCTCAGGAACCGTGCATAACCGGCCAGACCGGGTCCCAGCAATCCGTCAAGGGAGCCGGCAAGGAAAACCAGCACGGCCACTGTGGCGATGGCAGCGATGAAATAGGGCAGGCGGAAGAACCGCGTCGCCATGCTCTCCGGCAGCAGGCCGGTGGCGACGTCGACGATCTGCTGATTTGCCAGGAAGGGCTGTCCGTAGGCGACGTAGAGAAAACGGCCGGCCATGGTCAGCACAACCACGATGGCGAGCAAGCCCCAGCGCTGCACCAGGATCAGTTCGTTGGAGATGTTCTGGTCGGTCTTCAGGCCGATGAACAGCACGAACAGGCCGAGCGCGATGGCGCCGGCATAGAGCGCTTCGCGGGTGGCGCGCTGCATGGGGGTGGCGACGATGTCGCGCTCCGGAGATGCGGTGACCGCCATTGTCTCAGACCTTTTCGACTTCTGGCCGGCCGAGAATGCCGGAAGGCAGGAAGATCAGCACGATCGCCAGGATGGAGAAGGCAGCGACGTCCTTGTAATCGATCGAGAAATAAGCCGACCACATGCTTTCGATGAAGCCGATCATCAGCCCGCCGAGCACGGCGCCGGGCAACGAGCCGATGCCGCCGAGCACCGCGGCAGTAAATGCCTTCACACCGGGCGTAAAGCCATCGGAAAACACCACCACACCGTAATACATCAAGAACAACGTGCCGGCGACGGCGGCAAGGGCGGCGCCCATGATGAAGGTGATCGAGATGGTGCGATCGACGTCGATGCCGAGCAGTGCGGCCATCTTGCGGTCCTGCTCGCACGCCCTTTGGGCTCGACCCAGCGAGGTCTTGTTGACCAGGTACCAGAACAGCGCCAGCAGGACAATGGTGACCAGGACGATGATGATCTGCTTCAGCGACACGCTGATGCCTTCGATGTTGTAGACCTTGGACACCATCGGCGGGACCGGCTTGTTGCGTGGCCCTTGCGTCACCTGGACGAAATTGGACAGCGCAATCGACATGCCGATCGCGGTGATCAGCGGCGCCAGCCGGAACGAACCGCGCAAAGGCCGGTAGGCCGCCTTCTCGATCGTCCAATTGTACATGCTGGTCAACAGCATTGCGACGATCATCATGACCAGGAGCGCGATCACCAGCGGTACCGAATAGAACAACGCGCCGAGGATAAGGAAAACGATGAGGGCGGCGAAAGCGCCGATCATGAAGATGTCGCCATGGGCGAAATTGATCATGCCGATGATGCCGTACACCATCGTATAGCCGATCGCTATCAGTCCATAGATCGATCCCAGCGTCAGCCCATTGATAAGCTGCTGGACAAAATACTGCATGCTGTCATGGCTCCCCTGGAATGTCGCCCATGCAGACGCATTCCTTTTCGTATTTCCCCTAGTCGTAAAGTTTCGAGGCCGGATTGCAACGTCATTTTTTAATCGGCATGCGTGATTTTGAAGCACGCAATCGGATTGCCCGTTTTTCCCTTCCCGGCCTCTGGACTATCGCGGACCCTATCATTGGCATAACACAATGTCTTTGGCGATTCGTCGTCAAAATGCACGCCGTTTCGAAGGAATCGCCGTCAAAATAAGTTGATGAGCGGGATCGTTGCGCCTCGTGAGCAATCGATCTTTGCGTTCCCTTTCATTTCCCCTGCGTCAGGATGCCCACTATTTGACGACGAATCCGTGCGCGAACGGATCGCGATCGTCGATGAAGATCGTGTTCAATCCGGTCATGCGCGCCCAGCCGCCGATCGAGGGAATGATCGCCGGCTTGTCCGCCACCGTGACTTCCTTCTCGACCCTGCCTTTGAATAGCGAGCCGATGATCGATTCGTGGACGAAATCGTCGCCAGTCCTAAGCTTGCCCTTGGCGTGAAGCTGCGCCATCCGCGCCGAGGTGCCGGTGCCGCAAGGCGAGCGGTCGATCGCCTTGTCACCGTAGAAGACGGCGTTGCGCGCATCCGCCTGGCTGTCGGTCGGCGCACCCGTCCACAGCATATGCGAAAGCCGGTCGATGCCGGGATTCTCGGGATGCACGAAGGCGTACTTCTCGTTGAGCCGCTGCCGCACCACCGGGCTCCAGGCGATTAGGTCGCCGGCGGAATGGTCGGCCATGTCGCGATAGTTCTTCTGCGGCTCGACGATGGCGTAGAAATTGCCGCCATAGGCGACGTCGACGATGATTTCGCCGAGCTGCGGACATTCCACCGTCAGTCCCTCGGCATGGAGGAAGGACGGCACGTTGGTGATTCGCACCTCCTCGACATATTCGCCGACCTGTTTGTATTCGGCGGTGACCGGGCCGGCCGGTGTGTCCAGCCTGAGCAAACCGGGCGTCTTCGGCTTGATCAGCCCGTGGTCGATGGCCATCGTCACCGTGCCGATGGTGCCATGACCGCACATTGGCAGACACCCCGAGGTTTCGATGAACAGGATGGCGATGTCACAATCGGGCCGCGTCGGCGGATAGAGGATCGAGCCGGACATCACGTCATGGCCGCGCGGCTCGAACATCAGCCCGGTGCGGATCCAGTCATATTCGGCCAGGAAATGCGCGCGCCGCTCCATCATCGTCGCGCCCTGGAGCAGCGGTCCGCCGCCGGCGACCAGCCGCACCGGATTGCCGCAGGTATGACCGTCGATGCAGAAGAAGGAGTGGCGCGCCATGTCTAGATCCCGTCAGAAGCGGTTCGGGGAAAACGGAGAAAGATCAAACACCGGATTTTGGCCGAGAATGAGATCGCGGACCAGGCGTCCGGTGGCAGCTGCCTGGGTCAGGCCGAGATGGCCGTGGCCGAAGGCATAGACTATCGTGCCGGCATGCCTGGCGCCACCGATCACCGGCAGCGAATCCGGCAGCGACGGCCGAAACCCCATCCATTCGCGGCCGCCGGCCGGGTCAAGCCCCGGCAGGAATTTTTGTGCCTTGTCGAGCAGCGCTTTCGAGCGGGCGTAGTTGGGCGGCCGCTCGATCCCGCCGAGCTCGACCGCGCCTCCGACGCGCACACCGGTTTCGAGCGGGGTGATGACGAAGCCGTGGCCGGAGAAGATCAGTTGCCGCTTCACGTCGAAGGCGGTTTTCGGCAGGGTCGTGTTGTAGCCGCGCTCGGTTTCGAGCGGGATGCGGTCGCCGATATGTTTCGCCAGGAGATGCGACCACGCGCCGGCGGCGATGACGAGGCATTTTGCTTGCCGCACCCTACCGTCGGCCAGTGTCAACGTCGCGCCATCCTGCTCCGCTCCGACATGGTCGATCCGAGCCTTTTCGAAACGCGCGCCGTTCTTCTCAGCAAAGATCCAGATCGCCTTGCCCAATAATTTCGGATCTGTAACGGTCTTCCATCCCGGCACGAAAGTGCCCTTGACGAAACGCGGCGACAGGCCGGGCTGCAAGGCGACGAAAGCATCGCCCTCGACATGGTTGAAGCCGATGCCGAAGCGTTGCCTGGCCGCCCAGCCGGGCAGCGACGCCTTGAACTCGGCCTCGCTCTCGTAAAGTTCGAGCGAGCCGTCCTCGCGCAGCATGTTTCCGGTGCCCGAGCGCGCCATCAGCCCTGCCCATTCGGCCTCGGCGAGCCGCATCATCCCGGCCTGCGCACCGAGGCTGGCCTCGTAGCGATCGTTTCGCCCGGCGCGCCAGAAGCGGATAAGCCAGGGCAGCAGCTTCGGCAGGTAGGCGGGCGGAATGCTGAGCGGGCCGAGCGGGTCGGCAAGCCATTTCGGCAGATGCCTGATCATGCCCTTGTGGGCCAGCGGCAACACATCGGAAAAGGCCAAGGCAGCGGCACTGCCGGAACTTGTTTCCTCGCAGATGCCCGTTCGATCGAAGATCGTGACGTTTCGCCCGGCCTCGGCCAGATAGGCGGCGATACAGATGCCGATGATGCCGCCGCCGATAATGGCGATGTCGAGCGTCGCATCGCTATTCATGGCTGCTCGCCGCGCTGCATGGCTCGGCCTCCGCCTCGCTCCGCACCTTTGGAGCCAGCCTCCTCATCCGGCCCTTCGGCCCGCCTTCTCCCCGTCGGGGAGAAGGGGCTGACGCCAACGCTTGCGACCTCTTCTCCCCTCGGGGAGAAGGTGGCCGCGAAGCGGCCGGATGAGGGGGTCCGCGACATTGCCACCCTTAGAATTGTGGCAGCACGGGCCGCACCGCCAGCGCATCCCTGACGATCTTTTCGACGGTCTCTCGGCGCTCGCCCGACAGCGGCTGGCGCGGCATGCGCACGCGGTCGTTGGTGTTGATCGCCAGGACTTCGGCGAGCTTGATGTTCTGCACCAGATAGGTCGACACGTCGAGGTCGAGCAGCGGCCGGAACCAGCGGTAGATTTTTAGCGCCTCCTCGCGGCGGCCCTGATTCATCAACTGATAGATCGCGACCGTCTCGCGGGGGAACGCGGTGACCAGTCCCGCCACCCAGCCGATGGCACCGACCGACAGCGCCTCGAACGCAAGATTGTCGACGCCGGTGAACAGGTCGTAACGGTCGCCGAAGCGGTTGATGATTTCTGTCGAGCGGCGGATGTCGTCGGAGGATTCCTTGATGGCGACGAAACGCTCGTCCTGCGCCAGTTCCTCCATCTGACCGACGGTGACGTCGACGCGATAGGCAAGCCGGTTGGAATAGATCATTACCGGCAGGTCGCCGGCCTCGGCGACAGCGCGCAGTGCCGCGACCGTCTCCTCCGCATTGGTGTGGTAGATCGGGCTCGGCACCACCATCAGCCCGTTAGCGCCCTCCTTGGCGGCGCGGCGCGCGATCGCCGCCGCCTCGCGCGTGCCGGGTTCGTTGACCGTCAGCAGAACCGGCTTATTGCCAGCGATCTTCTGCGCGGTCTTCAGCACGTCGATCTTCTCGTCATGCGAGAGCATCGGCCCCTCGCCGAGCGAGCCGCAGACGATGATGCCGTCGCAGCCAGCCTCCATCTGGAGCGCAAAGCAGCGCTCCATTTCGGCGTGATCGAGGCGGTCGTCCTCGGTGAATTTGGTCGTGACGGCGGGGAAAACTCCAGTCCACATGGCGGTCGCTCCATCTGATATATCAGTCGTATATTTGTGAAGAAACGGACTGTCAACACGGATTTCGCTATGATATATCAAAAATATATCAGGAGTTCGCCTTTGATATTCAATGAAACAAGCCCGGCGTTCGAGCCAGTGGCGGCGAAAGCCTACCGGGTGCTCGAGCACATGATCGTAACGCTCGAACTGGCGCCTTCAAGCTTCATCACCGAGGGCGCCGTGATCGACAGGCTGGGACTTGGCCGCACGCCGGTGCGCGAGGCGATCCAGCGACTGGCGTGGGAGGGACTGCTAGATGTACGGCCCCGTGCCGGTATCGCCATTGCCCCGCTCCATCCCGGCGACTGGTTGCGCGTTCTCGATGCACGGCGTGGCATCGAGGTGGTTCTTGCCCGTTCGGCCGCCCGCTTCGTCACCCGTGAGGCCGCCGACCTGTTTCACGACGCCGCACTGGCCATGCAGAAGGCAGTGATATCAGGCAATGTGCTCGCCTTCATTCAGGCCGACAAGGCGCTCGACGAGGCGCTGGCGCTGGCTGCCGACAACCCCTTCGCTGCGCGGTTGGCTGCTCCCCTGCAAACCCACAGCCGCCGCTTCTGGTTCCGCTACAAGGCCGATACCGGTCTTGCCGAATCGGCCGAGCACCACGTCGCGCTGATCCGCTCGATCCTCGACGGCGACGAAGACGCCGCCGCCAAGGATGCCAAGCGTCTGATGGCGCTGCTGCGCGGCCATGCCGAGGCGGCTGCTACGCGCTAGGCAAGAGATCGCAAAGCCAGCCGCCTTTCTTGTTTCAAATCGTGCTTCTGCAATCCACGGCGCCGAATACGTCATCAACGGCGGCACCGACGGTCTGATGCCGAAAAGAGAGAGCAAAAGTCCTCAAAGCGCCTAGCGCCGGCCAGGCGTTGAGCATCGCCCAATCCGTCATGCGTCCTGGTCGGGCGGGATCACCACGTTTTCCCAATGTTCGCCGGCCGCGACGATGCAGCTTCTGCCGGCGACATCGGTGACGATGATCGTCCAGCTTCCGGTCTCGGCGACATAGACCTCCATAATCGCCATTTGACCGATCAGCCCGAAAGCAAACTGTCTTTCCTGGAACTGCTCGCTCAGGTGGGCGACGAGATCGCCATGTTCAACGCAGTACTGATACTGGGCGCTTGCGGCGTTCGTACCGACCGCCAATGCGCCAGCAAGAACCAGGGCTTTCACCCAACCCAACAGCGATTTGCGTGCCATAGGGCACCTCCTTTGCCATCACGTCCGGCAAAGGGAGACGCCTCATTTTGCCGGAACGATCCAGGCCGGTTCCGACGTCATCACCATTGCGTCGTTCCTTTCCGTGTTCCGGTCTGTCATCAGCGGGGACGATTCCAGATGTTCCCACTATGTTCGATATATGGTACCGGCACCGAAAAAGCGCAAGCAGGCGCCCGCAACGGGCGCCTGTGGATCCGTTTCAAAGTCGTCGCCGAGAACCGCGGCCGGGCGGCTATGCCGAGACAGCGGCCGCAGCAAGAAAAGGGCCCACGCTCAGGTGCCTGGCAATGCGGCTGTCGTCAGCGCGCTCTCCCAGCCTTCGCCCACCGAAACCACGCAGCTTTGACCGCGTGTGTCGCTGGCGAGGATGGTCCAGGTGCCTTTGTCGGAAACGAAGACTTCAACAATCACATTCGGATTGACAACGCCGAGCGCGGTCGGATTTTCCCGGAACTTCTCGCCGAGCGCCTTGATCATGTCGGCTCGCGGCGCGCATTGTTCGGCCGCTGTTGCCGAGGCGGCGGAAAACGCGGCAGCCGCCGCGCAAAGTATCGACACCAAAAGACGCGTCATCTGACACCTCCTTGCGCCGGCCGATGCCCCCGCGCCAGCGCCGTTGGTAGATCTGCCGCGCCTTCTTCGCGGCAGGATTGCAGATTAAGATTTCTGCCGCCCGCCTGGTTCCATCACATTAGCGTTCACGCAGATGCGGGCCGCGACCGGTCAACAAAAAGGCCCGGTCGCTGGCCAGGCCTTTTCGTTCAATCTTAGATCAAGGCCCGGAACCGTCCGGCTAGTTCATTGTCGGGATGACGAAGTCGGCCCCGTCTTTGACGCCTGCCCGCGCGCCCGCAGCCGAAGGCGAGGACGCGCAAGCAAGCAACCGTCCGGCTAGTTCATTGTCGGGATGACGAATTCGGCCCCGTCTTTGACGCCTGCCCGCGCGCCCGCAGCCGAAGGCGAGGACGCGCAAGCAAGCAACCGTCCGGCTAGTTCATTGTCGGGATGACGAATTCGGCCCCGTCCTTGACGCCGGACGGCCAGCGCGAGGTCACCGTCTTGGTCTTGGTGTAGAAACGGAACGCGTCCGGTCCGTGCTGGTTGAGGTCGCCGAAGGAAGACGCTTTCCAGCCGCCGAACGTATAATAGGCGATCGGCACCGGGATCGGCACGTTGATACCGACCATGCCGACCTGGACTCGCGAGGCGAAGTCGCGGGCGGCATCGCCGTCGCGGGTGAAGATGGCGACGCCGTTGCCCATTTCGTGGTCGTTGGCGAGCTTGATCGCGTTCTCGTAAGTCGGCGCGCGCACTACGGAGAGCACCGGCCCAAAGATCTCTTCCTTGTAGATGCGCATGTCGGCGGTCACGTTGTCGAACAGGCAGCCGCCCATATAGTAGCCGTTCTCGTAGCCCTGCATGGAAAAGCCGCGGCCGTCGACGACCAACTTGGCGCCTTCCCTGACGCCGATATCGACATAGCCCTTGACCCGCTCCAGCGCCTGCGCCGTCACCAGCGGGCCGAAATCGGCGGACGAATCTGTCGACGGGCCGACCTTCAGGCTTTCGACGCGCGGCACCAGCTTTTCCATCAGCCGGTTGGCGGTATCGTGGCCGACCGGGACAGCCACCGAGATCGCCATGCAGCGCTCGCCGGCCGAGCCGTAGCCGGCACCGATCAGCGCGTCGACGGTCTGGTCCATGTCGGCGTCAGGCATGATGATCATGTGGTTCTTAGCGCCGCCGAAGCACTGCACGCGCTTGCCGGCAGCGCAGCCGCGCGAATAGATGTACTGGGCGATCGGCGTCGAGCCGACAAAGCCGATGGCCTTGATGTCGGGATCGTCGAGGATGGCGTCGACCACGTCCTTGTCGCCGTTGACGACATTGAGGATGCCCGCCGGCAGGCCGGCCTCGATGAACAGCTCGGCGATGCGCATCGGCACGCCGGGGTCGCGCTCCGAAGGCTTCAGGATGAAGGCGTTGCCACAAGCGATAGCCGGCGCGATCTTCCACAACGGGATCATCGCCGGAAAATTGAACGGCGTGATGCCGGCAACGACGCCGAGCGGCTGGCGCATCGAATAGACGTCGATGCCGGGGCCGGCGCCGTCGGTGAACTCGCCCTTCAGCATGTGCGGTGCGCCGATGCAGACCTCGACCACTTCCAGGCCGCGCTGGATGTCGCCCTTGGCGTCGGCGATGGTCTTGCCGTGTTCGCGCGCCAGAATGTCGGCCAGCGCATCATACTCCCGGGCGACCAGTTCGAGAAACTTCATCAAGACGCGCACGCGCCGCTGCGGATTGGTCGCCGCCCAGCCGGGCTGCGCCGCCTTGGCGTTTTCCACAGCCGCGCGCAGTTCAGCCTGCGAAGCCAGCGCCACCGTGCCGCGCACCGTGCCGTCCATCGGCTGCATGATGTCCTGCTTGCGGCCGCTGGTCCCAGCGACACGCTTGCCGCCGATAAAATGACCGTATTCGATCATGGTTTCTCTCCCTGTATTTGCGATGCAGCATTGTCCGCCTTTGCGCGGCCGATGGCAACGCGAGCGAAAACGCAACCGTTGTGCGGTAAATAGATAGCGGTTGACTGAGGAGCATCAATTGCCGCAAATGATAGTGCCACCTCAAGGAATGACAGGTTGAGTTCCTTCGCGCCCCCCTCTGTCCTGCCGGACATCTCCCCCACGAGTGGGGAGATTGGCTGTCATCCCGGCTTTCGCCAACCCGCAACGTTGCAAGGAAGTCGCCGCCGGAGCGGCCGGCCGATCTCCCCCAAGTGGGGGAGAATATCCGGCAGGACAGAGGGGGGCGCCTTGGAGCGCTGCCGTAATCGTCGTCATACGGATCATCCTTATGAACTGGGATGACGTCCGCATCTTTCTTGCGGTGGCGCGTGCCGGCCAGATCCTCGGCGCGGCCAAGCGGCTGGAGCTCAACCACGCCACCGTCTCGCGCCGCGTCGCCGCACTCGAGGGTGCGCTGCGCACAAAACTTTTTCGTCGGCTGACCACCGGCAGCGAGCTGACGCCGGCTGGCGAGCGCTTCCTCGACATCGCCGAGCGCATGGAAGGCGACATGATCGCCGCGCGCTCGACCGTGGCGGGCGAAGGCGACGATGTTTCGGGCACGGTGCGCATCGGCGCGCCTGATGGTTTCGGCGTCGCCTTCCTGGCCAAACGCCTCGGCGCACTGACGGCGCTTCACCGCGAACTCACCATCCAGCTGGTGCCGGTGCCGCGTTCCTTCTCGCTGTCCAGGCGCGAAGCCGACATCGCCATCACCGTGGAGCGGCCGACCGAAGGCAGGCTGGTGGCGGGGAAGCTGGTCGATTACACGCTCGGCCTGTTCGCGTCCCGCGCCTATACCGAAACGCATGGCCTGCCCCAGACGCCCGCCGAGCTCGGCCGGCACACGCTGATCGGCTATGTGCCGGACCTCATCGTCAGCCCCTCGCTCGACTATGCCGCCGAGTTCAGCGCCGACTGGCGCACGAGCTTCGCCATCTCCTCGGCACTCGGCCAGGCCGAAGCGGTGCGCTCCGGCGCAGGCATCGGCATTCTGCACACTTTCGTCGCCCGTTCGATGCCGGAACTGGTGGCTGTCGACATTGTCGCGCCCATCCGCCGCGCCTACTGGCTGGTCTATCACGAATCGGTCAGGCCGCTGCGCCGCGTCCAGATCGTCGCGAGCTTCATCACCAAGGCGGTGGAAGGGGAGCGAGGCCTGTTCGTCTGATGATATTCATCTGACGCCGGCGAACTGTGTTGAAGCTTGATCCAAGTCACGGGGCAAGTTTCTCACCGCGCTCAAATGCGTGAAGGACACTTCCGATCCTACCGCTGGTATCGCTCCGGTCCGAGGTCGCGGACATTGATGTCGGGCACCCGGCTCGAAATGATGTCGGCCAGGACCTTGGCCGAGCCGCAGGCCATAGTCCAGCCGAGCGTGCCATGGCCGGTGTTGAGATAGAGGTTGGAGAACTCGGTGCGGCCGATCAGCGGCGGCCCGTCCGGCGTCATCGGCCGCAACCCGCACCAGAAGGTCGCCGACTTCATATCGCCGCTGCCCGGAAAAAGGTCGCCAAGCGAATGCTCGAGCGTGCGCCGCCGCGATTCATGCAGCGTCAGGTCGAAGCCGGAAATCTCCGCCGTGCCACCGACCCGGATGCGGTCGCCGAGCCTGGTGATCGCCACCTTGTAGGTCTCGTCCATCACCGTCGACACCGGTGCTGCGGCAGCATCCTTGATCGGCACAGTGATCGAATAGCCCTTGACCGGATAGACCGGGACGGGTCGTTTCAGCGTGCGCATGAACTTGGCCGAATAGCTGCCCATCGCCATCACATAGGCGTCGGCAGCCTTCCAACCATTGCTCGTATTGAGGTTGGCGATACGGTTGCGCTTCTTGACGACGCGCCGTATCTCCGTGTCGTATTCGAAGGTGACGCCACGCGCCACGCAGAGCTCGGCCAGACGGTCGGTGAACATCTTGCAGTCACCGGTTTCGTCGCCCGGCAGTCGCAGGCCTCCGACGAATTTTTCACGCACCCCTGCCAGCCCCGGCTCGGCCGCGATGCAGCCGTCGGGATCGAGAATCTCGTAGGGAACGCCGTATGTCTTCAGCACCTCGACATCGCCGGCAGTGCCGTCGAGCTGCTGTTGCGTGCGAAACAGCTGCAGCGTTCCCTTGGCGCGCTCGTCATAGGCGATGCCGGTCGCCTCGCGCAGCGCTTTCAGCGTGTCGCGGCTGTATTCGGCCAAAGGCACCATGCGCGCCTTGTTCACCGCATAGCGCTCAGCCGTGCAGTTGCGCAGCATCCTGACCAGCCATACCCACATATGCGGATCGAGGGTCGGCCGCACCACCAGCGGACCATGTTTCATCAACAGCCATTTGATCGCCTTCAGCGGGACGCCGGGACCGGCCCAGGGCGAGGCGTAGCCGGGCGAAATCTCGCCGGCATTGGCAAAGCTGGTTTCCAGCGCCGGACCCTTCTGGCGGTCGATCACCGTCACTTCATGGCCGGCCTCGGCCAGGTAGTAAGCGGTGGTGACCCCGATGACGCCGCCGCCCAGCACGAAGATCTTCATCGCATAGTTCTCCAGAACGACGTCTTGTCAGGGATTTTGGGGGCGGGGCATCGTGGCCATCTGTCTGCCGGATTTTACGGCGTCCGCCAAGTGCCCAAGCATGTCGCCCAAAAGTACGCAGCGGTTTTGGGACAACGAGATGCGTAAAAAAAAGCCCGCGCGCTATCCATTCACATAGCGCCGGTGAAAACGGTGTCCGAGGCTGGTCAAGATTTCATAGCCGATGGTGCCGGCATGGCAGGCCGCCTGATCCACCGTCTGCGACGGTCCGATCAGTTCGACGAGGTCGCCCGCCTTCAGCCTGTCGGGCGGCAGGGCCGAAATGTCGAGAACGATCGAATCCATCGATACACGGCCCAGGAACGGCAAACGCACATTTTCGAACCAGGCGGCGGAAGCCGCGCGACGATGCCAGCCATCGGCATAGCCAAGCGAGATCGTTGCGGCGACCAGCGAATCGGTCACGTGAAAAATATGGCCATAGCCGACGCCGGCTCCCCTATCGAGGCTGCGCGTCTGGATGACCTTTGCCTGAAGCCGCACCACCGGCAGCATCGGATTTTCCTCGGCTGGCGTCGGATTGATGCCGTAGAGCGCCGCACCGGGCCGGGCGAGGTCGTAGTGAAAGGCCGGCCCAAGAAAGATGCCGGAGGAATTGGCCAGCGAGGCCGGCACCGGTGGCAGCATCCTGCGCAGCCGCTCGAATTCCAGCCGCTGCTGCTCGTTGGCCGGATGCTCGGGCTCGTCGGCGCGAGCGAGATGGCTCATCACGAAGGTGGCGTTGATGCCGTCGAAAGCCCGCGGATCGGCAGTGACGGCCTCCACCTCGGCTGCCGCCATGCCGAGCCGCGACATGCCGCTGTCGACCTGGATTGCAGCCTTGAGCTTGCGGCCGGCCCGCTGCGCCGCCGAGCGCCAGGCGGCGAGTTGGCCGGCGCTGTTGATGACCACGCCCAGCTCCGCTTCGACGGCTTCGCTTTCAGCGCCCGGCTGAATGCCGTTCAGCACATAGATCGCCGGCCGTGCGCCGAGCGCCTGGCGCAGCAAGACACCTTCGGCCAGATGCGCGACGAAAAAAGTAGCGCAGCCCTCGGCCGCCAGCGCCGCCGCCACTTGGGCCCCGCCGAGCCCGTAGCCGTCGGCCTTGACGACACCCGCGCAGCCAACATCGCCTAAACGCGCCTTGAGCCGCCGGTAATTTTCGCGGATGGCGCCGAGATCGACGGTCAATATGGCGCCGGCCGCCGCTTCGCTGATCGGCGCGGCTTTGACGGCGACCCTTTCAGAAAGAGATTTTTTGGAAGCGCCGTTCATGCCAACCCCGTCTGCAGCGGATTGGCAATCAATAAGGCCACCGCGCTGACGCGGCAACCGTGGTCGGCGCGATCGCGGCTTGCGCCAAGCTACGCAACCAGATGCCGGAACGCCGCAACCACATCCTCATAGACCTGACGCTTGAACGGCACGATCAGGTCGGGCAATTCCTCCATTGGCCGCCAATCCCATTTGTCGAACTCGGCGGTGTGGCCGCCCGGCGGCGGATCGATCTCAATCTCGCTCACGTCGCCGTGAAAGCGGAAGGCGAACCATTTTTGCGTCTGGCCGCGATATTTCCCCTTGAAGGCGATGCCGACCAGATGGGCCGGCAGATCGTAATATATCCAGTTCGGCGCCTCATCCAGCAACGAGACGCTGCGCATGCCGGTTTCTTCGTAGAGTTCCCGCTGTGCCGCCTGCAGCGGCTCTTCGCCCTTGTCGATGCCGCCCTGCGGCATCTGCCAGAGCTGCGTCGTGCCGGCGAATTCGCTGTCCGGCTCGGCAATGCGATGCCCGACCCATACCAGCCCGTCGCCGTTGAGGATCATCAGTCCGACACAGCGACGATAAGGCAGCGTCTCGGGATCGACCGGTTTTTTCTTCGCCATGCTCAACCTTTTTCCGGATCCACCGCCACTGCCGAAATCGGCACGATCTCGATGCCGCGCTTCTTGGCCTCGCTCACCCAGGCCGACACGGTGTCGACCGTCAGGTCGAAGGCCGAGCCGATGCCGACGGCAAAGCCTTTCGCCCGCGCGGTGGCTTCCAGTTCGTCCAGCTTCTTCAAAATGGCGCCGCGGTCCCGCACCGCGTCGATCGACGTGTCGCCGGCAACGAACGGCACGCCGTTTTTCAACGCCAGGTCGGGTGCCAGGCTACGCGCCGACGAACCGTCGTCGACATAGGCCAGGCCGCGCCTGCCGAGCTCTGCCATCAGCGGCCCCATCGCCGCCGCATCGGCCGAAAAACGTGCGCCCATATAGTTCATGACGCCGCTGTAGTTGGTCGTCCGCGACAGCGCCCAGCGCAAATTCTTCAAATTCTCGTCCGCCGTCGCCGCGACCGTCAGCGTGTTGCGGCCGGGATTGACGTTCGGATAGTCGAACGGTTCGAGCGGCACCTGCATGACGATCTCATGGCCGCTCTGTCGCGCCGCCTGCATCCATCGGCCGATGCTGTTGCCCTGCGGCGCGAAGCCCAGCGTCACTTCGGCCGGTAGCTTTGCGATTGCCGCCTGCGTGCCGGTCTGCGACACGGCAAGCCCGCCGATGACAATCGCCACGCGCGCACCGCGTGAACCGGACCACGGCCGCGCATAGACATCGAACGGCCGCCTGCCGTCAGCGGCACGAACCGGCAATGGGCCGGTTTCGCCGGCCTCGACCAGCGCCCTGTCGGGAATATGCGCGATCCTCAGGTTTTGGCCGATCGTCGAAGGGTCGCGAATGACAATGGCCGCCCTGGGCGGACCATCGCCCGCTTCGGTCGGCAGGTGGATGATCTGCGGCCCGCCTGTCTTGGACCCGCTCGTGTTGGGTACCGCTTCCGCCTTCAATGTCGGCTCAGCGGCCGGCGCTGCGGATTCGACCACCGGTGTCGTCTTCGGCGTCGAAACGGCGACTTCTTGCGGCTTTCGAAACGGCCTTTCGCGCAGCGCAATCGCGCCGGAGACACCGATCACGGCCAGCACCAGGAGCGTGGCCGCGACCACACCCGCGCTGATCCTGCGGGGCGCGCGCGGCGGCCGGACGGCCTGCCCGAGTGGGCGTTCGATGTCGTTGCCGATGTCAGCCAAGCCGCATCCCCAGCCGCGGTTCCCCCGAATCAAACTGCCGAGGCCTTGCGGCCCCGGCAGCATTACATCGCTTCGATCAGGCAGCCAGACCTGTTGTCCGGCTGATCGATCTTTACAGGTTCGGCACGGCCCTACTGGTTCAGCACGGCCTTGTCCGGATTCGGCGGGAACGCCGGATCGGTCTTCTCGCCGCGCAGCAACTGCTGGGCAAAGATGAGCTGCAGGTCGTCCTTCGGCTCCGGCGGCACATAGGCTGCCGAGCCCGAACCGGCATCGCCCTCGTCGCTGCCCTTGATGTGGCCCTTGAGGTCCGACTCGCCGCGCGTCAAATCCCTGCCCTGCAGGTCCGGCGGCAACGGCTGGTCGACCTTGATGTCGGGCGTGATACCCTTGCCCTGGATCGACTTGCCGGACGGCGTGTAATAGAGCGCCGTCGTCAGGCGCAGCGCGCCGTTCTCGCCGAGCGGGACGATGGTCTGCACCGAACCCTTGCCGAAGGACTGCGTGCCGACCACCGTGGCGCGGCGCAGATCCTGCAGCGCGCCGGCGACGATTTCGGACGCACTGGCCGAGCCGCCATTGACGAGCACGACCAGCGGCTTGCCGTCGATGTCGTCGCCCGGCCGCGCGTCGAAGCGGGTGACGTCCTTCGGATCGCGGCCGCGCGTCGAGACGATCTCGCCACGGGTGAGGAAGGCGTCGGACACGCTCACCGCCTGGTCGAGCAACCCGCCCGGATTGAGGCGCAGATCGAGCACGTAGCCCTTGAGCTTTTCGTCCGGCACCTGCTTCTTGATGGTGTCGATGGCGTTCTCGAGGTCGTCATGGGTCTTTTCGGTGAAGGAGGTGATCTTCATGTAGCCGATGTCGTTCTCGACCCGAAACTTGACCGCCTTGACCTTGATGATGTCGCGCACCACCGTCAGCTCGATCGGCTTGTCGGCGCCCTGGCGCAGGATAGTGAGCTTGATCGGCGTGTTGACCAGCCCGCGCATCTTCTCGACCGCGTCGTTGAGGCTCAGGCCGCGAACCTCCTCGCCGTCGATCTTGGCAATATAGTCGCCGGCAAGCACGCCCGCTTTGGCGGCCGGCGTATCGTCGATCGGCGTGATCACCTTGACCAGGTCGTTCTCCATGGTGACCTCGATGCCGAGGCCGCCGAACTCGCCCTTGGTCTGCACGCGCATGTCCTGCGCCTCTTCGGCGTTCATATACGAGGAGTGCGGGTCGAGCGAGGTAAGCATGCCGTTGATGGCGTTTTCGACCAGCGACTTGTCGTCGGGCGGCGTCACATACTGCGCCCGCACCCGCTCGAAGATGTCACCGAAGATCGCCAGCTGCTTATAGGTCTCGGAGCCCGCAGCGTTCGCCGTCGAGCCGGGGGCGCCATAGACCAGGCTCATCGCGGATGCGCCCATCAGCGCACCGGCAAACAGAAGCGAAAGTTTCCGCATCATCTCACGTCCTTCCAGAGAAACGGTCCGCCCACCATGGGGTCGGATCGACGGGTTTTCCATCCTTGCGGAACTCAACATAGAGCTCCGGCGTGGCATTACCATTCTTCGATGCCGAGGTGCTCGCCACCCGGGCCTCTCCCATCGCGCCGACCGGCTCTCCTGCGAGCACCGACTGGCCAGACGCGACGTTGATTCTGCTCATCCCCGCGAGAACGACATGATAGCCGTCACCCGCGTTCAGGATCAAGAGTTGACCATAGGAGCGAAAAGGTCCCGCATAAAGCACATTTCCGTCCGCTGGCGCGGTGACGATGGCTCCCGATTGTGTCGCAACCATGTCACCGAGCATCACTGCGCCGTTACCGTCGCTGGCCCCGAACCGCCGCTTGATCTTGCCGGTGACGGGCAGCGCGATCTGCCCCTGAAGCGCCGAAAACGGTGCAGCGGCAGTGAGCCGGTTGGCTTCCGGGACCGGCAGGGCCGCCAGTTCCGTCTGTGCCCCGGCCTTCTGTGCCGGGGCCGTCTGTGCCGGAGCTTTGTCGGCGTCCGCGGCCTTCTGCGCGGCTGCCTTCGCCGCGTCCGCCGCCTTGCGGGCCTTGTCGGCCTCGAGCGAGGCGATCAGTTCCTTCAGGCTGCCGGCCTTGGCCGCCAGTGCTGCGGATCGCTGTTTTTCCGCGGCCAGTGCCGTTTGCGTCTCGGCCTCGAGCTTCTGCTTGGCTTCGAGCAGCATGCCGAGCCGCTTCTTTTCCGCCGTCTGTTCGCCGACTGCCGCCGTCAGCCGCGCCCGCTCTGCCTCGATCGAGGCGGTCACCCGCGACCGCTCCTTGAGGTCCGCCAGCAATATCTCGGTCTGCTGACGCAGTTCCGGCACCACGGCGCCGAGCAGGATGGCGCTGCGCACCGACGACAGCGCGTCCTCCGGCTTGACCAGGATGGCCGGCGGAGGATTGAGCCCCATGCGCTGCAGTGCGCCCAGCACCTCGGCCAGAACGTCGCGTCTAGCGGCCAGCGAGGCGCGGATTTTCCGCTCCTCGCCCTTCAGCCCTTCCAGCTTGGCACCGATGTCCTCGATGTCCTGGCCGAGCTTCTGCTCGGTCATCGCCGACTGGATCAGCGCCGCGGTGATCGAGGCATGGTCCTTCTTGACCGTCGCCATGTCGGCGGCGAGCTTGGCCAACCGCTCCGACGACAGCGTGATCTCCTTCGACACCCGTTCGTATTCGGCACGGCTCTGGTCCGGATCAGGCGCCATGTCGAGCCTGTTCTCAGCCCGCGCGGCACCGAGCGACAGCATAAGCAGCGCCGCTGCCAAGCCGCAGCGTGCGCGCCAAAAGCCCGTTCGCGATTTCCAATCTTCAGACATTGAAGCCCGACTCTATGCGTGGCTTCGTTAACGAACCATCAACCATGTTCGAGAGCCCTGCCGACCGCAAACAGCGTCGTGACGCATTGAGGCGAAAATCCGGGCGGCTCACGCCAATCCACCGGTTTCGGTTGCAACCTGCAAGGACTCACGAGCGATGGTAGGGATGACCCGAAAGAATAGTGGCGGCCCGGTAAAGCTGCTCGCCCAACATGACACGGACCAGTTGGTGCGGCCATGTCAGCGCGCCGAACGACACCATCAGATCGGCCTGATCGCGCAGCGACTGGTCGTGACCGTCGGCACCGCCGATGGCGATGACGAGTGCCTTGCGGCCGCCATCACGCAACAGGCCGATGCGCCCGGCGAAATCCTCGGAGGAAAAGTTCTTGCCGCGCTCGTCGAGCAGCATCAGCGCGGTACCGGGCTGCAGCTGCGTCTGCAGCTTCTGGCCTTCTTCGCGGCGACGCTCGTTGGCAGTCTGGGCGCGGCCCTCCGGAATCTCGACGGCCCCTGAGAATTCGAGCCCCACGGCCTGCCCGCTCTTGGCGAAGCGCTCGAAATACCTGTCGGCGAGCTGCTTCTCGGGGCCGGCTTTCATCCGGCCCACGGCGTGAACGGTGATTTTCATCCCTGCCCCGAAGAGCCGCTAATGCATGTCACCAAAAGTTGTCACCGGTTTTGGGAACGACATGCATCAATCAAATACGGCTCAGTGAAGGGTCTCTTCCTCGAGGTCCGGCGCTTGCCACATTTTTTCGAGATTATAGAAGTCGCGGACTTCGGGACGGAAAACATGGACGATGATGTCGCCCGAATCGATCAGGACCCAGTCGGCGCCGGCCAGTCCCTCGACGCGCGCCGTGCCGAGCCCGGCATCCTTGAGCGCCTTGAGGAGATGATCGGCGACAGCCGAGACATGACGGTGCGATCGGCCGGACGCGATGACCATATAGTCACCGAGGCTCGATTTTCCCTGAATGTCGATTGAGACGATGTTTTCGGCCTTGGAGTCTTCCAGACTGGCAAGGACTGTCTTGATGGCGCGGGACACGGCGTCGTTTACGCTGATCCCGGCCGGCGAAGGCACGATGTCGGCCTTCTTCCACAGTGCTGTTCTCAGTGTATTTCCTTTCGCAGCAAGAACAACCAAATCACCCTTCAAAGCAGGTGACACCCCTTAGATAGGCAGAGTTGCGTTGCAGTTTCAAGACGGCAGCCCTGCTGCAGCCAACGAAGAACCGTTCTTCCGGTTCCGTAGTTGAAGAAAAAACGGAACTCTTGTCGCCTGGCCTGGGTTATCGGCGCATCGACCAACCGGATCCCCCTCATGCCTATCGACCCTCAGAACGCTCTCCTCACCGTGCAGTCCGGCCTTGCGCAGCTCAGCGCGCTGGTCGTCTCGTACTCCTTCTCGGCCATCGGCGCCGTCATTCTGCTGGTCCTCGGCTATACCGTCGCCGGCCTTGCCCAGCGCTCGATCTATGCCGGCCTCGGCCATATCCATGGCTTCGACACGACGCTGCGCCACTTCTTCTCGAGGATCGTCCGTTACGCCATACTGATCCTCGTCGTCGTCATGGTGCTCGGCCAGTTCGGCGTCCAGACGACCTCGATCATTGCCGCCATTGGTGCCATCGGCCTGGCCATCGGCCTGGCGCTGCAGGGCACGCTGCAGAACATTGCCGCCGGCATCATGCTGCTGGCGTTGCGGCCATTCCGCATCGGCGAATATGTCGAGGTCGGCGCCATCGCCGGGACCATCGAGGAAATCGGCCTGTTCGCCACCACGTTGAGAACCGTCGACGGCGTCTACATCCTCGCCCCCAATTCGACGCTGTGGAACCAGCCTGTCCGCAACTATACACGCAACGGTGCCCGACGTGGCGACATCACGCTGACCATCGGCTCCTGGAACGACATCGATTTCGCTCAAAAGACCATGCTCGGCGTCGCCGCCGCCGACCGACGCGTCAGGCGGGAGCCGGCGCCGATTGCCTTTGTAGCGACCGTCGGCGACAGCAATGTCGCCATCACCTTGCGCTACTGGACCTCGGCTGCGGATTTCTTCGCCACCCAGATCGATCTCACCAAACGCGCCAAGCAGGCTTTCGACAGCGAAGGCGTTTCTATACCCGCGCCGCCACCGGAAGCCCCACGGCAGGAAGCCGCCACCCGACAGTGATATGATCAATTGCCGGCGTAGAGCGGTTCATCGTTTCACGGAAACGCCGAACCGTTCTATCTCTTTGTTTTTGCGCAACCCCGGACGGAAAACCGTTCACACTTTTCCTGGAATTGCTCCAGGTCTACTTGTCCGCGCGACGCTGTTCTTCGGTTGGGAAAGCGAGGTCTACCGGCAGCGGTGCCTGCGCCGTCATCGGCGCGAAATTGCCGGTTTCGGCGGCGGGGACAGGTGAAATCGCCACCACACGCCACAGCACGAACAGGCAAAAACCAGTGGCAATGACGATGGCCACATAGATGAAAGCCTGCGTCCCATAGACAGCGGAAAGCCCGGTCACGATGCCGGGCACGATGAAGCCGGACAGCGACCACGCAAACAGCAGTGAACTGGACAGCGCCACCATGTCGTCCTTGCCGGCGCGGTCGGCGGCATGTGCGCTGGCCAGCGAATAGATCGATTCCGATGCGCCGGCCCAGACCACATAGATGACGACCAGCGCCGCCAGCGCACCACCATCGAAGCCGAGCGCGAACAGGCCCGCCACCATGGCAAGCGCCGAAGCGGCGACCAGCACAAATCGCCGGTCGGTGCGGTCGGAAATCCATCCGAGCGGGATCTGCAGGATCAATGTGCCGACAGGCATCGCCGATAAAAGCAGTGCCACATCTGCCTGGCTGTAGCCCTTGGCCGTGGCATGGATCGGCGCGAAGCCCGAAATCGTCATCGACAGGCCGCCGACGGCAAGCATGCCGGCGACGCCCACCGGCGAAATCCGCCAAGCCCGGCCAAGCGCGACCGACGCCGCCTGCGGCGGCGGTGGCTGGGCGAGCCGCGTCAGCCCAACGGGGAGGATCGACAGCGCGGTGAAGGCGATGCCGATCAAGGGCGCGTCCGCAGCCCTTATATCGATCAGCGCCAGTGTAGAATAGCCGACGCCGAGCCCGGCGACATAGGCGACGTAGAAGAAGGCCATGACCCTGCCGCGTATCGCGTTGGCAACGACGTCGTTCAGCCAGCTTTGCGCGACGATGAACAGGCCGCATATGGCAAAGCCATAGAGCGCGCGTGCCGCGATCCACGACAGCGGGTGCGGCCCAGCCCCGACGGCGGCGTTCGACAGCACGATCAGCGCCGACAGCACCATGAACGCGCGAGCATGGCCGACGCGCCGCACCAGCGGACCGGTCAAGATGCAGCCTGCCAGGCCGCCGGCCGAAAGGCCGGTGACGATCAGCCCGGCCCAGGTCGGATCGAAGCCCTCGGCACCGAGCCGGACCGGGATATAGGCGAACATCAGTCCGTTGCCGACCGCAACCAGCGCCATCGACGCGACGATGCTGGCAATGGCGATCGCCGGGGCTGGCGGGCTGCCCTGCGCCGGATCGCGTTGGGTCTGGCTTCGCTCGAGAATCGTCATGCCCGCGCAGGATCGCCCACGGATCAGGGAAAAGCAGCCGCAAATGCGACATCAGCGGTCTTCCCTTCTCCCCTGTGGGAGAAGATGACGCCTATCCCTTAGCCATCTTGCGGATCGCGGTCGACGACAGCGACGAGCGCGGGCCGTGGATGAACGTCCAGGCCGGCGCCTTCATCCGGGCCAGCCGCGGCGCGTCGCCTTCGTCGACACGCGCGTAATCGAAGGTCTTGGCGACAACCGACGACAGGAACGACAGCGTCGCGCCAGGGCGATCGATCACCGCGATCGGAAACGTCATCACGATCTGGCGCCAGCGCTGCCAGCGATGGAAATCGCGCAAGGAATCGGCACCCATGATCCAGACGAAGTCGACGCCCGGATTGCGCGCCTTGACCAGGGCCAGCGTGTCGGCGGTGAAGCGGACATAATGGGTCGCCTCGAAGGCGGTGACCTTGACCTTCGGGTTCCGGGCGACCTGCTCGGACAGGCGCAGCCGCTCGGCCAGCGGCGCCAGTTCCCGCGCGCTCTTGAGCGGATTGCCCGGCGTCACCATCCACCACAACTGATCGAGAGCCAGACGTCTGAGCGCGATCTCGGCGACCAGTGCATGGCCGGCATGCGGCGGGTTGAACGAACCGCCGAACAGCCCGACGGCCAAGCCTTTTCCGGCATGTGGCATCTTCAGGTAGTGGGAGGAGACGGCGGGCTCGGAAGATGACAGCATCGCGCTAGGCGCCCCCCTCTGACACGAGTAGCGCCCTCAGGTTCTAACGGCAAAAAACGTCAAGGCCGCACCTGTCCCGTCCCGCGCACGCGGTACTTGAACGAGGTCAGTTGCTCGACACCGACCGGGCCGCGCGCGTGCATCTTGCCGGTGGCGATGCCGATCTCGGCGCCCATGCCGAATTCGCCGCCATCGGCGAATTGCGTCGAGGCGTTGTGCAGAAGGATCGCCGAATCGATCTCGTTGAAGAACCGTTCGACGGCGTTCGCATCCTCGGCGATGATCGCCTCGGTATGGTGCGAGGAGAACGCCTCGATATGCTCGATCGCGCCGGCAACGCCGTCGACCAGCTTTACCGCGATGATGGCATCGAGATATTCGCTCACCCAGTCGGCGTCGCTCGCCGGTTTGGCATAGGCAAACACTTTCAGCACCTCGGCGTCGGCATGGATTTCGCACCCTGCCGTGCGCAACGCCTCGAGGGTCGGCACCAGATGGGTGGAGGCAACAGCGCGGTCGACCAGCAGCGTCTCGGCCGCGCCGCAGACGCCAGTTCGCCGCATCTTGGCGTTGACCGCGATCTTAACCGCCATCTCGAGATCAGCCGAGCGGTCGATGTAGAGATGGCAGATGCCTTCGAGATGGGCGAAGACCGGCACCCGCGCCTCGTTCTGGACGCGTTCGACCAGGTTCTTGCCGCCGCGCGGAATGATGACGTCGATATTGCCGGAAAGCCCTTTCAGCATCTCGCCGACGGCGGCGCGGTCAGCGGTCGGCACCAGCTGGATGGCGTCCTCCGGCAGCTTGGCCGCCTTCAGCCCTTCGACCAGGCAGGCATGGATAGCCGCCGAGGAGTTGAGCGAATCCGAGCCGCCGCGCAGGATCACCGGATTTCCGGCCTTCAGGCAGAGCGCGCCGGCATCGGCCGTCACGTTCGGCCGGCTCTCGTAGATAACGCCGACCACGCCGAGCGGCGTGCGCACGCGCTCGATATGCAGGCCGTTCGGCCGATCCCATGCGGCAATGACATCGCCGACCGGATCGCGCAACCCGGCGATTTCACTGATGCCGTCGGCCATGGCACGGATCCGGGCAGGATCGAGCTTCAGCCGGTCCATCAACGCCGCCGACAGCCCGGACTCCCCGCCATTCCTGATATCGGTGGCATTGGCATCGAGAATATTCTGCTCGCGGCGAAGGATCGCCTGCGCCATGGCGATCAAAGCGGCGTGCTTGCGCTCGGCCGAGGCGACGGCCAGCGGTCGCGCGGCGGCCCGCGCGCGGCGGCCCATCTCGGCCATCAGCGCGGCAGTGTCCCGGGATTTTTCATGCAGCTTCAGCATGGCTCATCCTCCGCTGGTTACTTGCTCACCGGCCCCTACTTGGTCACCCGAATGGTTCACCACAAGGTCGTCGCGGTGGATCATCGCCGAGCGCGCTTCGTAGCCAAGCACCGTTTCGATCTCGGCTGTTTTCAAGCCAGCGATCCTTACGGCATCGACGGCATCATAGGCAACCAGTCCACGCGCGATCTCGCGGCCCTCGGGCGACAGGATCGCCACCGTGTCGCCGCGCGAGAAATTGCCGCTGACCAGCTTGACGCCGGCCGGCAGCAGCGACTTGCCCGACAGCAGCGCGCCGATGGCGCCGGCATCGACGGTCAGCCGGCCAGCCGGTTCGAGCTGCCCGGCGATCCACGTCTTGTAGCCTTTGACCGGATTGGCGCTCGGCCGGAAGAACGTCGCCCGCTCACCACGCTCGATCGCCAGCAGCGGCGACAATCGGGTGCCTGATGTGATGACCATGGCGGTGCCGGCGGCGGTGGCGATCTTGCCGGCGTCGAGCTTGGTGCGCATGCCGCCGCGCGAAAGCTCCGACGCGGCCGCACCCGCCATCGCCTCGATCTCGGGAGTGATGCGGTCGACAACAGGAATGAACCGGGCTTGCGGGTCGCGCGCCGGCGGTGCCGTATAGAGCCCGTCAATGTCGGAGAGCAGCACCAGCAGGTCGGCGCCCATCATCGTTGCCACCCGCGCGGCCAGCCGGTCATTGTCGCCATAGCGGATTTCGGAGGTCGCCACAGTGTCGTTCTCGTTGATGACCGGCACCGCCTTCATCTTGAGCAGCGTCGAGATCGTCGCCCGCGCATTGAGGTAGCGGCGGCGTTCTTCGGTGTCGCCGAGCGTCAGCAGGATCTGGCCCGATTTCAGGCCGCCCTTACTGAGCGCATCCGACCAGGCGCCGGCCAATGCAATCTGGCCGACGGCGGCGGCCGCCTGGCTCTCCTCGAGCTTCAGCGCCCGTTTGCCGAGGCCTAAAATGGTGCGGCCAAGCGCGATGGCGCCGGACGACACGACGAGGATCTCGGCGCCACCTTCGGCCAGCACGGCGATGTCGTCGGCAAGCGAGGCCAGCCAGTCGCGCTTCAGGCCGGTCGTGCGGTCGACAAGCAGCGCCGAGCCGATCTTGACGGTGATGCGCCGGTATTTTCTTAGCGACTGCGCGGCCATCGCTATCTCCAGCGCGTCTCGACCGGAGCGGCGACAGCGTCGCGTGCCTCGGCCACCACCCCCATCAGCGCGCGCAGCACCGCCTCCACGCCTTCGCCGGTGACCGCCGAAAGCAGCATCGGCGCACGGCCGGCGGCGCGTTTCAGCGAAGCAACCTTCTTCTTGCGCGCGTCGGCATCGAGCGTGTCGACCTGGGAAAGTGCTACGATCTCGACCTTCTCGACCAGCCCATGGCCATAGGCGTCGAGTTCGGTGCGCACGGTCTTGTAAGCCTTCCCCGGATTTTCTTCCTGCGCGGAGACGAGGTGCAGAAGGACGCGCGTGCGCTCGACATGTCCAAGGAAACGGTCGCCGATGCCGACGCCTTCATGCGCGCCTTCGATCAGGCCGGGAACGTCGGCGATGACGAACTCGCGCCCGTCGATGCGGGCCACACCGAGGCCCGGATGCAGCGTGGTGAAGGGATAATCGGCGATCTTCGGCTTAGCCGCGGTCACGGCGGCCAGGAAGGTCGACTTGCCCGCATTGGGCAGGCCAACCAGGCCGGCGTCGGCAATCAGCTTGAGCCTCAGCCAGATGTTGAGCTCTTCGCCCGGCTGACCCGGATTGGCGCGGCGCGGCGCCTGGTTGGTCGAGGTCTTGAAATGCTGGTTGCCGAAGCCGCCATTGCCGCCCTTGGCCAAAAGGAAGCGCTGGCCAACCACGGTCAGGTCGCAGATCAGCGTCTCGTTGTCATCGGCAAAGACCTGCGTTCCCGCCGGCACTTTCAGCGTGACGTCGGCGCCTTTGGCGCCGGTCATGTTGCGGCCCATGCCGTGCGTACCGGTCTTGGCCTTGAAATGCTGCTGATAGCGATAGTCGATCAGCGTGTTCAGCCCATCGACCGCCTCCACCCAGACATCGCCGCCGCGGCCGCCGTCGCCGCCGTCCGGACCGCCGAACTCGATGAACTTTTCGCGCCGGAACGACACCGAACCGGCGCCGCCGTCGCCCGAGCGGATGTAGACCTTGGCTTGATCGAGAAATTTCATCGGATTGCTGAGTTTCTGCTAGTGGCCTTGCGGCATTGCTCTAAACGTTCGGCACTGCTCTAAACCAAGGCGGGGCGAAGGGCGAGGCTGTTTATGAACATGGCCGGAGTCGCAATGAAGCTCGTAACCTACAACATTCACTACGGCGTCGGCCTCGACGGCCGCTACGATGTCGGCCGCATCGCCGATGCCGTGCGCGGCGCCGACGTGATCGCGCTGCAGGAGGTCTCGCGCAACAACCCCAACAATGGCGGCCGCGACATGGTGGCCGAGCTCGGCGAGGCGCTGCCCGAATACTTCGCCGTCTATGGCAGCAATTTCGAGGCCAATGTCGGCTCGCGCCTGGAAAACGGCCGCGCCATCACCACCACCTTCCAGCTCGGCAACATGGTGCTGTCGAAAACGCCCGTTCATCTGTCGCGCAATCTCCTCTTGCCGCGCAGCCGCAGTTTCGAAGTGATGAATTTCCAGCGCGGCGCGCTGGAGGCGCTGATCGAGACGCCGCTTGGTTTCATTCGCTTCTATTCCACCCATCTCGACCATCGCAGCCCGGTCGAACGCGCCAGCCAGATTCGGTTTCTGCGCCAGCGCCTGTTGAACTATGGGATCGAGGGCGGCGCGCTGTCGGGGCTTGCCGAGGTCGGCCTGCCTGACCTGCCCTATCCCGAAGCCTTCGTCGTCATGGGCGACTTCAACATGCTGGCCGGATCGCCGGAATATGTCGAACTCGCCGGCCGCCTGGATCACGAATTCGGCATACCCATGACCGCCGACCTTGCCGTCGATACAGCTCTGCGCCTTGCCGCCGCAGGCGCCGATCTCGTCTCCTGGATCGACCCCAAGCGACCTGACGACGCCAGCCGCTACAAGCGCATCGACTATGTCTTCACCAGCGCCTCGCTGGCCAAATCGCTGAAGCGCCTGTGGGTCGACCGGCAAGCGGTCGGTTCGGACCACTTGCCGGTCTGGGTCGAGCTCGGCTGACCGGCTTTTGACCTATGCTGCGAGGCCCGGCACCTAGGCGTGTTGCTATTCAGGTCAGGCCGAGTCGAAAATGACGGTTTTCGAGAACCGGAGCGGAGCGTACTTGAAGTACGTGAGCACCGGAAGTGCAGGAAACCGGCATTTGCAGGCCGGCCTCACCTGAATTTCAACATGCCTAGAAGTGCACCCAGTTTCGCAGGCTCGTCCAGGTCCTGCGATCGAGGCGGTAGCGCTCGACCGGCACCTGGCCGGCGACGATCGAGTTCAGCATGCCTTGGCCGGCATATTGGAAGCCGCATTTGTGGATGACCCGGCGTGAGGCCGGATTGATGACCCGCGTCGAGGCATGCAGCACCTGAATCGCCGTCTTCTGGAAGGCGAGGTCGACGAGCGCATGCGCGGCCTCCGTCGCATAGCCGCGCTTCCAGTAGGGCTCGCCGATCCAGTAGCCGAGCTCCAGCCCGCGATCGGTGGTGTTGAGGCCGGCGCAGCCGACGAAGGTTTCGGTACCGGCCAGCGTTAAGGCATAGGCAATCCCGGCCCGGCGCGATGCCGTCATCGCCAGGAAGGCGCGTGCCTCGGCCTCGCCATAGGGGTGCGGCATGCGGGCCAGCATTTCGGCGACGTGGCGGTTGTCGGCGAGCACCACCAGTTGCTCGATATCGCTTTCGCGCGGCGCCCGCAGGACCAGCCGCTCGGTCGCGAGCACCGGGCAATCTATCGCGTAACTTTCACCGTCTGTGTCTTCCGCTTCGGCAACCATGTCAGTCCTCCAGGCACAAGAAAAAGGGGAGATGGAAACCCATCTCCCCTGATCCATTTCCTGGCTTGGCCAGACACCGGTTCCCGAGATGGGTGCCGGTGTTCTCGTACGGAACCGGCTACTCCGCGGCCTTCGTCATCGGGTTCACCGATACGTAGGTTCGGCCATTGGCTTTTTTGTTGAAGGTGACTGCGCCAGCTTCGAGCGCAAACAGCGTGTGATCCGTGCCAATGCCGACATTGGTGCCGGGATGCCACGTCGTGCCGCGCTGACGAATGATGATGTTGCCCGGAATCACGGCTTCGCCGCCGAACTTCTTCACGCCGAGCCGCTTGGAATGGGAGTCGCGACCATTGCGCGACGAACCGCCAGCTTTCTTGTGTGCCATCTAACTAACTCCGATGCGCCGCAAGGGCGCTTAAAAGGTCTTATGAACGCGTTCGCGTTCCGTTTCAAGTCCGAACCGGCGACGATCGCGCCGGGCCGCTTTACTTCTTCGCCAATTCCTTGGCCTGCTCGCGCCAGTCCGTGATCTGGTCGGTGCTGAACGGCATATGCTCGTCGATCTTGGCGACATCCTTGTCGGACAGCTTGGCGATCTGGGCGAAGGTCGTGATGCCCTGCTCGTTCAACTGGCCGGCCGCAACCGGGCCGATGCCCTTGATCACGGTCAGATCGTCCGGCTCGCCCTTCGGCGCCTTGAACAGCGGCGCGGCAGTTTCGCTTGCCTTGGCTTCCTTCTTCGGCGCTGCCTCTGCCTTGGCTTCGGTCTTCGGCGCGGCTTCAGCCTTCGCCTCGGTCTTTGCAGCAACTTCGGCCTTCGGCTCGGTCTTGGCCGCGGCCTTCTTCGTCGGCTTGGCGCCACCCAGCAGAATCTCGGCGATCCGCACGGTGGTCAAAAGCTGGCGATGGCCGATCTTGCGGCGCGAATTCTGCCGGCGGCGCTTCTTGAAGGCGATGACCGTGCGGTTCTTGCCCTGTTCGACCACTTCGGCGGTGACCAAGGCGCCGTCGACGAACGGCGCGCCGAACGTGACATTCTCGCCCTCGCCATGCGCGAGCACGTGGCCGATCTCGACGATATCGCCGACCTGGCCTTCGACTTTTTCGATCTTCAGGAGATCGTTGGCGGCAACGCGATACTGCTTGCCGCCCGTTTTGATGACTGCGAACATTTTTTGCCTTTCGCTGTTCGGTCGGCCTTGATGAACCGCTTCAGGCGGTTCGGCCGTCTTTTTGTCAGTCTGCGGGTTCAAAAAGCAAGCGGCGCGGAAGAACCCTCCACGCCGATTGCGCGCTGTCCCTAACCGAAGGCTGGGCGCAAGTCAAGGCAAACGGCCGAAGCAAACGGAAAGCAAGCCGCCGCCGTGGCGCAGGCGGCGAAGGTGTCGAAGAACGAGCCATACGGCCCTCAGAGAAGCCTGATATCAGGCAGATTGGCCCTTGTAACCTGTCCGCCCAGCCGTTATCTAGTGCGCCGCGCCGGCAACGGCGGACCATGACCGCGGAGAGGTGGCAGAGTGGTCGAATGCACCGCACTCGAAATGCGGCATGGGTGCAAGCCCATCGGGGGTTCGAATCCCTCCCTCTCCGCCATTCCGCCGATTCTAGGCTATTCTGCGAGATAGCTACCCAATCACCGCCGATAGCCGTACGAGCTTCTGCGGGGCGTGACTTGAGCGGACATGACTCGCCTCCGACCATTCTTAATGCCGAATAGGCAAGGTCGCGATCTGAGGAGCAACTACCATGAGCATAGCGAGCGACGCCCGTTTCTGGGACCGGAGTTCACGGAAGTACGCCATGGGTGCGATTGCAGATCAGGCCGGATATGAGCGCACGCTGGACCGGACCCGCGCCCTGTTTGAACCAGGCGACAGGGTGTTGGAACTGGGCTGTGGAACAGGAACGACCGCGCTCCGGCTCGCGGGCGATGTTCAAGACTATCTTGCGACGGATATTTCCGCTGGAATGATCGCGATTGCCAATGAGAAACACGCCGCTGGCCCCATCCCGGCGCTTGTCTTCCGCACCGCGACCGTAGAAGCGCTTACGCCTGACGCGGCGCAGTTTAACGCGGTTCTGGGATTCAACTATCTCCATCTGGTCCGCGACCTGCCTGGCACGCTGCGCCACATCCACGCCTTGCTTGCGGCGGAGGGCCTGTTTATCTCCAAGACACCTTGCGTCGGCGATATGAACCCACTCATCCGGCTTGCCTTGTTGCCCGCGATGCGCGCGATCGGCAAAGCACCCTATGCTGGCGTCTTTCGCGCTGCAGACCTGAGCCAGCATATATCTGCCGCGGGCTTCGACGTCCTTGCCACTGAAAGCCACGCAACGAAGGGCAACGACAATCGTCCCTACATCGTGGCGAGCAAGAGGACCTGAACGGCCGCGGCTGCAGTGTATCAGTCAGGGTTGCTGTATTGCTGCGAGTTTCCAGTCGCCACCGTTCTGGCGGGTGAAGGTCCACAGTTCGGTTGTTTCCGTCGGCCGATCGGTTTCGCCCGCGACGATCTTGCCGCTGGCGCGATCGCGCATCACGTCGTGAGACTCATAGCGCAACGCAGCCGTCGCGTAGTCGCGATCATCTTCCCGCCAACTCTCCGCAATATCGGCCTCCAACAGGCTGACATTCGAGACATCATTCCTGATGCCCTTTTTGGCATTGTCGGCAAGTTCTTCGGACAGGTACGACACCATCTCGGGGGTCGCCAGCCGGCGCAAGCCAGCATGATCTTCGCGCCCGAATGCTTCCTGAACCTCCGTCAACCGCTGCTGGAATATGTCGAGGTCGGCCTGTGTCATTGTAATTTCATCGGCGGCTTGAGCCGTCCGGCCAAATCCGGATCCGATACCTGGAATGGGAAAAGACGAGACGTTGTCCGACTCGGGCTGGGCTGCCGCGTTTCGCCCAAAGTTCCCCATGCTCCGCGGAATACCGGCCATGGCGGGCGCCTGGCTACGTGCCGATTGCGACCGGAAAAAGCGGACGATCAGCATGATCGCGCCGCCGATCAGCAGCCCTTGAAGCAGCAGGCCCAACATGCCAGCCAAGCCGCCGAACCCTTGGCCCAAAAGGAGTCCGATCAGGCCGCCGAGCAGCAAGCCGCGCATCATCGAACCGCCGAGGCCGCTGAAGAGCCCTGGTCGTTGGGGTGCCTGCGTCTGGCGGGCCGCATTGTTCGTTCCAGTATTGGGCGTCATCGAGCGCTCGACCGGCGCGGCCGGCTGTGGCGCCGTCCTGGTCGGCGGGACCGACTGGAACGTGCGCGTGCCGCGGCTGCCGAAGCTGCCGCCACGCCGCGCCTCGGCGTAATCGGCCGTGACCATGGACAATGCCAGGAACAGTCCTGCAAACAAAACTGCAAACCGGCTCGAACGCGAAATCATCATGGCAAATCCCTAGGCGATACTCTTCGCGCTCATATGGGGTGCGCCGATCGAAATATCAGTGGGCCCACCTTCCATATTTAGCCATTGAGGAGAATTCCAGGGCCGCCTCGACTCCAGACACGGCAGCCTACCGTGATCCTTCTGCCACCTTGTGCGTTGTCGCCTGAGGCACGCCGAGGGAGACGAACGGTGTTTGCAGGTTTCAGAGCCACCAGCTTGCAACTGGACGACACGACCATTTTCGCAAGGGTCGGCGGAACCGGCCCGCCGCTGCTGCTGCTTCATGGTTTTCCCGAAACGCATCTGATGTGGAGGGATATCGCCACAGCAATGGCGCCCCGCTTTACGGTGGTCGCCGCCGATCTTCGAGGCTATGGGCAAAGCGGGTGCCCGGTCTCCTCTGCCGATCATAGCCCATACGCCAAGCGCGCCATGGCCGGCGACATGGTTCAAGTCATGAAACAGCTGGGATTTAAGCAGTTTATGGTTGCTGGACATGATCGTGGCGGGCGGGTCGCCTGGCGCTCGATCACCCCGATGAAATCTCCAAGATCGCGGTCCTCGACGTCATCCCCACCGCCGCCGCGTGGGATAGGGCGGACGCCAGACTGGCTCTCGCCTTCTGGCCCTGGAGCCTTCTTGCGCAACCGGAGCCTCTGCCGGAGCGACTGATAGGCGCCGCGCCCGATGCCATCGTCGACAATGCGATTGTGCAGTGGGGGTCGCCGGCAGAGATGTTCTCTGCGCAGGTCAGGGACGCCTATGTCGAGGCGCTTCGCGATCCCGTTCATATTCATGCGATTTGCGAAGAGTATCGGGCCGCTGCCACGATCGATCGTGAGCATGACGTGGCGGACCAGGCAAATGGTCGTCGCATTGAGTGCCCGCTACTGGCACTGTGGAGTAGCGAAGGCGGCCTTGAGACCTGGTATGCACGGGAAGGTGGACCGCTGGCTATTTGGAGAAAATGGGCCGACAGCGTTGAAGGAAGCCCTGTTCCGGGCGGGCACTTCTTTCCCGAAGAGCACCCTCACCAGACCGGAGCGGCTCTCTCGAAGTTCTTCGAGGATAATAGGGGGAATGACGCGTCGAACAGAGTATTGTAGAGGTCACATGCTTCCGTTACGCAAAACCTCGGGAACGCTCCGCGGCCCGGGATCCAGAACCCTCTGATATTCGCCCGGTCGGCGTCAAACCTGCTTGATAAAAAATGAAGGCGATCACTGCAGCCACGCCCCTGATTTGCAGCTTCGTATTTATCGGAAGTTGCGCATCGCCCTTCCACGCATCCTTTGATGCCGCGAAATACAACAGGATGAGCTGCGTCGAACTCAACGTGGCCATGGGCGAAGTCGCCAAGGAGATGTCGGCGACAGCGATCACTCGGGGCAAAGTCGCGAAAAGCAATATTCCGGACTGGCTATGGGGCGCCCGGCGTGTCGCCTCTGCCGTCACTGCCCGCCAGAGCGCAAAAATCGAGCAGCTGCGGCAGCAGGAGGCGGCGATCGCGGCGGTGAGACGAAGCAAGTGCTGATTGCGCCGCCGCAGTGGTCTAGAGCAATTCCAGGAAAAGTGTGAACGGTTTTCCGTCCGGAATTGCGCAAAAACAAAGAGATAGAGCGGTTCGGCGTTTCCGTGAAACGATGAACCGCTCTAAGTGGCTACCCGTCGGCACGATCGCCTTGATGCAATCTTCAGGCCGACACCCCGGACTGGTGCGCAGCGATTGCGCCGAGGAAGATCTGACCGAATTCCCTGAGCTTCGCGGCGCCGACGCCGTTGACTGCGGCGAAGGCGTCGAGGTCGCGCGGGCAGCGTTCGGCCATATCGATCAGTGTACGATCGGAGAAGATCACGAAGGCCGGCACCTGGCGCTCCCGGGCGAGGCGCAGCCGAACCGCCTTGAGCGTGGCCAAGAGCGCGGTATCCAGGTCTTCCGTGCCCGCGGCAGCATCCGGGATGGGACGCGTCTTACCACGCGACGCGCGGCTCCGCACCTCTACGCGATACCGGAACGAGACGTCGCCACGGGCCAGCTCACGACCTTTTTCGGCGATGGCGAGGCCGCCATGGCCGCCTGAGTCCAACGTCAGAAATCCTCCCGCGACGAGTTGGCGGACCAAGGACAGCCAGACATCCTTCTTGTGCGCCACACCGGTCCCGAAGCTGGCAAGCCTGTGGTGGTTCCTGGCCAGGACCTTTTCGGTTTCATGGCCGAGCAGAACGTCGACGATATGGGCAGCGCCAAAGCGCTCGCCGGTCTGCGCGATGGCCGCAAAGACGATCCGCGCCTCCGCCTCGCCATCCGCATGCGGCGTCTGGTCAAGGCAGTTGTCGCAATTGCCGCAAGGCATTGCTGTTTCGCCGAAGTAGCCAAGCAGGATCTGGCGACGGCACTGGGCCGTTTCGCAATAACCGATCAGCGTGTCGAGCCGGCCATGCGCGCGTCTTTTATGCTCCGCCGGCGCGTCCTCGTCGTCGATGAAAAGCCGCCGCATGCGGATATCGCCGAGACCGAAGAGCATATGTGCCTCGGCAGCCCGCCCGTCGCGGCCCGCACGGCCGATTTCCTGATAATAGGCCTCTAAGCTGCCCGGCAGATCGGTATGGAAGACATAAGCGACGTCAGGCTTGTCGATCCCCATGCCGAAGGCGATGGTCGCGACCATCACGACGCCGGACAAGGTCATGAAAGCGTTTTGATTGGCTTCACGCGCGTCCTTGCTCATCCCGGCATGATAGGCTAGCGCGCGCAGGCCGTTCCGTTCGAGGAACGCCGCCATCTCTTCCGTCTTCTTGCGCGACAGGCAATAGACGATGCCGCTGCGGCCGGCATGGCGCTGCACGAAGCTCAGCAATTGGCGCTTGCTGTCTTGCTTGGCCTCGATGCCAAGCTTGATGTTCGGCCGGTTGAAACCCAGCACCAGGGTTTCGACTTTCCCGGCGAACAGCTGTGCGGCGATATCGGTGCGCGTCGTCTCGTCGGCTGTCGCCGTCAGCGCAATGATCGGTACATCAGGGAAAATGTCGCGCAGCCGCGACAGCTCTTCGTATTCGCGCCGGAAGGCCGGACCCCATTGGGAGATGCAATGCGCCTCGTCGACAGCGATCAGCCGGATGTCGAGCCTGGCCAGCGCCTCGAGCATCCGCTCGGTCATCAGCCGCTCCGGCGCCAGATAGAGCAGGCGTGTCTGGCCTGAGGCCACGCGGCGCCATGCCGCGACATTGGCCTCGCGGTCGAGCGAGGAATTGATCGTATCTGCCGTCACGCCGGCAAGGCGCAATGCGGCGATCTGGTCCTGCATCAGCGCCACCAGTGGCGAAACGACGATGGTAAGCCCGCCCAGCACCAGCGCCGGGACCTGGTAGCAGAGCGATTTGCCAGCGCCGGTCGGCATGACAGCCAGCACATGACGCCCGGCCAGCAGCGCCTCCGTCACAACGTCCTGGCCAGGACGAAAATCATCGAAGCCGAACACGTCCTTCAGGACGCGCCGCTTGGGATCATCCGCCGGGACGCTCGCCGCCGCTACCTGCATCAGGGAATTTCTATGATCGGCGCCGCTCGAAAAGGTAGCGTGGGAACGGCCACTTGCGATGTGACCTGCCACAACTCCCCCGCGAATCTGCAGATGCCTGCCTTGACCGCAGATTCAAATGCCCGATCACCCCTCAAGTCCCGTCTCCGTCGGCGCCGTCTGAAAGAATATCTCCCTCATTGGCGGATATGGGATCGTGATTCCAGCCCCTATTCACTTTGGCTGTGAATATCGCGTCGGCTCTGGCCGGGTTAATTCTATCTTCATCATAATTCGGCAGGTTCAGGTTCTGCGGTGATGTTTTGAGTACCGCGGCGCCACAAGCGCCCAGGCAACACGCCCGCGTCTCTCCGGAGGCGCGGGCTTTTCGTTTGCGAAGATAGCTGCCACTGCGTAGTGACCTGCGTTCGTTGTCGTAACGTCAGTCGATAAAATCGGCGCGGTACGGTGTAAAGCTGTCGACCAGGCGCCCGGCCTCGAGCGCCTTGACGCCATGGACCAAATTGGAAGGGACAATGAAGCTGCTTCCCGTTTCCAGGATCTCGGTCCTGCCGTCGATGGTGACCTCGAAGCGGCCTTCGGCGACATAGCTCGCCTGGACATGCGGGTGCGAATGCAACGCACCGACACCGCCCTTGTCGAAGCCGAATTCGACCATCATCAACTCGTCCGTGTGCAGCAGCACGCGCCTGCGGTTGCCATCCGGGGTCGGTGTCCATGCGCCCTCGCCGGCGCGCGAAAAGATCTTCGTTCCGGTCATCGCCAAAATCCTCATCATGGCCTCATCGCGCCAGCCAGCCGCCGTCCACCGGCACCACTGCGCCATGCATGTAATTGGACGCCGGCGCCAGCAGGAAGACGGCCGCGTCGCCGATGTCCTCCGGCTCGCCCCAGCGCCCGGCCGGAATGCGCGCCAGAATGGCGGCGCTGCGATCTGGATCGGCACGCAGCGCCTCGGTGTTGTTGGTCTCGATATAGCCGGGCGCAATGCTGTTGACGTTAATGCCTTTCGACGCCCATTCGCAGGCGAGCAACCGGGTGATGCCGAGCACGCCATGCTTCGAGGCGGTATAGGAGGCGACGCGGATGCCGCCCTGGAAGCTCAGCACCGACGCAATGTTGACGATCTTGCCGCGCCGTCCGGGATCGGCAAGCACGCGCTTGGCGAAGCTCTGGCTGATAAAAAAGACCGTCTTCAGATTGACGTCCAAGACGTCGTCCCAATCGGCTTCCGCCAGATCGACGGCGTCGGCGCGCCGGATGATGCCGGCATTGTTGACCAGCCCGTCGAGCGGCCCGGTTTCGTCCCAGATGCGATCGAGTACCGCCTGGGCGGCGGCATGGTCGGCAAGATCGCAGCGCACCGCCTCGAACGGTCCGCCCGCCGCAGCGACCTTTTCCGCCGTCTCGTCCATCGCCGAACGGCCGACGCCGACCACCGCACCACCGGCACGCGCGATCGACAGGGCGATGCCCTGGCCGATGCCGGTGTTGGCGCCGGTGACGAGGATGCGTTTGCCGGCCAGGCTGAATGCGGAGAGGTCGCTCACCGCAGCTCTTCCATCGCTACCGGATCGACATCGGTATAGTCGACATTGTCGCCGGCCATCGCCCAGATGAAGGCATAGTTGGAGGTGCCGGCGCCCGAATGGATCGACCATCCTGGCGACAGCACCGCTTCTTCATTGCGCATGACGAGATGGCGTGTCTCATCCGGCTCGCCCATGAAATGGAACACGCGCGCCGCCTCCGGCAGGTCGAAATAGAGGTAGGCTTCCATACGCCGGTCATGCACATGGCACGGCATGGTGTTCCAGACCGAGCCTGGTGCAAGCTGGGTCATGCCGACGACGAGCTGGCAGGTCTTGACGCCTTCGGCATGGATGAACTGGAAGATCGAGCGCTCGTTAGAGGTCGCCTGGCTGCCGAGATCGAGCCGCTTGGCATCGCCGATGCGGATCAGGCGACTGGGATGGCTCTGGTGCGCCGGTGCGCTGAGCAGATAGAATTTGGCCGGCTCGGCTGCATTGGCGGAGGCGAACGATACCTCATTGGCGCCCATGCCGAGATACAGCATGTCGCGCGGCTGCAGCTCGTAGGATTGGCCGCCGGCTTTCACGACGCCGGTGCCGCCGATGTTGACGGCGATCATTTCGCGGCGATCGAGAAAGTTCTTTGTTCCGGTCGGCTTGATCGCCTGCAGCGGCAGCGGTGTCCCGGCAGGCATGGCGCCGCCGATGATCATGCGGTCGTAATGGGTATAGGTCAGGCCGATGCGGCCGAGCTGGAACAGCCCTTCGATCAGGAAATTGTGACGGAGCTCGTCCGTCCCCATCGCCGCGGCGGTAACAGGGTCGATGGCGAAGCGCGAGGTGAAGTCCGTGTGATTATCGGTGTGATTCATTGCTGTCCCATTGGGCTGCCTCATTGGTCATTCGGTTGCCGCGGCCTTGACCGACTCGGCATAAAAACTCTGACGTGCGTGCAAGCGCTCACGATAGCGTTGCTGGCTCGCGGTGAGATGGGCGCGCATGGCTTCGCGCGCGGACTCGGCATCGCCTGATATAATGGCGTTCAGGATCACCAGATGCTCGCCTTGCAGCCCACGCTGGTAGAGGTCGGATTGGGCAAGTTCGGTGGACCACGGCGATGTCACGTCGCAAGGAATGGCCCGCCGGCCGAGCACGTCGAGCATCTCGACATAGAACGGGTTGTTGGTGGCGCTGGCGATCGCGCGGTGGAAGGCAAGGTCGGCTGGGCCCGTCGGCTCGCTGTTCAAGAGCAGCCGTTCGAACTCGAAGAACGCCTCCTGGATCGCTGCTTCCTGGGCGGCATTGCGACGGATGGCGGCGAGCCCGGCGGATTCGATCTCGATCGCCAGGCGCACCTCGAGCACGTTGAGCGCGATCGAATCCTTGCTGCCTATGTCCGCGGCCAGCGCGCCGAACATCGTCGAGATATGCTCGGTGACGAAGACCCCGGCGCCCTGGCGCGGCTCGACCAGACCGTCGGCGGCAAGCTTGGCCAGCGCTTCGCGGACGACGGTGCGGCTGACCCCGAAGGTTTCGGTCAACTGACCCTCGGTCGGCAGCTTTTGGCCCGGCTGGATCTCGCCCGCCTGCAACTGCTTGCGGATCGCCGCGACCACGGTCTCCGACAGCTTGGGCTTGCGTTCGACTTTCAGGCTGATCGCCGTATCCGATGCCATTGCCATCCCCTATTTGAAGACGCTCGGCAGCCATAGTGAGATGGCCGGAATGTAAGTGACGAGCCCCAGCACCACGAGGCCTGCCCCATAGAATGGCCAGATCGAGCGCATCGCTTCCCAGACGGATATCTTGCCCACCGCGCACGCCACGAACTGCACTGCGCCCACCGGCGGCGTGTTCAGCCCGATGCCGAAGTTGAGGATCATGATGACGCCGAAATGCACCGGATCGACGCCGTAGGCCTGCGCCACGGGCAGGAAGATCGGCGTGCAGATGATGATCGTCGGCCCCATGTCCATGAAGGTGCCGAGGAACAGCATCAAGAGGTTGAGTATGAGAAGCACGACCAGCGGATCCTCCGAGATCGCGTTCATGGAAGCTATGAGCGCTGCCGGCACTTTCAGGAAGGCCATCAACCACGAGAACGCCGCCGCCATGCCGATGATGAGCAGCACCATGGCCGTGGTGCGCACCGCACCATGGGTGGCATGAACGAACCCTTCCCAGGTCATCTGCCGGTACACGAAGACAGTAACGAGCAACGCATAGATGACGGCGATGCAGGAACTCTCGGTGGCCGTGAAAACGCCCGATCGCACGCCGCCGAAGATGATCGCGATCAGCAGCAGGCCGGGTACCGCGACAGCCAAGAGATGCGCGACGGCGGTGAAGCCCGGAAACGGCTCGGTGGGATAGCCGCGGGAGCGCGCCACGAAATAGGCGGTGATCATCAGTGCCAGGGCCAACAGCAGGCCCGGAACGACGCCGGCCGTGAACAGGTCGGCGATGGAGATCTTTCCGCCTGCCGAAATCGAGTAGATGATCATGTTGTGCGACGGCGGCAGGAGCAGCGCGATCAGCGCCGCCATCGAGGTGACGTTGACCGCGTAATCCGCGCCATATCCACGCGCCTTCATCTGCGGGATCATCAAGCCGCCTACAGCCGCTGCCTCCGCCACCGCGGAGCCCGAAATGCCGCCGAACAGTGTGGCGGTCGCGATGTTGACCTGCCCGAGGCCACCGCGCAGATGGCCGACGAGTGAGCCGGCGAAGGCAACGATCTTGCTGGCGATGCCGCCGCGCACCATCAAGTCGCCGGCGTAGATGAAAAACGGAATGGCCAGCAGCGAAAAGACGCTCATGCCGGAATTCAGGCGCTGGAACACGATGAGCGGCGGCAAGCCCATGTAAAGGACGGTGGCAAAGCTTGCGACGCCGAGGCAGAAAGCGATCGGCGTGCCGATAAGCATCAGAAGGGTGAAGACGCCGAAGAGTATCCAGAGTTCCATGGCGTCAGACCTTCACGTTCGCTGTGTCGAGTTCGGCTGCGACTTCCGCAGGCGGCAGTTCATCGAGCGCATCGTCGATCGGCGCACCGGAAAGGCGAAGCACGATGCGCTCCAGCGTGAAGAGCACGATGAGCGCCCCTCCCGCGACAAGCGGGACGTAGTCCCAGCCCCCCGATATGCCGAGCGACGGCAAGGTGGCGCCCCAGGTCAATGCAACCAGCTGGCTGCCATACCAGATCATGCCTATGCCGAAGGCGAGCGCGACGAGGTCCGAGATCATCCTCAGCCAACGCTTGCCGCCTTTCGGCAGCACGTAGAGCAGGACGTCGAAGCCGAGGTGATAGTTCTCGCGCACCCCGACGGCAGCGCCGAGGAAAATGAACCAGCTCATCAGCATCACCGAGCCCTGCTCGGTCCAACTCGGCGACCGGTTCAGAACATAGCGGCCGAACACCTGCCAGGCGACGAAGGCGGTCATCAGCACCAGCCCGACGCCGGCGATCCACAGCGCCGCCGTGCTGACGCGCGACATCAGGCGCGCGATGCCGGACAGGGGCGGTCTCTGTTCTGAGCTGGAGGTCACCGGTTCTCTCCGCAAGAGGTTGGCGGCGCGGAATGGCCGCGCCGCCGCTTGATCACTGCACGGTCTTGATGGCCTCGACCATCGCCTTCAGCTTGTCGTCCTTGACGTGCTTTTCGTAGACCGGGCCCATCGCGTCGATGAAGGGCTGCTTGTCCGGCGTCGTGATCTGCGAGCCGGCCGCCTCGACCTTGGCGCGCGATTCCTTGACCTTGGCGGCCCACAGCTCACGCTGTTTGGCGACACTTTCCTTGGCGGCCGCCTTGAAGATCGCCTGGTCTTCCGGCGTCAGCTTGTCCCAGCTCGACTTCGCCATGACGAAGGCTTCCGGCACCATCGTGTGCTCGTCGAGCGAATAGAACTTGGCGACTTCCGCATGCTTGGCGGTGTCGTAGCTCGGAAAATTGTTCTCCGCGCCGTCGATGACCCCGGTCTCGATCGCCGAATACACTTCGCCATACGGCATCGGCGTCGCGTTGGCGCCGAGTGCAGCCACCATGTCGACGAAGATGTCGGACTGGATGACGCGGAACTTCATGCCGGCCAGATCGGCTACAGTGTTGATCGGCTTCTTCGAATTGTAAAAGGAGCGCGCGCCGCCGTCATAAAAAGCGAGCAGCACCAGCCCGACCTGTTCGAACGCCGCCGCAATCTGGTCGCCGACCGGCCCGTCCATGACCTTGTGCATATGGTCTTCCGAGCGGAAGATGTAGGGCAGCGAGGGCACGGTGGTTTCCGGGATGAGTCCGTTGAACGGCGCCATCGAGACGCGGTTGAGGTCGATCACGCCGGAGCGCACCTGCTCGATCGTGTCCTTTTCCTCGCCGAGCTGCGCGGAATGATAGACATCGACCGAATAGCGGCCGGCCGTGCGCTCTTTGACAAGCTCGCCGAAATATTTCACCGCCTCGACCGTCGGATAGCCGTCCGGGTGCGTGTCGGACGAGCGCAGAACCGTCTGGGCGCTTGTCGTTCCGGCCATCAGTGCGGCGGCCAGTAGCGTAGCTCCCGCCAGTCTAGAAAAATGCAGCATTGGTTTCCTCCCGTTGAGCGATGGCGGCAAGCGCCGTTAGAGCCGGTACGCCTTTTTTGCGAGCGTATAGGCAAGTTCCTGCGCCAGTTCGTGCGCCTCGTCCTCGCGGAGCCGGTGCTCGGCGACGAGACGCGCAAGAAAGGCGCAATCGACCCGGCGCGCCACATCGTGGCGAGCCGGGATGGATGGAAAGGCGCGGGTGTCGTCGTTGAAGCCGACGGTGTTGTAGAAGCCGGCCGTCTCGGTGGTCATCTCGCGAAACCGGCGCATGCCCTCCGGGCTGTCGTAGAACCACCAGGCCGGCCCGAGCTTCAGCGCCGGGTAGACGCCGGCGAGCGGCGCCAGTTCGCGCGCATAGCTGGTCTCGTCGAGCGTGAAGAGGATGATGGTGAGGTCGCGCTCCAGCCCGACGCAGTCGAGCAGCGGCTTCAGCGCCGTTACATAGTCGGTTCGGGTCGGGATATCGAAACCCTTGTCCCTGCCGAACCTCCGGAAGACGGCAGGCGAATGATTGCGCCAGGAGCCGGGATGGATTTGCAGGACGAGCCCATCGTCGCGGCTCATCTTTGCCATTTCGGTCAGCATCTGAGCGCGAAACAGTTTTCGCTCACGCTCGTCGTCCGAGCCCCGGCGGATGCGGTTGAACAGCTCCTGCGCGGCGGCATCCGACAGATTGGCGGTCTCCGCTGTCGGATGGCCGTGATCCGACGCGGTCGCGCCAAAACTTTTGAAGAAGGCCCTTCTCTGGCGATGCGCATCGAGATAGCCGGCCCAGGTGCCGGTGTCGCAGCCGGTGATGTCGCCGAGCCGATCGAGATTGGCCGAAAAGCCTTCGAAGTCGGGATCGACGACTGCATCCGGCCGGTAGGCGGTGACGACGCGGCCCTCCCAGCCGCTGTCGCGGATCATCTGGTGCCATCTGAGATCGTCGAGCGCGCCTTCGGTCGTCGCGATGACCTCGATGTTGAAGCGCTCGAACAGCGCTCGCGGGCGAAAATTCTCCCACTGCAGCAAGGTCGAGATCGTGTCGTAATGGCGGTCGGCGGTTGCGGCCGTCAGCGGCTCTTCGATGCCGAACAGATGGGCAAGCACATGGTCGAACCACAGGCGCGTCGGCGTGCCGCGGAACAGATAATAGTGCTCGGCGAAGCGCCGCCAGATCGTCCTGCCGTCGGTCTCCACCGGTGAGCCGTCGAGCGTCGGCACACCAAGCCCCTCGAGCCGGACGCCCTGGCTGAACAGCATGCGGAAGATATAATGGTCCGGCACGATCAACAATTGCGCCGGATCGGGAAACGCCGCATTGAGCGCATACCAGCGCGGATCGGTGTGACCATGCGGGCTGACGATCGGCAGGTCCTTCACCCCGGCATAAAGCTCGCGGGCAACCGAACGCGGACGCGCCTCCGAGGGAAACAGCAAATCCGGATCGGTCAATGCGGCCACGTCGTTCCTCCCAACCCGGCCATCGGTAGGATCGGAAAGAAATAATGTCAACATACAAAAAATAGATTGTTGTATGATGACTTTTACGCAACGTCAGCCCATTGTGCGGGAAAGAAACGGATGTTACGCCGCATGCCGGCCACGCCCGGCACCAGCTCGATCAGACCCATCGCACGATGACAGACAGACGCCTTTCCAACACTACGCGGCAGGCATTGCCGGCCTCGGTCGCGGTCCCCGGATACGACCGCAACCGTGTCCTACCCGGCATCGTCCATCTCGGCGTCGGCGCATTCCACCGCGCCCATCAGGCAGCCTATGTCGACGATTGCCTGGCGGCGGGAGAGATGGATTGGGGCATTGTCGGCGTCTCGCTGCGCAGCACCGACACACGCGACGCGCTGGCGCCGCAGGAGGGGCTCTACACGCTGGCGGTCAGGAGCAGCGACAGCGAAAGCCTGCGCGTCGTAGGCTCGATCATGTCGATGCTGGTGGCCCCGGAAGATCCGGGTGCGGTGCTGGCCGCGCTGACTGACCCGCGCACCTCCATCGTCACGCTGACGATCACCGAAAAGGCCTATCTCAGGGCGGCGGGTGGCGGACTGGACGCAGCCCATCCCGACATTGTCCACGATCTGGCCAACCCGCGCACGCCGCGAACGGCGCATGGTTTTCTCGTCGAATCGCTTGCGCGCCGCCGCTCCGCCGGTATCCAGCCATTCACCGTGCTGTGCTGCGACAATCTCCCGGCCAATGGCGCCACGCTGCACCGGCTGCTGGTCGAATTCGCCGCGTTGCGCGGTACCGATCTCGCCCGTCATATCGCCGACGAGGTGGCGTTTCCGTCGAGCATGGTGGATCGCATCGTGCCGGCGACCACCGATGCCGACCGGGCACGGATATCAGGCCAGCTCGGCGTCGAGGACGCCTGGCCTGTGATGACCGAGCCGTTCTGCCAATGGGTGGTCGAAGACGATTTCCCGGCGGGCAGGCCGGACTGGGAAAAGTTCGGCGTCACCATGGTCGGTGATGTCGGGCCGTTCGAGGACATGAAGCTGCGCCTGCTCAACGGCTCGCATTCGGCCATCGCCTATCTCGGCCTGCTCAGCGGCTATGAGACGGTCGACCGCGCCTTTGCCGATCCGGCGATCCGGCAATTCGTCGACGGATTGTGGGCCGAAGCCATCACAACGCTGCCGAAAGACGCCGGGCTCGACACGGCCGACTACGCGGCACAGCTTGCCAAGCGCTATTCGAACACCGCGCTCGCCCATCGGACGGGGCAGATCGCCAATGACGGCAGCCAGAAATTGCCGCAGCGCATCGTTGCCGCGGCCATGGAGCGGATGAGTGCCGGTGCGCCGCCCGCGCATCTGATGCTGGTGGTAGCAGCCTGGATCGCCGCTTGCGAGGCGCGCGGCGAAGCCTTGCCGGAAAGCCATTTCACCGACCCGCTCGACTTGGCCCTGGCTGCGCTCGACACTCGGCATCTGTCGGCTGGCAAAACCGTGGCGGCGGTGTTCGACCTGGCCGGCTTCGCCAAGGACGGTGCTGAGCGCCTGACGCTGATCGACCTCGCGGCCGCCCATCTCGAACGCTTGCGCCAGGGCGGCGTGGCTGCCGCTTTCACAGCGCTGGGCATACAGGGTGCGAAAACATGACGCAGAACCGCGCGCCGTCGTGCGTGCGGTGGAAGCGGTGACGACTTGAAGCTATTTGCCTGTCAGACCGTCCAAGTTGTGCCGTGACGAGTAGTCGACACCTCTGGAGTTCCAAAACAGGCGAACGCCCTTGCCGACCAAATTCTCATACGGAATAGTGCCCATATCAAAACGGCTATCGGCGGAACTGTCGCGATTGTCGCCAAGCATGAAGTAGCGGCCGGCCGGAACGACAACAGGCTGGGTGTTGTCGCCTGTCGATCCGTCGATCACGTCGAGGACCGAGTAGGAGACGCCGTTCTGCAATGTTTCGCGCTGCACTTTGGCCGACCGGATCTCATCGGAGGAGTAAGAGCCGGTCTCTTCAAGCTTCACCGCCTGGTCGTTGATGTGAAGGACGCCGTCGATCATCTGGATCTTGTCGCCAGGAAGGCCGACATGCGCTTGATATAGTCGGTACTGGGGTCAGACGGCCGCCTGAAGACTGCGATATCACCTAGCGCCGGTGCCGTGTCGAACGTCCGCCCTTCGATCGGCAGCAAGCCAAAGGGGACGCTGTAGCGGCTGTAGCCGTAAGCAAATTTGGACGCGAACAGATAGTCGCCGATCCTCAAGCGTTGGACCATGCTGCTGGCCGGCATTGAGAATGGCTGAAACAGGAACGACCGGATCGCAAACGCAGCCAGAGACGAAGCCAGAAAGGCCAGCACCAGAACCGAAAGTCCATGCGCGTACCACTTGTCCGGCTTGAATCGATGCGCAAAGGGAACAACGAACACCACCGAAATATCGCTATGCCGATACTTGAAAGATTGGCCAATCCGGAAAGATCGATGCCGGCAAAACCGGGAACCCGATGTAGCAAAGGGCAATGCTTGCGGCACTGATCGCGACGAGACTTACGACCGCCAGCTTGCCGCTTCCGATCCAAAGAAATCCGCCGAACGGACCACTAAAGGCCGACACCAGGGCCGCCGACCATCTGGATCTCGACCTTGTGTCTTCAGTCACCGGCTACCGCCCCCAAGGCAAGCAAAGTCGGACTGTCCCTCAAACAAAAAAACGAGGCAAGCCTCGCTTTGCAATTGCCGGACTGATCTTCGCTTCAAGCAGGCAGGATGGCGCCTTCGAGTGTGGTGAGCTGGCTAAGAAACTGCTCGGCCTTGCTGCGCGTCTGGTCGTCCTTGGCGTCGGCGACGTCTTCCCTGGCTTCCTGGATACGGCGGGTCAAGTCGGCGCGATCGATGTCGCCGACGGCTACCGCCGATTCGGCGAGCAGCGTGCAGCCGGCCGGAACGATGTCGGCGAAGCCGCCGAACACGACGTAGCGTTCTTGCTGGCCAGCCGCCGTCTTCACCGTGACGACGCCCGGCTTGATCGTGGTCATGACCGGCGCATGATAGGCCATGACGGTCATTTCGCCTTCGGCGCCCGGAATGACGACGGATTCGACCTGCTCGGAAACCAGCAGGCGCTCCGGCGAGACCAGTTCGAATTGGAAAGCTTCAGCCATATCACCTTAGCGAGGAGGGAATAGTGAGTAGTAAGTAGTGAAGGGGTCCAAACGGCCCACGTCACACACCTGCTATTCTCTACTCACTACTCACTACTCCCTATTCGCTTGATTATGCCGCTTCGGCCGCCAGGCGCTGAGCCTTCTCGACCGCTTCCTCGATGCCGCCGACCATGTAGAAGGCGGCTTCCGGCAGATGATCATAGTCGCCGTTGCAGAGGCCCTTGAAGCCCTTGATGGTGTCGGCGAGGTCGACCAGCTTGCCCGGCGCGCCGGTGAACACTTCGGCGACGAAGAAGGGCTGCGACAGGAAGCGCTCGATCTTGCGGGCGCGGGCCACCGTCTGCTTGTCCTCTTCCGACAGCTCGTCCATGCCCAGGATGGCGATGATGTCCTGCAGTGACTTGTAGCGCTGGAGGATCGACTGCACCTGGCGAGCGACCTGGTAGTGCTCTTCACCGACGACCATCGGGTCGAGCATGCGCGAGGTCGAATCGAGCGGATCGACGGCCGGGTAGATGCCCTTTTCCGAGATCGCGCGGTTGAGCACGGTCGTCGCGTCGAGGTGGGCGAACGAAGTCGCCGGCGCCGGGTCGGTCAGATCGTCGGCCGGCACGTAGATCGCCTGCACCGAGGTGATCGAACCCTTGGTGGTGGTGGTGATGCGTTCCTGCAGCGCGCCCATGTCGGTGGCCAGCGTCGGCTGGTAGCCCACGGCCGAGGGAATACGGCCGAGCAGCGCCGACACTTCGGAACCCGCCTGCGTGAAGCGGAAGATGTTGTCGACGAAGAACAGCACGTCCTGGCCCTGGTCGCGGAAATATTCGGCAACCGTCAGCCCGGTCAGGCCGACGCGGGCGCGCGCACCCGGCGGCTCGTTCATCTGGCCATAGACCAGCGCCGCCTTGGATCCTTCGCCGCCGCCCTTCTTGTTGACGCCGGACTCGATGAACTCATGATAGAGGTCGTTGCCTTCGCGGGTGCGCTCGCCGACGCCGGCGAACACCGAGAAGCCGCCATGCGCCTTGGCAACGTTGTTGATCAGTTCCTGGATCAGCACCGTCTTGCCGACGCCGGCGCCGCCGAACAGGCCGATCTTGCCGCCGCGGGCATAGGGCGCGAGCAGGTCGAGGACCTTGATTCCGGTGACCAGGATCTGCGCTTCCGTCGACTGCTCGACATAGGTCGGAGCCGGCTGGTGGATGGAGCGCATCTCGATGCCGTCGACCGGGCCTGCCTCGTCGACCGGCTCGCCGATGACGTTGATGATGCGACCCAGCATGCCGGGGCCGACCGGCACGGTGATCGGTGCGCCGGTGTCATAGACGTCCTGGCCGCGAACTAGACCTTCGGTCGAGTCCATCGCGATGCAGCGCACGGTGTTTTCGCCGAGATGCTGGGCCACCTCGAGCACGAGGCGATTGCCGACATTGGACGTTTCCAGCGCGTTCAGGATCGCCGGCAGATGTTCGCCGAACTGCACGTCGACAACGGCGCCGATGACCTGGCGAACCTTGCCGGCCAAGCCAGTCTTCTTGATGGCAACGGTCGGCGCCTTCGCCGCGGCAGCCTTGGCGGGTGCGGCCGCTTTCTTGGCCGGAGCGGCCTTCGCTGCCGGAGCCTTTGCCGGTGCTGCCGCCGTCGCGGCAGCCTTCTGGGGGGTCGCTGCTTTCGCCATCGTCTTTACCCTTTCGTCTCTTTGTTTCTCACGCGATCCGCCTGAAGGTCGCTGACCTTCATCGGAGCGCGCCTAGAGCGCCTCAGCGCCCGAAATGATTTCGATCAATTCCTTGGTGATCTGCGCCTGCCGCTGGCGGTTGTAGGTGATCGACAATTTGTTGATCATGTCGCCGGCATTGCGCGTCGCATTGTCCATGGCGCTCATCTTGGCGCCCATCTCGCCGGCCGCGTTTTCGAGCAGAGCGCGGAAGACCTGTACGGAAATGTTGCGCGGAATGAGGTCGGAGAGGATTTCGCCCGGCTCCGGCTCGTATTCATAGACGGCACTGCCGCCGTCCGTCGCCTCGGTGGCAGCGGAAGGCACGCCTGCCGGGATGATCTGCTGGGTTGTCGGGATCTGGCTGATCACCGACTTGAACTGCGAGTAGAATAGCGTGCAGATGTCGAAGCCGCCGTCGTTGAAGAGCTGGATGACTTTCTTGGCAATGGCATCGGCATTGACGAAGCCGAGCGTCTTCACTTCGCGCAGGTCGACGCGCTCGATGATCAGCGCCGCGTAGTCGCGGCGCAGGATGTCGAACCCCTTCTTGCCGACGCAGATGATCTTGACCTGCTTGCCGTCGGCCAAAAGCTTGCGGATGTGGTCGCGGGCAAGGCGTGCGATCTGCGAATTGAAGCCGCCGCACAGGCCACGCTCGGCGGTGCAGACGACGAGCAGATGCACGTCGTCCTTGCCGGTGCCGGTCATCAGCGCCGGGGCCTCGCCACCGCCGCCGATCGCCTGGGTGATGTTGGCCAGCACAGCGCCCATGCGCTCCGAATAGGGGCGCGCCGCTTCCGCCGCCTCCTGCGCACGGCGCAGCTTCGCCGCGGCGACCATCTGCATCGCCTTGGTGATCTTCTGCGTCGCCTTGACCGAGGCGATACGGTTACGAAGGTCTTTTAATGAAGGCATGCTTCAAACCTGATCCCGTCCGTCCGGCTTCGTTCAAGCAAAGGTCTTGGCAAAGGTGTCGATCTCCGCCTTCAACTTGGCACGCAGATCGTCCGACAGCGCCTTCTCCTTGCGGATGCCGTCAAGCACCTCCTTGCCGGCCGAGCGCATGTGGCTGAGCAAGCCATGCTCGAACTTGCTGACCTGGTCGATCGCCAGCTTGTCGAGATAGCCGTTGACGCCGGCGAAGATCACCGCGACCTGCTCCTCGACCTTGAGCGGCGAGAATTGCGGCTGCTTCAGGAGTTCGGTCAGGCGCGCACCGCGATTGAGCAGGCGCTGCGTGGCGGCGTCGAGGTCGGAGCCGAACTGGGCGAAGGCCGCCATTTCGCGGTATTGCGCGAGCTCGCCCTTGATCGAGCCGGCGACCTGCTTCATCGCCTTAATCTGCGCCGAGGAGCCGACGCGCGACACCGACAGGCCGACATTGACCGCCGGGCGGACGCCCTGGAAGAACAGATTGGTTTCCAGGAAGATCTGGCCGTCGGTGATCGAGATGACGTTGGTCGGGATGTAGGCCGACACGTCGTTGGCCTGGGTCTCGATGATCGGCAGCGCCGTCAGCGAACCGCCGCCATTGTCGTCATTGAGCTTGGCGGCCCGCTCCAGCAGGCGCGAATGCAGGTAGAAGACGTCGCCCGGATAGGCTTCGCGGCCGGGCGGGCGGCGCAGCAGCAGCGACATCTGGCGGTAGGCGACGGCCTGCTTCGACAGGTCGTCGTAGCTGATCAGCGCATGCATGCCGTTGTCGCGGAAATATTCGCCCATGGTGCAGGCGGTGAACGGCGCCAGGAACTGCATCGGCGCCGGATCGGAAGCGGTGGCGGCGATGATGATCGAATAGTCGAGCGCGCCGCGCTCTTCGAGAACTTTCGCGAACTGCGCGACGGTCGAGCGCTTCTGGCCGACGGCGACGTAGACGCAGTAGAGCTTTTCCTTCTCCGGCCCGTGTTCGTGCACCGATTTCTGGTTGAGCATCGTGTCGAGGATGATCGCGGTCTTGCCGGTCTGGCGGTCGCCGATGACCAGCTCGCGCTGGCCGCGGCCGACCGGGATCAGCGCGTCGATGGCCTTGAGGCCGGTCGACATCGGCTCGTTCACCGATTTGCGCGGAATGATGCCGGGCGCCTTGACGTCGACGCGCTTGCGCTCGGTCGCCTGGATCGGGCCCTTGCCGTCGATCGGGTTGCCGAGCGCGTCGACGACACGGCCGAGCAGGCCCATGCCGACAGGCGTGTCGACGATAGCGCCGGTGCGCTTGACGATGTCACCTTCCTTGATGTCGCGGTCGGCGCCGAAGATGACGACGCCGACATTGTCGGCTTCGAGGTTGAGCGCCATGCCGCGGATGCCGCCGGGGAACTCGACCATCTCGCCGGCCTGGACATTGTCGAGGCCATAGACGCGGGCGATGCCGTCACCGACGGACAGAACCTGGCCGACTTCGGAGACCTCGGCCTCCTTGCCGAAATTCTTGATCTGGTCTTTCAGAATTGCGGAAATTTCCGCGGCGCGGATGTCCATCAGCCGACCTCTTTCAGTGCAAGCTTGAGCGAATTGAGTTTGGTTTTGAGCGACGTATCGATCTGGCGCGAGCCAATCTTGACCACCAGCCCACCGAGCAGCGACGGATCGACGGTCACGGTGATCGCGACATCCTTGCCGGCAACGCTTTTCAGCGCCGCCTTCAGCTCGGTTTGCTGGGCGTCGGTCAGCGCATGCGCCGAGGTAACTTCAGCGGCGGTCTCGCCACGGTGCTCGGCGGCGACCTGGCGGAATGCCTTGATCATGCCGGGGATGGCGAACAGACGGCGGTTCTGGGCGACGACGCGCAGGAAATTGCCGGTGAGGCCGGTGATCCCTGCCTTGTCGGCGATCGCCGCAATGGCCTTGGCCTGGTCCTCGCTGGAGAACACCGGGCTGTTGATCAGACGGGTAAGGTCCGCACTGCCTTCGAGCATCGCCGCGAAACTGTTGAGGTCGGCCTCGACCTGGGCCACCGAATTCGCCTGGAGCGCGAGCTCGAACAGCGAACCCGCATAGCGCTCTGCGACACCTGAGATTGGCGATGACGATTGGGCCACGGACCGTCTTTTCTCTTGTCTGACAGGCCGCAGATTGTTGGCGCGAGCGAAAACTCTAGCTAAATCTTTGACCTTACTGCATTTTTCCAAGCACGGAGGCGCGGCTTCCGCTATCCCCGGCCGAAAGTCGATTGCCGTCTAGCACAGGCATTTTAAGACCGCAATGCGTCGTCCCGCATGGTTTTCAGGCACTATTGTCGCATCTGGCGTTGCGGTTCGACCGTCGGTCCCGAATTAGCCTTTGATTCAAGCCACAAAGCCGAAGGCGAAGGCAAGCGGCAGCGCCGCCAGCACCAGTTCCACCACGATGGACGCCCAGTTGAAAGGTGTGTTGGCGCCGTCCGACATCATCGACAGCAGGCGGCCGAAGGCGGTGAACAGCCAGGAAAAACCAAGCGCCATGTAGAGCAGCGGTTGCGCCAGCAGAATGCAGCACAGGCCGACTCCGAGATAGAAGCCCGACATCCTGCCGCGCCCTTCGGCGATCGCTGCCGCCTTCTCAGGCTTGACCTGCAGCCGCAGAATCCGGAAGGCCAGCCCCGGCGCCAGGAACAGCAGCAGGCCGAACAGCAAGGTCACGACGGCGCTCGACCACGCCAGCCACTCGCCCTGGCTCATCGGCCACGGAAACGCAAATTCCATCCTTGTCCCCTCGCAAAATGGCTGTTTCGAAATTTTGGGCATTCTAGCGAAGGAAGAAACATGCGCCAGATGGCGTCGGTGAATTGCGCAAAGCGCATCAACCCAGAGCGAATTCGACCGCCGCTTCGGCATGGATGCGCGTCGTGTCGAACACAGGAACGTCGAAAACCTGCTGGCCGATCAGCATGGTGATCTCGGTGCAGCCCATGATGACGCCGTCGATCTTGTCATCACGCCGCATGCGGGCGATTTCGTCGATATAGGCCGCCTTCGATACCTCGCTGACGATGCCCTGGCACAGCTCATCGTAGATCACCCGGTGAACCATATGGCGCCCGGCTTCATCCGGCACAACGGGATGAAGTCCGTATTTGTCGATGAGGCGGCCCTTGTAGAAGTCCTGTTCCATGGTGAAGCGCGTCGCCAGCAGCCCTGGGCGATTGACACCGGCCCGGCCGATCGCGACGGCGGTGGCGTCGGCGATATGGATCAGCGGCATCGCCACCGCCGCCTGCACCTGGTCGGCAAGCTTGTGCATGGTGTTGGTGCAGATCAGCAGGCCTTCGGCGCCCCCAGCCTCGAGCTTGCGCGCGGCTTCTTCGAGAAGCACGCCGGCACCGTCCCAGTCTCCTTTATGCTGACGCTCGGCGATCTCGGCAAAGTCGAGCGACCACAGCAGCAGCTTTGCCGAATGCAGCCCGCCCAGCCGCTGGCGCACGATCTCGTTGAGCAGGCGGTAGTAGATCGCCGTTGATTCCCAACTCATGCCTCCGAGCAGGCCAAGGGTTTTCATCTGGGCTGTTCCTTTCTTCAGCAATTCCTATATTATGACCACATGAGACCACAAGGAGGCTTGCTGTGAAAACAATGCAGGTACGAGAGGCAAAGGCGAGCTTTTCCGCGCTCGTGGAGGCGGCGGAGAATGGCCAGCCTACGATTATTACCAAGCATGGCAAACCTGCCGCGGCGGTCGTGCCGATCGCAGAGGCACGAAAGCTTTACCCTGACCGCAACGATGATTTTATCGACTTTCTTCTCGCATACCCTGGCGGTATCGAACTTGAACGAAACCAGTCGACGCTCAGGGATTATGATTTTTGAACGGGTACTTGCTCGACACCTCCGTGCTGTCGGCATTCGCGCCTGATCGCGCAGCGCTTTCGCCTACCTTTCAAGGTTGGCTGTCACGGACCGGCAGACGCCAAACCTGGTATATTCCGGCTATAGCCGCTGCTGAAGTCCAGAAGGGCGTTGCCAAGTTGAAGCGCGCCGGCGGCGCCCAACGAGCCGAGCGCCTTGAGCGATGGCTTGACAGCCTGCTGACTGAATTCGATGAGCGTGTCTTGTCAATAGGCTCCGCCATCGCCCGACGAGCTGGAGAAATGGAAGACGCGGCGATCGCTCGTGGGCGCAGCCCTGGCCTGCCGGACGTTCTCATTGCCGCAACGGCTGTTGAGCACGACCTGACGATCTTGACTGCCAACAACCGTCATTTCGAGGCCCTCAAGGTCGCAAACCTCAACCCATTTGGTGCGGAACCCGAAGCCTAAGCGGATTCCGCAAAAGTGTCCCACGTTTTGCGATCAGAACCTGCGATAAACAAAGGAATCTAAGCAGACATTCGTGGAGCAATCCACGAATGTCTGCTTAGCTCCAAGCTCACAAAAAGCTCTGCGGGTCGATATCGACCTGCACCCTGACCGAGCCCCGTATCTTCGGTCCTTCGGCCAGCATGGTGCGAATGAACCCCTGCATGTCGGCGCGCCGCTCGCCCTGGATCAGCAGGCGAAAGCGATGGCGGCCGCCGATCAGCGACAGCGGCGCCTCGGCCGGGCCGAGCACGAACAGGTCGGAGGCCTGGGGCGCCGCCCGCCGCAGGCCGCGGGCGTGCCCTTCGGCTTCCGCCCGCGTCGCCGCGCTGACGATGACGCCGGCGAGCCGGCCGAAGGGCGGCAGCGCCGCCCGCTCGCGCTCGGCGATCTCGCGCTCGTAAAAGGCCTCCGCATCGCCGGAGACGATCGCCCGCATCACCGGATGGTCGGGCTGGAAGGTCTGCAGCAGGCCAAGGCTCTTCTTGCCGGTACGGCCGGCGCGGCCGGTCACCTGGCTGAGCAGCTGGAAGGTGCGCTCGGCGGCGCGCGGATCGCCATTGGCCAGGCCAAGATCGGCGTCGACCACGCCAACCAGCGTCATGTTGGGGAAATTGTGGCCCTTGGCGACGAGCTGCGTGCCGATGACGATGTCGGCCTCGCCCTTGGCTATGGCTTCGAGCTCTAGCCTCAGCCGCCGCACGCCGCCCATCAGGTCGGACGACAAGACGATGGTGCGGGCGTCGGGGAAATGCGCGACGACCTCTTCGGCGATGCGCTCGACGCCCGGCCCGCAGGCGACCAGATGGTCGAGCGTGCCGCATTCCGGGCAGGCCTCTGGCCGCCGCTCATTGTGTCCGCAATGGTGGCAGACGAGCTGGCCGCGAAAGCGGTGCTCGACTAGCCAGGCCGAGCACACCGGGCAGCCGAAGCGATGGCCGCAGACCCGGCACAGCGTCAGCGGCGCATAGCCGCGCCGGTTGAGGAACAGCAGCGACTGTTCCTTTTTCTCCAACGTCTGCCGCATATGGCCAAGCAGCAGCGGCGACAGGAAGCCGCCGCGTGCCGGTGGAGCGCGGCGCATGTCGATCGTCTTCAGGTCGGGAAGCGCCGCCTCGGCGAAGCGCGCCGAAAGCACCGCCCTGCTGTAGCGGCCTTGGCTCGCATTGACCCGGCTTTCGACCGACGGTGTCGCCGAGGCGAGCACGACCGGGAAGCCGCCGATATGGCCGCGCACCACCGCCATGTCGCGGGCATTGTAGAAGACGCGGTCTTCCTGCTTGTAGGCCGGGTCATGCTCCTCGTCGACGACGATCAGCCCGAGTTCCATGAACGGCAGGAACAGCGCCGAACGCGCGCCGGCAACGACGCGCACGCCACCTTCCGCCACTTGCCGCCAGACGCGCTCGCGCATCCTTGGCGGCAGGTCCGAGTGCCATTCCGCCGGCTTGGCGCCGAACCGTTCCTGGAAGCGCTCGAGGAAGGCATGGGTCAGCGCGATCTCCGGCAGCAGGATCAACACCTGCATGCCACGGTCGAGCGCCGCCGCAACCGCCTCGAAATAGACCTCCGTCTTGCCCGATCCGGTCACCCCGTCGAGCAGCGTGACGCCGAATGCGCCGGCCGCGACATTGGTGCGCAGCATATCGGCCGCATCGCTCTGGTCCGGCATCAGCGAAGGCTGGGCGTAGCCCGGGTCGGGTGCTGCGACCACCGGTCGCGGCGGGATCATAACGGTATCGAACACGCCTTGCGCTTTCAGCCCGTCGATAACGGTCGACGAGACGCCGGCCGCATGCGCCAGCCCGGACCGCGTCCAGGCGAGCCCGCCTTCGGCTGTTTCCAGAACGCGCATCCTCGCGCCCGTCATCCGGTCGGGTTTCGCGAAGGTGCGTTGCAGCCCTTCGATCCACGGTTCCGGATCGAAGGCCTCGGGTGCCCTGAGCAGCATGCGCGCCACCATGCCGGGCGGCGACAGCGTGTATTGCGCGATCCAGTCGACGAAGCGGCGCATGGCGCGGTCGATCGGCGGGCAGTCGAAGACCTGTTCGATCGGGCGCAGCTTTTTGGCATCGACCTTTTCGACGGCGCCGTCCCAGACGATGCCGGCGACCTGGCGCGGACCGAGCGGAACGCGCACGATCGAGCCCGGCACCACGCGCATGCCGGCGGGCACGGCATAGGTGTAGGGCCGCTCGGCGGGCATCGGCACCAACACCGGCGCGGCTGCGACAAAGGGCGAATCTTCGATCATGAGGCGTGACCTTGCCCCGAGTTTCGTCTAGATCAAAGTCCGACCCCAAATGTGCATGACATGCACATGAAAAATTCTTCAGGAGACCGTCATGAAATTTTTTGTCGACACCGCCGATGTCAAGGAAATCCGTGAGCTGAACGATTTGGGGCTGCTCGACGGCGTCACCACCAATCCCTCGCTGATCCTCAAATCCGGTGGCAAGATCGCCGACGTCACCAGAGAGATCTGCGAGATCGTCAAGGGCCCGGTCTCGGCCGAAGTCGTCGCCACCGAATACACGGACATGATGGCGGAGGCCAAGATCCTGGCCAGGATCGCCGATAATGTCTGCATCAAGGTGCCGCTGACGCTCGACGGCCTGAGGGCCTGCAAGGACATCCGGTCGGAGGGCCGCATGGTCAATGTTACGTTGTGCTTCTCGGCCACCCAGGCGCTGCTCGCCGCCAAGGCCGGCGCCTCCTTCATCTCGCCCTTCGTCGGCCGCATCGACGACAGCGGCTGGGATGGCATGGAGCTGATTGCGGATATCCGCACCATCTACGACAATTATGATTTCCAGACCGAGATCCTGACCGCCTCGGTGCGCACGGTGAACCATGTCAAGCAGGCCGCACTGATCGGCGCCGACGTCATCACCGCCCCGCCGGCGACGCTGAAGGCGCTGGTCAAGCACCCGCTGACCGACAAGGGCCTGGAGCAGTTCCTCGCCGACTGGGCCAAGACCGGCCAGAAGATCGGCTGAAATTAGAGGGTCGGCTGAAATTAAGACGCCGCGTTCCCGTAAAAAGGCCGAGCAATCGGCCTTTTTTGTGCGCGAGCACCTCGGCGTAGCCGGAACGTCTCGATCCAGGCCGAAAAGTTTTAACCCGCCACCGTCTTGCCGTGCTTGACCAGATCCTGGGCGATCGACAGGCGCAGCAGGTCCGCCAGTTCGCGCGCCGCGCGGTTCTCGGCGTCGATTTGCGCCCGGTAGGAGGCAAATTCCTGACGGGGCTTATCGAAGGACGACACTATCGAGCGCCTGCCGGTCGCGATGGTCTTGCCGGTCTTGGCGTCGGTCAGCACATAATTCGCGGTCAGTGTCACCGTGCCCGCTGTTGGCTCGTCGTCATCGGTCGTGACCCGCACGGTCGCAGCTGATTCAACAAGTTCGGTAACGCCGAGATCGAGCGAATAGGCGGGCGACGCCGGCTCGCCCGCGCCCTGGCCAAGCGCGAAGATCAGATTGTTGCGGACCTGCTGGGCGTAGCGGGTGTTGACCGGCTTGACCGAGATGGACCCGAGTTCGGCGGCAGCGCCAACTTGTGAACCGGCCGACAGCGGCGCGCTCGAATAGAGCGGGCGAACCGTGCAGGCCGAAACCAGCGCGACCGAAGCGACCAGGCCATACAGCGCGGTACGGCGCAGCAAATGCGCCACTTCTGTCTTCCTCGGATCAGGCAACGACATTGACGATCCTCTGCGGGACGATGATCACCTTGCGCGGTGCCTTACCTTCGAGCGCTTTCTGCACGAAGTCGAGAGCCAGAACCGCTTTTTCGACGGCACCTTGGTCCGCGTCGCGGGCAATTGTCAAATCGCCGCGTTTCTTGCCGTTGACCTGGACCGGCAGCACGATCTCGCTGTCGACGACAAGTAACGGATCATAGACAGGCCAGGGCCGTTCGGCGACCAGATCGGTGCCGCCGAGCGTCTGCCAGCATTCCTCGGCCAGATGCGGCATCACCGGCGCAATCAGATGCACGAGGATGTCGACGGCTTGCCGGCACGCAGCCTTGAGCGCCGGATCGGCCTTGCCTTCGGCCGCCTCGTTGAGCGGCGTGGTGAGCGCATTGGCGAGCTCGTAGATGCGGGCGATGGCACGGTTGAAGGCGAGCTTTTCGATATCCTCGCCGACCGATTTCAACGCCCTGTGCGCGGCCTTGGAAACAGTCCCTGCCTCGCCCTCTCTCGCCGCTGCCGGCTGGATTCCGGCGAGCGATTCGGCAGCCGTCGACACCAGGCGCCAGATGCGCTGGATGAAGCGGTGCGCGCCGGCAGCACCTTCGTCGGTCCATTCGACGTCACGCTCGGGCGGCGAGTCCGACAGCATGAACCAGCGCGCGGTATCGGCGCCGTAGCCGTCGGTGATCTCTTCCGGGCTCACCGTGTTCTTCTTCGACTTCGACATTTTTTCGAGCGGGCCGATCACCGCCTCTTCGCCGGTCGCGATTTCGATGGCCCGGCGATTGCCGTCGACGTCCTCCAGCCGCACCTCGCTGGGCGCAAGCCAGCGGCTGTTGGAGCCACTGCCGACCCGATAGGTCTCGTGCACCACCATGCCTTGCGTGAACAGGCCACTGAACGGCTCGGCCAGATCGACATGTCCGGTCTCGCGCATGGCGCGGGTGAAGAAGCGCGAATAGAGAAGGTGCAAAATGGCGTGCTCGATGCCGCCGATATACTGGTCGACCGGCAGCCATTCGGTAGCTGCCTTGGGATCGGTCGGATCGTTGGCCCAGGGTGCGGTGAAGCGCGCGAAATACCAGGACGAATCGACGAACGTGTCCATCGTGTCGGTTTCGCGGCGTGCATCCTTGCCGCATTGCGGGCATTTCACATGCCGCCATGTCGGATGGCGGTCGAGCGGATTGCCCGGCCGGTCAAACTCGATGTCGTCCGGCAGCCTGACCGGCAGGTCCGCCTTCGGCACCGGCACCACGCCGCAATCCTCGCAGTGGATCATCGGGATCGGGCAGCCCCAGTAGCGCTGGCGCGAAATTCCCCAGTCGCGCAGGCGGAAGTTGACCTTGCGCTCGGCCACCGGCCGATTGCCGATGGTCTTTTGTTCCAGCAGCTTCGCCACCTCGTCGAACGCCTGATCAGGCTTCATGCCGTCGAGGAAGCGCGAATTGATCATCACGCCGTCGCCGACATAGGCCTCTTCGATGATCTGGAAGTTTCCCTGGTTCTCGCCTTCCGGCATCACCACCGGAATGACCGGCAGGCCGTATCTGTTCGCGAAGTCGAGGTCGCGCTGGTCACCGGACGGGCAGCCGAAGATGGCGCCGGTGCCGTACTCCATCAGCACGAAATTGGCGACATAGACAGGCAGCGTCCACGCCTCGTCGAACGGATGGACGACGCGGATGCCGGTATCGAAACCCCTCTTCTCGGCTGTCTCCAGTGCCGCCACTGAAGTGCCCATATGGCGAACCTCGTCGATGAACTTGGCCAGCGCCGGATTGCTTTCGGCCGCCTTCTTCGCCAGCGAATGATCAGCTGCGACCGCCATGAAGGAGGCGCCGAAGATGGTGTCGGGCCGCGTCGTGTAGACTTCCAGCTCATCTTCGCCGTCGACTGGAGTGGCCAGCGGCCAGCGGATCAGCAGGCCTTCCGAACGGCCGATCCAGTTCGCCTGCATCAGCTTCACTTTTTCCGGCCATTCGTCGAGGCCTTCCAGCGAGTCCAGCAGATCCTGCGCATAGTCGGTGATCTTGAAGAACCACTGCGTCAGCTCGCGCTGTTCGACCAGCGCGCCCGAGCGCCAGCCGCGTCCGTCGATGACCTGCTCGTTGGCAAGCACAGTCATGTCCTCCGGATCCCAATTGACCTTGGAGGATTTGCGCGTCACCAGCCGCTTCTCGACGAAATCGAGGAACAGCATCTGCTGGCGGTGGTAGTAGTCGACATCGCAGGTGGCGAATTCGCGTGCCCAGTCGAGCGACAGACCCATGACCTTGAGCTGCTCGCGCATGGCGGCGATGTTCTGGTAGGTCCAATCCTTGGGATGGACCTTGTTCTGCATCGCCGCGTTCTCGGCCGGCATGCCGAAGGCATCCCAGCCCATCGGGTGCAGCACGTTGAAACCCTTGGCTCGCTTGTAGCGCGCCACCACGTCGCCCATCGTGTAGTTGCGGGTATGGCCGATATGGATGCGCCCCGACGGATAAGGGAACATCTCGAGCACGTAGTATTTCGGGCGCGGGTCGTCGTTGTCAGCCTCGAACAGCTTCTTGGCGTCCCAGGCCTTCTGCCATTTGGGCTCTGATGCGCGCGGATTGTATCGTTCGGTTGCCATCGGATGTTTTTCACTTAAAAAGCAGGCGCGAACGGCCGGACAATGCCCGGCGGCTCAGGAAATGTCGTCGCGGTGTTCACCATGGATTGCCGGACCCGTCAACTGCGGCGATCCGGTGAGGATAGAAACTAGGGGCAGATATAGGCATGGCGAGCGCCGTCGAACAGTTTTTCACGATCAAGGCGAAGATCACCGCCGCCGAGCGCGAGGCAGGACGGCAAGCCGGCGCGGTGACGCTGGTCGCGGTCTCGAAGACCTTCGACGCCGCCGATATCAGCCCGGTCATCGAAGCCGGCCAGCGTATCTTCGGCGAGAACCGCGTCCAGGAAGCACAAGCCAAATGGCCGGCGCTGAAGGAAGCCTTCCCCGACATCGAGCTGCATCTGATCGGTCCACTGCAATCGAATAAGGCGAAGGAAGCCGTCGCGCTGTTCGACGTCATCGAGACGGTCGATCGCGAGAAAATCGCTGCCGAACTCGCCAAGGAAGTCGCCAGACAAGGCCGATCACCAAGGCTCTACGTTCAGGTTAACACCGGCTCGGAACCGCAAAAGGCCGGCATCGAACCCCGCGAAGCCGTCGCCTTCGTCACCCGCTGCCGCGACGTCCACGGCCTCGCCATCGAAGGTCTGATGTGCATTCCGCCAGCCGATGAGAATCCCGGTCCGCACTTCGCGCTGCTGGAAAAGCTCAGCACGGAGGCAGGTGTGGAGGAGCTTTCGATGGGCATGTCCGGCGACTACGAAACCGCGATCGCCTTCGGCGCGACAAGCGTCAGGGTTGGATCGGCGATTTTCGGCAGCCGCTAGCGCTTGTCGGGAAAAAGAAGTCACTGGCGGAATATCTTCTGACCGGTCCGGTCTGGGATGATGATTTTGCCGAGGAGGTCAACCGTCGCACGGGTACGATGATCCGCGACATCGACCTCTAATGTACCTGCTTGATACGAGCATCGTTTCGGATGTGCAGAGGCGTCTGCCCAAGCCGACCGCCTGGCTAGCTTCTGTGGATCCGGCCTCGATCAATCTCAGTGTTATTACCCTCGGCGAGATCGAACGGGGGATCGCCAAGTTGCACAAGGTCGATCCCCGAACGCGGAATGCGGCTCGACCTCTGGCTGCGAGAGCTTCGGCGGGACAATGCCGACCGGATCCTTGCAGTCACTGAAGATGTCGCGTTGTCGTGGGGTCGCATCTCGGCTGGCCGCACCCGAGGCAGCGCCGACATGCTCATCGCCGCCACCGCAGTCGTCCACGACCTCATTCTGGTTACGCGCAACGTCGCCGATTTCGACGAAACCGGGGTGACGGTCCTCAATCCTTGGACAATCTGACCTGTTCCCCACTACGCCGGATCGTCGGTCGCGGAACTTGGTCCAGAACCACTAGGCCGTTACGCCAACAATTGAAACGAACCGTATCGTTCCTATATGGGCCGGGTTATCCAAAACTTTCCGGAGCTGCACCATGCGCTATAATCAACTTGGAAACACGGGGATGTTCGTCTCCGAACTTTGCCTCGGCACCATGACCTTCGGCGCCGCAGGCGAAAACGCCCAATGGGGCCTGATCGCCAGCCTCGACCAGGATGGCGTCGACAGGATCGTCGAGCGCTCGCTCGCCGCCGGCGTCAATTTCTTCGACACGGCGGACGTCTATTCCTTCGGCGCATCGGAACGGCTTCTCGGCCAGTCGCTGAGGAATCTCGGCATCAAGCGGCAGGATGTGATCATCGCCACCAAGGTCCATGGCGCCATGGGCGACGGCCCCAACCAGCGCGGTTCCTCGCGCGGCCACATCATGGACTCGGTCGAGGGCAGCCTCGAACGGCTGCAGCTCGACCATATCGATCTCTATCAGCTTCACGGCACCGATGCGGTGACGCCGATCGACGAGACGCTGCGGGCGCTCGACGATCTGGTTGCCAGCGGCAAGGTCCGCTATGTCGGCGTCTCGAACTGGGCCGCCTGGCGCATCGCCAAGGCGCTTGGCATTGCCGACCGCAAGGGCTTTGCCCGTTTTGAGACCGTGCAGTCTTACTATTCGATCGCCGGCCGCGATCTGGAGCGCGAGATCGTGCCACTGCTCAACGAGGAGAAGCTTGGACTGATGGTCTGGTCGCCGATGGCGGGCGGTCTGCTCTCCGGCAAATACGGACCCGGCGCGCCCGGCAATGGCGAGGGCCGTCGCGCCAGCTTCAATTTCCCGCCGGTCAATGAAGACCGCGCCTGGGCGGCGGTTGCTGTCATGCGCGAGATCGCCGGCAAGCATGGCGTCAGCGTCGCCACGGTCGCTTTGGGCTATGTGCTGGCCAAACCCTTCGTGATGAGCGTGATCATCGGCGCCAGCCGCATGGAGCAGCTCGAACAGAACCTTGCCGCCACCGCGTTGAAGCTCGACGGCGACGATCTTGTCCGCCTCGACGAGGTCAGCGCGCTGCCGGCTGAATATCCGGGCTGGATGCTCGAGCGTCAGGCAGCGGGCCGGCGTCCGGCGCCCTTTGCGCCGAACAAGTAATTCAATCTCAGCTTCGATTTGATGTTTCGGGAGCCGGCGGGCTCCCGATCTTTTTTTGGCTCAGGTCAGCCGGACAGTCTCGACCAAAAAATCGAGAAAGGCCCGCACCCGCGCCGGCAGATGCTTGCCCTGCCCGACATAGACAGCATGGGTGAGCTCCTCGTCGCCGGGGTTGAAGTCCTCCAGAAGCGGGACCAGCCGCCCGGCGGCGATATCGGGTTCCACATGCCAGCGCGCCAGCCGGGCGATGCCAGTGCCCGAGAGCGCCATCAGCCGCATCGCCTCGCCGTCGCTGACCAGCGCATTTCCGGTGATCGGGACAATGAGGGCCTCGCCGGCCGAGTCGACGAATGGCCAGCCGTCGACATGGCGCACGAAGCAGAAACCCATCCGGTTGTGATGATCGAGGTCGGCCGGCGTTCGGGGTGCGCCGTGCTTCCTTAGGTAAGGTGGCGCGGCGACGACGACCACCCGGCTCTGCCCGAGCTTGCGCGCCACCAAACGTGATTCACCGAGCGGCCCGGCGCGGATGGCAACATCGGCGCGCTCCTCCATCAGGTCGATGACATTGTCGGTCAAAACCAGATCGATGGCGATTTCCGGATAGCGTTCGAGAAACCGCGGCATGAGCGGGATCAGCCGGTGCTGCCCGAACGGCACGTAGCTGTTGACGCGCAGCCGTCCCCGCGGGGCGGCACCGGCCGCCGCCTCGCGCTCGGCTGCCGCCATGTCGGCCAGGATACGCACGCCGCTGTCGAAGAACGCCGCTCCTTCCGGTGTCAGTTGCAGCTTGCGTGTCGAACGGCTGATCAGCCGCGCGCCAAGACGGGCCTCCAGCCGCGCAATCAGCTTGCTCACCGCCGACGGCGTCATGCGCAACATCCGCGCCGCAGCCGAAAAGCTGCCCGCCTCGACGACGCGGACGAATACTTCGATCTCGCCGGAGCGGTTGATGTCGGGTCTCGCCATTCGTGAATCTATTTCACAGACAATGTGCCCGGCGCAAGGCTGGTTCACAGCACATCCCGACACGATCTTCCGGGTCGGGGCGTGGGAGGACACGGCGTCCCAACGTCAAAAACGACCGTGATCGAAGTGGGAACCGCCATGCCTCTTGCTCTTTATGCCCTCGCCGCCGGTGCCTTCGGCATCGGTGTCACAGAATTCGTCATCATGGGCCTGCTGCTCGACGTCAGCACCGATCTCGGCGTCTCGATCTCGGCCGCCGGCCAGCTGATTTCCGGCTATGCCCTGGGCGTGGTCATCGGCGCGCCGTTGCTGACGATCGCCACCGGCCGCTGGCCGCGCAAGACCGTGCTTCTGACGCTGATGGCGATCTTCACCCTGGGCAATCTCGCCTGTGCGTTGGCCCCCGACTACTGGACACTGATGGGGGCCCGCGTGCTTACCGCCTTTGCCCACGGCACCTTCTTCGGTGTTGGTTCGGTCGTTGCGACCGGGCTGGTTGCGCCCAACAAGAAGGCCTCGGCGATCGCCCTGATGTTCACCGGCCTGACCATCGCCAACATCCTCGGCGTGCCTTTCGGCACATGGCTCGGCCAGGCTTTCGGCTGGCGGGCGACCTTCTGGGCCGTAACCCTGGTCGGCATCGTCGCCTTCGCCATCATTCTCCTGCTGGTGCCGCGTAGCCAGGCGGCGCTGGAAAAGAGCGACCTGCGCGGCGATCTCGCGGTGCTCGGCCGCGCGCCGGTTCTGCTTGGCTTCGCCACCACCGTGCTTGGCTATGCCGGCGTCTTCGCCGTCTTCACCTATATCGCCCCCTTGCTGACCGAGATCACCGGTTTTGAGGAAGCAGCCGTGTCGCCGATCCTGCTTGTCTTCGGCGGCGGCCTCATCGCCGGCAATCTGCTTGGCGGCAAGGTTGCCGACCGCTGGCTGGTGCCTTCCGTTCTCGGCAGTCTCGTTGTGCTGGCGCTGGTGCTCGGCACCATGACCTTCGCCCTGCACAGCCAGGCGATGGCCGTCATCTATGTCGGCCTGCTCGGCGCCGCTGCCTTCGCCACCGTAGCGCCGCTGCAGATGTGGGTGCTGGAAAAGGCTGAAGGCGCCGGCCAGAGCCTCGCCTCGTCCTTCAACATCGCCGCCTTCAACCTCGGCAACGCCGCCGGCGCCTGGCTCGGCGGCGTGGTCATCGCCCACGGTCCCGGCCTCGGCGCTGTCACCTGGGTCGCGGCGCTGCTGCCGCTCTCGGCATTAGCCGTGGCGGTGCTGGCGCTGCGCCTCGACCGCAGCTCAATGCTCGGCGAACCGGCATCCGCCCGGTCGTGACGATCCCAAACAAATCCAAAATACAAGGAGCAAAACCATGGATTATCGACGTCTTGGCGCCTCGGGCCTGAAGGTCCCGGCGCTCTCGTTCGGCGCTGGAACCTTCGGCGGTTCGGGGCCGCTGTTCGGCGCCTGGGGCAATAGCGATGCGACGGAAGCGCGGCGGCTGGTCGAAATCTGCCTGGAGGCCGGCGTCAACCTGTTCGACACCGCCGACGTCTATTCGAACGGCGCCTCCGAAGAGGTGCTCGGCGCGGCCATCAAGGGCCGCCGCGATGCCGTGCTGATCTCGACCAAGACCTCGCTGCCGATGGGCGACGGACCCAACGATGCCGGCTCCTCCCGTTCGCGTCTCATCAAAGCCGTCGAGGACGCGCTGAAGCGTCTCGGCACCGATTACATCGACCTGCTGCAAATGCACGCCTTCGACGCCGCAACGCCGATCGAGGAAGTGCTGTCGACGCTGGACAGTCTCGTGCGCGCCGGCAAGCTGCGCTATGTCGGCGTCTCCAACTTTTCCGGCTGGCAAGTGATGAAATCGCTCGGCCTGGCGGACAAGCACGGCTACCCGCGCTACGCCGCCCATCAGGTCTATTACTCGCTGGTCGGGCGCGACTATGAATGGGAGTTGATGCCACTAGGCCTCGACCAGGGCCTCGGTGCGCTGGTGTGGAGCCCGCTCGGCTGGGGCCGCCTGACCGGCAAGATCCGCCGCGGCGAGGCACTGCCGGAAAAAAGCCGGCTGCACGACACCGCGAGCTTCGGGCCACCTGTCGAGGACGAGCAGCTCTACAGGGTCGTCGATGCGCTCGACACTGTCGCCAAGGAAACCGGCAAGACGGTGCCGCAGATCGCCATCAACTGGTTGCTGCAGCGGCCGACCGTCGCCTCTGTCATCATCGGCGCGCGCAACGAGGAACAGCTGCGCCAGAACCTCGGCGCCGTCGGTTGGTCATTGACATCAGACCAGATGACGAAGCTCGATGCTGCAAGCGCGGTCACCGCACCCTATCCGTATTTCCCCTATCGCCGGCAGGAGGGTTTTGCCCGGCTGAGCCCGGCTGCGGTCTGACCTCGCTCGATACCTCAAACGCCCGGCGACAGGGCATGTTGAGATTCAGGTCAGGCCGCGCCGAGAATGGTGGCTTCCGAGAACCGGAGCGGAGCGTACTTAAAATACGTGAGCACCGGAAGCGCAGGAGCTGCCATTCGCAGGCCGGCCTCCCCTGAATATCGACGCGCCCTAATGCAGCACGAACTCGCCGTCGACCTTGTGCCATTCATTGGGCGCGATCAGCTTCTGGTGCGTATAGCTCACCGAATGCAGCGGGCCATCGAGCTTGGCCTGCCAGAACTCGATGAACCGGATCAGCACCGGAAATTTCGGCGCGATGTCGTAGTCCTGCCAGATGAAGCTCTGCAGCAGATGCGGATGATCGGGGAAATGATAAAGGATCTTGGCCGTGGTCAAGCCATAGCCCTTGAGGATCAGGTCCATTTCGGAATGGTCACGCATCGCGGTCCCCTGGTTGATTCTCCTTTCCTCCCAATGTGAAATTGTGCGCGCTATTTGCTTAATCGTCTATTGATTTTTTGTGGTGTAGACCGGGTTTACTACGCAAAAACATGCAGTTAGCAGCGATCCCGCCCGAGTGCTGACAGCAGCGACGAGCACGTCTGCGGCATCCCGCCGCGCAAATCCAACGTCTAATATTGCCGTCACCGCGGAACTGTTAATAATGCGCGCGAATTCGCGGCCGCTTCGCCGTGATGCCGCGCCGGCGGTCAAGCCGGGCGGCCTGGTTTCGGGAGGAAGTGAAAATATGTCCGAGGATCATGTCCATCGCGTCCAGCCGGCGTGGAAGAAGAACGCGCTGATCGACAATGACACCTATTTTAAATGGTACACCGACAGCGTGAAGAACCCGGATAAATTCTGGGGCAAGCACGGCAAGCGCATCGACTGGTTCAAGCCCTACAGCAAGGTCAAGAACACCTCCTTCGACGGCAAGGTCTCGATCAAATGGTTCGAGGATGGCGAGACTAACGTTTCGTGGAACTGCATCGACCGACATCTGAAGAAGCGCGGCGATCAGACCGCCATCATTTGGGAAGGCGACAATCCCTACGATGACAGGAAGATCACCTATAACGAGCTCTACGGGCATGTCTGCCGGCTCGCCAATGTGATGAAGAAACACGGCGTCAAGAAAGGCGACCGCGTCACCATCTATATGCCGATGATCCCGGAAGCCGCCTATGCGATGCTCGCCTGCACGCGGATCGGCGCCATCCATTCGGTCGTCTTCGGCGGATTTTCGCCGGACGCGCTGGCCGGCCGCATCGACGACTGCAAATCGACCTTCATCATCACCGCCGACGAAGGCCTGCGCGGCGGCAGGCCGATACCGTTGAAGGATAATACAGACAAGGCGATCGAGATCGCCGCCAAGGCCGGAGCGAAAGTCGAGAAGGTCGTCGTCGTGCGCCGTACCGGCGGCAAGACCGGCTGGGTCGCCGGACGCGACGTCTGGTACCACGACGAGGTGGCGACGGTGAAGGCGGAGTGCAAGCCCGAGAAGATGAAGGCCGAGGATCCGCTGTTCATCCTCTACACGTCGGGCTCGACCGGCAAGCCGAAGGGCGTGCTGCACACCACTGCCGGATATCTCGTCTATGTCTCGATGACCCACCAATATGTCTTCGACTATCATGACGGCGATATCTACTGGTGCACCGCCGATGTCGGCTGGGTCACCGGTCACAGCTATATCGTCTACGGGCCGCTCGCCAACGGCGCCACCACGCTGATGTTCGAAGGCGTGCCGAACTACCCGTCGCAGTCCCGATTCTGGGAGGTCATCGACAAGCACAAGGTCAACATCTTTTACACCGCGCCGACAGCGTTGCGCGCGCTGATGGGCGCCGGCGACGCTCACGTCACCAGGACGTCGCGCAAATCGCTGCGCGTGCTGGGCACGGTCGGCGAGCCGATCAATCCGGAGGCCTGGGAGTGGTATTTCAACGTCGTCGGCAACGGCAAGGTGCCGATCGTCGACACATGGTGGCAGACCGAGACCGGCGGCATCCTGATTACGCCGCTGCCCGGCGCCACCCAGCTCAAGGCAGGTTCCGCGACGCGACCCTTCTTCGGCGTCAAGCCGCAACTGGTCGACGGCGACGGCAAGTTGCTGGAGGGTGTCGCGAGCGGCAACCTCTGCATCGCCGATTCGTGGCCGGGCCAGATGCGCACCGTCTATGGCGACCACGAACGCTTCGTGCAGACCTATTTTTCGACCTACAAGGGCAAATATTTTACCGGTGACGGCTGCCGCCGCGACGTCGATGGCTACTACTGGATCACCGGCCGCGTCGACGACGTCATCAACGTTTCCGGCCACCGCATGGGCACGGCCGAGGTCGAATCCGCGCTGGTTTCGCACGAGAAAGTCTCGGAAGCCGCCGTCGTCGGCTATCCACACGACATCAAGGGCCAGGGCATCTACTGCTACGTCACATTGATGGCCGGCGAGAAGCCGGGCGAGGAGTTGCGCAAGGAACTCGTCGACCATGTCCGCAAGGACATCGGCGCCATCGCCACACCCGATAAGATCCAGTTCGCTCCGGGCCTGCCGAAGACCCGCTCGGGCAAGATCATGCGGCGCATCCTGCGCAAGATCGCCGAGGACGATTTTGCCGCGCTCGGCGACACCTCGACGCTGGCCGACCCGGCGGTCGTCGACGACCTCGTCGCCAACCGGCAGAACAAGCGGGGATAAGAACCATCCGATCGACGGTCGGCAAGAAATCCAAATGATGAGATCAGCTCGTCCCCGTGCTACCGATAAAGGTCCGCTCGCGTCGGCGGCAATCCGCTCGGCCCCCGCGCGCGCTTGGTGACGACGGTCTGGAAAATCTGCGCCGAGGCGCGTTCGAAAGTGATCGAACAGCCGGTGAGATAAAGCAGCCAGAGGCGCGCCTTGGCTTCGCCGACCTCGGCGATCGCTTCGTCGAAGCGTGCCTGGAGGCGCTCGGCCCACAGACGGCAGGTGCGGGCGTAGTGCTCGCGCAAATTCTCGACATCGTAGACGAGGAAACCGTGCGCTTCGAGATTGCCGAGCGTCATGCCGATCGTATCGAGCTCACCGCCGGGAAAGATGTATTTGATCAGTGCCTTGAATTCCGGGCCCTTGCGCAAGGTCTTCTTGATGCTGCCCTTGTCGCGCCGCGTGATGGCATGATGCAGGTAGATGCCGCCCGGTTTGAGCAGGCGATGGATGGTCGAGAAATAGGCAGCGTGGTTGGCGAGCCCCAGATGCTCGAACATGCCGATCGAGGATATCTTGTCGAAGGAGCCGGACAGCTCGGCGTAGGATTTTATCTCGATGGTGATGCGATCTTCCAGCCCCTCGGCGCGGATGCGCTCGCGGGCGAGCTTGGTCTGGGCTTCCGACAGCGAGACGCCGTGGCCGACGACGCCGTAATTTTTCGCGGCATGGATGAGCATGGCTCCCCAGCCGCAGCCGATGTCGAGCAGCTTTTCGCCGGGCTTTAGCCGCAGCTTGCGGCAGATATGATCGAGCTTGTCTTTCTGCGCCTGGTCGATGTCGTTGGCAAAATCGGTGAAATAGCCGCAGCTATAGACCATGCGTTCGTCGAGGAAGAGCCGGTAGAAGGCGTTCGAAATGTCGTAGTGGTGCTGGATCGCTTGCCTGTTCGACCCGCTGACGAAGGGGTTGCGCCCGGAAAGGTCGGTCCGCGCCGTCATCTGTTTTCTCGAAAATAGCACAGTCGGCAGGTCGCGCAGGACCGCGAACTTGGGCAACGACTTTAGCTTCGTCCTGAGCTTGCCGTGCGAAGGCAGAGCGTAGAAATCGAACAGCGATCCGCCTTCCACGTCGATGGTCTTGGAAATCCACATTTCGATCAGTGTCGAGAGGTTGGGCCGACGCATCACCTGCCAGACGATGTCCTGGTCGTTGATGGTGAGCACGGGGCCGGTGGCGGGCCCGATCCGTTCGCCGGTCCACAGCTTGACCGCGAAACCCGGCTTCAGCGTTTCGATGACCGTTCGAACGATCCGTGCCGCTCTGTCGGCTGCCTCCATGCCCGTCCTCCCCTGCTCAGCACGCTGGCGGTCCGACACCGACTTTGCCTGTCCGATCGGACAGTCGCAAGTCGCTAGCGACGAACTCGCACCGCATTTTCACCATGGCGCCTTGCCATTTGCGGATCGACACCCCATCATGAGGGCGTGTTCAACAAATCGAAAGGAGGTGATCCGATGTCGAGTGATTTCGTTTTCCAGAACGTGGCCTCAGCGGATTGCACTTTCGGGAAGCAGTCTTCCCGTTAAGGCGCGAGATGCGCGGCTGGCGACGCCTGGAGCGCCGCGCGTCCTTTGGACGCGCAAAGGACGTTCCAGCACCTTAAGGTAACGTCGCCGCCATGAGCCGCGCCATGGACGGAAACACGGAAGGCCGCCGGCTTCGGAAGAAGCGGCGGCCTTTTCCTTTTGGTTTCGTGTGCCAGTCCCGAGAGGGAAGGTCAGCGTTTGATGGTAAGCTTCTCGATATTCCCGGTGATCTCATCGAAGGCGGCGGCCAGTTCCGTGCCCGTGGCGGCCTCGAAATAGTGCTTCAGCGAGGACGTGTCCGCTGTAGAGCAATTCTTGAGCACGCTCTTTGCCTGGTCCCGCTCGGTTACCGTCATCGTCGGATCGTTCAGGTCAAAGCCGATCGTGAATATCTCGATCCCATCGCGCTTCATGTTGGCGCAGACGGCTTCGGCATTGTCTCGTGAGGTCTGTTCCTGACCCTGTGTTGTGGGCGCGCCACGCTCTTTGGCAAAAGCAGTGTTGAACCTGCCGTCCGTCATCAGGATGGCGACCTTGGCCACTTTTCTTCCATCGAAGTTGGCGGGACCGGCACCCAGACCGGCATCGGCTATCGCCGAGCGCCAGGACGGCGAAAGCATGTAATAACCCCATTGCGCGGCGATACCGCCGGCTGTCACGCCTTCGGCGCTGAAATCTGTGATTGTGTCGAGCAGTTTGTCTTCGTCGGCCGTCAGGGGGATGAGCGTAGCAGACGGGCAACTGCGAATGCGGTAATCCCGATTAACTTTGGCGAGATAGGTTTTGCCATTGTTGTTCAGCCGCGGCGTATAAGGCCCGTCGGGCGAATAGTCGGCAAAGCCATCCTTGTCCTTGCGCTCGGTGGCGCATTTGTCCGGCGCCAGTGTCAAGGACACCGAAACCGGAGCATCGATCGGCGGCGGCACTTTTGATCCATATCTCGTCTCTACGAACACCGTGCTGGCCAACCCGCCTGTGTTGACTGCTTCGGCGTAGGGAACGATTGCCACCCGCACGCGGGGATCGTTCTTGTCGTAGTTCGATCTAAGCAGATCTCTCACAGCCTTCGACGCCGCGACCTGCAGGTCGCCAATTTTGTCGGTCCTCCTATACCAGTTGGGCGCCATCGACCCGGTCACGTCGAGCATCATCGCCACTTCGATCTGCTTGTCCGAATAGAGTGCTGTCGTCGATGCAGCGACACGTTGCATGTCGCCCGTGCTGAAAATCGGAAAATAAAGCCCGACATCGACATGGGCGTCCGCCTGGACCGTCTTGGCGGTCTTGTCGACGGTCAATTTGTCGAGGACGATCCGATCAGCCTGCAGGATGCCCGCTCGGCTGTTGGCATCGAGAAACGCCTGCACCGACTTGTTGGCATCGGCCTCCTGGATGACGCCGGTCGTCAGGTCGCGCGCCGTCGAGGTCACCGCCGCATCGACCACGCCTTGCAAACTGGACTTGGCGTTGTAGAGCTGGGAAACGTTGACAGCAAAGCCGACGCCCAGCGCCAGCACCGACGCGACCATGCCGAACAGAACCGCTAAATTTCCGCTTCGATCTCTGGCAAAGCCGCCGATCGCGTGAACAAAACCCCCAAAATGCCGCATGCTTTCGCCTCCATTCGCCACGACCTCGAAGCCGTGTGAAGGCCGCATTGCAGGATTCCGGCCGGATGGCGCCGTCGACGCAGCGAAAGCCGGCGGCTCATCATCAAACCATTGTTTTGGCTTGGTTTCGCTATGCGGCAAGGTGAACAACCGGTAAACGAAAAGCCGCTGCGGCAGTTTCGTTTACGAAGCGCTTACCATGATCCCGATGTCTGCCGTGGAGCACAAGAACCCGATCCCAATCCGGCACAGGCGCGCTGTGCCGGAGCGGATCAGAACCATCGGATCCGTAGACAGCCCGGGTAACCGTAACAACGGGACACACGCAGTTCGCTTGCGCTTCTATGCCAGCATCTGCGCGCTGGCGGTCCTGTCGACGCCGCGATGGGGCGGGTTGAACAGGTTGCTTTCCTGCTCGTAGGTCCAGACCTTGAACAGGCTGAGCCGGTGCGGGCCGAAACTGTGCAGCAGCGGCACGTCGGTCGCGTCGCGACCGCGCGCGATGACGACGCGGCCGATCCTCGGCACATTGTGGCGGGGGTCGAACGTGTACCATTTGCCTTCGAGGAACACTTCCAGCCACGCCGAAAAATCCATCGGTGCCGGGTCGACCGGTACGCCGATGTCGCCGAGATAGCCGTTCACGTAGCGGGCAGGGATGTTCATGCAGCGGCAGAGCGTGATCGCCAGATGAGCGAAGTCGCGGCAGACGCCGACGCGCTCTTCATGCGCCTGCGCCGCCGTGCGGGTCGGGCGCGCATAGCCGTAACCGAACGACAGGCGGTTGTGGACATAGTCGACGATCGCCTGCACCCGCGCCCAGCCGGATGGAACAGGCCCGAAAACCTGCCAGGCCAGATCGCTGAGATGATCGGTCTCGCAATAGCGACTGCCGAGCAGATAGCAGAGCACGTCGTCGGGCAACTCCGCCACCGGCACTTGCCTGGCCAGCGGGTTGACCTCGTCGGTCTCGCCGCTGTCCTCGACGACGGCGTCGTAAAGAATGCGAAAGCCGCCGCCAGGCGCCGTGAAGCGGCGGCAGGTGTTACCATAGAGATCGTGATAGAGCCGGGTTGGGACGGAAGGCGAGGTCAGCACGCGCGTCTGCCGCTTGATATCGGCCTGGCGCTCCTTGTGGATCTCGAGCAGCGAAATCACCGGGGTGGCTTCAGCACAGTCGATGGCGATTTCGTAGCCGAGCCGAATCAGCATCGTGTTTCCCCGTTTTTGAGCATCGTCGAAGGCAGTTCGGTCAACGCGAGACGGCTCGCCGTGGTTCCCTGGTATTGTCGAAAAGGCGATCTCGCGCCTTCCCATGCAGCCGACGCGACGTTACGGTCGATCGACAGGCTTTTGGTCCCTCCGAAACAACCTCCCGGGATAGCAGATGTTCGCAGGCAAGAAATTCGCAGCCTTCCTGTTCGACATGGATGGCACGGTGGTCAATTCGATTGCCGCCGCAGAAAGGGTCTGGGCAGATTGGGCACGCCGGCAAGGTCTCGACGTTGCCGCATTCCTGCCGACGATCCACGGCGTGCGGGCGATCGAGACCATCGCTCAGCTGGCGCTTCCAGGCGTCGATCCAATGCGCGAGGCCGATGCGCTTCTGCAGGCCGAGGCGGCCGATATCGACGGCATCCTTCCGATCGCCGGCGCCGCGGCGTTTCTGGCGTCGCTGCCGTCCGAGCGCTGGGCCATCGTCACTTCCGCGCCGCGCGAGCTGGCTCTCCTGCGCATCGCGGCCGCCGGCATCCCGCTTCCCGCCATCCTTGTCGCGGCCGAGGACGTTTCCCACGGCAAACCGGCCCCCGATTGCTTCCGGCTGGCGGCCGAGCGGCTGGGCGTCGATGCGCGCGACTGTCTCGTTTTCGAAGACGCGCCCGCCGGCATATCGGCGGCCGAGGCCGCAGGTGCTGCGGTCGTGGTGATCAGCGCCACGCACCAGCATCCGTTGCAAACGCCGCATGCTGCGATCGCCGGTTATGACGCGATCGGCATCGCTGTCGACGACCGCGGCTGGATCGCCATTGAGCCGGAGCGCGCCGCCGAGGTCTGCTGACCCTCCGGTATCTTGTCGTGCCTAAAAATCGCTGGTCAAGCCCTTGACCTCCCAGTCACCATAGCGGCCCGGTTCCTTGCCGCCACGGCCGCCGATCTCCTTCGGCACCGCGGCTTCCTGCTGGCGATAGCGTTCGCGCCGTGCTTTCGCCTCCGCCAAAGCGCGGCGGGCTGCCGGCGTCAGCGTCTTTTGCGGCGCGCCGTAACCGGGATCGGCGTTTGTATTGCTGGCTTCGCCTGTTTTACTGGTTTCGTCCATCATGCGATTTTCCCGGCGGATTGAAACAGGGCCACACGTTTCCCATCATATAGCGATGAGCCGACAAGGATCGACCATTTTTCCGCAGCGCCGGCAGAAACGGAGCAGACAATGAACACACTTCGCACCGCTATGCTTTTGGCAGCGATGACGGCGCTGTTCATGGGCGTCGGCTATCTGATCGGCGGGTCGGGCGGCATGATTATCGCCTTGCTGATTGCCGCCGCTATGAACCTGTTCAGCTATTGGAACGCCGACAAGATGGTGCTGTCGATGAACCGCGCTGTCGAGGTCGACGAAAGGAACGCGCCGGAATATTACGCCATCGTGCAGAGCCTCGCCAGACAGGCCGGCCTACCGATGCCGAAAACCTATCTGATCGACAACCCGCAGCCCAACGCTTTCGCCACCGGTCGCAACCCGCAGAATGCCGCGGTCGCCGCCACCACTGGACTGTTGCAGCAACTGTCGCATGAGGAGGTCGCGGCTGTCATGGCGCACGAGCTCGCCCATGTGCAGCATCGCGACACGCTGACCATGACGATTGTCGCCACGCTTGCCGGCGCGATTTCGATGCTCGGCAATTTCGCCTTCTTTTTCGGCGGCAACCGCGACAACAACAATTCCTTTGGCATTATTGGCGTGCTGGTGGCGATGATCGTGGCGCCCTTTGCCGCGATGATCGTGCAGATGGCGGTCAGCCGCACCCGCGAATACGAAGCCGACCGGCGCGGCGCCGAGATCTGTGGACAGCCGCTTTGGCTTGCTTCGGCCCTTGACAAGATCGCCCGCGGCGCCGAACGCATCCGCAACCCGGATGCCGAGCGCAATCCGGCGACCGCCCACCTCTTCATCATCAATCCTCTTTCCGGCGAGCGCATGGATAGCCTGTTTTCCACCCACCCGAGCACCGACAACCGCATCGCGGCGCTGCAGGCGATGGCGCGGGATATTGCATCCGCCCCCGCTCAGCGGCAGGCCCCGATACCGCGGCAGGCGGACGGGCAGCGTCCGTCGGGCCCGTGGGAGAGGGCAGCCGAGCAGCCTGAGCAGTCGACTGAACCGGCCAGGCCGAGATCCAATCCCTGGGGCCGCAATCCGACCGGACCCAAGGGTCGGTGGTCGTGAGCGAAGCGAAACGCCGGCACCGAATTTCAGGCGATCATGAAAACAATGCAGCGAGCCCCGACGAGCCCGTCGCTGGTCTCGCCGCGCGCAAGGCGGCGGCACGGCTGCTTGCCGCCGTCATCGATGCGAGGACGCCGCTAGACGGACTGACCGACCATGAGAACGGCCATCCGCAATACAAGGCGCTCGACCTGCGCGATCGAGCGCTGGTGCGCGCCATACTGGTTACTGCGCTGCGCTTCCGCATGACCATATCAGGGTTGCTGGCCCGTCGCCTGGAAAAGCCGCTGCCGCCCAACGCCACCGCGCTTTCGCACATTCTGCATGTAGCAGCGGCACAGATCCTGTTCCTCGACATTCCCGACAGCGCCGCCGTCGACCTTGCCGTTACCCACGCCAAATCCGATCCGCGCACCGTGCGCTTCTCCGGTCTCGTCAACGGCGTGCTGCGCACGCTGGCGCGGTCCAAGCAGGCCGAGTTGGCTGCAGCGCTTGCCGCCACCGACGAAGCGCCGAAGTGGTTTTCCGACCGGCTGAAAGCCGCCTATGGGGTCGACAAGGCCAGGCAAATTCTCGCCGCTCACCGGCACGAGGCACCAGTCGACTTCACCATCAAGTCCGACCCCGCGCTGTGGGCCGAGCGGCTCGGCGGCATCGTGCTGCCGACCGGCACGGTGCGAGTGGAAAAGCTCAGCGCCTCCGTCACCGAACTTCCCGGCTTCGAAGACGGCGCCTGGTGGGTTCAGGATGCCGCCGCCAGCCTTCCGGCCCGGCTCTTCGGCGACATCGCGGGTTTGCGCGTCGCCGACCTCTGCGCCGCCCCCGGCGGCAAGACCGCTCAGCTCATTCTCGGCGGCGCCAATGTAACCGCCGTCGATACCTCGAAGAACCGGTTGTCGCGGCTATCGCAGAATCTCGAACGGCTTGGTCTGTCCGCAGAGATCGTCCAGGCCGATCTGCTCAAATACGAGCCGGAACAACTGTTCGACGCCGTTCTCCTCGATGCACCGTGCTCTTCGACCGGCACGGTGCGGCGGCATCCCGACGTGCCCTGGACGAAGACAGCGGCCGACATCGAAAAACTCGCCGATCTGCAGCGAAGGTTGCTCGCCCAAGCCGTCACCCTGGTCAGGCCCGGCGGCCGCATCGTCTTTTCCAACTGTTCGCTCGACCCGCTCGAAGGCGAGGCGCTTTACCGCGCCTTCCTCGCCGGGACGGCGGACATCGTCGACGATCCGCTCCGCCCGGGCGAGATCGCCGGCATCGATCCGTTCCTGACGCCGCAAGGCACGCTGCGCACCACGCCCGCCGATCTGGAGCTCGGCTCACCGGAACGGTCCGGCCTGGACGGCTTCTTCGCCGCCCGCTTTCGCAGAGCCGGCTAATGGTGAGAATTTGTCGAGTATTTTAGGAAGAATCCTGCGGAAAACAGGCTGAACTCCAAGGCCTCCATGGAATTCGCCTTCGCATAAGTTCTTGAAGCATATAACTTGTCTTCGGGTTGAGGGGTATGAGGAGGGCTTTTGGCGATCGCTGCCGTCAGCACGACGCGTTTATGGACGCTTGTCGCGAAGGAGTTCTGGCGCAAGACGCGCCGGCGCCTGCGTGCCGGGCCGCTCCATCGCTGGCGCTACTCCGGCCGCACGCCGGAACGGGTGTTGATCGCTCCGCCGGACCTGCGCCTGGCCGACCCGCAGATCGCGCTCGAGATCTATTATGGCCGCTATCCGCTGTCGGGGCATCTGGTCGAGACCGGCGGCAAGTCGCCCTTCCAGATTGCCGTGCCCAATCCCGGCTGGCAAAAGGCGCTGCACGGTTTTCGCTGGCTGCGCCATATGCGCGCCGCCGGCACCGAGCTTGCCGCAGCCAATGCCCGCGCGCTGGTCTCCGACTGGATCACTATCCATGGCAGCAACATTTCCGGTGTCGCCTGGGAGCCCGGCACGACGGCCAAGCGCGTGATTGCCTGGCTGCAGCATTCCTCGGTGGTGCTGCAGGGCGCTGAATTTCCCTTCTACCGCGCCTTCCTGAAATCGCTGGCCATGCAGATCCGCTATCTCAGGGCGATGGCACGCGAAATGCCGGACGGCAAGGACAGGATGCGCGCCCGCATCGCGCTTGCCTTCGCCGCTCTGTCATTGCCGGCGCCGCCATCGGCGCTGCGCGGTGCGACACGCAACCTCGCCGAGGAGCTCGACCGTCAGATTCTGCCGGATGGCGGCCATATTTCCCGCAATCCGATGGCCGTTCTTGAAACCCTCGCCGATCTTCTGCCGCTGCGCCAGACCTATGCCAATCAAGCCGAAACGCCGCCAGCGGCGCTGATGGGCGCCATCGACCGCATGCTGCCGGCGCTTCGCTTCTTTCGCCACCAGGACGGCAGCCTCGCCCGCTTCAACGGCATGGGCGCGACCATCCACGACCGCATCGCCACCATTCTGCGCCACGACGACACCGCCGGCGCGCCGTTGCTGCACGCACCGCATTCGGGCTACGAGCGCCTCTCCATGGGCGGCGTCACCGTGATCGCCGATACCGGCCCGCCACCGCCTATCGATGTTTCCAACGCTGCGCACGCCGGATGCCTGGCCTTCGAGCTGTCTTCCGGCCGCCGCCACTATGTCGTCAACGCCGGCGTCGACACCTATGGCGCCGCCGAATTCCGGCCGCTTGCCCGCGCCACGGCCGCCCATTCGACCGCCACCATCAACGACACCTCGTCGGCGCGTTTCAGCCACTCGCTGCGCGTCAACGATCTGCTCGGCACGCCGTTGATCGGCGGCCCGCAGCATGTGCTTTGCAAGCGCACCGACCAGCAAGGCAGCCAGGGTTTTCTGGCTCGCCACGACGGCTATGTCGCGCGCTTCGGCTTCCTGCATGAGCGCGAACTGAAATTGTCGACGAACGGCAATGTGCTCGCCGGCAGGGATCGCCTTCTGCGGCCGGGCGGCGCGGCGATCCGCAACAACGGCCGCGATTTCGTCACCGTACGCTTCCACATCCATCCCGACATAGGCCTGCTCCAGGACGAGCACGGTCGCCTGGTGCTGACCGCCGAACAGGCCGACACATGGGTGTTCACCTGCACCGAGGTAGCCCCCGAGGTCGAGGAATCGATTTATTTCGCCGGTCTTGGCGGCCCGCGCCGCAGCCGGCAGATCGTGCTGGCCTTCAAGGCATCGGAGGTTTCCGAAGTCCATTGGCAACTGACGCGAACGGCCATCGCCGGTCATTCGGCAAAAAGCTGAGACTGCAGGTGGCAGCGGCGAATGGTCCAGGCCTGGAGCAAAGGATGCTGTAACGCATCGGCCCGAAAATCGGAATCGATGTTCGGAAAGCACGATGCGTAGGCCGAAAAGTGTTAGAGCGTACTCTGTGCGTCCAAGTGGACGCGCGTCGCTCTAACGGCTTGATTTCCGGTCGCCATGTGCTACGGCGCGCGGACACTTTCCCAACCAGCCGTGAAAGGCCGCCAGCCCATGGCCGTCGCCGCCAAGAACATTCCCGCGCCCGACCTCGTTCCCGTTCGCCGCGCGCTGCTCTCCGTCTTCGACAAGACCGGGCTCATTGATTTCGCCAGGGCTCTGGCCGCGGCCGGCGTCGAGCTGGTCTCCACCGGTGGCACGGCAAAGGCGATCGCCGAGGCAGGCATGGCCGTGCGCGACGTCTCCGACCTTACCGGCTTTCCCGAGATCATGGACGGCCGCGTCAAGACGCTGCATCCGTCCGTGCATGGCGCGCTGCTCGGCGTGCGCGACGATCCCGAACACGCCGCGGCGATGCGCGATCATGGCATTGAGCCGATCGATCTCGTCGTCTCCAATCTCTATCCTTTCGAGGATGTCCGCCGCTCCGGCGCCGCTTACGCCTCGATCGTCGAGAACATCGACATAGGCGGCCCGGCGATGATCCGCGCCTCGGCCAAGAACCACGCCTATGTCGCCATCGTCACTGACCCCGAGGACTATGCCTCGGTGCTCAACGCACTGGAGATGAATTTCGGCTCGCTCTCGCTGGATTTCCGCAAGAAACTGGCGGCCAACGCTTTCGCCCGCACCGCCAGCTATGATGCGGCGATCTCCGGCTGGTTCGCCGAAGCGCTGGAGATCGAGCATCCCACCTGGCGCGCCTTCGGCGGCAGGCTGGACCAGGTGATGCGCTACGGCGAAAACCCGCACCAGAGTGCCGGCTTCTACGTCGATGGCGATAAGCGGCCGGGCGTCGCGACGGCGCGCCAGCTTCAGGGCAAGCAGCTTTCCTACAACAACATCAACGACACCGACGCCGCCTTCGAACTGGTCGGCGAGTTCGATCCGGCCCGCTCCGCCACTGTCGCCATCATCAAGCACGCCAACCCGTGCGGCGTCGCCGAGGGCGCTTCGCTGAAGGCGGCCTACGCCAAGGCGTTTGCCTGCGACCCTGTCTCGGCTTTTGGTGGCATTGTCGCGATGAACCGTACCCTCGATGCTGAGGCGGCCGAAGAGATCGTCAAAACCTTCACCGAGGTCATCATCGCGCCGGGCGCCTCGGAAGAAGCAATCCGCATCGTGGCCGCCAAGAAGAATCTGCGCTTGCTTGTCACCGGCGGCCTGCCCGATCCACGCACGGCCGGCTCCACCGTGAAGTCCGTTTCCGGCGGGTTGCTCGTCCAGGGCCGCGACAATGCGGTGGTCGATGACCTCGATCTGAAAGTGGTGACCAGGCGCGCGCCGACGCCGGCCGAAATGGCCGATCTCAAATTGGCTTTCCGCATCGCAAAGCACGTCAAGTCGAACGCCATCGTCTATGTCAGAGACGGTGCCACCGTCGGCATCGGCGCCGGCCAGATGAGCCGGGTCGATTCCTCGCGCATCGCCGCGCGCAAGGCGCTCGACGCGGCCGAGGCTGCCGGCCTGGCCGAGCCGCTGACCAAAAATTCTGTCGTCGCCTCGGATGCCTTTTTCCCGTTTGCCGACGGGTTGCTGTCTGCGATCGAAGCCGGCGCTACCGCCGTCATCCAGCCGGGTGGCTCAATGCGCGACGACGATGTCATCGCCGCCGCCGACGCCCACGGCATCGCTATGGTGTTTACCGGCGTGAGGCATTTCAGGCATTGAGCAGTCTTCCCTTCTCCCCTTGTGGGAGAAGGTGCCGAGCGAAGCTCGGTCGGATGAGGGGTGTTGGCAGGATCGCTACGATGAAGACGTAAGCGATTCAAATCCCTTGATGTTTTCACGTCTCGTTTCTTCCAGCACCCCTCATCCGTCTCGGCGCTATCGCCGATCCACCTTCTCCCACACGGAGAGAAGGGAAGAGCAGTTCACTCTGCCGGCTGGTCCGCTGGATACGGAGTGCGGACCAGGATCGCCAGGCCGACGCCGAAAAACAGCACGATAGCCGCCATGCCTAGCCGCGACGAGCCGCTGGCCAAGGTGATCGTGGCCACCATGAATGGCGCAGCAAAACTGGTCGCCCGTCCGGCCAGCGCATAGATGCCGAAATAGCGGCCCGATTCGGCAGCAGTGACGCTGCGCGCCATATAGGAGCGCGACGACGCCTGCACCGGCCCAAAGGCAAGGCCGATCAGCAGACCGAAAAAGATGTAGGCTTTTTCGGCGGGTGTACCGAACAACCCGCCGCTATCGGCTCCGGGCATCATCCAGGCACCGAATAACGTGTAGCCCGGCCCGGTCGAGACGATGCCGATCGTGGCAATGCTAAGCAGGACAAGCGAAATCATCACTATGGTCTTAGAGCCGAGCGCCACGTCGAGGCGTGCGGCAACCAGGCAGCCGACGATGGCGACGACGTTGAGGATGATGCCGAACAGGCCGATCTCGGTGATCGACCAGTGGAACATCGCCGCCGCAAAGGCACCGCCCAGCGCAAGCAACGCATTGACGCCATCCTGATAGATCATGCGGGCGACGAGAAAGCGGAAGATGCCGCTGCGCTTGCGTATTTCGCCCAGCGTCGATTTCAATTCCGACAGCCCCTCGCGCACCGCCGGGCCAAGGGGAATACCCTTGGCCGCATCCGGCGTGAAGAAGAACATTGGCAGGATGAACAGGAAATACCAGGCCGCCGATAGGGGCCCTGTCGCCCGTGCGTCCTCGCCGAGTTTCGGATCGAGCCCGAGGATCGGGTCGAGGCCGACGATCGTCTTGCCGGTTTCCGGTGAACTGGCCATGAAGGCGACGACGACGATCAGCGCGATCATGCCGCCGAGATAGCCAAGCCCCCATGCAATATTCGAGATTCGGCCGATTTCGCTCTTCGGCACCAGACGCGGCATCATCGAATCGTTGAAGACGGTCGAGAATTCCGCCGCGACCGAGGCCAGCGAGAAGAACAGCACGACCAGGAAAAGGTTCGAGCCGGGAGCAGCGAACCACAGCAGGCAAAGACTGGTAATCTTGATCGCGGCGAAGAACGCGATCCACGGTTTTCGCGGGCCGGTCTGGTCGGCGACCGAGCCGAGGATCGGCGACAGAACGGCGATCGCCAGACCCGCCGCGGCGATGCCGTAACCCCATGCCGCCTGCCCCGTTTCAGGATCGCTCGCCATGCGCGAGACGAAATAGGGCCCGAAGATGAAGGTGGTGATGACCGTGAAGAACGGCTGTGCCGCCCAGTCGAACAGCATCCATCCCCAGATGCCGCGTTCCGGCGCTCGCTGCACTGCTACCTCGGCCATGTGCCCTCCCACAAACGGTACCCCCGAAGCGGGGAACCGTTTCGCTCTATAGCGCAGTTCTTGCCGGCAATCGCGCGCGATTCGGAAGACTTCTCACAGCGCCGTCAGGTCGCTGATCAGCCCCGACGCCACCGACAGCCGCGACACGGTGATGTCGCCGCCCTCGGTGAGTGCCTGCAGCCGCTCGCGGATGCGCCCGACCCTTTCACCGCCGGCCTCCAGCCATGCCGCCACCGGGTCCGCCGCCTCGGCATGGCCGGTGAGCGCCGCCACGGCGATGCCGCGCCTGGCCGCGCCGATCGTGTCGGTGGCGCGGGAAAGCGCCAATTGATCATAGTAGTCGGACGGCGCGATCGAGCGCGCCGCATCCTCGACGCGCGGAATGCGGAAGGCATCGCTGACCACGAAAAACGCCTTCGCAGCGACGACAATGTCGGCGTTCGCCGTTCGGGCCGTCAGCGCGATGTCAGGGACGAAGCCCGCCACATCGGTCAGCGCCAGCTGTTCTGCCAGTCTTTCGGGCGCGCCGCCCTTGGACAGACCATGCCGCCGCTCCTCGATCCGCTCGCGCGAGAAGGCCGGCAGCAGCGAAACCAGCTTCGGCTCCAGTGCCTTGCGCGCGTCCTGCAACTCGGCGATCCGTTGGCCGAGCGGTGCGGTGCCGCTATCGTTCTTGAGATACCAGCCGCTGGCCACATAGGTGAGCCGGCTAACCGCCTGATAGAGGTCGAGCTGCACCTGACCGTCGATCTGGTTATCGAGCGCATCGATCTGGCGATAGAGCGCCGGCAAGCCGAAGCCGTCGCGCACCACGGCGAAGGTCCGGACCACGTCGGCCGCACTGCGTCCGGTTGCTTCCTGCAGCCTGTTGACGAAGGATGGGCCGCCCCGGTTGACCAGATCGTTGGCGACGACACGGGCAATGATTTCCCGGCGCAGGCGATGGCCATGGATCTCGGCCGCGTATTTCTTCGCCATACGGTCCGGAAAATAGCCCATCAGGTCCCGGTCGAAATGCGGATCGTCCGGCACGTCGCTGGCGACGATGTCGGAAAACAGCACGATCTTGGCATAGGCCAACAGCACGCCGAGCTCGGCCCTGGTCAGCGGCTCGGCGCGCGCCTCGCGCTCGGCAAGGGCTGCCGGCGACGGCAGAGCTTCGACATTGCGGTCGAGCAGACCGCGCGCCTCGAGCGCTGCCATGAAACGGCTCTGATGGGCGATGTCGGCAAGGCCGCGCTTGCGGGCAAGGGACAGCGCCAGCGTCTGCTCGTAATTGTTGGACAGCACCAGCGCGCTCACCTCGTCGGTCATCTCGGCAAGAAGCTTGTTGCGCGCTGGGCGGGTCAGCGCCCCTTTGCGCATGGCGGAAGCCAGCGCGATCTTGATGTTGACCTCGACGTCCGAGCAGTTGACGCCGCCCGAATTGTCGATGGCGTCGGAATTGCAGCGCCCGCCATTCAGCCCGAACTCGATGCGGGCTCGCTGCGTCGCGCCGAGATTGGCGCCCTCGCCGATGACCTTGGCGCGCACGTCGAGCGCCGTCACCCGGATAGCGTCGTTGGCGCGATCGCCGACGTCCTGGTTGGTTTCGGTCGATGCCCTCAGATATGTGCCGATGCCACCGAACCACAAAAGGTCGACCGGCGCCTTGAGGATGGCGCTCATGATCTCGACCGGCGAGGCGGTCGTCTTGCCGAGGCCGATCGCCGCGGCTGCGGCCGGCGGCAGCGTGATCGACTTCTGGCTGCGCGAGACGATGACGCCGCCTTCCGACAGTTTTGTCTTGTCATAGTCCTGCCAGCTCGACCGGGTGAGGGCAAACATGCGCCGGCGCTCGGCCATCGAAGCCGCCATGTCGGGAGCGGGATCGATGAAGATGTCGCGATGGTCGAAGGCGGCGATCAGCCGGGTCTTCTCGGACAGGATCATACCGTTGCCGAACACGTCGCCCGACATGTCGCCGACGCCGACGACGGTGAAGGGCGTGGTCTGGATATCCCGGTTCATCTCGCGGAAATGCCGCTTGACCGCTTCCCAGGCGCCCTTGGCGGTGATGCCCATCTTCTTGTGGTCGTAGCCGGCCGAGCCGCCGCTGGCGAAGGCGTCATCGAGCCAGAAGCCATGCTTCTCGCTGATAGCGTTGGCGGTGTCGGAGAAGGTCGCCGTGCCCTTGTCGGCGGCGACGACGAAATAGGGATCGTCCTGGTCGCGCCTGATCACACCGGCTGGCGGAATGACGCCGTCGAGGCCGATATTGTCGGTGATCGACAACAGGCTGGAGACGTAGTTCTTGTAAGCGGACGCGCCGGCTTCGAAGATGGCGTCGCGGCCGGCGCCCATCGGCAGCTTCTTCGGATAGAACCCCCCCTTTGCGCCAACCGGCACGATCACCGCATTCTTCACCTGCTGTGCCTTGACCAGACCGAGCACCTCGGTGCGGTAGTCCTGGGCGCGGTCCGACCAGCGCAGGCCGCCGCGGGCGACCGGGCCGAAGCGCAGATGCACGCCCTCGACCTCGGAACCGTAGACGAAGATCTCCCGCCATGGCCGCGGCGCCGGCAGGCCGTCGACCGATTGCGAATCGAGCTTGATCGCCAGCGACTGGCCCTTCTCATTCAGATCGGGAACGAAATGATTGGTGCGTAGTGAGGCTTCGATCAGGTTTAGGTAGCGACGGATGATCGTGTCGTCATCGATGTTTGGAACCTCTTCCAGCGCATCCCTGATCTTTGCCTTGAGATGCTTGGCCGCGACCACCCCTTCCGTCTCCGCCGTCGGTCCGAGGCGGGCGACGAACAGCTCATGCAGGCCACGCGCGATCTCCGGATAGCGGTTGAGCGCGGCGGCAATGAAATCCTGGCTCTGCGGGATCCCGGCCTGCTGCAGATAGCGGCCATAGGCGCGCAGGATGGTGACCTCGCTCGACCACAGGCCGGCGGTCTGGACAAGGCCGTTATAGCCGTCATTGTCGATGTCGCCGCGCCAGACGCAAAGGAACGCGTCCTCGAACAGCGCGCCGCGGTCGCCAAGGTCGATCGGCTTGCCGTAGCTGTTTTCGAGCTCCATGTCGTGGATGAAGACCAAGCCGGGAGCCTCGTCCCCGACCTCGAAGGTGCGCTCGCTGATAACGCGGAAGCCGATGTTCTCCAGCACCGGCACCCGCCGCGACAGCGCCACCGGGCTGCCATGGTGATAGATCTTCAGCGCCGCCTGATGCGGTTCTTGGTTGGCATGACGGTAGTAGTCGATGGCGATCGGATTGGCCGCGCTGATCTTGGCGATGCGCCCGGCATCGGCCAACGCCTCCGCCGGCGAGAAGCTGTCGCGATAGCTTCCCGAGAAGCGCGAAGCGATCGCCGTGAGCGCCGCATCGGCGCCGCTCTCGGCCGCCGTCTCCCGCAGAATGTCGTCCCAGGTCCGCACGATGGCGCGGATCGCTGCCTCGATCGTCGCCTGGTCGATCTTCGGCGTCCTGCCGCCGGAACGGCCGATGATGAAGTGGACACGCGCCAGCCCGCCTTCCGGAAAGGCGGGGTAGTAGGCCGACAGCCGGCCTTGGAACACCGTCCTCAGATAGGTGCCGATCTTCTCGCGTACGACGCTGTCGTAGCGGTCGCGCGGCACGAAGACGAGGATCGAGACGAAGCGGTCGAACTGATCGGCCCGCACCAGCGCTCTGACGCGCGGCCGCTCGATCAGCCCCAGAATGGCTTCGGCGTGCTTGCGCAGGATCGGCACCGGAACCTGGAACAGCTCGTCGCGGGGGTAGCTCTCCAGCACGTTGATCAGTGCCTTGCCGGAGTGATCTTCAGGGTTGAAACCGGATTTGGCGATGATGGTTTCGGCTTTCGACCTGAGATAAGGGATCTTCATCACCGAGCGCGTGTAGGCGGTCGAGGTGAACAGGCCGACGATGCGCAACTCGCCGGCAAGCACGCCCTTGGCGGTGTAGGTCTTGACGCCGATGTAATCGAGATAGATGCGGCGGTGCACCGACGATTTGGCATTGGCCTTGGTGACGATCAGCGGTTCCGGCCCGTGCAGGAAGGCGCGGATTTCCGGCGTCGTCGACACCGCTTCGGTGCCGCGCCGCAGCACCAGCACGTCGGGATCGGAGAGGATACCCAGGCCGGGCTTTTCGGTGCGCTCCAGCGTGCCGCTCTTCTCGCCGCCGGTATATTTGAACTCGCGCATGCCGAGGAAGGTGAAATTGTCGTCGCGCAACCATTCGAGGAGGGCGATCGCTTCGGTGACGTGGGCCTTCTCGAGCGGCACCGGAGCGTAGCGGAACTCGGAGATTGCCTGGTCGAGGCGGGCCAGCATCGGCTTCCAGTCGGTGACAGCGGCGCGCACCTGGCCTAATATTTTCTTCAGCCGCTCAGCCAAGGCCTCGGCCTGCTCGGGCGAAAGACGGCCGATATGGACGTGGATGACGCTCAGCCGTTCATGACTGTGATCGCCCTTGGCGAACCCGCCATCGCCGAGGATTTCGTCGACGCCGCTCTTGCCGTGCCTGACAACGATGACCGGATGGGTGACCAGCAGCGGTTCGCCGGCGCTCTCGGTGATCTCGCCGAGAATGGAATCGAACAGGAACGGCATGTTGTCGTTGACAACGGTGATCACGGTCATCGGCCTGCCCTGGCGGACGACACCGGAATCGACCTCTATGGCGACGACGCAATCGCCCTTCTTGTGCCTGGCGACGGCGCGTCCGGCGAGATCGGCGGCGCGTTCGAGGTCGGCGACGTCATAGGCGGCGACATCTTCGGCCGGCGCTCGGGCCAGCAGGTAGTCGGCAAGCCTGGCGGGTTTTTCGCTGCCCTTGGCTGTGCTCATCTTTTTCAACTGGCTTGGGGATTTCAGGCCGGCCATGTCGCTAGTCCCTCCCGTCATATGTTTTAAAACTATGGTAGCAGATGACCGGCGCTTGGCGACAAAGGTTTGACGGCTTGCGACGAAATGTCGGAATTCGCCGGTGAGGTCATCGAAAATGAGGAGAACATCCGCCATGACGGACAAAATCACCGCACTCGATCTCGCACCCGCCGAGCTGAGCGAAGCGACAAAAGCCTATTTCGCCAAATGCGAGGAGAAGCTCGGCCTCGTTCCCAATGTGCTTTTGGCCTACGCTTTCGACGAGACGAAGCTGCGTGCTTTCACCGATATGTATAACGATCTGATGCTAGGCCAATCCGGCCTGTCGAAGCTGGAGCGCGAGATGATCGCGGTCGCCGTCTCCTCCATCAATCACTGCTACTATTGCCTCGCCGCCCATGGCGCGGCGGTGCGCCAGCTTTCCGGGGACCCGGCATTCGGCGAGATGATGGCGATGAATTTCCGCGCCGCCGACCTTTCCACGAAACAGAAGGCGATGCTCGAATTCGCGGTGAAGCTGACTGAGCAGCCGGGCAAGATCGTCGAGACCGACCGTGCGGCCTTGCGCGAGGCCGGCTTTTCCGACCGCGACATCTGGGACATCGCCTCAACCGCCGCCTTCTTCAACATGTCGAACCGGGTGGCGGCGGCGGTCGACATGCGGCCGAACGATGAATACCATGCGATGGCGCGGTGATGATCTTTATATTAGCTGCCGCGCATTCTCGTTGCGTGTTCGCCGTTTTGGTCCGATGATCGCAGTGCGGCGCGACCGCATGCCGGTTCGATGCCGCTAGATCAAGGAGGAGACCATGGCGAAATTTCTCTACGTCTATCATGGCTCGGGCAAGATGCCGACCGATGAGGCCGAACGGAAAGCGGCGATGGAAGCCTGGAATGGCTGGTACGGCAAGCTTGGCTCGGCCGTAGTCGACGGCGGCAATCCGGTCGGCATGTCGAAGACGGTGCTGCCTGACGGCAAGGTCGAGAACAATGGCGGCAGCAATCCAACCGCCGGTTATACAATCATCGAGGCGAAAGACATTGACGATGCCGTCAGCAAGGCCAAGGATTGTCCTATCCTGAAGGACCCGGCTTTCAGCATCGAGATCGCGCCAATCATCGAAATGGGCTGACGCGTAGCTTGGTTGAGCATGATCTTTCCGAAAACCGGTTTCCACTTTTCGGGATCATGCTCAGGACCGCGCCGCGATCGCCGCCGCAGCGCCGGCCATGGTGCCGGCGCTGACGCGGTTGGCGATCTTCATTGCCCGCTTGCTCTTCAGCAGTTTCCGCGCCTGCGCTGCGGCTAGCACCCAGGCCAGATCGATGGCGACCAGAACCACGGCCATGGTCAGCGTCAGCTCGACCCAGCCAACGATCGTCACCGAGGCGAGATCGATGATGGTCGGCAGCAGCGCCAGATAGAACATCATGATCTTGGGATTGCCGAGCGTCACCGCCATGCCGGCAAAGAACAGTTTGACGGCCGACTCTTCGCGCGGCATCTCGCCCTCGCGCGCCTCGACCGGCGCCGTCCACATCTTCCAGGCGAGGTAGGCGAGATAGGCGACGCCGACCCATTTCAGCACGACAAAGGCGAGATGGAAGGTCTGCGCCACCACCGCCAGCCCAAACACCGCCAGCGACAGCCAGATACCCTCGCCGATCCACATGGCGAGCAGGAACGGAAACACATCGCGAAAACCCTTTGCGATGACCCGCGCCACCAGAGCTGCAATCGAGGGGCCGGGCGAGCCGGCGGCGACGAAAAGTGCGGCGGCGAAGATCAGGAGCGAGGTGAGATGCATGACCGGGATCTTTGTTTGAGACGTTCGATTGCTCGCTTGTAGCGCAAGTGTTCCACCTGCGGTAGCACCGATCAAGGAGAGCTTGTCGACCCGCCGCGTCGCAGCTAGAAGTTTCGCCCCGACACGTTTTCGAGCTTCACTTTGCCTACGTAACCACCGGTCTCGTCAACTCCCCCGACACTATGCATGGCGCCGCACTCGCGATGCCTGTGTTCATTTCATGTGTTCCTCAGGGTGGCGGTTCGAGACCGGTTTGGCACTGCTGAACCGCTGTCGCGCGCTTTTCACCGCGACGCCTGATTTCCGACCACCGCAGCCTCCCGCCACGCCGTGCCCGCATGGGCATCTCGACATCGCCGATCTGACGAACTTCCCGAGGGAAGGGTTTTCGGCATGTCTTCGATATTGCGTATCCGCTGGGTGATCGCGCCCAAAACTGCACCTCGACCTCTGATCAACTGCAACCGCTGCAACGGCCTGAAGGCTTACCACAGCAGCGGGAAATTCCGCGTCAACGCCAACGGCAAACGCATCGATGCGTGGCTGATCTACCGCTGCGTCGATTGCGACAATTCCTGGAATTTCGGCATTCTGGAGCGATGCAATCGCCGCGACATCGAGCCCGCGCTGCTGCAGGCGCTCGCAAGCAACGACCCGGCCCTGGCGCGTCGTCATGCCTTCGATGTTGTCGCATTGCGCAGCAGGATCGGGCGCGTCGAGGAGTTTTCTGACGTCACAGTTCACAAGCAAAGACTCGACGGCAAACCGGAGAACACCGCCACTCTCGACCTCCAGCTCGGCCTCGAAATTCCGACAGCACTGCGGCTCGACCGCTTGCTCGCCAGCGAACTCGGCATCTCGCGATCGCGGCTTCAGGCCTGGGAAGAGAAGCGATTGCTGGTCGTTGGTCCGGACGGGGCCAAAGCTTTGCGCAAGCCACCTCGAGCGGGGATGGTGATCCGCATCGAGCTCGTCGGTGAGCCCGACCGGGAAGTCATCATCTCGGCTGCCGGTGGATAAAACCAAAAAGGGAGCGAGCACGCGCGTGCTCCCTCCCTCATAATCGCCAAGAAAAGTGGCTTAGGCCGCGCCGACCACTTTCGCCGACTTCTCAAAACGCTTGCGCTCGTTCGGGTCGAGATAGAGTTTGCGCAGGCGAATGGTCCTCGGCGTCACTTCGACCAGCTCGTCATCCTGGATCCAGGCCAGCGCGCGTTCCAGCGTCATGCGGATCGGCGGCGTCAGCTTCACCGCCTCATCCTTGCCGGCGGCGCGGATGTTGGTCAGCTTCTTGCCCTTCAGCACGTTCACTTCGAGGTCGTTGTCGCGTGAATGGATGCCGATGATCATGCCCTGATAGACCTTGACGCCCGGATCGATGACCATCGGACCGCGGTCTTCCAGGTTCCACATGGCATAAGCCACTGATTCACCCTGCTCATTGGAGATCAGCACGCCGTTGGTGCGGCCCGGCAGCTCACCCTTGTAAGGCTCGTAGGCATGGAACAGCCGGTTCATGACAGCGGTGCCGCGCGTGTCGGTCAACAGTTCCGACTGGTAGCCGATCAGGCCGCGCGTCGGCGCGTGGAAGACGATGCGCTGGCGGTTGCCGCCTGAGGGGCGCAATTCGACCATCTCGGCCTTGCGCTCCGACATCTTCTGCACGACGACGCCGGCATGCTCCTCGTCGACGTCGATAACGACTTCCTCGACCGGCTCCAGCAATTCGCCGTTGTCACCCTGCTGCATGACGACGCGCGGTCGCGACACGGCGATCTCAAAACCTTCGCGGCGCATCGTCTCGATCAGCACGGCAAGCTGCAATTCGCCGCGGCCGGAGACGAAGAACGAATCCTTGTCCGGCGATTCCTCGATCTTCAGCGCGACATTGCCTTCGGCCTCACGCAGCAAGCGGTCGCGAATGACGCGGCTGGTCACCTTATCGCCTTCGGTGCCGGCCAGCGGGCTATCGTTGACGAGGAAGGACATCGTTACGGTCGGCGGATCGATCGGCTGCGCATGTAGCGGTTCGGTCACCGACGGGTCGCAGAACGTGTCGGCGACGGTGCCCTTCGACAGGCCGGCGATGGCGACGATGTCGCCCGCCTGCGCTTCGTCGATCGGCTGGCGCTCGAGCCCGCGGAAAGCCAGGATCTTCGAGATACGGCCGGTTTCGACCTGGGTACCGTCATGATGCAGCACCTTGACCGCTTGGTTGGATTTCAGTGTGCCGGATTCGATGCGGCCGGTGATGATGCGGCCGAGGAACGGATTGGCCTCCAGAATGGTGCCGATCATCCGGAACGGGCCAGGATGGACGGTCGGCGCCGGCACATGCTTGATGACGAGGTCGAACAGCGGCGCCAGGCCCTGGTCCTTCGGACCTTCGGGGTTTTCGGAGGCCCAGCCGTCCCGGCCCGAGCCGTAAAGGATCGGGAAGTCGAGCTGCTCGTCGGTCGCGTCGAGCGCTGCAAACAGGTCGAACACTTCGTTGACCACCTCGACGTGGCGGGCGTCCGGCCGGTCGATCTTGTTGATGACGACGATCGGCTTCAATCCGACCTTGAGCGCCTTGCCGACGACGAATTTGGTCTGGGGCATCGGCCCTTCGGCGGCGTCGACCAGCACGATGGCCGAATCCACCATCGACAGGATGCGCTCGACTTCACCGCCGAAATCGGCGTGGCCGGGAGTGTCGACGATGTTGATGCGAGTGTCCTTCCAGTCGACCGAGGTCGCCTTGGCCAGGATGGTAATGCCGCGTTCCTTTTCCAAGTCGTTCGAATCCATGGCGCGTTCGGCGACGCGCTGGTTGTCGCGGAACGAGCCGGACTGTTTCAGGAGCTGGTCGACGAGGGTAGTTTTTCCATGGTCGACGTGCGCGATGATCGCGATATTACGAATTTTCATGTTGCGGTCTCGGGAGCGTTGCAGGCAGCAGGCCAAAAGGCGCTGCCTCTTTCGGTTGGGCGGCTCATACAGGGTTTTTCGCAATTGCGAAAGAGGAGGCGCGCCACCAAATACATGGTCACCAAATCTTAAGCGTCTTGGTGTGAAATGGAATTATTAACCAAAGCGGAACCTTTCGCGGTCGGGACAGTTCAAATTTCATGAGCAATACGGGCACCAGATACCGGCCAATCCTCGCATGGGCGGCCCTCGCCGTCCTCCTTGCGGTAGGCGCGGCACAATCGGCCGCGACGTCGAAGGAAACGCGGCCTGCCCTGCCGTCCGACACACGAACGGCGGAGCAGTTATTTGCCGATGCTCCCGATGGCGTCGACCCGGTGGTGACCGGGCCGGTTAGCACCGCCTTCAAGCAGAGGCAGGAGGCTGCCAACTGCGACCGCGCGGTCTGGCCCAACATTCCAACCGTCTGCTATCCAGATTAGCAAGCGTAGCGACGTCGCGGCCACACTGAGATCCGCAAGGTCCGTTCCGCAGTGATCCTTCACGCCCCCTCTGCCCTGCCTGCGCTTCCGCTAATCGCGAAGTTCCCTCTCACGCCGACTGCACCGGATCGAGCGTGACCTTGTAGAGTTCGTTGTCGTCGCGATCCATCAGCCGCACCGTCATCTGTTCAGTGGCGCCATCGATGTCGACGAGGCCGAAGAACTGCAGGCCGGCCGAGGGTGGCAGGTTCTGCCCCTGCTCGGCGGTTGGCGCCTTGATGAATTTCAGCTCCGGGCCGAAGGTCATGTCGAAATCGTTGGGACCGAATGTACCGGCGTGGAGCGGACCGGAGACGAATTCCCAGAACGGATTGAAATCCTGGAACTGCGCCTTATCAGGATTGTAGTAGTGCGCCGCGGTGTAGTGCACGTCGGCGGTCAGCCAGACGGTGTTGCTGATACCAGCATTCTTTACAAAGCGAAGGAGGTCGGCAATTTCCAGCTCGCGCCCCTTGGCCGGACCGCTGTCGCCGTTGCTGACCGCCTCGGCGCCGGCCTTCCCGGTGGCGTCGTTCCAGACGACGAGACCGAGCGGCATGTCGGCGGCGATGATTTTCCAGGTCGCGTTGGAGTTTGCCAGTTCGCGCTTCAGCCATTTCATCTGCTGTTCGCCGAGGATGCGCGATTGCGGCGTCACCGTATCCTGCATGCCAGGACCATTGGAGCCGCGGTAGGAACGCATGTCGAGGAAAAACACGTCGAGCAGCGGCCCGTAGGCGATCTTGCGATAGACGCGGCCCGGTTCCGACGGCTCGTAGCGGATCGTCGTCATCTCGTGGAAGGCGCGTGCCGCCCGTGCCGCCAGCACATGGATGTTTTTTTCGGAGTAGCGGTCGTCGGCGCTCAGGTCCTTCGAATCCGACCAGTTGTTCACCACCTCGTGGTCGTCCCACTGGTAAAAGGTCGGGCAGATGGCGTTGAGCCCCAGCACGTTCCTGTCCATCATGTTGTATTTCCACTGACCCCGGTACTCGTCCAGCGTCTCGGCAACCTTGCGCTTTTCGTCGATGAGGACGTTGTTCTTCCACTTGCTGCCACCGGAAAGGTCGACCTCGTCCTTCATCGGGCCGTCGGCATAGATGGTGTCGCCGGAATGCAGGAAGAAGTCGGGCGTATGCTTGCCGATCGTGGCATAGGTCTTCATGCCGGTGTCGTCGATGCCCCAGCCTTGGCCGGCGGTATCGCCCGACCAGGCGAAGCGAATGTCGCGCTTCGAGGCCGGCGCCGTCCGGAAGCGGCCGACGATCGGCTCGGAGACGGCGTTGATGTCCGCGAGATCGGCCGCGGTCATGCGGTAGAAGATGTCCTGGTCGGAGGCGAGGTCGGTGAGCAGCCGCTTTACCGTGTAATCGCTGGCCGGCGACGTATCGAGCGGCGCAAGACGGACGGCGTTGGCGAAATCTTCCGTCGACGACACTTCGAACATCACGCGCGAAGGGCGGTCGGTGCGAGTCCACACCACGCCGCTGGTTGCGTCGACATCGCCCGACTGGATGCCATGGGTGAAGGCGGGCCGCTGATTGGCGCGCGAATAATAGGGAAGCGCGAGGCCCGATACGCCGACGAGGCCGGCGGCGCTCACGGACGTGACGAAGGCGCGCCGGGTCATCGAAATCTTGTTCATGGCTGTCTCCTGGATGGCGTTGAACGTCGCCGCCAAAGTCCAGCCTCAATGTTTCAGGCACATCTCGAAACCATGAAGGTTTCGTTACAACCAACAGACTGGCGAATCTCTCTTGAGGGTCTCTTGAGAATCTCTTGAGGGGGAGATGTCGCCAAAGGCGACAGAGGGGGTCGTCTCGCGTGGAGCACCGACCACCTGCGTCTGCGATAAGGCGCTGAGCCTGGTCGGACCGACCCCCTCTGGCCGCTTCGCGGCCATCTCCCCCCTCATGGGGGAATTTAGCGCTCAGCCGTCACAACTCAGGCCGCCTGCGGTTCCGGCTCGAAGGCTGGACGGCTGGTGTTGATCAACAGCGAGATGCAGGCTGCGGCTATCGCCGTCATGCCGGCGATGAGGAAGGCAAGCTCGTAATTGCCCTGCAATTCACGCATGGTGCCGCCGAAGAAGGCGGCGGCCGCAGCGCCCACCTGATGGCCCGCGACGATCCAGCCGAAGACGATCGGCCCGCTGCGGTCGCCGAACGCCTCGTTCGACAGCCTGAGCGTCGGCGGCACGGTGGCGATCCAGTCCAATCCGTAGAGCACGGCGAAGATGATCAGACTGGTCGACGAGAAGCCGGAATAAGGCAGATAGATCAGCGACAGGCCGCGGATGCCATAATAGACGCCGAGCAGCTTGCGCGGGTCGAAGCGGTCGGTGAGCCAACCCGACAGCGTCGTGCCGATCAGATCGAAGATGCCCATCAGCGACAGCAGGCCGGCGGCTTGCACCTGACCGATACCCATGTCGCCGCAAAACGCGATCAGGTGCGTGCCGACCAGTCCGTTGGTGGTGAAGCCGCAGATGAAGAAGGTGGCGAACAGATACCAGAACACGCGGGTGCCGGCGGCACGGCGCAGCGTGCTGAGTGTGTGCGTGAGAAAATTGCCCTGCGAGGCCGGCGCAACCGGCGGCACGTCGTCGGCGTCAGCGCCGTAGCGCACCATGCCGATCGAAGCCGGACGCTCCGGCACCAGCAGCCAGACCAGCGGCACGAGGCAGGCAGTGGCGACCGCAATGGCGATGGCGACAGGCTTCCAGCCGCCCGACTGGGCGAGCGCGGCGAGCAGCGGCAGGAACACCAGCAGGCCGGTGGCGGCGGAGGCCGACATCAGTCCCATCACCAGGCCGCGATTGGTCTTGAACCAGCGGTTGACGATGGTGGCGCCGAGCACCGTGGCGACCGCGCCGGAACCAACGCCGGAGAATACGCCCCAGGTGAGAAGCAGGTGCCACGGCTCGGTCATCAACAGGCTGAGCGCCGTCGAGCCCGACATCAACACCAGCGACGCCAGCAGCGTCCGGCGCAGCCCGATCCGTTCCATCAGTGCCGCAGCAAACGGCCCGGTCAGGCCGTAGAGGAAGATGCCGATGGCCGCGGCGAGCGAAACGACATCGCGCCGCCAGCCGAAACTCTCCTCCAGCGGCAGCATCATGACGGCCGGCGCCGACCGCAGGCCCGCCGCGATCAGCAGGCACAGGAAAATGACGGCGACCACGACGAAAGCGTAGCGCTGGCCAAACGGACGGGATTGAGCTATCATGTTACTGACCGGTACGTTCCAATTGTACCGAGTGATACGTACCGATCGGTAACATTGTCAAGCAGGCCACGGCACATCGAAGATGAAAAACATTGAACCAACGATCAAAGCGGATGAAGTGGCATCTCCGCGCGCCGGCGAAAAAATCCTTCGCGTTGCCCGCGACCTGTTCTACCGGCAAGGCATCAGGGCGATCGGCGTCGACGAGATCGTGCGGCGTGCCGGCGTCACCAAGCCCAGCCTCTATCGCAGCTTTCCCTCCAAGGACGAATTGGCCGCGTCCTATCTCCGGCAATACGACCTGGAGTTCTGGGCCCGCTTCGACGAGGCGGTGGCTGCCCATCCCGGCGATCCGCGCGCGCAGATCGCTGCCTTCCTGACACGCATCGGCAAGCGCACGCAAAAGCCAGACTATCGCGGCTGCGGCATGACCAATGCGGCTGTCGAATATCCCGAACATGCCCACCCGGCCCGCGTGGTGAGCGAGGCCAACAAACAGGAATTGCGACGACGCCTGCGCGCCATGGCAGCGGCAATGGGTGCCGGCGACGCCGATACACTGGGCGACGGGCTGCTGCTTCTGATCGAAGGTGCCTATATCAGCGGCCAGTTGTTCGGTGCCGGCGGACCGGCGAAGTCTGTGGCCCGGAACGCCGACCTGCTGATCGAAGCGAGCTTGAAGAAATAGCGTTTAACGATACCGTGTGGCAGCCTCGAAACGGAGTTGTCCGCGATGCGTAGCCTTTTGACGATCCCGCTTGCCCTTGCCGGCCTCTGCCAAGCTGCCCAGGCCGGCGACATTTCCAGCGCCTACACTGATCTCGACTGGAAGAAGGACTGCGTGACCTACGCGCAGGCGCAAGAAGGCGAAGGCGACTGGGCCAGTCTTGCCTGTTCGGGCTATCGCGGCTACCCGGTGCTGATCGCCTACGACGATGCCCGGGAATCGCTGTTCTATGGTTTTCCCTCCAGCGACATGACCGCGGTCTGGGAGAGTTTCATCGCCTTCAATTCGGCTGCACCCAAACTCGAGTGGCGCATCGAGACGAACGGCGATCTTGCCATTCCTTTCGCGGTCATCCACCGTCGCTCGATCAGCAATCCCGAGGGGGAGAACAAACCAACCGACGTGCTGATCGTCGCCAAGGTCGCCCAGCCGGAGAACTATGAGGGCTGCACCGTCGGCCTGGTGCTGGCCACCGGCAATCCGGCCGCCAATGATGAGGCGCGAAAACTCGCCGACGAGAAGGCACGCACCTTTGCCTGCGGCAAGGACAAGCGCGTGGTTATCGGCAACGCACCCGATTTCGGCCGCGTCGATAACTGAATTCGTCATCCCTGGGCGGAGCGACGCGAAGCGGAGCGCAGACCCTGGGATTCATTCCGTGACATCAACCGAAGTGCGCAGCGGACCAGAATTCTGCACCGTTGCGGCGCTTTGACGTCACGGCATGGATCCAGCGGTCTGCGCTGCGTCGCTACGCTCCTTGCTCCGCCCGAGGATGACGAAGCTTAGGGGCTTCGGCCAACCTCAACCGGCGACAGCCCATTCGGTCAAGTTCGGGCGTTCGGCTACTTGCTTGCCTTGGCCCTTTCGATCGCCTCGACGATCATCTTCTTGGCGTAGGCGGCGTCGTGCCAGCCCTCGATCTTGACCCATTTGCCGGGTTCGAGATCCTTGTAGTGCTCGAAGAAGTGCTGCACCTGCTGGCGGGTGATGTCGGGCAGGTGCGTGTATTCGGTGACGTTCTCGTAGCGCAGCGTCAGCTTGGGCGAAGGCACCGCGATGATCTTTTCGTCCAAACCGGAATTGTCCTCCATCACCAGCACGCCGATCGGCCGCACATTGATGACGCAGCCCGGCACCAGCGCGCGCGTGTTGCAGACCAGCACGTCGATCGGGTCGCCGTCACCTGACAGCGTGTGCGGCACGAAGCCGTAATTGCCGGGATAGCGCATCGAAGTGTGCAGGAAGCGGTCGACGAACAGCGTGCCGGCCTCCTTGTCCATCTCGTACTTGATCGGCTCGCCGCCGATCGGCACCTCGATAATGACGTTGATGTCCTCCGGCGGGTTCTTTCCGATGGCGATGGCTTCGATACGCATGGCTTTTGTCCCTCTTTTGATAGGAGACCGATAGCGGCCAGCGGCGCATGGTGCAATGCGGCGAATGGTACTGAAAGCAGCTGAGGGGTGTTAGCGAGAGGCGTGTCGAGCCGTCATTCCCAGACGAAGGCGACCTTCTTCAGAGCCTTCTGCTCAAAGATCTCGACGCCCTCGGCGACATCGCGGCCGCCGGCGCCGGCATAGAAGGTGAGCGCGTTCTGATTGTCTTCCAGTGCCCACACCACCATGCCTTTCAGGCCATGATCCGCCAGTCGCGCCCGTGCGGCCGAGAATAGCCGGCTGCCGAGCCCGATGCCCTGGTATTCCGGGCGCACGTAAAGCTCGTAAATCTCGCCCTGCTGCTTGAGCTCGCGGGCGCGGTTCTTGCCGATCGTGGCGTAGCCGGCGACCTTGCCGCCGATCTCGACGACCAGAACGGTGGCGGCACGGCGGATGGCGTTCGCCCACCAGTCGGCGCCGCGGCGGTTGATCATCGATGTCAGGGTGCGATGCGGGATGATGCCGGAGTAGGCGCCGCGCCAGGCCAGCAGGTGCACGTCGGCGATGGCGCTTGCGTCGCGCGGCTCGGCTTTCCTGATGTCGATACTCAGCGTCTTCATGATTGGTTAACCATAAACCCGCATCGCCCGATTGCAAGAGTCCGGTGAGCGGCTCCCAAGCTTTCGCACAGACGATAGACGTGCCTGCGATACGAAAGAACCTGTCTGAAACCGCGCACTGCCGAGGCGAATGGCGCGGTTTTTGAGAACCGAAGCGCAGCGGACATTAGAGCGTCGCGCGTCCAATTGGACGCGCATAGGACGCTCTAACGCTTTCAATTGCGCATGATTCCTTTTCCAGAAACCGATCTCGGTTTCCGGGGTCATGCGCTGGGTCCGTGAGCATCGGAAGCGCAGAAAACCGCGTCAGGCGTCCGGCAGAGCAGCGTTTGCAGGCAGGCTCTTAAATCTCGACCAGATGGTCGTCCAGCTCGTTGCTATCGCCGGTAGAAACCGGGAAATGCTCGGCCAGCACCGCGCCCGTCGCTTCGATCGCCTTGATGAAGCCGTCGGCGAGACGATCGTCGCGGGCATGCGCGGTAAGATCGCGGACGACGCTGTCCCAGACATCCTGGCCGACACGGCTGTCGATGCCGCTGTCGGCGATCACTTCGGCGTAGTGCTCGGCAATCGAAACGAACACCAGCACGCCGGTGCGCGCCGTGGTGCGGTGGACGTTGCGGGCGAGGAACTGCTTTATCGCATTGGCATGCGCGGCCTGGTAGCGCAGCCGCCTCGGCACCAGGTGGATGCGCAAGCCGGGCAGCGCCCACAACAGGACAAGGACCGAGACCAGCGCCAGAAGCTGCGCGATGACGAAATGCGGCACGCGGATCGACAGCCACCATGCTTCCAGCCCGTAGCTGACAGCGAGGCTGACGACGAGCATGGCCAGCGTCGCCATAAAGGCCGCCGGAAAGAAATAGCCGTCGCTGGCATAGGCCACGACGCAGTAGATTTCGCCGTCGGTCTTTGATTCGGCGGCGCGGATCGCTTTGGCGATGCGGTCATGATCCCCGGGGCTGATCGGTCGTGTTGCCATGTTGTGTCTCACCAGCTTCCAGAAGAACCGCCACCACCGGACGAGCCGCCGCCGCCCGAAAACCCGCCGCCGCCACCGCCCGACGACCAGCCGCCACCGGAACGGCCCGACGACCAGCCGCTGCCGGTGCCGGTTGTCCAGACGCCGCCCGAGGACGCGGAACCCGACCTTTGGCTATAGCGGAATGTCATGCCCAGCCATTTATACACGCCCGGCGACAGCTTTGTGCCGAAGATCGGCGGCAGGAATGCCATCGCCAGGCCGCCTAAAAACAGCGTCGCCCAGACGATGATGAACAGCGCGACAATGGGATCGACAGAATTGCTGTCGGCCGGATTGCGGGTGCCGCGCGCTTCCAGCTCTTCCGGATTGCCTTCGAGCACCATGACCATGTCGTCGACAGCCTTGCTGATGCCGCCGGAGAAGTCGCCGGCGCGAAAGGCCGGCACCATGTCGTTTTCGATGATCAGCCTGGTGTGCAGGTCGGTCAGCGTGCCTTCCAGCCCGTAGCCGACCTCGATCCGCATCTTGCGGTCGTTATTGGCGACCAGCAAAAGCACGCCATTGTCCTCGCCGGCCTGGCCGAGCTTCCAGGCGCGAAACAGACGATTGGCGTAGGGCTCGATCTCCTCGCCGTCGAGGCTAGGAACCGTCGCGACTACGATCTGGTCAGAGCTCTTGGCTTCGAAATCGGCGAGCTTCCGGGTCAGCGCCGCCTCGGTCGCGGCATCGATGATACTGGCATTGTCGACAACCCGCCCAGTCAGAACAGGCAGTTCGGCGGCGAGAGCGGTGAAGCCGACCAGCAGCACCGCCATGGCCGCCAAAGCAGCGCCGACCGTCGCGGCGAAACGGCCGGAAGCTGGGGGACAGATGGCGCGTCTTGTCATATCGTCACCAGCTTCCCGATGAGCCGCCGCCGCCGGACGAGCCACCGCCGCCGGAAAAGCCGCCACCGCCTGAACCCGACGACCATCCTCCGCCAGAACTTCCCGACCAGCCACCGGAAGACCGCCGGTTCGGCTCGAAGGTCATGCCCAGCCAGCGATAGCGGCCAGGACCGAGTTTCCGGCCGAAGATCGGTGGCAGGATGGAGGCGGCGATGCTGCCGAAGAAGATGATCGCCCAGATGCTTATGAAGATCGCAAAGAACAGATCGTCGGTGTTGAATGGCGGCTGCTGGTTGCGTTCGCCGCGCGCTTCCAGCTCTTCCGGATTGCCTTCCAGCACCATGACCATGTCGTCGACGGCCTTGGCTATGCCGCCGGAGAAGTCGCCGGCGCGGAATGCGGGCACCATGTCGTTTTCGATGATCAACCTGGTGTGCAGGTCGGTCAGCGTGCCTTCCAGCCCGTAGCCGACCTCGATCCGCATCTTGCGGTCGTTATTGGCGACCAGCAAAAGCACGCCATTGTCCTCGCCGGTCTGGCCGAGCTTCCAGGCACGAAACAGACGATTGGCGTAGGGCTCGATCTCCTCGCCGTCGAGGCTAGGAACCGTCGCGACTACGATCTGGTCAGAGCTCTTGGCTTCGAAATCGGCGAGCTTCCGGGTCAGCGCCACCTCGGTCGCGGCATCGATGATACCGGCATTGTCGACAACCCGCCCGGTCAGAACAGGTAATTCGGCGGCGAGAGCGGTGAGCGGGAGAAAGAGGCTAAGGCAAAGAAGGGCTAGAACAACCGGCAGGAATGCAAGGCTGGCGTTCCTTCCCACCCTCCTTTGTCCTGCCGGACATCTCCCCCGCAAGGCGGGAGATCGACTATCGCATTGGCTTTCGCCAATTTTGAATGTTCCAGGAGTGGACGGAACGCAGAAGCTGCCAATCTCCCCCCTTGCGGGGGAGATGTCCGGCAGGACAGAGGGGGGTGGGACGGAGTACAAGGCCAACGGGGATCAGGCCCGCTAATCGCTCGTCACCCGCCCTGCTGCGTGCCGAAATCGACCTTCGGCGTCTGCATCTTGTCTTCCTCGATGGTGAAGTTGGCGAACGGCTGATTGCCGCGGAACCAGAGGGTCGCCCAAATCACCGATGGGAAGGTCTTCAGCGTCAGATTGTACTCCTGCACCGCCTGGATATAGTCACGGCGGGCGACCGCGATGCGGTTCTCGGTGCCTTCAAGCTGCGCCTGCAGTGCCAGAAAATTCTGGTTGGCCTTGAGGTCGGGATAATTCTCCACCACTGCCAGCAACCGCGACAGCGCGCTGGTCAGGCCGGCTTGACTGTCCTGGAATCTCTTGACGGCTTCCGGATCGCTCAGCGTTTCGGGCGTCACCGTCACTTGCGTCGCCTTGGCGCGCGCCTCGACCACGGCCTCGAGCGTATCCTTCTCGTGCGCGGCATAGCCCTTGACCGTCTCGACCAGGTTGGGAATGAGATCGGCGCGGCGCTGGTACTGGTTCAGCACCTGGCTCCATGCGGCCTTAGCGCTTTCCTCCGCCGTCGGAATGGTGTTGTAGCCACAGCCGGCAATCAGTGGCAGCACGATCGTCATCATCAGCAAGGCAGGCAGATTGCGGAAGAAGAAAGGGGAGGAAAGACGCTGAGCAAGCATGGAAAGATCCCTCAATATGACTGGCAGCCGAAGCAGTACCACAATCCGCGTGCAAGAACATGACCTCCGCCTGGGAGCCTTGCTGGTTCTTTATCATTCACTGCCAGGCCCTGTAATTGGCCGGGCGAACAGGTTAAAGTCGCCGCGAAAACAGGGCATTGCCATGGCGGAACGCCAGGACAGCGACGACGAATCGCGCCGCATTATCGAGCGCGTGGCACGTGAAACCGACCCGGGCGGCACCTCGTTCATGGCGCGGACCGCCAAGGGCGCGCGCGATCACGTCACTGCTGCAGACGCCGACCAGTCGGACCCGATCGAATATTGGGGCACGCGCATTGGCCGGGCACTAGGGCTCATTGTCGGCATTGGCCTGTTGATCTGGCTCGTGCTTTTCCTCAGCCAAAGTTAGGAACCTCGTGAGCACCGAAGAACACGACGCGCCGCGCGCGGTCATCGTCATTTCCAGCCATGTCGCGCGCGGCTCGGTCGGCAACCGCGCCGCGGTCTTTGCGCTGGAGACGCTCGGCTTTCCGGTGTGGGCGGTGCCGACCGTCATACTGCCCTGGCATCCGGGCCATGGACGGGCGACGCGCATCGTGCCGCCGCTCGATCAATTCAAGGCGCTGATGGCTGATCTCGAGCGCGCGCCATGGCTGGGCGAGGTCGGCGCGGTGCTGTCTGGCTACCTCGGCGAAGGCGGCCAGGCCGACGCCGTCGCCTCGGTGGTCGGCGCGGTCAAGGCGAAGACGCCGGACGCCGTCTATATCTGCGACCCGGTGATGGGCGATTCGGGCGGGCTCTTTGTGCCGGAGACCACCGCCATTGCCATGCGCGACCGGCTGATGCCGATCGCCGACATCGCCACGCCAAACCGCTACGAGCTGGAATGGATGGCGGGAGCGCCGCTGCCCGATCTCAAGGCGGTGATGGCGGCCGCCCTTGATGCCGGGCCGTCGACCATGCTGGTCACTTCGGCGCCGGCGATGATGGCCGGCGGCACCGGCAATCTGCTGCTCAACGGCAACCAGGCGCTGCTCGCCGAACATCGCCTCATCGAAAAGCCGCCCAATGGGCTCGGCGACCTGACGGCGGCCGTCTATCTGGCACGCATCCTGTCCGGCCAGCCGGCGGTCAAGGCACTGCAGTCGACCACGGCGGCGGTCTACGAGATCCTGGCGCGCACCGCCAAGCGCGGCGGCGACGAATTGCAGCTCGAAACCGACGCCCAGAGCCTGTCGCACCCGATGGCGATGGTGCAGCTTCGCCATCTCCTGCATCCGGGGCGGGACAAAAGAGCGTGACTGTTGTCGGCGTCGACGGCTGCAAGGCCGGCTGGATCGCCGTTCGCCGCGATCCGGGCGCAGCACCTTCGGCAGCCGTTTTACCCAGCTTCGCAGCACTGCTCGACGCATTGCCGGCCGATGCCACAGTCGCCGTCGACATGCCGATCGGCCTGCCCGATCTTTCGCAAAAGGGCGGCCGTGGGCCGGAGGCACTGGTGCGGCCGCTGCTTGGTAACAGGCAATCCAGCGTCTTCGCCATCCCCTCGCGTGCGGCGCTTTATGCGCAAACAGATGGCTTCACCACGATCGAGGCCTGGTATGCCGCGCATCGCCAGGCAAGCGAAGTGGCGAAGGCGACCTCCGATCCGCCGCGTGGCGTCTCGATCCAGGCCTTCGGCATTTTTGCCAAGATCCGCGAGATCGATGCCGTGCTGATCGCGCGTCCCGAACTGCGCAGCCGCGTCTTCGAATCGCATCCGGAGGTCGCCTTCTGCCGACTGAATGGCGATCAGGCAATGTGCTTGCCGAAGAAGATCAAGGGCGTCATCAACCCGGCCGGCATGGCGGAACGCAAGGCGCTGCTTTGCCAGCACGGTTATATCAGGGACTTTCTAGACCGGACGCCGCCGCGAGGCGCTGCTGCCGACGACTTTCTCGACGCAGCGGTGATGATGCTGATTGCCGGCCGTATCGCCAGCGGCGAGGCAAAGCCGTTTCCGGATCCGCCGCTCGCCGACCGTTTTGGCATCCCTGTGGCGATCTGGGCATGAATTTCCTCGCCCCGTCTATCGGCGAGGCAATCGCATTGGAAGGACCTTCCAGCGTGCAATTGCAGTCCTCTGCGATTCGGCATTGCTCGCGACCGGCTTTTGCCGCTAGAGCCTTCCTGACTTAAAAGAGCTGCCGCCTAACCCGGAAAGGCTCCAGACGCCGCCTATGCCTCATCTCCCTGACCATCTGCTCACCGGCTATCGCAATTTCATGAGCGGCCGCTATCTCGCCGAAAGCGGACGCTATCGCTCGCTCGCTCGCGAGGGCCAGTCCCCCGAAACGATGATCGTTGCCTGCTGCGACTCCCGCGCGGCTCCCGAGGCGATCTTCGACGCTGGCCCCGGCGAACTCTTCGTGCTGCGCAATGTCGGCAATCTGGTGCCGCCCTATGCGCCCGACGACCAGTTCCACTCGACTTCGGCGGCGCTCGAATTCGCCGTGCAGAGCCTTAAGGTCAAGAATATCGTGGTGATGGGCCATGGCCGCTGCGGCGGCATCCGCGCGGCACTCGACCCCACGGCCGCGCCCTTGTCGCCCGGCGACTTCATCGGCAAGTGGATGAGCCTGATTGCGCCGGCGGCCGAGACCGTGTCTTCTAGCACTTTCATGACGGCGGCGGAGCGCCAGACCGCATTGGAACGCATTTCGATCCGCTATTCGATCGCTAATCTCAGGACCTTCCCCTGCGTCTCGATCCTGGAAGGCAAGGGACGGCTGTCGCTGCATGGCGCCTGGTTCGACATCTCGACCGGCGAGCTCTGGGTGATGAACAAGGACACCGGTGACTTCGAGCGGCCGGAGATCACATAGGTGGGTTGCATGGGATGCCGTTCGATCGCTTCGGCCGCAGCGGCGCTGCTGCTTTCAATCGTATCCGCCCGCGCCGACGACGGCGCGCTCATCGGCCGCTGGTATGCGGCGCTGCTGGTCGCCGATCGCACGGAATTGTCGGATCTGCTTGCCGACGACGTCCGGATAAAACTCGACGACCTCGGCGTCGTCCAGACCAAACAGGAATTCATCGCCTCCATCGACGACTGGCAAGGCGCTGTCGCCGGGGCTGAAATCCGGCATCGGATCGAGAAGACCGAAGGTGGCGTCACCACAGTGATCGCCTGCTATGATTTCCCCAACAACGACGCGCTGATGCAGGAAACCTTCGCGATCGCCGACAACCGCATCACCGCCAGTTCGCAGGCGGCGATCGCGGAAAACTGCGACGCCTATTGAGCGGTTACCGATATTGCGTACGGCAAGCCAGCGCCTTACATCGGTGATGATCCCGCCCTGCCTCTACAGCCACTCAGCGAAAGCCCCTCACTTAACGAAAGATTGCCCATGCCGTCCGCCGTCGACCTTGCCGCCCATCCGCTGACCACCTGGCAAGGGCCGCTCGGCCTGCCCGATTTCACCCGCATCGGCGACGGCGATTTTTCCGGGGTTTTCGATGCGGCATTGACGGCGCATGAGGCAGAGATCGAGGCGATAGCAGGCAACACCGAGACGCCGACCATCGAGAATACGCTAGCGACGCTGGAGCTTGGCGGCGAGGCGCTCGATCACGTCTCGTCGATCTTCTGGTGCCGGGCCGGCGCCCACACCAACGAAGCGATCCAGGCGCTGGAGCGCGACATCTCGCCAAAAATGTCGCGGCATTTCTCGGCGATCTCGATGAACGAGAGGCTGTTTGCCCGCATCGACGATCTCTACCAGCGCCGTGACGCCCTGAAGCTCGATGCCGAAACGCTGCGGGTGCTGGAAAAGACCTGGAAAAATTTCGTCCGCTCCGGCGCCACGCTCGACGCCGAGGGCAAGAAGCGGCTGGCGACGATCAATGAGGAACTGTCGTCGCTCGGCACGACGTTCGGCCAGAACCTGCTTGCCGACGAGCGCGACTGGGCGCTGTTCCTCGACGAGGCCGACCTTGCCGGCCTGCCGGAATTCCTGAAAAGCGCGATGGCGGAGGCTGCCGAGATACGCGGCCAGAAAGGCCGCTATGCCGTCACCCTGTCGCGTTCGATTTACGAGCCGTTCTCGACCTTCTCCGAACGCCGCGACCTGCGCGAGATCGCCTTCCGCGCCTTCACCATGCGCGGCCAGAATGGCGGCGCCAGCGACAACACCGGCGTGGTGCGCGACATGCTGAAGCTTCGCGCCGAAAAAGCGAAGCTGCTCGGCTATGCTTCCTACGCCGCGCTGAAGCTCGACGACACCATGGCAAAGACGCCGCAGGCGGTGCATACGCTGCTCGACCCGGTCTGGGAAAAAGCCTTGGAAAAGGCCGCAAGCGACCAGGCCGAGTTGCAGCGGCTGGCGGCCGAGGCCGGCAGCAACGAAAAAATCGCTGCCTGGGACTGGCGCTTCTACCAGGAGAAGCTGCGCGCCGAGAAATTCGCTTTCGACGAGGCCGAGCTGAAGCCCTATCTGCAGCTCGACCGCATCATCGACGCCTGCTTCGACGTGGCGACACGATTGTTCGGCATCACCTTCGAGGAGAAGAAAGGCATCGCCACCTGGCATCCGGACGCACGCGTGTTCGTCGTCAGGAATGCCGACGGCAGCGAGCTTGGTCTGTTCCTGGCCGACTATTTCGCGCGGCCCTCCAAACGCTCCGGCGCCTGGATGAGCGCGCTGAAATCCGGCTATAAGCTTGGCCAAGGCTCCAAGCCGGTCATCTACAACATCATGAATTTCGCCAAGCCGCCGGAGGGCGAGGCAGCACTTTTGTCGGTCGACGAGGCAAAGACCCTTTTCCACGAATTCGGTCATGCGCTGCACGGCATGCTGACCGACGTCACCTGGCCGTCGGTCGCGGGCACCTCGGTCAGCCGCGATTTCGTCGAATTGCCCTCGCAACTCTACGAGCACTGGCTGACCGTGCCGGCGGTACTGGAAAAGCATGCGCTGCATGTGAAGACCGGCATTCCGATGCCGAAGGCGCTGGTCGACAAGATGCTGGCGGCGCGCACCTTCGGCGCCGGCTTCGCCACGGTCGAGTTCACCGCCTCGGCGCTGGTCGACATGGCCTACCATGCGCGGCCGGATGCACCGGAGGAGCCGCTTCGTTTCGAAGCCGAAACGCTTGAGAAGCTCAACATGCCCGACACCATTGCCATGCGTCATCGCACCCCACATTTCGGCCACATTTTTGCCGGCGACGGCTATTCGGCCGGCTATTATTCCTACATGTGGTCGGAGGTGCTCGACGCCGACGCCTTCGCCGCCTTCGAGGAGACTGGCGACCCGTTCAATCCGGCGCTGGCCGAGCGGCTCAGGAAGAACATCTATGCCGCCGGCGGTTCGAAGGACCCGGAAGAGCTCTACACCGCCTTCCGCGGCAAGATGCCGTCGCCCGAGGCGATGATGGCCAAGCGCGGGCTGGTCTGAGCGCGACCAAGGCGCAAGACCTCCTAGATGTTGGCGGGACAGAGGGGGTGGGAAGGAATGAGATGCTGTGAAGCGAGCCCGCCTCAAGCGGTGCTGAGCGCCTCGATGCTTTTCACCAGCACGGCCGGATCCCCGAGGACGCGCAGCGTCTTCAGCCGGGCCGTCCCGCCGGCGACGACCGAGACGGCCGATCGCGGCACTCCCAGCGCCTTGGCGACCAGCCGTTCGAGCGCTTGATTGGCGGCGCCGTTTTCCGGCAGGGCGCGGACGCGAGCCTTCAGGTGGCTTCGCCCGTCCGCCGAGATCTCGATGCCTTCGAGCCGGTCGATCGCCGCTTTCGGCGTCAGCCTAACGAACAGGTCGACGCCGTCGTCGCGCAGGCGAAACGGCGCAGTCATCGAACGACCAGCTCAGACGACCAGCGGCGCCACCGTGGTGAGCAGGAACTGCCGGAGGAAGAACAGGATCAGAAGCAGGATGATCGGCGAAATGTCGATGCCGCCGAGATCGGGCAGGAAGCGGCGGATCGGCCGCAGCGCCGGCTCGGTCAGCCGGAAGAGCATGTTGCTGACGCTATCGACGAACTGGTTGCGCGAGTTGACGACGTTGAAGGCGTAGAGCCAAGAGAAAATCGCCGAAGCGATGATAATCCACCAATAAATGTCAAGCGCCAGGACAATGGTCTGAATGAGGGCTATCATGCCGGTCTCCAATTGTTGCCGACATGTAGCCATTGCAGGCGAAAGCGGCAAGAGCCAGCTGCCGCGGCACGCAAGGCCGGTGGCTGGTCGTCCGGCTTTTGGGCAAAACGCCGTCTTGACAGGAAACCGCCGCGCCCGATAAATGCGCCCATCCGCTGGACGGGGCTGTAGCTCAGCTGGGAGAGCGCGTCGTTCGCAATGACGAGGTCAGGAGTTCGATCCTCCTCAGCTCCACCAGCGGGATATCATAACCGATTGAACTAGCAATCGCTTTTCGCGGCAGATTTTGGTGTCGCCGCTTCCATCCCCATTTCAGCTGTTCGTGCCCCGCCAAATTGGCCTCTACTAGGTCGGGAAAAGAATGCCTACCGAAAGGCTGTTGCCGAACGGTATTCGCTGTTTTCAGCGCGAAAGGCATCGTCAAGGCCCGCTGAATTCCCAGTGTTCCTCCACTGTTCTCAGCGGTGATGGCGCCCAGGCTTCAGCTACATGTCTAACTGTTCCGCAACTGTTTCAGTTGGCTGTGGCGCAGGCAAATCCCCACTGTTCGGCCACTGTTCTCAGTGGGTAAGCCGTTATTTTCCCTTTCTTCAAGGTCTGGCCCGTTGCAAGCCGGCCCTGCGCCAGGGCACGTGCGGATCGGCGCGTCGCGTCATCACAATGAAGGGCGACATTCGCGGGCGTCTAGGGGATCATCCTGTCCGGGGGGTAAATAGGGAACACCGCGGATGGCGGCAGTGGGTCTTTACAGTTGCCCGTGGAATCCACCTTGGGCCTGCGTGCTGGGAGGGGCGAAAGGCAGCTACGTCGCAGAGAACCTTTACCGCGAAGGTGGCTATCAGCTGGACTTTGACATGCCCCGTCCCGCTAGGTAGCGGCGATCTTGGGAGTCTCTCGTCATGAAGATTTCGTCCAGATTTCGTTCAGTCGCGGTTGCCGTCATCGCCGCCGCGGGAGTCGGCATTGCCAGCGCCGCGGAGCTCAAGGAAGGTGTGCAAACGCCGCCCGGCGAGCATGAGGTGGCATTACGACGCGAATTGGCCGCAGCCCGAGCGGAGCTAGAAGCTATGCAGCGCGCGGCACGTGACGCAAGCGCCCAGGCACACGCATTGGCCACCACGGTGGCTAAGCAGGCACAAACCCTGAAAGAGCAGCAGCAAATAGACGAAGCGCTGGAGACGGCGCAGCGCGTTATCGAAAACTTTAGGGCCGAAGCCGATCTCTGGGACCGCGAGCAGGCAGCCGGAGCGACGCACCCCTCCATGGGAGCCTCTCAGGTTGCTGCGAAGCGAGCGCTTGATGAGGAGAGGCGCAAGGTTGAACTCTTGGAACAAGAACTCACCGCGGCTCGCCAAACTATCGACGCTCTTAAGACAGACGCAAACCTCGCCGCGGTCGAGAAGACCAACGCCATAAAGGACCGATCGGTGGCCGAGGCCGCTCTAAAGCAAGCTGGAGAAGCACTCGAACTGGAACGCGAACGAACAGATTCAGCTGTACGCGACCTCGATATCGTCCGCAAGGAACGCGATGCTTCAAAGCAGGTCTCGGCAGGGTTGAGTGCGGCGCTGGAACAAGAGCGTGAAAGGGCTATCGGTCTTGCCCGCAGCCTCAGTGCCGCGCGTAAGGCAATTGACCTCGTGAAGGATAAACGTCGCACTGCGGCTGTGGAGCGCGCGCCGAAAGCCCGTAACTCCGCGAGTGGACTTGCGAATACATTATCGCGGTCGGACGGCCAACCAGCCGGTAAACCGCGCTTGCAGGAAAAACGGAAAGTCAAGGTCCAAAAGTCGCCGCAACCTGTTCTGCCGGCAACCATCGCTCTTCCCGCCGCATTGCTCCCAACGCGACCACCGAAAAAGCTCAACCTGCGCCAGTAGAAAGACCAGGGAGCGTACGCCGCAGAGGAATATGATGATGAAAAAGTACATCGCGGCCGCGTTGACGATCGGAATCGCAATCGGGCCTGCCTGGGCTCAAGACACAGGCATCGGCGGTAAGGCCGGCGGTCTCGGAGTCGGCGCTGGAGTGAGCGCCGGTTCGCAAGGCGCATCTGTGGGGGCGGGTGCGAGCGTCGGCGGTGTAGGAGTCGGTGCTGGAGTGAGCGCCGGTTCGCAAGGCGCATCTGTGGGGGCGGGCGCAAGCGTCGGCGGTCCCGGGGTCGGTGCTGGAGTGAGCGCCGGTTCGCAAGGCGCATCTGTGGGGGCGGGCACGAGCGTCGGCAGTGGAGCAAACGTTGGAGCCTCGGTCGGCGCAGGTGGCGGCACTCCCGGTAGTCCGGCCGCAGTCACCACAGCCACTGCCCCTGCCAAGACTGCCAGGCAATCGATCGTCCTGCCACCCGTCCTCATGCCTTCTAAACCTGGTGACGGTGACTCCACCAAGGCTCTTGGACCGCTGAAAGCGAAACCCGGTACGCCGGCTGCGGTCGTGCAAGCCTGCCGCGCGGCGATCATGTCCGCCGCGACGCCGCTTGGCGCCGTCAGTGTCCACGCGGCAAGCGCAGGTGCCTTGCGTCAACGTCAAGGCGCCCTCACCGCGCCGATCGAGGTGCGAATAGACTACGCAAGACAAGGCGGCATCGAAGTTCGGCGGGCGCGAGTCGGCTGTCGCCTCGATGCGGCTGGCAGGGTCACCGCAGTGATATAGCGCCAAGCCTGTCAGGCACTTTTCGGAATCCGAGGACAATGCGCCGGCAACCAGCGCAATCTGGTCGTCGAGGCGCATGGCCAGCCGGTGCACGGCGCCGATAAAGGCGTTGCGGCTGCCACGCACCCATGCCGACCCGCAAGCATTCACGCATGGATCCGTCAGTAATTGCGTAAGACCATGATTTGAAAACTCCCTGGAAGATTGACTATCGGGAATTGGCGTTCCCTAATCTGGAGAAAATGGAAAACTTTGTTCCGGGAGGAGGAATGGAGCTTCGGCTGGACGGCAAGGTGGTGCTGGTCACCGGCGCGACACAAGGCATTGGCCGGGCGATCGCCGAGACGCTCGCCCGTTCTGGCGCCGGCGGCCTGCTGGTCACCGGACGCGAGCCCGCGCGTGGCAACGAGGCCGCCGCATCGGTTTCGGAGACAGGTACGCCGACGACTTTTGTCGCCGCCGATCTGGCTGATACCACGGCGCCGGCGCGGCTGGTGAACGAATGCGTCAGCCGCTTCGGGCGCATCGACGCGCTGGTCAACGCCGCCGGCCTGACCAATCGCGCTTCGTTTCTCGATGCCGACCTCGACGATTGGGCGGCGCTGTTTGCCGTCAACGCCCGGGCGCCCTTTTTCCTGATGCAGGCAGCCATCACGCAGATGCGCAAGCAGGGACAAGGCGGCGCCATCGTCAACATCCTTTCGATCAACGCGCATTGCGGCTCGCCCGAACTCGCCGTCTATTCCGCCACCAAGGGCGCGCTCGCTACGCTGACCCGCAACGCCGCCAACGCGCATCGTTTCGACCGCATCCGCGTCAACGGCATCAATGTCGGCTGGACCGACACCCCGGCCGAACGCATCATGCAGGCCGAGACGCTGGGACACGGTCCAGGTTGGATCGATGCGGCCAACGCGTCGCAGCCTTTCGGACGCCTGCTGGCGGCCGACGAGGTGGCGAACCTCGCCGTCTTCCTGCTCTCCGACGCCTCCGGGCCGATGACCGGCGCCCTGATCGACCAGGAGCAATGGGTCGTAGGGGCGAACCGGTGAAGGCTGCTGTCGCACCTCTCGAAGCAATCGGCCCGGCACTGCTTAGCCGGCTTCCTTCCTCGGCTCCAAAAACCGTCTTACGACCGGACGGCGCTGGCCCCGGGCATCGCCCATATCGGCGTCGGCGCCTTCCACCGCTGCTTTGCCGGGTCGCGCGGCCTGGCGGACTGGATCGCCGCCAACGATGATTTCCGCACGGCTGTCACGGCCAGTCACGACGGCTTGCTCTGCGACGATCCGATGGCTCAGACAGCTTTGCGCATTGTCGACCAGTCGCACGGTTGAAGCGGCCGGCGCAATCGGCATAGTAGGTCGCCACGACCAGGGGAGGGCAACATGAAGCTCGGACTGCTCACCGCACCGTTTGCCGACACCCCGCTCGGCGAGGTCGCCGACTGGGCAAGTTCGGCCGGCTTCGAGGCGCTGGAGATCGCCTGCTGGCCGAAATCCTCAGGCGCCGCCCGGCGCTATGCCGGCACCAGCCATATCGACGCCGCCTCGACCTCGGCCTCGCAGGCCAAGGAAATCGCGGCCGCACTGGCGGAAAACAAGCTGTCGATCTCGGGCCTCGGCTTCTACCCCAATCCGCTGCATCCCGATGCCACCCACCGCAAGACCGTCATCGACCATCTGAAGAAGGTGATCGTGCTGGCGAGCCATATGGGCGTTCCGCTGGTCAACACCTTTTGCGGCGGCGACGCTGCAAAAACCATCGACGCCAACTGGCAAGAGGCGCTCACAGTCTGGCCCGATATCATCGCCCATGCGCGCGACAACGGCGTCAAGCTGGCATTCGAGAACTGCCCGATGATCTTCAGCTATGACGAGTGGCCGGGCGGGCACAACATCGCTTACTCGCCGTACATCTGGCGCCGCATCCTCGATGCCTGGGGCGGCGATGTCGGCATGAACTTCGACCCGTCTCACCTGGTCTGGCAGATGATCGACCAGGCCCGCTTCATCAGGGAGTTCGGCCCGTACATGCTGCATGTCCATGCCAAGGACCTGATGATCGACCATGATGGACTTTACGAGCGCGGTATTCTGTCGGCCGGCATGGGCTGGCAGGTGCCGCGCATGCCGGGGCTTGGCGATGTCGACTGGAATGTGATCTTCTCCGGCCTCTACCGGGCCGGGTACGACGGGCCCATCATCATCGAGCACGAGGACCGGCGGTTTGAGGGGAGCGATGAAAGCGTCAAGCGCGGCTTTCTGCTGGCCCGCGACGTGCTGCGCCCCTTGGTGAAATGAGCCCCTTTTCGAACTGAAACGAGATCAATGTGGAGGAAGACTGAAATGAAAAAATATCTGGCAATGGTCCCGCTGCTTGCCGGCGCGGCGTTTCTGGCTTCGGTGGGCGTCTCGTCCGCTGAAGCCAAATACACGATCGGCGTTTCCAACACGGTGCAGGGCAATGGCTGGCGCGAGGAAATGATCTGCGCCATCAAGGCGCAGGCGCTGGCCTCCGGCGAGATCACCAAGCTGAACATCGCCCATCGCAACACCGACGCCGCCGGCCAGCTAGAGGACATCCGCAACCTGATCAGCGCCAAGGTCAGCGCCATCGTCGTCAACCCGGCCGATCCGGCCGGCATCAAGTCGGCGCTCGAGGAAGCGACCAAGGCCGGCATCGTCGTCGTTGCCGTCGACCAGGCGGTCACCGAGCCCTCGGCCTACATCATCTCCAACAACCAGGAGCAGTACGCCTATCTCGGCGCCAAATGGCTGTTCCAGCAGATCGGCGGCAAGGGCGACGTGGTCTACATGCGCGGCGCCGCCGGCGCCTCGGCCGACAGCGACCGCGACAAAGGTTTTAAGAAGGCGCTTGCCGAATTCCCCGATGTGAAGGTCGTGCATGAGGTCTTCACCGGCTGGCAGCAGGATCAGGGCAAGCAGCAGATCCTCGATTTCATAGCCACCGGATCGCCGTTCAACGGCATCTGGACCTCGGGCATCGACAATGTGATCGTCGACGCGCTGGTCGAGTCGCAGACGCCGTTGGTGCCGGTGGTCGGCGCCGACAATGCCGGCTTCGTCGGCCAGCTGAACTCGGTCGAAGGCCTCGTTGGCGCGGCAGTGACCAACCCCGGCTCGATCGGCGGCGCCGGCGTGACGCTGGCTCTGCAGATCCTGAACGGCAAGAAGCCGGCGGAGCAGACCGTGCTGGTCGAGCCGCAGCTCTGGGAAAACGCCACGGAGGAGGGCAAGGCCAAGCTGAAGAGCGTAGCCGACCCGTCGCTGAGCCCGGAATGGCCGATCTCGATCTCCATTCCGGAGTGGACCACCTACACCAAGGACCAGATCATCGCCTGCAAGGGCCCGGGCGAGTAACGGGCTTTCGCTGCAGACCATGACCGTTTCCAACTTGTCCGGAGACGGTCAATTGCCGAGGTTGGCGCCGCCCCTCATCGCCCTGCCGGGCACTTCTCCCCGTATAGTGACGGGGAGAAGGGGGCCGGCCGCAACTCCGGCGCTCTTCCTGCGACGGTGAGTTGGCGAAACCGGCGATGACAACGCCCTCTCCCCGTCTCTGTACGGGGAGAGGATGCCGGCAGGCAGGTGAGGGACGGCGCCGGCGCGAAATGATTTGAGCCGGCATAAACCGAGAGCAAAGCGATTTGACTACAAACCCCCTCCTGGACGCCACCGGCGTCGTGAAAACCTACGGCGCCGTGGTGGCGCTGCGCAACGCGTCGCTGTCGGTCCTGCCGGGTGAGGTGCACGCCCTGATGGGCGCCAATGGCGCCGGCAAATCGACGCTCGTAAAAATCCTGACCGGCGCCATCCGCGCCGATGCCGGGCATATCCTGATCCGCGGCGAAGCCCGCGACGTGCGCTCGCCCGCCGATGCGCGACGCGCCGGCCTGCTTCCCGTCTATCAGGAACCGTCGCTCATCCCCGATCTCGACGTCGCCTCCAACCTTCGGCTGACCGACACGCCGGTCGAGCCGTTCCGCGCCTGGGTGCGCGAACTTGGCATTCCCGACCTCGACATCCGCGACACTGCGCGCGACATTCCGCTTGCCGTGCTGCGCGTGCTCGATCTGGCGCGGGCTTTGGCGGTCGAGCCCGACGTTTTGCTGCTCGACGAGATGACCGCAGCACTGCCGGCAAACCTGGCCGAGAAGGTGCTTGAGGTGGTTCGCCGCCAGGGCGACAGCGGCCGTTCGGTGATCTTCATTTCCCACCGCTTTGTCGAGATATCGGCGCTTTGCGACCGCGCCACCGTGCTTCGCGACGGCGAGACCGTCGGCGTCGTCGACATCGAGCCGGGCGTCGAGGAGCGCATCGTCGAGATGATGCTCGGCGCCAGGATCGAGAAAACACGCGTGGCGGCGCGCCAGGCGAGCCAGGCCGCTTCGCCTGGGGATAGCCGCCCGCGCCTCGGCGTGGCGAACCTTCGTGTCGGCACCAAGCTCAACGACGTGTCGTTAGACTTGGCCAACGGCGAGGTCGCGGGCATCGTCGCGCTCGAGGGCCAAGGCCAGGACGAGCTCTTCTCCGCGTTGGCCGGCTCAATCCGCCCGTCCGGCGGCACGATCGAAGTGGACGGGAAGCCGGTGAAATTCGCGCATCCGGCCGATGCGATCCGCGCCGGCATCGCCTATGTGCCCGGCGACCGCACCGAAGCCCTGACCATGCAGCGCTCGGTGCGCGAAAACATCGCGCTCCCCTTCAGCTCCGCCTTGCGCAACTGGGGGCCGATCAACATGGCGCAGGAGCGCTCCAAGGTCGTCAATGCGATCGAGCGTCTACAGATCGACACACGCGCCCAGCGCGAGGTGCAGCGCCTGTCCGGCGGCAACCAGCAGAAGGTGACGATCGCCCGCTGGATCGCCGCTGAAGCACAGACCATCCTCTGCTTCGACCCGACGCGCGGCATCGATGTCGGCACCAAGCAGGAGATCTACAAGCTGCTGCGCGAACTCGCCGACCAGGGCAAGTCGGTGCTGTTCTATACATCCGAGCTCGAGGAGGTGCAGCGTGTCTGCGATCGCGTCATCGTCATCTTTGGGGGGCGCGTCGTCGACGTCTTGCCCGTCGAACTCGCCGACGAGCCGGCACTGATGCGCGCCGCCTATGGCTTGCCGCGCGGCGCCAAGGAGGACGTCGGCATCCTTGCCGATATCCACTCAAGCCCGGTGGCGAAACCTTGACCCGCCTCGTCCGTCGCCAGGGCTGGGTCGCCGGCCTGCTTGTCCTCTTCGTAGTCCTGTTGGTGATCACCAGGCTCATCCAGCCGGGCTATGGCAGCGGCGATTTCGGCTCGCTGGTGCGCGCGGTGCTGCCTTACGCCTTTGCCGTCGCCGCCCAGACGATTGTCGTCATCGCCGGCGGCATCGATCTTTCCGTCGGCGCCATGATGGCGCTGACCAGCGTCACCGCTGCCTCGATGATGGATGGCGCCAGCGAGGAATACGCGCTTTTCGTCGTGCCGTTCGTGCTGGCCATGGGACTTGTGCTGGGCGCCGTCAACGGCATGCTGATCGTCGTCACCCGCGTGCCCGATATCGTCGTCACGCTGGCCACCCTCTTCGTTCTGCAGGGCGCGGCGCTGCTGGTCCTCGGCGCGCCCGGCGGCTCGGTGGCCGAATGGCTGCGGGCGACCATCGTCGGGACAGTCCCGATCCCGGGGCTGCCCGGGATTTCTGCCTGGATACCGAAAGCGTTGGTGCTTCTGGTCGTCTGTCTCTGCATCATCTGGATACCGCTCAAGCGCTCAAAACTCGGCCTTTCGATCTACGCCATCGGCAGCAGCGAGCTCGCGGCATTTCGCAGCGGCGTGCCTGTCGCGCGCACCAAGATCATCGCCTATGCTCTGTCGGGGCTTTTCGCTGCCATGGGCGGGCTGGCGCTGACCATGAGCACAGGCATCGGCGCCCCCATTCCCGGCCCCTATCTTCTTGCCAGCGTAGCAGCAGTCGTGCTCGGCGGCGTCGCACTTGGCGGCGGCAAGGGTGGGTTGCTCGGCCCGATCGTCGCGGTCTTCGTGCTGCGGCTGGTACGCACCGACCTGACGCTGCTGGCCATCGATCCCAACGTCACCGCGATCATCGAGGGCGCGATCATGGTCGCCGTCGTCATGTTCGGTGCCTTCATCACAATGCGGAGCCGCCCATCATGAGCAATGCCGCCACGGTCTCTCAACCCGTACCCTTCGGCCGCCGCCTCAAGCGGTTCATGGCCGACCGGCCGCTGATTCCGCTGATCATCCTGCTCGTCATCCTGGTGGTGATCCTGCAGATCCTGCGCCCCGGCATCGTCAACGAGCGCTGGCTCGCCAACACGGTCAAGTTCGCCATACCGCTGGCCATTCTTGCCGGCTGCCAGACCATGACCATGCTCACCGGCGGCATCGACCTGTCGGTTGGAACCGTGGCGACGATGAGCGCCTTCATCATGGCAACGCAGGTCGTCAATCATGACCCGGCGGTGGCGATCCTCATCGCATTGGTGCCGGCGGTGCTCATCGGCCTGGTCAACGGCATCGGTGTCGGCGTCTTTCGCGTCCACCCGCTGATCATGACGCTCGGCACCAGCCTGATCGGCACCGGCTGCCTGCAGGTCTACCAGCGCACCGTCATCGCTTCGGGCGCCAAGATTCCGCCCTTCCTGGCCTGGCTCGGCACCGGTCTCACCTATGGGGTGCCCAATGCGCTGCTGCTGTTCGTGCCCGTCGCCGTCCTCATTGTCTTCACCTTGAGCCGCACCGGCTTTGGCCGTCTGCTTTACGCAGTCGGCGACAATGAGGGGGCAGCACGCCTGTCCGGCGTCCGCTACTGGCAGGTCATCACAGCGCTCTACGTCATTTCGAGTGTGCTCGCCGGGATAACCGGGCTGCTTTACATCGGCCTGATCAAGGCGCCGTCGCTATCGCTCGCCGAACCGCTGGTGCTGCCTTCGGTGGCAGCCGCCGTGATTGGCGGCACCTCCATCTTCGGCGGCCGCGGCGGCTACACCGGCACCATCATCGGCGCCCTGATCCTCACTGTTCTGACGACGCTGCTGACTATTCTGCAAATGCCGGAGGGGGCAAGGCGGATACTGTTTGGGCTGATCGTGCTGTTTGTCACAGCGGCTTATTTGCGGATAATTGAGGATCGGTAGCGGCGTTGAGACGTACGGCTGCTCTTGACCGAACGGGGGGCGTCCTGCGGCACTGACCGAAAAGCGGCTTTGCGCCGCAAATCAGACTTCGATGCTCTACCTACAACTCTGCTACTATTGCTGCCCCTGGCTCAGCGATCCCGGGCCGCTGACGAACGTACTCCCCCTGACATAAAACCGCAGCAGGCGGTCCGCATCCTTCGAAATGCCGATCCTGATGCTCTGCCCGATTTCGCCGGGCTCAACCTCGTCGCGTGCCAGCCATAGCGGGCCTTGCCGGCAAAGATCGAGCCCGTCGAGAGAACGATCGATGCGCAACGCGGCGGCGAGCCGTCCCGGTCCTCGCGCCAGGTCGCGCAGGCGCTCGACGCTGCGATTGTGCTGCATGATCGCAATGCCTTCGAGCGGCTCGAGCGCCCTGATCAAGACGCCGGTTCCGATCCCAGCCGTCTCACTCGAAACATTCAGCATGTATGAAACGCCATAGGCGAGATAGACATAGGCGTGCCCGCGCTCGAGAAACAGCGAACGGTTGCGCGGGGTCATTCCCCGGTAACCGTGCCCGGCGGCATCCCCGGCGACATAGGCCTCGGTCTCGACAATGCGGCCACTGACGATGCCTTCCGGCAACGCCCGCACCACCAGCTTGCCGATGAGATAGCGGGCAAGAACCGCCGTATCATCAGGCAACTCCGCGCGGGCGAGCGGCGTATGATCATAGCGGCCAGGCTTCACGGTATCCGCTCGACCCATTGTGGCCGGGAAGGCCCAGGCTCGAACCGATCGCCGAAATACTGGATCTTACAAGCCAAGGCCGATCTGATCTCCCGGTCTTTCATCGAAACTCGTTGACCCTGGAGCAGTGGCTGCTTTTGCTTAGAATGGAGCGCAAACGGAGTTGGAACACGTGACCCTGACCAATCGAGATATCGTCGAGCTTACTGCATGGCGGCGCAAGCTGCACCAGAACCCGGAAATCTCGAATGAAGAAGAGAAGACCGCTGGAGAGGTTGTCGACTTCCTCGCCGATACGAAGCCCGACAAGGTGCTGACCGGATTGGGCGGGCACGGCGTGGCGGCGATATATGAAAGTGGCAAAGAGGGGCCGACGGTCATGTTCCGCTCGGAACTCGATGCCTTGCCGATTGAAGAACTTTCAGGCGTGTCCCATTCATCTCTGGTGCCGCGAAAGTCGCATATGTGCGGACATGACGGCCACACCGCGATCCTTGCGGCACTTGGCCGCCAGTTGGGGCGCGAAAAACCTGCCCGCGGCCGCGTCGTGCTGATGTTCCAGCCGGCGGAAGAAACCGGCAATGGCGCGGCTGGCGTCCTCGCCGATCCGCGCTTCGGCGAAATCGCGCCGGATTTCGCTTTCTCATTGCACAATCTGCCCGGTGTGCCGTTCGGTGAAGTGCGGCTCAAACCCGGCGTGGTCAACTGTGCTTCACGCGGTATGCGCATCGTGCTGGAAGGCAAGACCGCGCATTCGTCCATGCCCGAGACCGGCGTCTCGCCGATGATGGCGGTCAGCCAGCTGATGCCGGCTCTGCCCGCGCTCGGGCGCGGAACCTTCGCCGACGACGACTTCAGCATGGTCACTGTCACCCATGCCGCGATGGGCGAAGCCGTGTTCGGCATCGCGCCCGGCAATGCAGAGGTCTGGGCGACACTGCGCACCAGACGCGACGAGCGCATGGCAAACCTGTGCGCCGCCGCTGAATCGCTGGTCACACAGATCGCTGGCCAGCATGGCCTTTCTGCCCGGTGGGACTACCACGAGATATTTGTGGCCAGCGTCAACGCGCCGGACGCGGTGGAGCATCTGCTGCGCGCTCTCGATGAAGAGGGTGTCCCGCACGGAGAAGAAGCCCTGCCAATGCGTGCTTCGGAAGATTTCGGCTTGTTCGGCCACAGTGCTTCGTCGGCGATGTTCTTCCTAGGGGCTGGCGAGCGGCATCCCGCGCTGCACAATCCGGACTACGACTTTCCGGACGATCTGATCCCGATCGGGTCGAAAATATTCATGCGGACGGCGCGCAATCTTCTGGGCTGACCTCATCTTCTGGCTGAGCCCGGGCACCCACCCGCCGCCTCACAGCGCCAGACTCCCCTGCTCCGCTCCCTCGGCGTTGGGATCGCCCGGCGCCGTTGCCCAGGCCAGCTCCACCAGCGTCACCGTCCGCCGGCCGGCACCGTCGAGCTGGCAGACGATCAGGCCCTGCTCTCGATATAGGTCAGCAGGCGCCGGGCGCGGCGCAGCGAGTGCGAGCCATAGGCGCGGGCAATCGCCGCGTCGCTCGGGCAGCCCTCCTTCGCCGCGCGGGCGATCATCATGAACACAGTACGCCGATGACACGGAACCCCGCGCCTGGTTGCGCCAGGAGGCGGCTGACGCTGTCGGGACTGCGAGCAGCGCGGCATTCGCGGTCGGCTACGAAAGCGGGATGCCAAAGAGTCGAGAGGCAGAACCTTGGCCGCCGCTTGAGCAGGCCGTGAGCAGCGATGAAGCGGGTCGGCGCCGGCAAGTCCTCAGCAATGGATAGCTAAGCGGTCGGCCGGAAATAGCCCTTGTTGCACTTGCCTTGCCGCGAAATATGCCCGTTTGTCCGGCCCCTCCACAGCATTAATCATCGCGCACGTTCCCCCGATCAGCGCGGAAATCAGCGCGGAGCGATCTCTGCGACGAGATCGTTCGTCGTCTTGACCCCAGCCATGAAGCCGGCGGCATTGAATTCGTTCATGACGAAGAAAGCGCCGACGCCGCGTGTCGGTGCAATCGCAACATAGAGAAACATCCCTTGCAGGCCGCCGCTCTTCTGGAGGATGAGCGGGCGATGCTCGTTGGGGAGCATGATGACCCATCCGAGACCCATGGCGTCCATCGGGCCGCCGTCATCCAGCCCCACCACCGACGCGAGCCCGTCCCGGTACAAAAAAGCCGCGTGGTTCACGAGGCGGAACTCGGCGTCGGCCGCGGAAGGCTTGTTGTCGACATGCCAGTTCATCCAGCGCAGCAGGTCGTCCGCGGTCGAGTACAACCCACCGGCGCATTCCATGGCTGTGCTCGTCGGCACGATGGGCATGGCGCTGCCGTCGAAGTTATGGCCCTGCATCAGGCGCGGTTCGTCCTCCGGTCTTGGGTTGAAAACCGTGTCTTTCATGCCGAGGGGATCGAGGACACGCTCCCGAAGAACCTCGGCATAAGGCTTTCCAGAGACATTCGCGAGCGCCGCTCCGAGGAGGTCGTATCCGAAGTTTGAATAGAGAACGGCGGTGCCCGGCGCGAACAGCAGCGGATTGTCCTTGAGGGCGGCAATCTGCGCCTCTTTCGTGTTGGTAGAGAAGGGGTCGGAGGGAGGCGCCTCGGCCACTGGCACCTCCCGCGGAAGGCCGGAAGCTTGCGCGACGAGATCGATCAGGCGGAGGGCGCGGCCATCTTTCTCCGGGAGCGTGACGTCCCAGCCAAGGCGATCCTGCAGCCGGTCGGTGAGCTGTACCTTGCCGTCGATCGCGAGCGAGGAAAGCACACTGCCGCAGAACACTTTGCTCACGGACGCGATGCGGAAGATTGTGTCGCCGTCGGGCACTTTTTCACTCCCGTCGGCAATCTTGCCGAAACCCGCCAAGGCCGTCTCGCCGTTGCGCACGGCGCCGAAGATCAGGCCAGGCACCTCAGTGGAGAGATACAGGATCGTACCGTTGAACTGCACCGCTTCCGTCAGCAGCTTGTCCTCGGCATGTCCATAAGAGGGAAGGGTGACGGCTGCAATTGCCGTCAGAGCGATGGCCACAAGCCGGCGCGATCGAGACAAACGCATCGCCAAAATCCTTTGATAAATCTGCAGAATAAAATCTTCGGAAAAACGGCCGGCGCGTAGTATCTTACCATCTCTCCAGAAGCAGGAGATGTCAACAGAGTGAACCGAAGGGGGTAAACGGCGACGGTAGCGTAGTTTCGGCGGAAATTTTCGCTACAGTCCTGCCGTATTTCTTGTCCTTCGTCAGTTGATCGGGGCTGATCTCTTCATTAGCAAATCGACCCGCGGGTAATTTAGAAGATATGTAAAGGCGCCGTCGGCAGGAGGGAGTGCTGTAGCATCGAACAACTTACAATAAGCGGATCTGCGTCGCGCCAATTCGTCGTCGTATGATGAAGACCGGGCAGATGAGCTGTGGCGGGCCAGCGAGGCCCTATCTGTGCAAAAAAAGACTCGCCGCTGTACCTGCCGCTTGGCAGTACATCGCCTTGATGCGTGGCATTCCCCTTGCGCACTCGGCCGCCGCCTCACACAGCCAAACGCCCCTGCTCCGCCTCCTCCGAATTAGGATCGCCCGGCGCCGTCGCCCAGGCCAGCTCCACCAGCGTCACCGTCCGCCGCCCCGTCCCGTCTAGCTGGCACACGATCAGCCCCTGCTCCTCGATATAGGTCAGCAGGCGCCGTGCGCGGCGCAGCGAGTGTGAGCCGTAGGCGCGGGCAATCGCCGCGTCGCTCGGGCAGGGCCAGCCCTCCTTCGCCGCGCGGGCGATCATCATGAACACACCTTGCATCTCCTCGGGCAGCAGCGAGGCGCGCGCCGAGACATCCTGCCACGCGTCATCCCCTGCCATGTCGGAGCCGAGGCCGGCGCGGGCGCGGGTCAGCATGCGGCGGAAGGCAGGCAGGTCCGGCACGACCGAGGCGAGGCCCTCGATCCGGCAGCGGACCACGAACTCCTGATAGAGCACACCGATGACACGGAACCCCGCGTCGGGCTGCGCCAGCACGGCGCGCAAAACCCGGTCCACCCGCTCCCGCCGCTCGGCCAAGTCCTCGGCGCTGATCGGCGGCTCCACCGGTTCGGGGCGGATTTCCAACGCCGCCGACTTAGCCGCCATCAACTGGTCGAGCAGGTCCGGCGACGACCGGCGCTGCGGCCGGACAGTTTCCGGCGGCGGCGCAGCCAGGATGATCGCGCGGGCATCCTCCAGTGCTGCTTCCGGCAGCGGCATCAGCCGCGGGGTGCCGTTGCGCGGACTTGTATCGGTCGGGCCGATGCGCAAGCCCAGCGGTCGGCGCGACAGCGCCGGGCCGAGCGCCATGAACTGTCCGCGCTCCAGGTCGCGGAAAGCCTCGGCCTGTCGCCGCTCCATGCCCAAAAGGTCGGCCGCGCGGGCCATATCAATGTCGAGGAAGGTCCGACCCATGAGGAAATTGGAAGCCTCGGCGGCGACGTTCTTGGCGAGCTTGGCCAGCCGCTGGGTGGCGATGATCCCGGCCAGCCCGCGTTTGCGGCCACGGCACATCAGGTTGGTCATGGCGCCGAGCGAGAGTTTGCGCGCCTCGTCCGAAACCTCGCCCGCCACTGCCGGCGCGAACAGCTGCGCCTCGTCCACCACCACCAGCATCGGGTACCAGTGGTCGCGAGCGACCTCAAAGAGCCCGCCGAGGAAGGCAGCGGCGCGCCGCATCTGGTTCTCGGCGTCGAGCCCTTCGAGATTGAGCACCGTGGAAACGCGATGGATGCGCGCCCGCTCGCCGGCGCTCTGCAGGCCGCGCTCGGTATGCTCCTCGGCATCGATCACCAGATGGCCGAAGCGCTCACCCAGCGACACGAAGTCGCCTTCGGGGTCGATGATGGTCTGCTGCACCCAGGGGGCACTCTGCTCCAGCAGCCGGCGCAGCAGATGGGATTTGCCCGAGCCCGAATTGCCCTGCACCAGCAGGCGGGTCGCCAGCAGTTCCTCAAGATCCAGTGCCGCCGGGGCGCCCGCGGTCGTGTGGCCCATCTCGATCGCAACGGTCATGTCTCGACTCTCCTTGGGGAGAGGGCTTATCAACCGCATCACAGCCCGTCGAGCGCCCTTGGCCGACCGCTCGCTGTTGCGCACAGCTGTACGCTGCACGCGACGTCAGTTCGCCGAGGTAAGCATCACGCGATCATGCGCGAGAGGCTGCCGCCTGATCAGGATGATTGCCGAGAAAGCCAGTATGCCGAGCATGCCGACCGCAGCGGTCAACCAGAGCGATGGTTGGACGCCGATGCCTGCCATCGCCATAGCAAGGGCAAAGGGCGCAAGCGCTGAAGAAAACTGACGCGCGGCCGTCACCCAGCCGAGCCAGGCGCCGTAGCGCTCCCGCCCGAACAGTTCGAGCGGCAGCGTGCCGCCGACGATGCTGGCGAGGCCCGAGCCCAATCCAAACAGGATGACGAAAGCGATGGCTCCAGGCACCGATGGTGTGGTCGCTAGTAGGGCGACAAGGCCGAGCGGCAGCAATGTCGCGCCGATCACCGCCAGCCAGGTCTGTGCCAGCCGGCCGCCGAACAGCATGTTGATCAACCGGCTCGCCACCTGGGACGGCCCGAAAAGCGTGGTGACGACGAGCCCGGCGGAGCCAAGCCCGAGCGCCGTCGTCAGCGGCACCATGTGAACGAGGATCGAGGACAGCACGAAACCCTCGATCGCGAAGCCGCCAAGCATGAGCAGAAACACTCTGCTGCGGTCGCGCGGGGTGAAGGCAGCCGCACCGCCTGTTGACCCCATAGCCGCAGGTGTCGGTAAAGCGCTTTCGTCTGTCCGACGCGACAGCCGCGCCAGCCAGGCATGGATGGGCAGGCAGATGGCAACATTGATGCCGGCAAAGACCAAATAGACCTCGCGCCAGGTCAGGTATTCGTGCAGTGCCGCCGTCAGCGGCCAGAACAGGGTGGAGGCGAAGCCGGCGATCAGCGTCAGATGGGTGATGCTGCGCTGCGCCCTGGCTCCGCCGATCTGGATGATCGCGACGAAAGCGGCGCTGTAAAGCACGAAGGCGGACGCCAGCTCCATCGCCACCAGGGCCAGCACAAAGCTCACCCGGCCGGGTGCTAGCGCGCAAGCGACAAGCGCTGCCGCCGCAGCAAGCGAACCAAAGGTCATCACCCGGCCGGCGCCGAAACGATCGGCCCAGCGCCCGGCTGTCGGTGCAAACAGGCCACCCACCAGCAGCGACGCCGACAGGGCGCCGAAAACCCATTGTTTCGGCCAGGCGAATTCGAGCGCGATCGAAGGCACCAGGATACTGAAGCTGTAATAGAGCGTGCCATAGCCGATGATCTGCGTCAGCCCCAACGCCCAGAGCGCGGCAGCCGGGATCTTCCGGTCGCTCATCGAGCGGCGATCTCGAGATCGCCGCTGCGCACTGCTGCGATCGCTTGCGTGCTGCCGCAGCCGCAGCCTGACTTGCCGCTCGCCTTCGCCTTGGCGTCGTCGACACAACAGGCATCGACAGCAGCCGGCGCCGGCCCGCCGCAGCAACCCTGGGACGACGCGCCTGAAAGTGACGCCGGCACAGTGCAGACGCCGGTCTCGGGCAACACCAGCTGCACGGCATCGGCCGCCGCCATTTCGCCGGCGAGCGCCGCGGCGACCGAGCGGACCTGCTCATAGCCGGTCAGCAGCAGAAAGGTCGGGGCGCGGCCATAGCTTTTGACGCCGACCGTATAGAAATCGGGCTCGGGGTGGCTGAGCTCGCGATGACCATGCGGCGGGACATCGCCGCATGAGTGCTCGTTGGGATCGATGAGCGGCCCCAGCGCCTTGACGCCTTCAAGCCACGGATCGAGGTCCAGCCGAAGCTCCCGGGTCAAGGTGAGATCGGGGCGCTGCCCCGTCGCGGCGATGATCCTGTCGACGGGGCCGAGCGTGCGCAGCCCATCCTTTGTCTGCCCGTCTACAACGAGACGGCCGTCGACGTCGCGAATGGCAACCGTGGCAAAGCCCATCACCAACCACACGCGGCCGCTCTCGGCGAGATGCCGGACATCCGAACCGAGTTCGCCCCGCGCCGGCAGGGCGTCGGCATCGCCGCCGCCATAGATGCGGACAAGGTCGGTGCCGCGCGTCACCCATAGTGCCGAAGTGCCGGGTTCGGTTTGCGCGAGCCTGTCCAGTTCCAGCAAGACGTTGGCGGCGGAATGGCCGGCGCCCACGACCAATGTCGTGCCGCCCGCATAGAGATGACGGTCGCGTCCGAGGACATCCGGTATGCCGTAGGCAATGCGGTTTCCAAATTCCACCTCACCTTCGGCCGGCAAGCCGCCCGCACCGAGCGGGTTCGGCGTTTGCCAGGTGCCGGACGCATCGATCACGGCACGAGCGCTGTCCCGGCGCGTGCCCTCGGCGGTCTCGACCAGAAGCAGGAACGGCCGCGTCTCTCGCGCCTTGCTCAACACCTTGTCGGCTCCCCACCGGGAAATGGCGACAATACGGGCATTGGTCTCGATCGACGGCGCCAGTTCGGAAAGCTTTGCCAGCGGCGCGAGATATTGGTCGACGATCTCATCGGCGGTGGGAAATGCCTCCGGCTCGGGCATTTGCCAGCCGTGGCTCTCGAGAAGTTTTCGGGCGACCGCATCAACACAATAGCGCCACGGCGTGAAGACCCGCACATGACCCCAGTCCAGAAGGTTCGAACCGACCCCGGAACCAGCCTCATAAACCTTGACCGGAAGGCCGCGGCTGACAAGTTGGGCGGCAGCCGCCAGGCCGACCGGTCCGCCGCCGATGATGGCGACCGGGAGATCGCTGTTGGGAACCATGATGCACCTTCTATGCTTCTAGTATTATAGAAATATAGGCCAAAAGAGAGTTACGCAGCAGCCTCGCCGACAGCCTGGCCGCATACGGCATCGGCACAACATTCATCGGCAAGAAAGCCGAGGAGATCGTTCATGACAGGGTAATTGGCACGGCAGATTAAGGTCGTTGCCTGGCGTTCCTGGGTGACCAGGCCAGTCAAGATAAGCCGGTGGAGATGATGCGATAGGGTCGACGCAGCGATGTCGAGGGATTCCTGCAGATAACCGACCGGTCGTCCGGTTTCGCCTGCCCTCACCAGCGTGCGATAAAGCTTCAGCCGCGTCGGATTGCCGAGCGCCTCGAGTTGTTTTGCTGCTTGTTCGAGTTTCATGGAAATACGCTAGCTCCCGCTGCCGGGTGTCGTCAAGTTCTATTTCCAAGATTATCGAAGAACTGGATGATACCTTCAGACGCGCCGCCCCGATGCGTCGATCACCACTTCGCCGTCTTCCTTGGTGAACGGCCCGATATCCGGATTGGGCAGGATGTCGAGAACGGCTTCGGACGGCCTTGCAAGCAAGGTGCCGAGCGGCGTCACCACGATCGGCCGGTTGATCAGGATCGGATGCGCCAGCATGAAATCGACGATCTCGTCGTCGGTCCATTTGGGATCGCCGAGATTGAGCTCGGCGTACGGCGTACCCTTCTCGCGCAGCAATTCGCGCGGTGTCATCCCCATCGCCTTGATCAGCTCGACCAGCCGTTCGCGCGACGGCGGGTTCTTCAGATACTCGATCACATCAGGCTCTTCGCCGGACTGCCGGATGATGGCGAGCGTGTTGCGCGAGGTGCCGCAGTCGGGGTTGTGGTAGATGGTGATGGTCATTTCGCGGCTCTCATCTGTCTGGTTGGTTTGGGCTCGCTGAGCACCCATCCTGCCAAGGCCATGGCAAGCAGCGCGCCCAGCAGCTCGGCGACGATAAACGCCGGCAGGTCAACAGGACGGATGCCCGCGAACGTGTTTGAAACCGCTCGCGCAATGGCGACCGCCGGATTGGCGAACGACGTCGATGCGGTGAACCAATAGGCCGCGGTGATGTAGAGGCCGACCAGCCAGGGAATCGCATCCGAACGGAAGCGAAGTCCCGCCAGAATGGTGAAGACCAGGCCGAAGGCGGCCACCAACTCCGCGAGCCATTGTCCGTTTCCGGTCCGCACGGTTTGCGAGATCTGTAGAATCGGCAGTTCGAACATGGCGTGCGCCAGCAGCGTCCCGGCAACGCCGCCGACAAGCTGGGCGATGACATAGGCCAGTGCGGCGTTCGCTTCGATTTCCCGCCTGAGGGCGAAAACCAGCGTCACCGCCGGGTTGAAATGCGCCCCGGAAATTGGTCCGAGTATGGTGATCAACACCACCAAAATCGCTCCAGTCGGCAAGGTGTTGCCGAGCAGGGAAACAGCGACGTCGCCCGTCAGCCTGTCGGCCATGATCCCGGACCCGACAACCGTCGCGACAAGCATTGCCGTGCCGAGCGCTTCCGCGACAATGCGACGGGACAGGTCAATCGCCATATTAGCCGGCCTTCGGTAGATCGCGGCCGATTTCATCCAGCCGTTTCTGCAGGGCGAGCTTGTCGATCGTGTTCATCGGCAGGCTGACGAAGATCGAGATCCGATTGTTGAGCATGCGATAGGCTTCGGCAAAGGCCAGATGTTTTTCGGCGTCGGTGCCTTCCACGGCTGCCGGGTCGGGCACGCCCCAATGCGCCGTCATCGGCTGTCCCGGCCACACCGGGCAGGATTCATTGACCGCATTGTCGCAGACGGTAAAAACGAAATTCATCTCGGGCGCGCCGGGAGCCGCGAATTCCTGCCAGTCCTTCGAACGGGCGAAGGACGTGTCGTGGTTCAGGGTTTTCAAAAGCTGGAGCGCGTAGGGATGAACCTCTCCCTTCGGCTGCGATCCGGCCGAATAGGCCCTGAACTTGCCCGCGCCGACACGGTTCAGGATCCCTTCGGCGAGGATCGACCTCGCCGAATTGCCGGTGCAGAGAAAAAGCACGTTGTATGGCTCGCTCATGGCGTAGTCCCTTCTAGCAGTTGCAGGTCACCGCCTGAATGACCGGCTGGCAGAGCTCCGGCGCGCCGTTGCAGCAATCCTCCATGAGATAGGCAAGGAGATCCCGAAAGCCGGTCATATCGGCGACGTAGCGGATCGTCCGGCCGTCGCGCTCGGCACGGACCAGGCCGGCATGGTCGAGGACCTTCAGATGCGCCGACATGGTGTTCTGCACCGTACCGAGGCGCGAGGCGATCTCACCGGCCGGCACACCGTCTGCGCCCGCCCGGACCAGCAGGCGAAATACCTCGAGCCTGGTGTCCTGGCCAAGCGCTGCCAATGCGAGAAGAGCTGTGTTCTTATCCATGTATCCTAGAATCCGGAATTATGGATGTATATGGCGGACATATGACAACCGGATGACGCTTGAAAGTCGAAACTCGTCGCCGGACGCGGGCTGCAATGGTCCGCATCCGACTGTCGGCCAACGCTGGCCTATTTATGCCGAACGACCTAATCCAGCTTGAATGTGAAAGGCGCCGCAACAGATGTACCCGCTTTTTCTGGCGGCGGCGCTGGCACTTTGGCACCCTGTAATGCGTCGAGCGCCGCGCGGTCGAGGTCCGGATAGCCGGAGGAACGAGCCAGTCGGGCGGATAGAACGCGCCCGGATCCATCGACCGTAAAGGTCACTCGTGGACTACCTTCCTCGCGCCGGGCCTTCGCCGCCCTCGGATAGCGCGTGTGCCGCCTGATCCACGCATGCAACTGCGAGTTCCACTTGGACGAGCTCACACCGGATCTCGAAACCGTTGCTTTGGCCGATTTCGGTGCGGCCGACCTGGCTGCGGGCTTCGCAGCGACGCTGGCGGCGGCTGCTGTCTTCGGCGGAGGTGTTGCCTTTTCTTCTTTCGCAAGCTTTTTGGCCTTCTCGACAGGCTCCTTCACCTTTGCCTGCTTCTTTGGCTTGGTCTCGACGGGTGCGTCGACCGGTTTCGGCTGCGGCAGCGGGATGACCACTTCCGGCGTGACGGCCTCGGCAACGTCCGGCACGACCTCCTCGAGCGGCGGCTGGTCGACCCGCTCCGCCATGGTCGGCGGGGTGGGCTCGACTGTGTCGGCCGGAGCGGTTTCCGACGGCTCGGCGACCGGCTCTGCCGGCTCGACGGACGGTTCGGGCGCAGGCTCCGTTTCGGCTACGGGCTCCTCGGCCGGATCCGGCTGATCGGGCGCCACCTCGTCCGGTATCGGGGCCGGCATGGCTGGCGTGAACGCCATCGGCGACAACTCGATCACCTGCGCCTGCGGCGGCCCGCCATCGGGCTCGGCCGGGCGCCAGCTCTGCATCGCATACCCGATCGCGGCATGCGCCACCAGAACCAGCGCAGCCGCGCCCGCCCACCAGGCAATCTCGCGCACGCCGAAACGCCGCTGATCGGCCATCGGCAGGGCGGCCGCCGGCGACATCATTGGCCCGTTCCGACTTGCGGCGCCGCGGCATCGCCGGGCGCGGTCTCGAGACCGACCAGCGCGATCTTCAGATAGCCGGCGCCGCGCAAAAGGTTCATCGCCTCCATCAGATCGCCATAGCCGACCGCCTTGTCGGCGCGCAGGAAGATGCGCGTCTGGCTGTCGCCTTTTGTCCTGCCGACGAGAGTGGCGGCGAAGGCTTCGCGCGGCACGGTGTCGTTGCCGATCGCCAGGCTGAGATCGTCTTTCAGCGTCAGGAACAGCGGCGTCTCCGGCCGGGGAGCCGGCGTCGCCGTCGAGCCCGGCAGGTCGACATTGACATCCACCGTCGCCAGCGGCGCCGCGACCATGAAGATGATCAGCAGGACCAGGATCACATCGATGAACGGCGTGACGTTGATCTCATGGTTTTCCGCAAGATCGCCGTCGATGTTCTCTCGAATTCTAGCTGCCATGGCGTCGCTCCGTGTTCATTCCGCGGCCATCTGCTTTGCCGGCGCGACCGTGCGGAAATCCAGATCCCGGCTGACCAGCCGTTCGACCCCTGCCGACGCGTCGGCGAGGATCTGCCTGTAGCCGGCTATCGATCGCGCGAAGACGTTGTAGATGACCACCGCCGGGATCGCCGCGACAAGGCCCATCGCGGTGGCCAGCAAGGCTTCCGCGATTCCCGGTGCAACGACAGCGAGATTGGTGGTCTGTGCCTGCGAGATGCCGATGAAGGCGTTCATGATGCCCCAGACCGTGCCGAAAAGGCCGACAAAGGGCGCGGTCGAGCCGATCGTCGCCAGCACGCCGGTGCCGCGCGACATGCGCCGCGCCGCCGCCGCCTCGATGCGCGACAGGCGCGAGGTGACCCGTTCCTTCAGCCCGTCGCCGGACACGTGGTCGAGCGAGCCGGCCGAAAGTGCTGCCTCTTCCTCGGCTGCCCGCACCAGCAGGGCGCCGGGACCGCTATTGTGGCCAAGCGCGCGCCCGGCCTGATTCAGCGTGGCGGCATTGCCGATCGCTTGTGCCGCGCGGCGGGCGCGCAGCTTGCCGCCAAGGATCTCCAGCGATTTGGCCAGCCATATCGTCCAGGTGACGAAGGACGCAAAAGCCAGCCCGATCATCACCGCTTTCACGACCATGTCGGCCGCAATGAACATCCCCCATGGCGACAGATCATGCGGTAGCGTCAAAGACGTCGCCGTCGAAGGACCAGTCTCGATAGGCGTGGTCTCGGTGGGCGTTGTCACGCCGGGCTGCGCCGGTGGCACGACCGCGTCCGGCGCAGCCTCCCCGGGCGCGGGAGCCGGTGCCTCGATCGCCGGGACTGCGCCCGGTTGCTCCTGGGCGGCCGCGCCGCCAGCGGACAGGATGACGGATGCGAGCAAGGCAGCGAACAAACCATGTCTGGACAAGGGCTTCTTCCTTATTCTCACAGTGGTCTCATTGCACATAGCCGATGGGCTGGCCGGTGACGGGGTGCGCAAACACACCCATCTCGACACCGAAAATTCCTTTGAGCACGTCGCCCTGCATGATCTGGTCCGGCGTGCCGCGCGTCAGCAGCCTGCCGTTCTTCAGTGCGATCAATTCGTCGCAGTAGCGCGCCGCCATGTTGGGATCGTGCAGCACGACCACGACGCACAGGTCGCGTTCGCGGCTGAGGTCCCTGACCAGCCCCAGCACTTCGACCTGATGGGCGATGTCGAGCGCCGAGATCGGCTCGTCGAGCAGCATGACGCCGGCATTCTGCGCCACCAGCATGGCCAGCCATGCGCGCTGACGCTCGCCGCCGGACAATTCGTCCACCAGCCGGCCGGCAAAATCCGCCATATCGGTCAGGACAAGTGCCTCGTCGACATGGCGCCTGTCCTCATACCCGAAACGGCCGAGCGCGCCATGCCAGGGATAGCGCCCGAGCGTCGCCAGTTCGCGCACGGTCAGGCCGGTCGCCGCCGGCGTCGTCTGCGGCAGATAGCCCAGCGCGCGGGCAAGTTCGCGCGCGCCCCACTGCACCAGCGGCCGCTGCGCGAAGGTTATGCCGCCCGAGCTTGCCGGCTGCTGGCGCGCCAGGAGCTTGATCAGCGTCGACTTGCCCGAGCCGTTGTGCCCGATCAGGCCGTAGACGCGCGAACGTTGTAGTTCGAGTGTAACCGGCCCGAGCAGCGTCCGCTCGCCGACAGCGAAACGCACCGCTTCGACATGGAAGGCAGTCTGGGCGTGAATTCCAGCCACGGTATCAGCCTCTCTCCAGCTTTGTGCGTGCATCTCGAAATCCGGCTTTCGGCAATCCCGGTTTTCGGCGCCGATGCCCGGTTGACTATGAAACATGAGTTTACTAGTCAACAATGAAGATGACCTTTTGAGTCAACAAAATGTCGTGACGCGCCGGATTTGCGTCGAAATTCGAAAATTTGGAGCGCGCCGAGATGGTCGTTGGTTCAGGTTGCGGAAGAACTCAAGATGAAGTGAGTGCGCGCCGAAGCCTGCTGATCGCGGCGATGTCGCTGCCGGTGCTGCTTGGCGGCGGCCATGCCGTCGCGCAGGATGCGACCACCACGCTCGATCCGATCAACATTCAGGAACGCGTCGAAAGCGCCTTTGGGACAGTCGACGGCTATGTCGCCACCCAGGGCTCCACGGCCACCAAGACCGACACACCGCTGATCGAGACGCCGCAGTCGATATCGGTCATCACCAAAGACCAGATGGAAGCGCAGGCGGTGGACAGCCTGAACAGCGCACTGCGTTATGCGCCAGGCGCAAGCGGCAATCTCTACGGCACCGACAATCGTGGCCACGGCTTGCAGATGCGCGGCATTTCGAACTCCAGCGGCGTCTTCTACAAGGACGGGCTGCAGCTCAAGGAGAGCAATTTCACGCTGTTCACGGCGCTCGATTCCTACGGCGCCGAACGCTACGAAATCCTGCGCGGGCCGGCGTCGGTTCTCTACGGCCAGGCAAGTCCTGGCGGCATCATCAACTATGTCAGCAAGCGCCCGACCGAGGAGAACCTCCGCGAAGTCGAGCTAGGCACCGGAAGCTTCAACCGCTATGAAGGAAAGTTCGACTTCAGCGGGGCTGTCAACGCCGACAAGTCGCTGCTGTTCCGCCTCACCGGCGCCGCCCACACCGGCGATACCCAGATAGACTTCGTCGAGGACGACCGCATCTTCATCGCGCCGGCGCTCACCTGGAAGCCCGATGCCGATACGAGCCTAACTATCCTCGCCAACTATCAGCGCGACCGGTCCGGGTGGGCGATGCAGTACCTGCCGGCATACGGCACGATCAGGCCGGGCAGAGACGGAAAATATCTGCCGAACAGCATGTTCGTCGGCGAACCGGACTTCGACACCTACAACAACGACCAGGCGTCGATTGGCTACGAATTCGATCACCGCTTCAACGAGACATGGCAGGTTCGCCAGCATGCCCGCTACGTCTATCTGAAACACTATGAGGAAGGCGTCTTCGGCGGCGGGCTTCTGAATGATGCGGGTGACTATTCCCGCTATGCCGATGCCGGCGGCACGAGGCTCAGCGGCGTGACCATCGACAACCAGGCGCAGGCCGATTTCGATACCGGCCCGCTCGCCCACACGCTGCTCGTTGGCCTCGACTACAAGCGCTACACCTATCGCGACTATGCCTCCGGAGGGTCCGTCGGTGACATCAACATCTTCGACCCGGTCTATGGCAGCCCAATCACAGATCTGGCGCCCTACACAGACACCGACACCACTCAATCGCAGGTCGGCCTCTACGCGCAGGACCAGATCAAGCTGGGCAACTGGCGGCTGACGCTGGGCGGCCGCCAGGACTGGGCGGACGCGAAAGTCCATGACAATCTGGCCGGGGCCTTCGATCCCCGCCAGAAGGACAACGCCTTCACCGGCCGCGCCGGTCTGCTTTACCTCGCCGACAACGGCCTTGCGCCTTATGTCAGCTATTCCGAATCGTTCCAGCCGGTGTCCGGCCCCGACAGCAACGGCAATCCGCTCGTGCCTGAAACCGGCAAGCAGTACGAGGTCGGCCTGAAATACCAGCCGGTTGGCTGGAACTCCTTCGTCACCGTTTCGGCGTTCGACCTGACCCGGCAGAATGTCGTGCGCTATGGCGGCGTTGGCCGGCCAGATGACATCTTCCAGACCGGCGAGATCCGGTCGCGCGGCATCGAGCTAGAAGGTGTTGCGAGCCTTGATTCAGGCTTCGATTTTCGGGCGGCCTATACCTGGCTCGACACCGAGATAACCAGCCCAACCAGTGTCAACGAGGATGGAACGAGCAACCAGGGCAACACGCCTTTCGGCGTGCCGGCACACGCGGCCTCGTTGTGGGCAAACTACACTGTCGGCAGCGGCAGATTGGTGGGGCTCGGGCTCGGCGCCGGCATCCGCTATGTCGGCTCGACCTACGGCGACGATGCCAACACTTTCAAGGTGCCGGCCGTCACGCTTGTCGATGCCGCGCTCCACTACAAATGGCAGAACGCTGCGTTGAACCTCAATGTCAGCAATCTGTTCGACAAGCGCTATGTCGCCTCCTGTTTCGCAGAAAGCTTCGGCTGCTTTTATGGCGAGGGTCGCCGGATCAAGGGCTCGGTGAAGTATACATGGTGACGCGCGCGTGCAGGCCCGGACCCAATTGGCACCACTGACGCGGCGCCGGTGCCTTGCCGGCCTGGCCGCGACGAGCCTCGGTCTGCGCGGCAGCCCGGCGCGTGCGGCAAGGCCGCCGCGGATCGCCTGTCTCGAATGGACCTCGGCCGAAATGGTCATCTCGCTCGGGATCGGGCCGGTCGCGGTCGCCGACACCAAGGGCTACCGAGACTGGGTCGCGGGTCCGGCTCTTCCCGCCGGCTGCATCGATCTCGGCTCGCGCGGCGAGCCCAATCGCGAACTGCTGCTGGAACTCAAGCCCGACCTTATCATCGGCGCCTATGGCTACGGGTTGGACGAAGCTCCGTTCAGGCGGATCGCGCCACTGCACACCGTGCCCTTCTACGATGGTACTGAAGCGCCTTATCGCCAGGCCGAAATTGAAACGCTGGAACTTGGCTTGCAACTTGACCGGGAGGCTGAAGCGCACCGGCTTATCCAGGAGACGGCGGCGGCAATCGCCCAGATCAGGGCACAATTTTCAGAGCGGGCAAAGCAGCCGCTCGCGGTGGTCAGCATGTTCGACGACCGTCACGTCCGCGTCTACGGCAAGGGCAGTCTGTTCCAGGACGTGCTCGACAGGTTGCGCCTCACCAATGCCTGGACGGCACCGACCGATAGCTGGGGCTTTTCCATCCTGGGCATCGAAGAGCTGGTTGCGATCGGCAAGGCTCGCGTAATTTCTCTCGATCCGATTCCCCCGCATGTGAAGATCCGGATTGACCAGAGCAGCCTCTGGGCGAACCTTCCTTGCGTCAAAGCCGGCAATGTCAGGACGATCCCGCCGATATGGCCGTTCGGCGGGCTTGCCGCCGCTGCCCGTTTTGCGACGTTTGTGGCCCGGGCATGACTATCATGCAGTCTACGGCCGGCCATCGTGCTCGTTTCATGGGGGGGATGCTCGTCGCCCTCGTCGGCGTGCCGGCGGTGCTCGCCGGATATCTCACCGCTGTCGGGCTTTTGCGCCTGTTGCCCGCCGACATGTGGTGGCAGTCGCTCGGAGCGACGGATCTTGCCGATCCGCGGCAGCTGCTTTACCGGCATGCCTTTCTGCCGCGTCTGGCGATCAGTCTGCTGGCCGGCGCGGCGCTCGGCCTGACCGGCACGCTGCTCCAGCAGGTGCTGCGCAATCCGCTCGCCGAGCCGACGACCATAGGCACCAATGCAGGCGCGACCGTCGCCCTGACGATCGCCACACTCTACGCGCCGTGGATGCTGGAGCAAGGTCGCGAATGGGTGGCGCTCGCCGGCGGCGCCCTGTCGACGCTGGCGGTTTTGGCTCTGGCCCAGGGCCGGAGTTTCTCGCCGGTCGCGATCATCATTTCCGGCCTGGTGGTCAGCCTCACATGCAGTTCAGCGAGCGCCCTGCTGATGGCGGCCAACCGCGAGTATTCCGAGGAACTGTTCATCTGGCAGAGCGGTTCGCTGATCCAGAACGGCGACGCCGGGGTGCTCGGGTTCGCGCCATGGCTCGCGCTGGCCGGCATTGCTGCCTTCCTTCTGCTCCGGCCGCTGCGGCTTCTGGACCTGAGCGACGAGGGAGCGGAAGGCCTCGGGGCGAAACCCGTGGTGACACGGCTGGCCGGGATGACTGTCGCCGTCGCGCTGAGCAGCATGTTGGTCGCAGCCGTCGGCGTTATCAGCTTCGTGGCGCTTGCGGCGCCGGCGCTGGTCAGGCTCGCCGGCGCACGGACCTTGCGCCAGCGCATGATCTGGGCGTCCCTTGCGGGTGCCACGCTGCTGTGGCTGACCGACCGACTGGTGCAGGTCATGCCGTTTACCTCCGAAATCCCGGCAGGCGTGGCGACCGCTTTCCTCGGTGCGCCGCTGCTGTTTCTTCTCCTGCCGAAATTGCGCATCAATCCGGATCGGGACGGCGCCATGCTGTCTTCCGTGCGCAGGCGAAGCGAGTGGGCCTATCTGCTGGCCGGGCTCCTCGTGATGGCGCTTCTTCTCTGCGCCGCGCTTGTTGTCGGGCGAGGCGCGGCCGGCTGGCACGTGGTCCCGGCCGCCCAACTTGCCGACCTCCTGCCGCTCAGGGCGCCTCGCATCGTCGTCGCGGTTTCCGCTGGTATGATGCTAGGCGTGGTCGGCACGCTGATGCAGAGGATGACCGGCAATCCGATGGCGGCGCCCGAGGTGCTGGGTGTTTCCGGCGGCGTCTCGCTAGGCATCCTGCTGCTCTTCGTCGCGACTTCGACCGTCAACCGCCCGGCAATGATCGCGGCCGGTCTCGTCGGGGCTCTGGCCAGCCTGGCGATGATTTGGCAGACCGGCCGCAGTCAGCCCATCGCGAATGATCGGTTGCTGCTTTCCGGTGTCGCGGTGGCGACGATCGCGTCGGCATTCTCGGCGGTGATGCTCGCCAGCGGCGATCCTCGGCTCGATACGCTCATCGGCTGGCTATCCGGCTCCACCTACCGGGCCACCGCCAGCGATGCCATAATCGCCGCTGTGACGGCGACTGCTCTGCTGGCCATCATGCCCCTCACCATCCGCTGGCTGGAAATCCTGCCGCTTGGAGAAGCCGCCTCGCGCGGGCTCGGGCTTAGCCTCTTTCGCGTGCGGGCCATCCTCCTGGTGCTTATTTCGGTGCCGACGACAATAGCTACGCTGGTCATCGGGCCGCTGAGCTTCGTCGGATTGATGGCGCCGCACCTGGCCCGCATGCTCGGCCTTCAACGCGCCTTGCCGCAGCTTTTCGCATCCGCGATGCTTGGCGGTATGATCCTTGTTTCGGCCGACTGGGCCGGCCGGATGCTCATTTTCCCATGGCAGATTCCGGCGGGTTTGCTGGCTGCTCTGGTCGGAGGGCCTTATTTCATGGTGCTGATGTGGAAAGGCCGGCAATGAGCGGCACCGCCAGGTGCTTCGGGCTGGCGGCCACAAAGCGCATTGTCCTGCCACGCTCAGCCGGCGCGTGCTTCCCGGATCACGCGAGACGCAAACGCGCCGGGCTGAGGGACATCGGCTTCGCGGCGCGCCAGAGTGTTGCGCAGCAGCGCAATCGTTTCGCGGCCAGCCATTGCGATCTCGCGCGGCCTGTCGATGCCGACGATCATGAATTCCTCGATTCCCAGGGCCGCATAAGGAAGCAGCGACAACGCGACCTGCGCCGGCGGCCCGGCAATTTCGACCGCCTTTTGGCAGGAGACAGCGGCATTGTCCTCCGAACGGATCCGGACGGGAAGCGCGAAACGCAGCTTGTGGGCCCGGCCGTGTTCGGCGGCGGCACTGCGCACCCGCTCCATCAGCTGCCGGATCCCGTCGAGCGAACCCGGCGCCAGTTCAAAGACATCGGCATGCCGCCCGGCGACCCTGAGCGCCGTTCCGGACTGTCCGCCCATCCGGATGGCCATCTCGGCGCTATGCGGTCCCTTGCGCGGCACATAGCCGCCCCTGACGCTGTAGAAGGCGCCTTCATGATCGAACGGCCTGTCGTTCGACCACAACCGCTTCAGCAGCACCAGATATTCGTCGATCCGCTGCCAGCTGAGCGTGTGGCCGACGGCACGTGCCTCGGCATCGTCGTCGTTCAGCGGCTCGCTGAGCATCCTGAGCGACAACCGCCCGCCGCTTTTTGCGTCGAGGGCCGCCAATTGCCGTGCCGCCGTCGCCGGCTCGATAACGCCCGCCCAATGCGTGAGAACGACCTCAAGCGATGAGGTGCGGTCAAGCGCCCGGGCGGCAATATCCATATTGGTCAGCAGCCCGCCCGGATCGTCGACGATGATCTTTTGGAAACCAATGTCCTCGATCAGCGACAGCTTTGTCGCGGTTTCCGCGAAATCGTTGAAAAACGGCACGGTTAGGTCGGCGGGGTGAGTTTTACCGGGAACATGCGTGAACTCGATCGGCATTGCCATCTCCTCCATCACGTTGAGATCAGGGCGCGCAGAAGCACACCGGCATTCGGTTCATTCAACTCCGATATTGCGAAACGGCAGATCGCTATCCCTGTAAGTCAGGACCCGATCACTCAGGGCTCCATGATCAGGGAACAAGACCCAGAACGACTGCCCCGGTGAACACGAACGCAAGGGCAAAGACGAGATAGGCAAAGGCGCCCGCATAGGCCGGCCGCCAAGTCTCGCCAGAACCAAGCCTTTGCCCTTTGCGGACAGTCCGGGTGTTCTGGAAATAGGACATATCGACCTCCGTCTCAGCGGTTAATCTATAAAATCAGTAGACTTTGTCGAGTGCTATTTTCCAGGGATCCTTGGAATGTTTTTCTCCAACCGGATGACAATTTGGTTTGTTTGCTGCTTAGCTCGGCACGTCCGGGGCCGAGCGGCCCGATGGCAAAACGCCGGGCTCATGCGGGCGGAGGGACAGCGATGGCGGAGCGGCCGCCTATTTGCTGGGCGGCCTGTAAGCTTCCAGACCGAATAGCGCCAGCACGAGCGACACCAGGAAGAACCCAACCGCCACGCCGAGCGCGATCCGGGCGTAGAGTCTATAAACGTCGCTCATGATGGTGCCGAACACCCGTCGCGCCGGGGCATCGGCTGGGCGCGATTTCTCGTCAAGGTAGAGCCAGACTTCGGTGTGCTTGGGATTCTTGCTGGCTGCGGTCGTGGCTTTCCACATCAGTGCCAAAACCATGGTCAGCGTGAGGAACGCGCCGGAGCGGAAGGCGGACACCGGGCTGAAGGAGAAGCCGACCATGACACAGCCGATGGCAAGCGATCCGAACATTACGGCGCGCCCGATGCACTCCACAGCAACCCGCCTGATCTCATCCATCGGCCGCCTCGGCAACAAACTGGCCGACAATGTGCGAGCGCTGCGACCGGATCAAATCACTTTAAGGCGAATGTGCCGCCTGGACGGGTGTACCTTCGGGATTCAGTATAGACGTGCAGGCGCGCAGCTCCCCGGCGCGAACGCCATAGCCTGCAATTCGGCCATCGACGCGGCCCGCCGGCGCGCTCTATGCTGCAGGGCGAGCAGGATCGACCTTTCCAGCATCGACAGAGTACTGTCTCGGCAAGCCGGGACATCCGGCAGAGGAAGGTTATCGGCTATGCCGAAAGGGACGAAACTAAAGCCGGCGACCGGCGCGACACCGCTGATAGCAATTGCGGCCGCCGCCGTTGATACCGAAACAACCGGGCCTGACGCCACTAAGGCGCGCGTGGTCCAGATTGGCGCGATCGGCATCGCGCATGGCAAGGTCGTGCGGGAATCTCAGCTCGCTCTCCTGATCGATCCCGGTGAAGCAATCCCGCCTGAGGCCTCGCTAGTCCACGGCATCACGGATGCCGATGTTGACGGAGCCGGGAGCTTCCCGGATGCATGGGCGCAATTCCAGGAGTTCGTCGGGGATCGCATCCTCGTTGGCCACTCGATCGGCTTCGACCTGGCGGTATTGGAGCGCGAATGCCGACGCGCCAGTTTGCCCTGGGCAAAGCCTCGGGCGCTGTGCGTCCGGCTTCTTGCAACCATAGCAAATCCCAATCTGGCGGACCATTCGCTGGAGACGATCGCCGCCTGGCTTCGCCTGGAGATAGCTGGCCGCCATTCGGCTCTGGGCGATGCGATCGCGGCGGGAGACATCTTTGCCGGGTTGATACCGGAGTTGCGCAAGCGCAACATCCGAACACTCGGAGAGGCCGAGGTCGCCTGCCTTGCCCTTTCGGATGCTCTCGAAGCCGGCCATCGCGCCGGCTGGGCCGAGCCGGTGTCGCGACCCCAGGCTCCCGCGTTTCAGCCGGTTGATCCCTATGCCTATCGCCATCGCGTCGGCAGCCTCATGAGCAGCCCGCCAGTCGTGGTGAAGTCGACCAAACCGACAAGGCAGGTCATCGACCTCATGGTCAAGCGCAAGATCAGCTCGGTCCTGGTGTCCGACGGAGGAACGCCGGATCGACCGATTGAGGAGTATGGCATCGTTACCGAGCGTGACCTGCTGCGCCGCATATCGTCCGACGCCGAGCGGGCTTTTGACATGCCGGTCGGAAGCATCGCAACGCGACCGCTGATAAGCATCCGCGCCGCCGCCTTCGCTTATCGGGCGATCGGCCGCATGGATCGGCTGAAAGTCCGCCACCTCGCCGTCCGCGACGACGAGGGCGTGCCGGTCGGCGTGCTTTCGGCGCGTGACCTGCTGAGGCTTCGCGCCGCCGCTGCCATCGATCTCGACGACACGATCGAACATGCCAAGGACGCCGCCGAACTGGCGGCCACCTGGTCGATGCTGCCGGGCGTGGTTCGTTCGCTCATCGGCGAAGCAATCGACCCGCGCGTGGTGGCGGAAATTATCAGCGATGAACTTTGCTCGCTTACCCGCCGCGCCGCCGTGCTTGCCGAACAACAGATGCAGATCGAAGGTCACGGCCCGCCGCCCTGCGTCTACGCCGTGCTCGTGCTCGGCTCGGGCGGCCGTGGCGAAAGCCTGATGGCCCCCGACCAGGACAACGCAATCGTCTTCGCAGATGGCGAGCCGGGCGGGGCCGAAGACAGCTGGTTCAAAAATCTCGGGACCAAGCTCGCCGACATGCTCGACGCCTCCGGCGTACCGTACTGCAAAGGCGGGGTAATGGCCGCGAACGCCGCATTCCGCGGAAGCCTCGGCACCTGGAAGGGGCGCGTCGAAGATTGGGTTCGCCGCCTACGGCCGGAGGACCTGCTCAACGTCGATATCGTCTACGATCTGCGGCCGGTCCACGGCGACACGACGTTGGCCGCGCAGTTCATCGAATATGCGTATGACCGTGGCCACGCCGAGCCGGTATTCGCGAAGCTTCTCGGCGAGCAGATGACGACCGGCAATCCCTTCACTGTTTTTGGCGGCTTTCAGCTTGAAAATGGCCGGCTGGACATCAAGAAATATGGCCTTTTTCCGATCGTCGTGACCGCACGCACGCTTGCAATTCGCCACGGCATCCGCGAGCGGAGCACGCGTGCCCGGCTCGAGAAACTGATCGCGCAGGATATCGGCGGCGAGCGCGACATGAAGGCGATGCTGGCCGGCCATTCCATGCTGATCGGCTTGCTGCTCGCTCAGCAGACGCATGACATCTACGCCGGTATACCTGTATCCAACCGCATTGAGATCAATGCCCTGACGCGCGAGCAACAATCAGAGCTCAAGAGCCTCATCAAGCGCCTCCAGTCGGCACCCGACCTGGTGCGGGACCTGATGTTCGCATAGCCGGCGACGCACGGACGGTGCGAGGCCGAACGGGGAGCCCTGGATATCGGCGCGCCGGAACAAAGCTCAGATGCGCGCCGCGCCCAGCAACTCGTCGACGAGGGCGCTGCGGTCAGCCTGCGCAAGGAAATCCTCATGCGCGCGCAGCAGATTCATTCTCAGGAAGTTGAAGATGTAATCGTAGTCGTTGGTCAGGAGGTTGGGGTGGATCGGGACCATCTCGAAAACCGTTCGCGCCAGCGGCTCGGGGATTTCGCGCACCGGCCGCGGCGGACCGATCTGCGTGGCGGCGAGGCGCTGACGAGTGAGCTCGGCGGCGTTCTCCCAGAAAGTCGGGGGCGAGCCCTCCGGAACGGCATATTTGGAGAAGCTTGCCAAGGCCACTTTTTCCAGTGCCGCTGGCAGGCCTCGCTGGCGCAAGCCGGCGGGTTCGCGCAGCGCACCCTCCACCATTTCCGCAACGATGGCATAGCACGCAGGGTAGGCGCGCCAGCGTGAATGGTTGAGCGCCGCCTGGAACTCCTTCTCGCTGAACAGCTTCTGCCAGTAGACCCCTGCCCTGACGCGGCAGAACTCGACGATGCTTTTCTGGGCCAGAAAGGCGGCGCGCGAATCCATGAAGTCAGCCAGGTCGTCGACGCTGACGATCGGCTGCGGCTTGCGCAGGAACGCGGGCAACAGGTCGTTCAGCAGGCCCATGACGCTCTCCCTTCGGTTTTGTTTCCAACCGATGTTGACCGTTTAGCCTCCGCGACGCCGCGCCGCCAGCCCCCTTACCGATTCAAGTCCTCTCACCGGTTCTCCAGTCCTCTCATCGATTCTAAAGTCGTATGAACAGAAGCGGCAAGAAGTGTTACTCCTATAAAGTTACGGTCACTGATTCTATACCTGACCGCTACACATGCCGGAGGGCTTCCGCCTTAGCGGAAGAGGCAAGCTTTAAACGGCGCCTTGCGGCCGAGACGGTTCGCAAGCTGCCAACCAAGGGAGGTTCAACGCTATGGCGACACCAGACCGCGTAAGTTATTGGAACAAGACCAAGAGCCTCATGTTCGTCATGCTGGGCCTGTGGGTGTTCTTCGGTTACGTCATCCACATGTTCGTGGAGCAACTCAACACCATCGTCATTTTTGGTTTTCCGCTCGGCTTCTACATGGCCGCCCAGGGTTCGCTCATCGCCTTCGTCGTCATGCTGTTCTGGTTCGCACGGCGCCAGAACGCGATCGACGAAGAGCATCATGTCAATGAAGATTGATCGGGGGGAACGTCAATGGCTAACACGACATCTACAACCGCAAGCGGAGGCGACTTCACCTCCAATCTTGGCCGCATCTACGGCATCTACACCGGCGGCTTCATAGCCTTCATCATCCTGATGGCCATCTTGAGCGCCATGGGTGTCGAGAACGTTGTAATCGGCTACCTGTTCATGGGCTTTACCATCGTCATCTACGCGGTGATCGGCATCCTGAGCCGCACCATGCACGTCGGCGAATATTACGTCGCCGGGCGTCGCGTACCGGCGCTCTACAACGGCATGGCGACCGGCGCCGATTGGATGTCGGCGGCTTCCTTCATCGGCATGGCAGGCTCGCTCTACCTGCTCGGCTATGACGGCCTCGGCTTCGTGCTCGGCTGGACTGGCGGCTACGTGCTCGTGGCCATCCTCGTTGCGCCCTATCTACGCAAGTTCGGCGCCTACACCGTTCCCGACTTCCTGTCGGCGCGCTATGGCGGCAATCTTGCCCGCTTCATCGGCGTGATCGTTCTGTTTTCCTGCTCGTTCACCTATGTGGTCGCGCAGATTTTCGGCACCGGGCTGATCTCGGCTCGCTTCCTTGGCATCGACTTCAACATCGCAGTCTATGTCGGCCTCGCCGGCATCCTGGTGTGCTCCATGCTCGGCGGCATGCGCGCGGTCACCTGGACGCAGGTCGCCCAGTATATCGTGCTGATCATCGCGTATCTCATCCCTGTTGTCTGGATGTCGACGGTGAAAACCGGCGTGCCGATCCCGCAATTGATGCAGGGCCAGGCGCTGGCGAACATCACCGCGCTTGAGACGGCACAGGGCATTACGGTGCATCACATTACGCCATTCGTGCATGGCGGCTATGATGCAAAGAATTATTTCCTGCTCATCCTCTGCCTGATGGTCGGAACGGCGTCACTGCCGCATGTCCTGATGCGATACTTCACCACCCCGTCGGTGCGTGAAGCGCGTGTCTCGGTCGCCTGGTCGCTGCTTTTCATCTTCATCCTCTACTTCACCGCGCCCGCCTATGCGGCGTTCGCCAAGTGGACGATGCTTGACCTGGTGGCGTCGGGGCTGACGCCTGAAAACATCGCCGAGAAAGCCGGATGGATGATGCGCTGGGCCGCTGCCGACAATACGCTCGTGCAGATCTGCGGCCAGGCGGCGACAGACACCGCGGCGATCGTCGCGGCCTGCGCCGAAAAGGGCGTGACGGCACTTTCGTTTGCCGACATCAACCTCAACGCCGACATGATCGTGCTGGCCACGCCGGAAATGGCCGGCATGCCTTACGTCATTTCGGGCCTCGTCGCCGCCGGCGGCCTTGCCGCCGCGCTGTCGACGGCGGACGGCCTGCTGCTGGCCATCGCCAACGCGCTCAGCCATGACATCTACTACAAGATGATCGACCAGAATGCGCCGACGTCGCGGCGCCTGATCGTGTCCCGCATCTTGCTGGTTATGGTCGCGGTGCTGGCCGCCTACGTCGCGTCAACCAAGCCGTCGGACATCCTGTCGATGGTGTCGTGGGCGTTCTCTCTTGCCGCCGGCGGGCTCTTCCCGGCCCTGGTGCTCGGCGTCTGGTGGAAGCGGGCCAATTCGACCGGTGCGGTCGCCGGCATGATCGCGGGCTTCGGCATCACCATCTTCTACCTTGTCATGACTCAGTATGGCGCCGACTTCGACAAGGCGACGCCCAATATGGAACTGTGGTGGGGCGTGAAGAACATTTCGTCGGCGGCCTTCGGTCTGCCGGTGGGCTTCGCCGTGATGATCATCGTCAGCCTTCTCACCAGGGCGCCGTCCCGGGCTATGCAGGATTTCATCGAGGAAATCCGTGTCCCGCGCGGCAAGCAGATGATGGAAGAAAAGACTGCCTGATCCGCATAGCGATCGGCGCTCGAAGCGGGGTCCGGCGACGGACCCCGCTTTCATTTCGGCATAACGCGGCGCCGCCGCTGCTTGGGAAATCCCACATGAACGATTTCTGGTCCTATTGGTATTTCCACATACCGAATTTCATCCTTGCCGCGGTGATGTACACGCTGATGGGGCGTCTCCTGCTCGGCCTCTTCGTGCCCGAAAGCTGGGACAACTACATCTGGCGCTTCTTCAAGACCGTCACGGACCCGTTTCTGCGGATCGTGCGGACCATTACGCCGTCGATCCTGACCCAGCCGGTGCTGATCGTCTTCAGCGTGCTCTGGCTTATGGCCTTGCGCGTGGGCTATCTCGTCTTGCTGATCAATTTCGGCGTTGCGCCGATGGCTTCACAAGGGGGTTGAGGCAATGGACAGAAACGCTCTTGTGCCGGTCATGGCGGTCGCCATCGTCAACGGTATCTTTTCGCCGTGGGTGCTGTTGGTGTTCCTGTTCTATCCGGTCTGGTATCCGGGCTGGGCGCCTCCCTTAAGCCAGATCGTTTACATGGCGAGTGCGCTGATCCTGTCGACGATGACCATCATGCTCGCCGGCGTACCGGCCGCGCTTTATGAGCGCTGGTCGGCGCAGCCCAGGAGCATCGTCGTCTCGTCCATCTGGCTTGCCGGCACGGTTTTGTTGACGCTGCCGGCGCTGCCGAATGTGATGCGGGCGCTAGGCGGCGGCTGAGAATTCCTTCGGCTCGAGCTAAATCAACCGGCTTTCAACCAGCGGGCAGCGGCCGTGTCCTCTGAGCGCGCGCTGAACGCTGAAGCGGAAGCGGGGCTCCGGCCACGACCATATTGCCGTGGTGTGCAGTTCATGACCCTCTTGAAAGCCGTACTGAAGGCGCTTACGGACTCGTAGCCGAGCGACAGGGCAATGACGGAAATTGGGTCGCTGGAATTCGCCAGCCTGTCTCCCGCCAGCAGCATTCGCCAATTGGTCAGGTACTCCATCGGTGACGTCCCAACCATCTCCTTGAACTTCAGGGCAAAGGTCGATCGCGACATGCCGGCACGCGCCGCCAGCTCCTGCAACGTCCAGCGATGCGCCGGATCGTCATGGATGGCGTTGATCGCAGCAGCCATCTGTCTATCTGCCAGGGCGAAAAACCATCCAACGCCTCCCAGCCCTTCCGCCAGATGCAGGCGCAGGGCCTGGACCAACATCATGTGGGCGAGGTGTTGCGCGACCAGGAAACCGCCCGGCTGCGGCTCGTGCAGTTCCTGCATCATCCGCTCCACCGACCAGCGCAGCGCCGCCTGATCGGTTTCTTTCCGGATATGGACGATGGGCGGCAGCATGCCTAACAGCATGCCGGCATGACTGCCGGTCACGGCGAAGCGGCTGCCGACAAGAAAAAAATCACCGCCGCCATTATACGTCACGACGCCGCCAGCCCGCGCGGGGGGAAAAATCGTGCCGGCTCCGACAGGCGTCAAAGTCATGTCGCTTGCGAGGCGGAAAGGCCGCCCGCTCGGCAGCACGAAGCAGTCCCCCTTCTCCAGCCGCACCGCATCGGCAACGCCTTCCACTGACAGCCAGCACCCGCCGGAAACCACAGCGTAGCATTTGATAAGTTCGTGCTGGTCGGAGAACTGGATTGACCAGTTTCCACCCGCGTCGAAGCCGGCGGACACATAACTGCGCGGCTTCAGCAGCGACAGCACATCTGAAAGCGGATCCATGGGCGTCCCGGACGATTGCGAAGATAATACGGACTTTACAGCATAGATCACATTTCCTCAACCGGCTATTTAATAACAACGTTTCCGGCAATGGGACAACATTCGAAGTAATAATAAAATAATTGAAACATTTACGATATCATTGCCACGGATACCCCAGAAAAGTATACGGATAGGACGGATAAAATTGCCATCATCACTGAAAGAAATCAGAAGATCGCGCCAGTTAAGGGAACAATAGCCATGACAGCGTTCACGATCAATGGACGCGCCGTGGATCTCGCCGCTGCGCCAGACACGCCGCTCTTGTGGGTGATACGGGAGCATCTGAAACTCACCGGCACCAAATTCGGCTGCGGCATCGCGCAGTGTGGCGCCTGCACCGTTCACATCGACGGCGAGCCGACGCGCTCCTGCGTGACCATGCTCCAGGACGTTGCCGGAATGGAGGTGACGACGATCGAAGGCCTGTCGCCGGACGCCAGCCATCCGCTGCAGCAGGCCTGGATCACTGAGCAGGTGCCGCAATGCGGCTATTGCCAGTCGGGGCAGATCATGCAGGCGGCGGCGCTCCTCAAGAGCAACCCCAACCCCACCCGCGATCAGATCGTCGAATACATGGACGGCAACATCTGCCGCTGCGGAACCTATGTGCGAATCATCAGCGCCATTCAGCGCGCCGCACGGGAGGCCTGAGCCATGATCAAGAGATTGCAGCTGCACACCAGAGCGCTCTCGCGGCGCAGCTTCCTCATCACCATCGGCGTCACCGGCATCGCAGTTGCGTTCGGAGGACTGCTCCAGGACGCCTCAGGCGCCAGCGTGGCGCCGACGGTCGAGGGCAGCTACCGGCCGAACGCCTGGCTGACCATCGCGGCCGACGGCACCGTAACCATCATGTCACCCGCATCCGAGATGGGGCAGGGTATCATGACGACGCTACCGCTGCTCATCGCCGAGGACATGGACGCCGACTGGCACAAGGTTCGCGTCGTCCAGGCTCCGTCCGACGCAGAGAAGTACGGCAACCCTGGCTTTTACGGTGTACAGCTCACCGGTGGCAGTGAATCCACGCGGGGCTATCACAATATGCTGCGCCTGGTCGGCGCCCAGACCCGCAAGATCATCCTGGCAAGTGCCGCCGCCATGCTGAACGTTCCGGTGAGCGAACTCACGACGGAGCCCAACCGGGTCGTGCACGCGCGATCGGGCCACTCGCTCGACTACGGCGAGGTCGCCGCGGCCGGCGCACTTCCGGATCCGCTGCCGCAGGCGACCGATGCCGATCTGAAGCCGAGCGATCAGTGGCGCTATATCGGAAAGCTGACGATACCGCGTGTCGACGTGCCCTCGAAGGTCGACGGCACCGCAATCTTCGGCATCGACGTGCAGCTTCCTGACATGCTGTACGGAGCGGTGCTGCGGGCGCCGGTTCAGAGCGAACAGCCGGAAACCATCGACGATGCCGAAGCCAGGGCCGTGCCGGGCATCACGCAAATCCTGCCGTTGCCTTACGGCGTCGGCATCATCGGCGAAACGGTCGAGGCGACGAAGCGGGCCAAGGACCTGCTCAAAATTGTGTGGACCACGTCGTCGCGGATCCGTAGCTACACCAGCGATCGGCTTTTGGAAGAATATCGCCGCATTGGCCGCGACCTCGCTCAAACCGGCGTCAGCGCTGCCGCGGAGGGCGACGCACAGGCCGCGATCTCGAAGGCCGCAACTGTCATCGAGGTCGATTACATGAGCGACCATGTTCACCACGCGACCATGGAGCCGATGAACGCCACGGCGCTGGTGACGGGCGATGCGGTTGAAATCTGGGCGCCGACGCAAGGCCCAACAGGCACTCAGGGCTTTGCCGCGGAGGTAGCAGGCACCACCCCTGACAAGGTCAAGGTGAACACCACCCTGCTCGGTGGCGGCTTTGGCCGCAAAGCCGAGGCCGACTTCATCGTTGATGCAGTGTCGCTGGCCAAGGCGGTGCAAGGCCGCCCGGTCAAGGTCATCTGGAGCCGCGAAGACGACGTCCAGCATGGCAAATACCGGCCGCTCGAGGCGCAACATGTGCAGGTCGGGCTCGACGTCGACGGCAACATCGTCGGCTGGCGGCACCGCATCGTGGCGGATTCCATTTTTGCCCGCACGATGCCGCAGCTGTTCGAGAGCGAAGGCGGCCACGACAGTGTGGTGACCGAAGGCGCGCATTTCAACTATGCCGTCCCCGCGCATCAGATCGAGTATATCCGTAGGGATAACGGCCTTGATATAGGCTTCTGGTTCGGGGTCGGGGTTGGCTATACTAGGTTCGGCATCGAATGTGTCATCGACGAAATCGCGACCGCCAAGGAGGTCGATCCTGTGGCGCTTCGGCTCGAGCTCCTGAAAGACCAGCCGCGAGCGCGCAAGGTCATCGAGACCGTCGCGCGGATGGCGGAATGGGACCGCCAACGCGACGGGCGGGCGCTGGGCATCGCCTATTCCGATGCCTTTGGCTCCCACTGCGCCGAGATCGCCGAGGTCTCGCTTGACCGCGAGACTGGCGAGATCCGCGTGCACACCGTGTGGTGCGCTGTCGATCCGGGAATAGCGGTACAGCCGCGCAACATCGAAGCGCTGATGATTACCGGGATCACAGGCGGCGCCAGCCATGCGCTGTTCGAGCAGATCAACATCGTCGATGGCGAGGTGCAGGAATCGAACTTCGATACCTATCGGGTGATACGCATGTCCGAGGCGCCCGACATCAAGGTCACCGTGATTCCAACGCCCGAGAATCCGATCGGAGGCGTCGGCCAGGTCGGGCTGCCGCCGATCGGTCCCGCAATCGCCAACGCGGTGGCGCGGCTCACCGGCGGCGTGCGGCTCCGGCACTATCCGTTCCTGCCCGAGCGGGTGCTGGCGGCGCTCAACGCCTGAATTGAAGGTGCTCACCACCTCGCCTCGTTGCGCTCATGGCGGTCGTCTGGATGATTCAGGCGACCGCCATCGACCGGGAACGCGAGGGCCATCTATCCCCGTCGATCGCGAAATGCGGTCACGACACGAAGTGAGAGATCCATATGATCGTCGTCACCACACCTACAGGCAGCATCGGCCACCAAGTCCTTGAGACTCTCCTCGGCAGCGACGAGCCTATCCGCGTGATCGCGCGCGACCCCTCCCGTCTGCCCTCGCACACGCGGGAGCGCGTCGAGGTCGTGCAGGGGTCGCATAGCGACATCGGCGTCGTCAACAAGGCGTTCGCTGGCGCCGACGCCGTGTTCTGGCTGGTGCCCCCAAACGTCCACGCCGAGAACGTCGAGGCAGCCTATGTGGATTTCAGCCGGCCGGCCTGTGACGCGATCAAGAGCCGGGGAGTGAAACGGGTCGTCGCCGTGTCGGCCCTTGGTCGCGGGACGGCGGTGGCCGGGAAGGCCGGACATGTGTCAGCGTCGCTGGCAATGGACGATCTGATGCGAGCACGGGCGTGAGCTACCGGGCGCTGACGATGCCTTCGTTCATGGACAACATCTTGCGCCAGGTGGCGCCGATCAGGAGCCAGGGTGTGTTCTTCTGGCCAATCTCCGGGAACCGCAAGCTTCCTACCTGCGCCACCCGCGACATCGCCGCTGCCGCCGCCAAGCTGCTGCTCGACCCCACCTGGAGCGGACAAGACTGTGTCCCAATCCTCGGCCCAGAGGACCTGTCCTTCAACGACATGGCGCAGATCATGTCGCAGGTGCTGGGAAAACCAGTGCGCTTTGAGCAGATCTCCTTCGAGGCATTCAGAGCGGGTTTCATCGAACGCGGCGCCTCCGAGGCTTTCGCGCAGGGTATGGTCGACATGCTGGAAGCCAAGAACGAAGATCTCGATACCGCCGAGCCGCGCACTCCACAGTCCACCACCCCCACAAGCTTCCGCCAATGGTGCCAGGACATACTGAAGCCGGCGGTCCTCGGCTAATGCATGTCGCGCAAAAGTGTGCAGCGGTTTAGCGATAACGACATGCATAAGACAACAATCTAAAGCGCGTCGTCGGTCGAACGCGACGCGCTTTAGTCAGCGTTCTTCCCGGCGAAACGGCTTGAGCAGCGCCGAAGGCGCGACGGCGTTGCGCGACATCACCGCCATGGCGACGATGGTGAAGATGAAGGGCAGCATCAGGAACGCCTCATAAGGGATGTGGCCGAGCCCGCTCGCCTGCATGCGCAATTGCAAGGCATCGACGAAGGCGAACAGCAGGGCCGCTCCCGCCGAACGCCAGGGGTCCCAGCGGCCGAAGACGACGAGCGCGATCGCCACCCAGCCGCGCCCTGAGACGAGGCCGAAAGTGAAGGCGTTGAACTGCACCATCGACAGGAAGGCCCCAGCCAGCCCCATCAGGGCGCCGCCGAGGATCACCGCCTGGAAGCGCGTGGCGATAACGCCGACGCCGGCCGAATCGGCGGCGCGCGGATTTTCGCCGACCATGCGCACGGACAGGCCCCACGGCGTCCGGTAGAGCACGAAGGCGGCCAGGGGAACGGCAAGCATCGCCATGTAGACCAGCGAGAACTGGTTGAACACCGCTGGTCCGAGCACCGGGATGTCGGAGAGAACAGGAATCGGCAGCGTTTCGAAACTCTTGATGCTGGGCGGCACCGATTGCTGGCCGAAGATCAGCCGGTAGAGGAAATAGGCAAGCCCCGATGAGAACAGTGTCACGCCGATGCCGCAGACGTGCTGGCTGAGGCCGAGCGCCACCGTGAACAGCGCATGCACGGCACCCATCAGCGCACCGGTGACAACTGCCGCAAGCACGCCGAGCCACAGGCTGCCGCTGAGGCTGGTCGCGGTGAAGCCGGTCATCGCCGACAACAGCATGATGCCCTCGATGCCGAGATTGAGCACGCCGGCCCGCTCGGAGAACATCTCGCCCAACGTCGCAAAAGCCAGCGGCGTGGCGATGCGGATGATGGCGGCGAGGAAGCCGACCTGAAAAATCTGTTCGAGCACCACGCTCATTTGGCTGTCCCCACGCGGCGGATGCGGTAGGCGGTGAACAGCAGCGCCACCAGCATGGCGAGCAGCGCGGTTCCCTGGATGACGTCGCTGAGGAAGGCCGGAACGCCGGTGGCCCGCGACATTGCCTCGGCACCGGTCATGACGGCGGCGAGGAAGAGCGCCGCCGGCACCACGCCGAGCGGGTTGAGCCTCGCCAGCATGGCGACGACGATGCCGGAATAGCCATAGCCCGGCGAGATGTCGCTCATCACCTGGAAATGCACGCCGCCGACCTCGCCGGCGCCGGCAAGCCCGGCCAGCGCGCCGGACAGCAGCGCCGTCGAGATCAGCACGCGCTCGACATGGATACCGCCATAGCGCGCAGCTTCGGGATTTTCGCCGATGACCCTGATCCTGAAGCCGAGCGTCGTGCGCGCGATCAGGAACCAGACGACCGGCGCAGCAAGGAACGCCGCCACAACGCCGAGATGCAGCCGCGTGCCTTCGAGCAGCACCGGGAAATTCGCGGAATCCTCGATCGGCGGTGAGATCGGGTAGCCGCTGAACGTGTCTTTCCACGGGCCCTCGATCAGCGCCATCAGGGCGTAGAAGATGACCGAGTTGAGCAGCAGCGAACTGACTACGTCATCAACACTAAATTTGACGCGCAGCGTCGCTGGCACCAAGGCGACTGCGGCACCGGCGGCAGCGCCTGCCACCGCCATGAGAAGCATGGCGAGCGGCCCCGGCATCGGGATGGCGCCGACCGCGCAGCTCGCCACCGCACCGGCCAGCAACTGCCCCTCAGCGCCGATGTTCCAGAATTTGGCACGGAAGGCGACGGCGACGGCCAGCCCGGTAAAGATCATCGGGGTCGCGCGCACCAGCGTTTCGGTGATGGCGTAGCTGTCGCCCAGCGACGCCGAGAACATCACGCCATAGGCTTCGATGACGCCGGCACCGGCCAGCGCGATGAGGCCGCTGCACAGTACCAGCGTTGCTCCGATCGCCAGCAGCGGCAGAGCGAGATTGAACCAGCCGGGCGTGCTGGTGCGGGCTTCGAGGCGAAACATCAGGCTGTCCCCTCCGCCCCGGTCATCATCAGGCCGAGCCGCGCAATGGTGGCGTCGGCGCTGGCGAGCGTGCCGACGATCCGTCCCTCATACATCACCGCGATGCGGTCGCAGAGCATGAGCAGCTCTTCGAGATCCTCGCCGAGGACGATGATGCCGCAGCCCCTGCCACGCATGTCGAGGAACTTTTCGTGGATGAAGCGCGCCGCACCGATGTCGAGACCGCGCGTCGGCTGCGACACGATCAGCACCTTGGGGTCGAAGGCGAGCTCGCGCGCCAACAGCGCCTTTTGCAGATTGCCACCGGACAGCACTCCGGCCCGCGTCATCGGTCCGGGGCAGCGTATGTCATAGGCCTTGATCTGCGCTTCTGCGAAGGCGCGGATCGCATCCGGCCTGAGCAGGCCGTTGCGGCTGAACGCCCCCGTGCCGATGCGCGGCAGCACCATCGAATCCGCCAACGGCAAATTGGTGACCAGCCCGGTCGTCATCCGGTCTTCCGGAATGCGCCCGAGCCCGAGCGCCTGCACCTCGCGAGGCGAGAACCGCGAGACCATTTTGCCGGCTATCGTCATCCGGCCGGCATCGGGCGCGCGAACGCCGGAGATCACCTCGGCAAGCGCCCGCTGGCCATTGCCCGCGACACCGGCAATGCCGAGGATCTCGCCGGCACGCACGAAGAGCGATACGTGGCGCAGCGCCATGCCGGAATGCCTCGACGTCGAGATGCCGTCGAGGGTCAGCACCGCGGCACCTGGCGTCGATGGTCCCCTGGCCGGCGGAACGATCTCGTGGCCGCACATCAGCCGCGCCATCTCCGAGGATGTCGTGCTTGCGGGGGTATCGACGCGCCCGGTCACGCGGCCATGCCGCAGCACCACGCAGCGATGGGTGAGCGCCCTAACCTCGTTGAGCTTATGCGAGATGAAGATGATGCCGAGGCCCTGGGCCGCCATCGAGCGCAGCGCCGAAAACAGCCCGTCGACCTCTGTCGGCGCCAGCACCGCCGTCGGCTCGTCGAGGATCAGCAGCCTTGCACCGCGAAACAACGCCTTGACGATTTCGAGCCGCTGCTGCTCGCCGATCGATAATGCCGAGACGGGAAGGTCCGGATCAAGCGTGAGCCCGTGCTGCCGGCCGATCTCGCCCAGCCGCGCCAGCCCGCCGACGCGATCGATCCGGCCCGACTTTCCGGGAATGCCTATCAGCAGGTTTTCCAGCACCGAAAGCCGCGGTGCGAGATGAAAGTGCTGGTGCACCATGCCGATGCCGGCGGCAAGCGCGTCGGCCGAGCTGTTGATCGTCACCGGCCGGCCCTGAACCAGGATCTCGCCGACGTCGGGCGCATAGGCGCCGAACAGCACGTTCATCAGCGTCGTCTTGCCGGCGCCGTTTTCACCCAGCAGCCCGAGAATCTCACCCGGCGCGACGCTGAGATCGACGGCTTGGTTTGCCTTGACGGCGCCGAAGCTCTTGGAGATGCCGCGCATTTCGATGAGTGGGGCGGGCAAGATGGGGCTCCCGGTGAGAGATGGCGCGGATACCCTCCCCGTTGAGGGGAGGGTGCCGAGCGAAGCGAGGCGGGAGGGGTCATCTCAGCTGCCTCGACCTTTAGACTGATAAGGATGGAGCGCGTCACAGCGGACCCCACCCGGCCCTGCGGGCCACCCTCCCCTCAAGGGGGAGGGCTGCGCCGCTCAATCCGAAACCGGCGTGTTCTCGTCCACATCGACGCGGAAATTGCCGTCGAGGATTTCGGCCTTTTTCTTCTCGACCAGCTCCTTGACGTCGGCGGGCAACGTCTTGTCGAATTTGTGGTACGGCGCCAGAAAGGAGCCGCCCTTAGCCATGCGCGAGAAATCACCGTAATCCTGCGCGGTGAAGACGCCGGCCTTGACCAGTTTGATCGCGTGCTCGACCGTCGGATACATGTCCCACACCGGGCCGGTTATCACCGTGTCCGGGCCGAGGTTGGACTGGTCGGACATGTTGGAGATGGCGAGGATCTTCCTCTCGACCGCCGCTTCGATGACGCCGAAACGTTCGGCATAGATCACGTCGACACCGGCGTCGATCTGGGCGATAGCCGCTTCCTTGGCCTTTGGCGGGTCGAAGAAAGAGCCGATGAAAGCGACCTTCCGCTTGATGTCAGGATTGACCTCCCGGGCGCCGGCAAAGAAGGCATTGACCAGCCGGTTCACTTCCGGAATGCCCATCGCCGCAACGGCACCGATCGTGCCTGATTTCGACATCTTTCCGGCGATCAGGCCGGAGAGATAAGCCGGCTCGTGGATCCAATTGTCGAAGACTGCGAAATTCGGCTCGGCCGGCCCGGCGCCGGAGCCGAACAGGAATGCGACCTTCGGAAACTGCTTGGCCGTCCGGCGGGATTCCCGCTCGGCCGCGAAAGCATCGCCGAGAACCAGCTCATAGCCACCTTGCGCGTATTCGCGCATCACACGGCTGAAATCGGCCGTCTGCACCTTCTCCGACCATTTGTACTCGATGCCGAGTTCCTTCTCTGCCCTCTGCAGGGCGACATGGATCTGGTGGACCCATGGCTCCTCGGTCGGCGTGGCGAAGATCGCCGCCACCTTCAGCTTCTTGTCCTGAGCTAAGGCCAGACCCGGCAGCATGGTTGCTGCCAGGCCGAGCGCGCCCAGTTCCAGAACGCTGCGTCGCGAAAGCCCTTCGCATTTCGACTGGACTTTGCTCTTCCCATTTTCCATTGCATGCCCCTCTGATTGGCGCCGTGGCGAGCCGGCTGTTTCTTTGAATTGTCAGCTGGGGAACTATGGAACGGAGCCTCACCTTTGTCCACATGGTCAAATTTGTCGGGGGAGCTGCAGCTGCCGCCCGCCGTGGCAAACCGCGGCCGGCGCTCGATATTGTTTTACTGCCGTTCCAGCGCCACGGCGATGCCTTGCCCAACGCCGATGCACATGGTGGCGAGCGCATAGCGGCCGCCGCGCTCCCTGAGCTCCAGCGCCGCAGTGCCTGATATGCGCGCACCCGACGTGCCGAGCGGGTGGCCGAGTGCGATGGCGCCGCCATTCGGGTTGACGTGCTCCGCGTCCTCGGCAATGCCGAGCTGGCGGAGCACGGCGATGGCTTGGGAGGCAAAGGCTTCGTTGAGCTCGATGACGTCGAAATCTGCCGGCCTCAGCCCGAGCCGCGCACACAGCTTCTGTGTCGCCGGCACGGGGCCGATGCCCATGATGCGCGGCACCACGCCGGCGACCGCACCGCCGAGGATGCGGGCGATCGGTGTCAGCCCATATTTCTTAACGGCAGCTTCCGAAGCGACGATCAGCGCCGCGGCACCATCGTTGACGCCCGACGCATTGCCGGCCGTGACCGTGCCGCCTTGCCGGAACGGCGTCGGCAATTTCGCCAGCGCCTCGATCGTCGTACCCGCGCGTGGATGCTGGTCCTTCGAGACGACGACCGCGTCGCCCCTGCGCTGCGGGATCGCTACGGGAGTGATCTCCTTCGCCAGCCGGCCATTGGCCTGCGCGGTCACCGCCTTGTCCTGGCTGCGCACGGCAAACGCATCCTGGTCCGCGCGGGAGACGGCGAACTCTTCCGCGACATTCTCGCCGGTCTCCGGCATCGAATCGATGCCGTACTGCTCCTGCATCAGCGGGTTGACGAAACGCCAACCGATGGTGGTGTCGTGAATCTCGGCATTGCGGGAGAAGGCCGTCTCCGCCTTGGGCATGACGAAAGGGGCACGGCTCATCGATTCGACGCCGCCTGATATCATCAGCTCCGCCTCGCCCGCCTTGATAGCGCGTGCGGCGATGATGATGGCATCCATGCCCGAACCGCAGAGGCGATTGACGGTCGAGCCGGAAACCTCCTTGGGCAGCCCGGCCAGCAGCAGTGCCATGCGCGCGACATTGCGGTTGTCCTCGCCGGCCTGGTTGGCGCAGCCATAGACGACGTCATCGACCGCGGCCCAATCGATGCCGGGGTTGCGCTCGACCAATGCTCTCAGGGGGATCGCGCCAAGGTCGTCGGTGCGGATCGAAGACAATGACCCACCAAAGCGTCCGATCGGCGTGCGAATGTAGTCGCAGATATAGGCCTCGGCCATCTAACAGCTCTCTTTTGCGTTTCCCTGCTACGGCCCCGCTCGCTTGCGCTCAATGCTTGATGCGGTCGCGCATGGCGTACCAGAGCATGCCGAGCACATAAAGCGGACCGCGCAGGGCGGTGCCGCCGGGAAATGGCAACGGCCTCAGCGTCGAAAACAGATTGAGCCGCGAAGTATCGCCCGTGATTGCCTCGGCGAGCAGCTTTCCCGACAGTGTCGACAGGATCACGCCCTTGCCGGAATAGCCATGCGCAAAATAGACCTCGCCATAGTGGCCGACGTCCGGCAGGCGCGATGTCGTCACCGAGACGAGGCCGCCCCAGGCATGGTCGATGCGGCGGCCGCGCAATTGCGGAAAGGTCTTTTCCATATGCGGCCGCACGAAGCCGGCAATGTCGGCGGGCGGCGACGGCGTGTAGCGCTCGCCGCCGCCGAACAGCATGCGTCCGTCCGCCGACAGCCGGTAGTAGTTGACCACGAAGCGGGTGTCGGAAACGGCGACATTGCTAGGAATGACGTCGCTCGGGTCGTCCAGCGGCTCGGTGGCGACGATGTAGTTGCCGACCGGCATGATGCGGCTGTTGACGCGCGACTCGAGCCCCTGGAGCAGCGCGTCGCCCGCCAGCACGACATGCCTGGCCCGGACCGAGCCCTTGGCCGTCGCAACCCTGATGGCAGGTTCCCGCTCCAGCCGCAGCGCCACCGAATTCTCGTGGATGGCGACGCCTGCCGCTGCCGCGGCGCGGGCAAGACCCAGCGTGTAGTTCAGCGGATGCATATGGCCGCCGAGTTTCTCGTACATCGCGCCGTGATAGGGCGTGTTCACCATTCCACGCGCCTGCGCCGCCGACAGCATCTCGACGTCATGAAAGTTCATCACGCTGGCAAGGCAATCGGCCTCTTCTTCGAGGTCGCGCAGGTCGGAGCCATTGACCGCACCGGCGAGGTGGCCGGTCAGCCGGAGGTCGCAATCGATGGCGTTGCGCTCGATCAGGTCGAGCACCAGTCCGCGCGCCTCGAAGGCGAGATCGAACAGCGCCCGCGCCCGTTCGGGCCCATAGAGCTTGACCAGCCCCTTGGCGCCCTTGCGAAGGCCGGGAATGATCTGGCCACCATTGCGCCCGGACGCCCCCCAGCCGATCTTGCCGCCTTCGAGGAGCACCACCTTCAGCCCGCGCTCGGCGGCATGAAGGGCTGCGGAAAGGCCGGTGCAGCCGCCGCCGACCACCACCAGATCGGCGTCGATGTCGCCCTGCAGCGCCGAATGCTCCGGAGCCGGATTGGCCGTCGCGACATAGTAGGATTTGCCGATATCCAGGCCGGAGTTGAAGCCCATCATCAAACCTTGAGCAGCAGGTGGTCGCGTTCCCAGCTGGTGACGACGCTTTGGAACAGATCAAGCTCGACGCTCTTGACGCGCAGATAGGTCTGGAAGAAATCCTCGCCGAGCAACTCCCGAACCGGACTGCACGCAGCGAAACGGTCGAGCGCCTCCTCCATGGTTTTCGGCAGGGTGCTCTTGCTGCGATAGGCATTGCCCGATGCCTCTGGCAAGCGCGAGAGCTTTTCTTCGACGCCGAGATAGCCGCAGAGCAGCGAGCCGGCCATCGCCAGATAGGGGTTGGCGTCGGCGCCGGGCAGCCGGTTTTCCACCCGCCGCGCGACCCGCCCGCCGGCCGGCACGCGCAGGCCGCAGGAGCGGTTGTCGTGCGACCACTCGATGTTGGCCGGGGCGCTGTGGTTCGGCCGGATGCGGCGGAACGAATTCACGTTCGGCGCAAACAGCGGCATCACCTCCGGAATGTATTTCTGCAGGCCGCCGATGAAATGCCCGAACATCTCTGTATCGTCCTCGTCACGCCCGGCAAACAGCGTGTTCCCGGCCTCGTCGATGACCGACATGTGGAGATGCATGGAGCTGCCGGCCTGTGCGGCGATCGGCTTGGCCATGAAGGTCGCGTGCATGCCATATTCCTGCGCGGCCTGGCGCGTCATCCGCTTGAACAGCAGCACCTTGTCGGCCAGCGGTAGCGCGTTGCCATGCAGGAAATTGATCTCGAGCTGCGCCGTGCCCGATTCATGGATCAGCGTATCGAGCGGCAGCCCGGCCGCGGCGGCATAGTCGTAGAGGCGCCGGATCACTGGCTCGAATTCCTCCAGCGCCGCCATGTCATAGGGATGCTGCACGGTTTCGGAACGGCCATTGCGCCCGACCGGTGCGCTCAACGGCCGATCGGGATCGGGATTAGGCGCGGTCAGGTAGAATTCGAGCTCCGGAGCCACCACTGCCCGCCAGCCGCGCTGGCGGTAGAGATCGAGCACGGCCCTCAAGACATGACGTGGCGAGGCCATCCACGGCCGGTCGTCCATGTGAAACGCATCGGCAAAGACGTAGGCCTTGCCTGCTCCGGCACCGGGTGCCAGGCAGAGCGTCGCAACGTCCGGCACCATCCGCATGTCGGGGTCCTGGTAGCCGAAGCCCTCGTCGTTGGAACCGGAATAGCGGCCGTCGATGCAGACCAGGAAGGCGCTGCTCGGCAGGTAGAGCGCGCGGTCTTCGAGCGACTTCAGGAACTTGGCCGTCGGCAAGGTCTTGCCGCGCAACACGCCGTTCACATCCGGCACCAGGCACTCGACTTCCCTGATCCCCTGCTGCTCCAGCCATCCCTTCGGATCGTCCGTCGGGGTCATTTGCGATGCATCCGTTGTCGTGGTGTTGAGCATCAGGTCACGTCCTTACGAGGGCGAGAATGGCTTCGGCGGCGATTTCGGTTCCCGGCGCCCGTGCCATGGTGGCCGCATTCTCCTTGAGACGAAAGCGCATCTCGCTGTCGGCCATTAGGCCAAGGATGGCGTTTTCCAGTTCGTCGTCGCTCCAGCCATCGCGGCCGATGTGGCGGCCAACGCCGGTTTCCTCGGCGCGTTGCGCATTGTCATGCCCGTCCCAGCAATAAGGCATGATCAGCGACGGCACGCCGAAACGCAGCGCTTCGCAAAAGCTGTTGTTGCCGCCGTGATGGATGAAGAGATCGGATTTCGCGACGACCGACGGCTGCGGAAACCAGGCGTCGAGATAGACATTGTCCGGAACCGCGCGATAAGTGTCGCGCAGACCGCCGACATTGACGATGAACCGAGCCGGAAGCCGGTCGAACACGGCGAGCATGCGCTCGATCAGGCCGACATCCATTGCGCCCAGGCTGCCGAAGCTGAGATAGACCAGCGGCCCGTCATTGCGCGGAAAGACCGGCAGGTCGAACGGCCCTTCCGAACGAACGCAGCCTTCGAGATAGACGAAGCGGGCCGGGTCGAGCTGCTTGGCCCGCTCCCTGCGCACGATCGTTGGGGTCAGCAGCAAATTGAGATCTGGCGAAGCTTCGAGAAAAAGACCCTTCGGCAAGGGCGCAAGACCGGCGTCGATCCGAAGCCGGTTGAACCGGTCATGCGCCGGAGCGACCGCTGCCAGATAGCGCACCTCGAAGGCCGCGCGGCTCGGGTCGTCGGCGGCGAGGCCGGACAGATAGGGTGGTACATTGGCGTCGGGAAGCTCGGTTTCGGCGCAGGAGACGACGCGCACCCACGGGCCGCCGGCGGCAGCCAGCGCCGGAAACATGATGACATTGTCGAGCACCACGGCGTCCGGCTTCAGCCGGGCCAGCAAATGGCGCAGCGGCGCCTCGGCATTGACCGCCGTATCGACGATCGCTTCCCAGGTCGGGGCGACGTAGGTTTCGAGCTGGTCGATCGGGCTCAGCCTGAAATGCGGCAGATGCCGGCGCACGAACGCCTGCCAGTAGCTTTGGCGTTCGCTGTCGGTCAGCGGCTCGTCGGTCGGCAACTGGTATTCCTGAAAACCGTAATCGGCAAACACGCCGGAGAAGCCGGCATGGCAGATGAACACCGGCCGGGCGCCACGGGCGCGCAAGGCTTGCGCGATACCGACGCAATTGAGCGCGGCGCCGAAGCTCGCTTCGGGAAACAGGGCTATGGTCGGGCTGGCTTTGCGCTTCACTACGGTCCTCGTGAGTCCGGCCGGCTGATCATGCCGAACAATGCGGGGGCCCCGCGACTGGCCGCCTGCGGCCGCTGGCTGCGGGAGAGCCGCAGGTGGACGCGAAGCAGATCGGCTGCAACCTCATACTGCCGGCTTTCCAATTGGTCGAGTATGGTCAGGTGCTCGCGCAGCGATTGCTTCAGCCGGAAGACGTTGACCCCGGCATAGGTCCCCGGCAGCCGGCGCAGCCTGAGATGGTCGGACAGCGCGTCGGTGACGAACCGGTTGACGGCGCCGTCGGCGATCATGCCGTGAAAATCGATGTCCAGCCGCTGGAACTCTCTGATATCGAATCCGGCATCGGGCAGCGCCAGCAGCGTTTCCATGCCCTGGCGCAAGGCTGCCGCGCGCGTCCCGTCCAGCCGAAAGCCGGGCGCCAGAATGGCGGCGGGTTCCAGCAGCAGGCGGAACTCATAGCTTTCCCCTTGTGCCTCCGGATCGTCAGGCGCCCGCCTGAAAAGCCAGGCCTGCCCCGGTGCACGGTCCAGAAGATTTTCCTCCGTCAGTTTCTTTAGTGATTTTAGTACCGTCTTTCGTTCGGCACCATAACGCCGCATCAGCGCGCCGATGGTCACCGTTTGATCCAGTCGGCGCGCCGATCGATCGCGCAGGATCATCTCCGCGAGCTCGTCTTCCTCGGCGCTCGGCAGGTCGGCTGCAACGGTCGCCTGGTTGGTGAGGTCGACGGCCAGCCGATAGCCCGATTCAGCCTCCCAGCGCACGACACCCTTTTCGGTGAGCAGGCGCAAAGCGGCTCGCACCGGGGTTCGAGAGACGTTGCAGAGCGAGGCGATCTGCTGTTCCGGGAGATGAGCGCCGGCCTCGAAGCCGCGCTGCCGGGCCACATCGAGAATGCGCTGAGCGAGATCGAGATGGTTGGTGCGCGGTCGTCTGGCGGCGGCTTGCATGGCGATTTCTCATGAACGGCTTGACCGCTACGGTCTGACCGATCGCCCTTATAGGCGCGTTCGGCGATTTCGCAGCGACGTGCCAAATTATGGATTGACGTACTTTTTTCTGCAATAGTACTGTAGGGTCAATCGGCAATAAAAAGACCGGGGAACAGGATCGAAGCGGCGGCATGGTCGCAAGCGCTGGTCCGACGATTGATTGAATTCGACGATCAACCAGAATGGGAGTCTGTCATGACCGCCTCAACCCGCCTGCGCCATCCGTTAAAGATATCTTCGGTCGCGCTCGGCCTCGCCCTGGCGCTGTCGGTGCCGGCGGCCGCCGCCGACCTCGTCATTTCCAACTGGGACGGCTACATGGCGCCGGATGCCATGGCCGCCTTCAAAGCCGCAACCGGGGTTTCCGGCGAAGTCGTGGTTCACGCCACCAATGAGGAGATCATGGGCAAGCTCGTGGCATCGGGCGGCAAGGGCTATGACGTGGTCTTCGTCTCCTCGCCCTTTGCCGAAGTGCTGAACAAGCTCGGCCTGATCGAGGCGATCGACCACGCGAAGATCCCCAACCTTGCCAATCTCTATCCCGAGGCGGCGAAGCTGCCGCACGATGCCGGCAACAATTTCTCCGTGCCTTACACTTGGGGCACCACCGGCCTCTGCTACCGCTCGGATCTGGTCAAGACCGAGCCGGCCAGCTGGAACGATCTTCTCGCCCCCTCCGACGACCTCAAGGGCAAGACCACCATGCTGGCGACCGACCGCTGGCTGCTTGCCGCCGGCCAACTCGCCAAGGGCTATTCGGTCAACGAGACCGATCCGGCCAAGCTCGCCGAGATCAAGGACCTGCTGATCTCGGCCAAGAAGACCTTGCTCGCCTATGACGACACCACCTTCTACTCGAAGCTGGTCTCCGGCGAGGCGTTGTTGGTGCAGGCATGGGACGGCTGGTGCAATTACGGCATCGCCGAGAAGCCTGAGATCAAATACGTCATCCCCAAAGAGGGCTCGGATCTGTGGGTCGACACGATGGTGGTGATGAAGGCTTCGGCCAACAAGGACGCCGCCTTCCAGTTCATCAACTTCATGCTGGACACCAAGAACCACGCCTGGGCGGCGCAGAACATCGACTACAAGGTGCCGAACAAGCCGGCTATGGAAAGTCTGCCTGCGGATTTCCTCGCCAAGTTCCCCAATATGAGCATGCCGGTGGCCGAGCTGATCAAGTTCGAGCAGTTGCGCGACGTCGGCGACGCCCAGCGCGACTATTCGAAGATCGTCAGCGAGATCAAGGCCGCGCAGTAGGCGGCAGCTCCGGCATCTGGAATCAGGCTTGCGTTCCTTCACGCCCCCCTCTGGCCTGCCGGCCATCTCCCCCTCAAGGAGGGGGATTGGCTGGTTTTCGGTCGCTCGCCAATCTCCGGCGCAGCGCCCCCTCATCCGGCCGCTTCGCGGCCACCTTCTCCCCGCTGGGGCGAAGAGGCAGACGCCAAGGTCGCCGACCTCCTCTCCCCTCGGGGAGAGGTCGGATTGCCCCGAATTGCTCTTCGCAATGCGGTTGGCAATCCGGGTGAGCGGGCGCCTGTCCAAACAAGATTTCGATGCCTTTGAGATGGCGGGTAGGCCAGAGGGGGGTGCGACATGAGATCGTTCACACCTTCTCGCTCCTCCTTGCTGATGGCGCCGGCGCTGGCCTGGCTCACCGCCCTGATGGTGGTGCCATGCGCGCTGGTTCTGGCGCTCGCCTTCTTCCGGCGCGGCATCTATGGCGGCATCGAATACACCTTCACGCTGGAGAATTTCGGGCTGGTGTTCGACCCGCTCTATGCCGGCATCTTCCTCAATTCGGCGCGCATCGCTGGCACGGCAACCCTGATCGCGGTGGTGATCGGCTATGCCGCCGCCTATGCGATCGCGGCGGCACCCCGCCGGTGGCAGCCGGTATTCCTGTTCTTCGCCGTCTTGCCTTTCTGGTCCAACTACCTGATCCGCACCTACGCCTGGATCGTGCTGCTCAACCGCGAGGGCCTGATCACTCAGCTCTTGCGCTGGTTCGGCTACACCGGCGAGCCGCCGTCGATGCTCTACACCGAAGGCGCCGTCATCGCCGGTCTGGTTTACAATTATCTGCCCTTCGTCATCCTGGCCTGCTACGCGCCGCTGTCGCGGCTCAATCCGGAGCTCGCCGAGGCCTCACGCGACCTCGGCGCTTCGGCCATGACAACATTTCGCCGGGTCATCCTGCCGCTGACGGTGCCGGGCATCGCCGCCGGCGCTGTCTTCGTCTTCGTGCTGTCGATCGGCAATTTCGTCACGCCGGCACTACTCGGCGGCGGCCGCTTCCAGATGATCGGCAATCTCGTCTACGACCAGTTCCTGACAGCCAATGACTGGCCCTTCGGCGCGGCACTGGCAATGGCGCTGATCGCCATCATGCTGCTGGTGCTGACGGCGCAGGCTTTGGCTGCGGACCGCGCCGCGGGCCGTATCGCCGAAGCGAAGGGAGGCGCCGATGGCTGAGCGCGGCCTCCTTTCCTTCCCCCCGTTCACGGGGAGAAGGTGCCCCGAAGAGGCGGATGAGGGGCGGCGCGATCTTCTGCCCTGTTGGGTGCTGCCCCTCATCTGCCTGCCGGCATCTTCTCCCCCTGAACGGGGAGAAGGACGCTGGCCGCTCGCCCACCTCCAGACCATCGGACGTCGGCCATGACTTCATCTCCAGCCCGCATCTTCGGCCTGCGGACGATTCTCGTCCTCGTCTTCGCCTTTCTCTACATTCCGATCGCGGTGCTGGTGGCGCTGTCGTTCAATCAAGGCGGGCTGCCGACCGTCTGGTCGGGATTTTCGCTGAAATGGTACGCCTCGCTCGCCGGAAACGCCGCGATGCTATCCGTCGCCCTCAACACGCTGATCGTGGCGCTCGTCTCGACGGCAATCGCCACCTTGCTCGGCACGCTGCTGGCGATCGGTGTCGAAATGCGCCGACAGTATGGGAGAGGCCTCGAGGCGCTGATCTTCGCGCCGATGATCATACCCGACATCGTGCTGGCGATCGCGCTGCTCAGCTTCTTCTCAATGCTCGATTTCACCCTGGGCCTGCACACCATCATCCTCGCCCATGTGGTGTTCAACCTCGCCTTCGTCTGCTCGGTGGTGCGTGCGCGGCTGAAAAGCTTCGACTGGTCGATCGTCGAGGCCTCAGCTGATCTCGGCGCTTCCGCGCTCACCACCTTCAGGCGGGTGACATTGCCGGTCATCCTGCCGGCGGTCGTCGCCGGCGCACTGCTCGCCTTCACCCTTTCGGTCGACGAATTCATCATCGCCTTCTTCACCTCCGGCGCCGGCCGCGCCTCGACCACGCTGCCGATGCAGATCTATTCGATGATCCGCTTCGGCATCACCCCGGAGATAAACGCATTGGCGGCCATCGTCATGGCGGTCTCAATTACAGCGCTGACCCTGTCGCAGCGGCTCAACCGTGGGGTGATCGGCCAATGAGCGCACCCCGCACGCTGCTGGCGATCGACAGGGTGTCGAAGAATTTCGGCCGGTTGACGGCCGTTGACGGCATCTCGCTCGACATCCGCGAGAACGAGTTCTTTGCACTGCTTGGACCATCGGGCTGCGGCAAGACCACGCTGCTGCGCATGCTGGCCGGCTTCGAGACACCCAATCACGGTCGCATCCTGCTCGACGGCCGCGACATCGCCAGGACCCCGCCCAACAAGCGGCCGGTCAATCTGATGTTCCAGTCCTATGCGCTGTTTCCGCATATGAGCGTCAGGGCCAATGTCTCCTACGGCCTTGAAATGGAACGCTTGCCGGCAAAGGAAATCCGCTCCCGTGTCGACGCCATCCTGGCGACGACCGAGCTCGTCGCCTTCGCCGACCGCAAGCCGGAGCAACTGTCGGGCGGGCAGAAGCAGCGCGTCGCGCTTGCCCGGGCGCTGGTCAAGCGGCCGCGGCTGCTGCTGCTCGACGAGCCGCTCGGCGCGCTCGACAAGAAATTACGCGGCGCCATGCAGCTGGAGCTGAAGCGCCTGCAGCACGAGGTCGGCATCACCTTCGTCATCGTCACCCATGACCAGGAGGAATCGCTTGTCATGGCCGACCGCATGGCGGTGCTGAGAGACGGCAAGCTGCTGCAATGCGACACGCCGCATGCGGTCTACGAGCATCCCGCCGACCGTTTCGTCGCCGACTTCATCGGCGTGATGAATTTCGTGCCGGGCAAGGCCACCGCCGACGGGGTGATGGCAGCGGACGGCACACGGATCGTCGGAACGGTTCCCTCGCCTTTGGCTTCCGGCGCAGCGGCGGTCGCTTCAGTGCGGCCCGAGCGAATCCGGCTTTTCCCGTCGCCAGAGACAGCCAACCGGATCGCCGGCACCGTCGAGGCGCTCGCCTATCACGGGCTCGACCTGCAGCTGCATGTCCGCACCGCTCTGTCGCCAAAGCCGTTCCTGGTGCGCGTCACCGCCGACGCCGCCGACCGGCGGCCGGTCTCGTCAGGCGATGCGGTCGAACTCGGCTGGGATGCCGCCGACGTCAGAATTTTCGCAGATTGATTGGAAGGAGAAGCTTGATGGCTCAGAAGACGATCGCGTTTTTTCCGGAAGCAGCCTACGGCCCGGCGCTCAATTCGGTCGGCATCGCCCAAGCGGTCGAGGCGCACGGCCACAGAGCGGTGTTCCTGTCGGACCCTGGTTTCCTCGATGTCTACAAGGGCTACGGCTTCGAAGCTCATCCGGTGAACCTGTCCGAGCCGATGCCGCCCGAGCAGATGGCCAAGTTCTGGGAAGACTTCATCAACGGCCACATCCCGAACTTCCGCAAGTCGCCCTACGACCAGGTCGACAACTACGTGAAGGATTGCTGGACGGCGATTGTCGACAGCGCCAAATGGGCTGAGAAGGACCTGCCTGGTGTACTTGCGACGATCAAGCCGGATGTCATCTGCGTCGACAACGTCATCCTGTTCCCGGCGATCAAGCAGTATGGCAAGCCGTGGGTGCGCGTCATCTCCTGCTCGGAAAACGAAATCGAGGACGAGGATATCCCGCCGCATCTGTCCGGCTGCGGTGAGAATGACCACGCCTGCCATCGGCGCTACCGCGATCATTTCAACGCGGTCATCAAGCCGATCCATGACGACTTCAACGCGTTCCTAAAGGCGAACAACGAGGCGCCGTATCCGATCGGCCAGTTCTTCGAGGCTTCGCCCCATCTCAACTTGCTGCTCTATCCCGAGGCGGCAAAGTTCAAGCGCCGCCATCCGCTCGACCCGGCAAAATTTCAGTATCTGGAAGGCTGCGTGCGGCAGGAGAAGCCCTACACCGTGCCGACCTTCGCGAAAAACAATGACGGGCCGCTGCTCTACGTTTCCTTCGGCAGCCTTGGCGCCGGCGATGTCGATCTGCTGAAGCGCATCATCGGAACGCTGGGCAAGACGCGCTACCGGGCGCTGGTCAATGTCGGGGGATACAAGGACCAGTACACGCAATTGCCCGAAAACGTCATCGTCGAGAGCTGGTTTCCGCAGCCCTCGGTGATCCCGCAGGTCGATGCGGTGATCCACCATGGTGGCAACAACTCGTTCACCGAGTGTCTCTACTTCGGCAAGCCGGCGATCATCATGCCCTATGTCTGGGATGGCCACGATAACGCGACGAGGGTCGAGGAGACTGGCCACGGCTTCGGCATGCTGCGCTACGACTGGAGCGATGCCGAGCTGATCGCGAAGATCGAAGCGTGCCTGACCGACTCGGCAATCAGGGCCAAGCTGGCGAAAACGTCGGCGCAGATGCAGGCGCAGAACGGTCCCGAGAAGGCGGCGGGTTTGCTGGAGAAACTGCTGTGACCGGGCTGATGGGTATGGCGTTCCTTCGCGCCCCCCTCTGTCCTGCCGGACATCTCCCCCACAAGGAGGGAGATTGGCTATCATCACTGCTTTCGCCAATCGCCAACCTCGCAAATGGGGCGTTCTCAGCGAAGCTGCCGATCTCCCCCCAAGTGGGGGGGATGTCCGGCAGGACAGAGGGGGGCGCCGTAGAGCGAGACCATCGCGAAGTCATGCGTCGCACCGACGGAGCACCCGCATGATCTCCTCCGCGCCGCACCTCCACCAGGCCTCCACCCGCGCCGACCTCATCGACTGGGGCACCCAGCCCAATGCGTTGGAAGGTGCTTCGCACTCGACCGGCAGGCTGGTCCACAAGGGGCCGAACAACCAGCCGGAATCCGGCATCTGGGTCTGCACTCCCGGCCGCTGGCGGCTGGCGATTCCGCGCGACGAATTGTGCCATTTCGTTGCCGGCCGCGCGACCTACCGATCAGATGACGGCGAGGTGATAGACGTCTCCGCCGCCACGGTGGTCATGTTCCCGGCCGGCTGGGCGGGCGAGTGCACCGTCCACGAAACCATTCGCAACATCTACATGCTGGCCTGAAGCCAGCCACTGGAGCTTCACGACATGCCGACACCGATCATGAAATCGCCGCTCGCCCTCACCGACCTGGTCGACTGGGGCGTCATCCCCACCATGATCGAGGGCGAATCCCGCACCTCCGGCAAGCTGCTGCACAAGGGACCGGAGGGCCGCTCCGAATGCGGGCTGTGGGTCTGCACCCCAGGCAAATGGCACTGCCATGTCACCCGCGACGAGTTCTGCCATTTCCTCGAGGGACGCTGCACCTATGTCCACGAATCAGGCGAGGTGATCGAGATCGAACCAGATACTGCGGCGTTCTTTCCGCAGGACTGGAAGGGCGTTTGCAATGTCCACGAGACGATCAAGAAGGTCTACATGATCCGCTGAGCGGGTTGAAAGGAAGACCATGGAATTCTCCGCTGACCGGCCAACCTTTTTCGTCAATCCGGATTATCGGCCGATGACCGGTGCGGCAAAACCAGTAATCGATCCGGCGACGCTCGAAACCGTCGGCGCCATTGCAGCCGCAACCGATGGCGAGATCGACGCCGTGCTCGCCGCGGCGTCGAAGGCGCAAGCCGCTTGGAAAAAACTCGACGCCAAGAGCCGCGCCAGGCATCTGCATGCTGTCGCCAACGCCATCGAGGCGGCCGACTTCACGCGCTGCGCCGAGCTGATGGTGCGCGAGATGGGCAAGCCCTATCCGGAAGCGATCGGCGAGATCGCCAATTGCGCACCGATCTTCCGCTATTACGCCGAAATGGCGCGTGACGACGCCGGCAAGATCGCCGGCACGACGCAGGCCGGTTCGTTCCAATATGCGCGCTACGAGCCCTACGGCACGTCGGTGCATATCATGCCCTACAACTTTCCGATCCTGTTGATGTGCTGGACCGTCGCCGCTTCGCTCGCCGCCGGCAATGCCTGCGTGATCAAGCCGGCCGAGGCGACGACATTGTCGACGCTGGATTATATCAAGGTGTTCCGCTCACTGCCGGAGGGCCTGGTTTCCTGCCTGCCCGGCGGGGCGGCCACCGCACAGGCGCTGATCGCTTCCGACCGTACCCATGCGGTCGCCTTCACCGGCTCGATCGCCGCCGGCAAGGCCGTCGCCGTCGCCTGCGCCGAGCGCATGAAGCCTAGCGTTATCGAGGCCGGCGGCAGCGATCCGCTGATCATCAGCCAACACGCCCCGCTGGACGTGGCGGCGGCCGGCAGCGTCACCGCCGCGTTCCACCTCACCGGCCAGGTCTGCACTTCGGCCGAACGGTTCTTCGTCGTCGATTCCGTTCACGATCGCTTTGTCGATCTGTTTGCCGAGAAGACACGAACGCTGCGCATCGGCAACGGCCTCGACAAGACCGAGATCGGGCCGCTGGTCAGCGAGGCAGCGCGGGCGAAAGTCATGCGGCTGGTCGACGATGCGATCCGCAGCGGTGCCAAGGCGGTCACCGGCGGGCGCATTCCGCCGGCGCACAATGTCGGCTGGTTCTACGAGCCGACGATCCTGACCGGCGTCACCCCCGGTATGACGATCGTGCGCGAAGAGTGTTTCGGACCGGTCGCCGCGATCTGCCGGGTCAAGGATTTCGACGAGGCGATAGAGCTCGCCAACGACAGCCCGTTCGGGCTCGGCGCCTCCGTGTTCACCACCGATCTAGCAGAAGCGCATGAGGCTGCGGAGCGGCTCGAAGCCGGCATGGTCTGGGTCAACAATCCGTTGATCGACAATGACGCACTGCCGTTCGGTGGCTGGAAGGCGTCGGGCCTCGGCCGCGAACTTGGACGCCAGGGGCTGGATGCCTTCCGCCGCTCGAAGATGGTGATCATCGACCACAAACCAGCGATCCAGGACTGGTGGTATCCCTATCCCGACAGCTGGTTCCGCGAAGCCGGCGGCCGCAAGCACGTATGAGTATGAACGGCTGCGGTCAGCCAATGCTCTCGCCGCCGTCAATCACCAAAGCCTGGCCGGTCATGAAGGACGAACGATCGGAGACGAGGAACAGGATGGCTTCGGCTATTTCTTCGGCGCTGGCCCAGCGCTGCATGGGAATCTTGGTGTGGACATAACGTTCGATCGCATCCCGCCCGCCCATCTGGGCGATGAAGGGCTCGTTGAAGGGCGTATCGACCCAGCCCGGACAGAGTGCGTTGACGCGGACATTGTGCGTGGCATAGTCGAGCGACATCTGCCGAGTCATCGCCACCACGGCATGTTTTGAGGTTGCGTAGGCGATCATCTCGCGGTCGTAGAACACACCTGAATTCGAGGCGGTATTCAGGATGACACCGCCGCCCTGTTCGATCATCGACGGCATGACGAGCCTGGCAGCGAGGAACTGCGCCCGCACATTGATCCGCCACGAGGCATCCATGCCGTCGACGCCGACTTCGGTCAGCGTACCGCCGACCTGGACTCCGGCGTGATTGTGCAGGATGTCGATCCGGCCATGTTTGCCCAGGGTCCCAGCGATGAGCTGCTCGACCGCCGCGTCCTCGCCGACATCCGTGGCGATCGCCTCGGCCCGGCCGCCGGCGGCACGGATGTCGAAAGCCGTGGCTTCGCCGGCAGCCTGATCCCTGTCGGCGATCACCACCACCGCGCCTTCCCTGGCGATGATCATGGCACCGGCGCGCCCGATGCCCGACCCGGCGCCTGTGACCACGGCGATGCGACCTTTCAGAATCATGATACGACTTTCAGTTTGATGGTTTGCGTTGGCGCAGTTGCCATTGGGCAAGCACCACAAGCAGCACCGAGGCGACGAGCACGATCGTCGCGATGGCGTTGATTTCCGGAGTGACCCCGCGCCGGATCGAGGCAAAGACATAGATCGGCAATGTCGTCTGTGCGCCGGCGACGAAGAAGGCGACGATGAAATCGTCGAAGGAGAATGTGAAAGCGAGCAGGAAGCCGGCGATTACCGCCGGCATGATCTGCGGCAACACGATGCTGCGGAAGGTCGTCAGCGGGGTGGCGTAAAGATCACTCGAAGCCTCGACCAGATTGCGGTCGAGGCTGCCGAGGCGTGTGCCGACGATCATCGCCACCAGCGCCATGGAAAACAGGCCGTGCGCAGCAATGATCGACCCGTAGCCGAGCGCCAGTCGTGGCGGCTGGTCGTTCGGCCACAGCGACGCGAGAAACGGATTGACGACCCCAAATAGCTGGACGAGCGCGACCAGCGTCGAGATGCCGATGACGACGCCCGGAACGACGATCGCAGCACCCAAAAGCGCATCGAAGACGGCGCGTGTCCGCACGCCGACACGCGCCAGGCCAAGCGCCGCCGCCGTGCCGCACAGCGCCGCGAGCAAGGCGCTGGTGGTGGCGATGAACAGGCTGTTCTTCAGCGCTTCGACCAGGAACGGGTTTGACAGCGCCTTGCCGTACCATTGCACCGAAAAACCGGTGAGCTCGCTGGCGTGGCGGCCGGCATTGAAGGAGAACAGCACCACCAGCGCGATCGGCAGGTATAGGAAGGCAAAGACCGCAACGACGAAGGCGCGCATCAGATCAGGTCCACCCGGCGGGCACCCGAAAGCCGGGTCGAAATGCGGTTGGCGGCAAGCAGCACCACCACCGATACCAGAACCAGCGTGATCGCGATCGCCGATCCGAACGGCCAGTTGCGCGATTGCAGGAACAGGTCGACCAGCGCGTTGCCGATGAAGAAGACCTTGCCGCCGCCGAGCAGCGTCGGGATCAGATATTCGCCGAGCAGCAGGATCATGACCAGCGAGAAGCCGGTCATCACACCCGGCAGCGACAGCCGCAGCGTCACGCCAAGGAATGTCGAGATGGGGGTTGCGCCGAGATCGGCGGAAGCTTCCAGCAGCCGGCGATCGAGCCGCTCGAGGCTGACATAGATCGGCAGGATCATCAGCGGCAGATAGCCATAGACGATGCCGAGCAGCACCGCGCCCGGTGTGTTGATCAGCCGCACATCTTCGAACCCGACATAGGCCAGCAATGCCGGGATGCCGCGCCCGCCCAACACATACATCCAGGCATAGGTCCGCATCAGTAGGCTGGTCCAGAACGGGATAACGACGAGCGCAAGCAGGATCAGCCGCCACCGCTCCGGCGCGCGCAAGGAGAGGTAATAGGCGACCGGATAGGCGACGAGGAGACAGGCCAAGGCACCCGCCGGCGCCAGCACCATTGTGTTCCAGAAGGCGGTCGCCCGCGCCGGAAGATTGACATATTGCGTCAAGATGAAAGCGGCCTGATAGCCGCCTTCCGGCGCCCGCTCGCCAACGCTGAAAACGGCGATCGCGACGAACGGCAAGACCAGAAACACCACCAGCCATGCGGTTGCTGGACCGAGCAGCAGAGCGGTCAGCAGATTGTGACGAAGGACATTGCTGCGCATTGAAAAACCGCCCCGCTGCCGGCGGACATCTGCCCGCCGGGTGAGTTGCCTGCATCGGACCTATGGCCCGCCCGGTTCAAGCCGACTTGAAGCGGGCCATCAGTTCGGCCCGGCCCGGATCGGTCAGCGTCGCGGCAGCACCGAATTCCAGCGGCTTCAGCAGTTCCGCCGCCGGGTAGAGGATCGGATTGTCCAGCACCTCCTTGGGCAGCAGCGCATTGACCCGCGCATCGGTGGAAGGCGCACCGTTGGCCAGGTGCTCCTTGACCGCTACTTTCGGGTCCATCAGGTAGTTGAGCAGGGCATAGCCGGCGGGCTTGTTGGGCGCATCTTTCGGAATGGCGTAGAAGTCGGTCCAGATCTCGCCGCCCTCCTTGCCAAGCACATAGGCGATCTCGGGAATGTCGCGGTGAAGCTGCGCCCCGTCATTGGTCCAGCACATCGTCATCCAGGCGTCGCCGGCACGCATCGACGGCTGATAATCGCTGGAAACCGCGAACAGATGCGGCTTAACCTTCAGCAGCAATTCCTCCGCCTTGGCGAGTTCGTCCTGCTTCAGCGAGTTGAACGAGAACCCGAAATATTTCAGCGCATTGCCGATCGTGGTGAGCTGGTAATCATGAACCATGGTCCGGCCGTCACCCTCCGCCATCGCCGTGTCCCAGAATTCCTTCCAGCTCGTCATCGGCTTGGTCAGCTTCTTGGTGTTGACTGCAAAGCCGGTGGTGCCCCAGTTCTTCGGCACAGCGTAGGTAACGCCGTCGATCGTGCCTTCCCCGGTGAAGCGCGGGTCTTGTTGCGAGCCGTCGAAATTGGCGAGCTTGGCCATGTCGAGCGCTTCGATGATGTCGAGCTTCTTATAGGTGGAGATCGTGTAGTTGGTCGGCACGAAAAGGCTCCAGCCAGAAGCGCCGGCCTGGAGCTTGGCCAGCATCTCCTCGTTTGACCCGAACACATTGACCTCGACGGCGACGCCCGTATCGGCCTTGAAATTCTCGAACGTCGCCGGGTCGTGGTAATTGGGCCAGGTGGCGATCGACATGCGGTCGCCGAGACCCTCCTGGGCGAAAGCCGGCGAGGGCATAATGCCGAGCTCGCGGGCCATCACCGCCGTTGCGATGCCAAGACCGGTGAGGCCAAGGAAGTCGCGGCGGCCGATGGAACCGCGCTTGAGGCGCATCAACTGATCGACGAATTTTTCAGGGCTTATCGGCAGTCCGTCACGATATGATTTCGGCATGTTTGTTTTCCCTCTGGTTGGTCCCGTTGTTCTTGGGGTCCGGAAACGCGAGCGGCGTTCCGGCTGTAAAGCCGATGGCGACGGGTTCACCCGGCTTGAAGAGATTTTTACTGCCGATCAGGTGATCGGCCTTGGCGAGCAGCGTTCCGATACCCCCGACCTCGATTGCATATTCCGCGGTCGAGCCCAGAAAGATCCGGTTGCGGACAATGCCGTTCAGCCGGCCGCTTCCCGGCGCGCCGAGGCTTAGAGATTCGGGACGCAGGCTGACCGCAACGGCTTCGTCCTGCCGCAGCGAAGTCCGCTTGCGCGCGGCAATGACAGTGCCGTCGGCAAGCGCCACCTCGACGAGGTTGCCCGAATGCCCGGCGACCTTGCCGCTCAAGAGATTGGTCTTGCCGACGAAGTCGGCGACAAACAGGTCGGCGGGCTCGTCATAGATTTCGCTGGGCTGTCCGAGCTGGACGATGCGCCCGCCATTCATGACGCAGACGAAATCGCTCATCGACAGGGCTTCTTCCTGGTCGTGCGTGACAAGGACGAAGGTGATGCCGATCTCGCGCTGCAGGTTCTGCAACTCTATCTGCATGTCGGTGCGCAGCTTCTTGTCGAGCGCCGCCAGGGGCTCGTCGAGTAGCAGCACCGCCGGCTTGTTGACCAGCGCGCGCGCCAGGGCGACACGCTGCTGCTGGCCGCCGGAAAGCTCGTGGATCTTGCGGCGGCCGTAGCCGGCAAGCCGCACCATGGCGAGCGCCTCGCCTGCCCTCAGGCCGATCTCCCGCGACGACAGCCGCGGCCTTGCCTGGCGCAGCCCGTAGGCGATGTTGTCCTCGACATCCAGATGCGGGAACAGCGCATATTGCTGGAACACCATGTTGACCGGCCGCCGGTACGGCGGCGTGCCGGCCATGTTGCTGCCACGGATGAAGACTGCACCTTCGCTTGGCTGTTCGAAGCCGCCGATCATGCGCAGGCACGTTGTCTTGCCGCAGCCGGACGGCCCGAGCAGAGCGACAAAGGCAGACGGCGGGATGGCAAGATCGATGCCGCTGACCGCAGTCACGCTGCCGTAGCGTTTGGTGACCCCGCGAAATTCGATATCTGGCACTGCGGTCAAAGCTGCGGGCTCCAGCGAAGGCGATTTTCACGACGCTATCAGAGCCAACGGTGACTAGTATATACCTCGCAGGTGGTATATTCGGTCTATTTTCTCGTTTAAAGGGGTATAAATTGAGCGGATCGCGCGGCGACGAATACAATCAGCTCGCTGCGCTCATCGCTGCGACACGGGAGACGAGCGGCGAGCTTTTCGGCAAGGCGATGGTCACCTGGCTCCGGCAGCATGTCAGCTTCGATCACTGTGTGGTCTTCGGGTATCGCGGCGCCTCGCGCCCGCCGCTGCTGTTCGAGACGTTCTCGCCAGCCGAAAGCCACGTCTTCGTCGCGCTCTATCAGGAGGGGCCTTATCTGCTCGACCCGTTCCACCACGCGGCGGTCGAGCGCAAGGAAGGTTTTTGGCGCATGCGCGAGCTGGCGCCGGACCGCTTCTATGCCAGCGAATATTACCGCTCCTACTATAGCCAGACCAAGCTGGCCGAAGAGGTCGGCTTCTTCGTGCCGCTGCCGGGAAAGGACGCGCTGGTGGTCTCGCTGATGCGACTGCATGCTTCGGGACCCTTCGGAACCGCCGATGCCAGATTGCTGCGCGACATGGCTCCGGCGGTGATCGGTTTCGCAAGGCTGCGCTGGCCGGCCCTTCCGGCCGACGAACCGGCAGAGACGAAGCAGGACGAGGCGATTGCGCCGGTCAACGAGTTCGAACGTGCTCATATCTGGAAGAGCCTTTCGCTCACACCGCGCGAAAAGCATGTCGTCGATCTGGTGCTTCAGGGGCATTCGACGGAATCGATAGCCAGGGCGATGCGCATCGTACCGGGAACCGTAAAGGTCCACCGCCGCAACATCTATCGCAAGCTCAAGATCAAATCGCAGGCTGGTCTTTTCGCGCGTTTTGTCGAGATCATGGACGCCCGGATTCGGTAGTCCACGATTTTCTAAAATGGCCTCGCTCAGTTTAGCTGGCGACGCCTTCCCAGGCGCCGGTTTCAGCCATCTGTCTGAGCAGCGGCGCCGGCTTAAAAAAATCCTTGCCGGTCCGCTCGTGCCAGTGGTCCAGCCGTCCGATGATCTTGTCGAGTCCTTCGAGGCCCGCCCAGAACATCGGCCCGCCCTTGCCCACCGGAAAGCCGTAGCCGTTTACCCAGACGACATCGATATCGGAGGCGCGGGCAGCTATCCCTTCCTCGAGGATCTTCGCCCCCTCATTGATCATCGGATAGAGCGTCCGCTCGATGATCTCGTCAGCGCTGATCGCGCGCGGCGCGATGCCCTTCTCGGCAGCCTTGTCGCGGATTAGCGCTTCGACCTCGGGATTGGGAGCCGGCGTACGCGAGCCGTTCTCGTAGAGATAAAAGCCTCTGCCGGTTTTTTGGCCGAAATGCCCCTGTCCGCACAGCGTGTCGGCGATCATTGCCGTCTGGCCGCGTGCCTTGCGGTTGCGCCAGCCTATGTCGAGGCCGGCGAGATCACCCATCTGGAACGGCCCCATCGGCCAGCCGAAATCGGTGAACACCCGGTCGATCTGCTGTGGCGTTGCACCTTCCAGCAAAAGCGCCTCGGATTCCGTGCCCCGCGCGGCCAACATGCGGTTGCCGACGAAGCCATGACAGACGCCGACCACGACCGGCACCTTGCCGATCCGTCGCGCCAGTTCGACGATTGTCGCCAGCACATCGGGCGCGGTCTTCTCGGCGCGCACGATTTCCAACAGCTTCATGACGTTGGCCGGCGAAAAGAAATGCATGCCGACGACATCCTGCGGGCGCGAGGTCGAGGCTGCGATTTCGTTGACGTCGAGATAGGAGGTGTTGGTGGCCAGGATCGCGCCTGGTTTGGCCACCGCGTCGAGCCTGCCGAACACATCCTTCTTGATCGCCATCTCCTCGAACACCGCCTCGACGATCAGGTCGCAATCGACGAGGTCGGCATAGTCGATAGAACCCTTGAACAGGGCGAGCCGCTGCTGTTTGACCTCTTCGCTGAGCGAGCCGCGGCTGACCGACACGGCGTAGTTCTTGTCGATCATCGCCAGCCCGCGTTGCAGCGCTTCCTGCGTCGCCTCCAGCACGGTGACGGAGAAACCGCCATTGGCGAACGTCATGGCAATGCCGCCGCCCATGGTGCCGGCGCCGATGACGCCGACCCGCGCGATCTTGCGCCTGACGATATCCTTGCCGGCTACCTTCGCCGCCTCCCGCTCGGCGAAGAACAGATGACGCTGGGCGCGCGACTGGTCGCCTGCAACGAGCTTGACGAACAGTTCGCGTTCCGCCGCCAGCGCTTCTTCGAACGGCAGGGCGATGGCGTTGCGAACCGACTGAGTGCAGGCGATCGGTGCTTCGAGGCCGCGCGCCTTTTGGGCGAGTTCCGCCGCTTGCCTGTCGAATGCAGGCAATTCGGCCCGGTCGAGACGGCCATCCCGTTCGCGCACCGGCGTGAACGGTCCACCCTTGCCAGCCATTTCGCTAGCGAAACGAACCGCCTGCGCGGTCAGGGCGCCGTCGAAGACGGCGTCGATCAGGCCGGCGGCAAGCGCCTCGGCCGCGCCGATCGGCGTTCCCGAAACGATCATGCTGAGCGCCTTGAGCGGCCCGACGAGGCATGGCAGCCGAACCGTGCCGCCGCCTCCCGGCAGCAGACCGAGCTTGACTTCCGGCAGGCCCAGCCTGGCCCCAGCGTCGGCAATGCGGAAATGGCAGCCGAGCGCCAGTTCCAGTCCGCCGCCGAGCGCCGTGCCGTGGATGGCGGCGACCGTCGGCTTGGCGATGGCTTCCAGCTCGGCAATGATGGCGCGCAGATCCGGCTGCTGCACCGGCTTGCCGAACTCGGTGATGTCGGCGCCGGCGACGAAGGTCCGCCCGGCGCAGGCGATAACGATGGCCGCGACATCAGGCCCGTCGCGCAAAGAGACAAGCGCCTGCATCAGCGGCTCGCGAACATGGAAGCTCAGCGCGTTGACCGGCGGATTGTCGATGGTCACGACGGCGACGCCGCCGTCCCTTGTAACGCTCACGAAATTGGACACGCAAACCTCTCGCAATGATGTCGACCGACAACGCGACGGGATTTACAGGGCCGATGCCCGGAAGGGAACCCGACGTTTTCCGGCAGGCTCTCAGGACCGGCTGACACTGACGCTACTTCAGCGCAGCGCCTTCTGGCCGCCGGCGGCGGCTATGACGCCGACGATGATCAGTCCGGTCAGCAGCAGACGGACGCCGGCGCTAACGCCGAACGTGTTGAGCATGGTCAAGAGCAGCACCAGGAACAGGGCCGCGCCCCAGACACCCGGCACGTTGGCCTTGCCACCCGCCACCGACGTGCCGCCGATGACGACGACGGCGATCGAGGCCAGCAGGTACTCGTTGCCGATATCGACATTGGCGCCGCGGAAATAGCCGGCGAGCAACGCGCCGTCGAGGCCGCCGAGCGCGCCCGACAGCGTGTAGGTGAGGAAGCGGATGCGGCCGACATTGACGCCGGCCAGCCATGCGGCGCGGATGTTCTGGCCGATCGCCAGCACAGAACGGCCATAGATCATGCGCTGCAGCGCGATCGCAGCGCCGATGGTGAACAGCACGGTGAGAATCGCCAGCACCGGAATGCCAAGAATCTGCCAGTTGGTGAAATTGGCAAAGCCCGGCGGCGGCTTGATCTGCAAACCGCGGCCATAGCTGATGTCGATCGACTGGATGATGAAGCTCGCCGACAATGTGGCGATGATCGGCGGAATGCGCAGCGCCCAGATCAAGAGATAATTGGCGGCGCCGACGGCCATGCCGCAGGCTACCGCCGCCAGCAGCCCGACAGCGATCATCGCATCATTCCCGTCCATCACCTTCATGGCGACGGCGCTGGCGAGGCCGATATTGGCCGGCAGCGACAGGTCGACATTGCCTGGTCCGAGCGTGATGACGAACATCTGGCCGACACCGACGATGACGGTGAAGACGGCCAGAGAAAGTGCCGCCGTGATCATGCCGCCGCCGCCATATCCGCCGGTGAATGTGATCGTCGCCAACCACACCAGCAGCGCGCCGACGAAGGACCAGATCCAGGGTTTGGCGAGCAGCAATCGCAACGATGCCATCGCTCATCTCTCCCTGCGGCTGATCAGCACCCGGGCCGCCAGCACGATGATGAGGATGGCGCCATTGGCGGCAACCTGCCAATCGGGCGGGATGTGCATGAAGGTCAGCAGCGGCGAGGCGGCGAGTGCCAGCGTCAGCGCGCCAATCACCGCACCGATCGGCGACACTCGGCCGCCGACGAATTCGCCGCCGCCGAGGATGACGCCGGCGATCGCAAGCAGCGTGTAGCCATTGCCGATATTGGCGTCGGCCGAGGTGGTGATGCCGATCAGGGCCATGCCGGACAGCACCCCGAACAGGCCAGCCAGTGCGAACAGCACGACCTTGGTCTTGAGCAGCGACCAGCCGGCGCGTTCGAGTGCGGCGGCATTGCCGCCCGATCCGCGCAGGATCACGCCATAGGAGGTGCGCATCAGCCCGAAATGGACGACCGCCGCGATCAGCAGCGCCGCAATGATCGGAAAGGGGATGAGAGGCGGCTTGAAGGCCATGAGCGACAGCAGCCAGTCCGGCGCTTTGCCGCCGGGCTTCGGCAGGATGAGGATGGCCAGACCCTGCCAGACAAAGCTCATGCCGAGCGTCACGACGATTGAAGGCAAATTGCGCAGATAGATCAGCGCGCCGAGCAGTGCATAGACGCCGATTGATCCGAGCAGGATCAAGACGCCGACCAGCGGCGCGTCCTTCAGCCAAGTCGCCGTGACGCAGCCGACGAAACCGACGAAGGTGCCGATCGACAGGTCCAGCTCGTTGCCGGCAATGACGAACATCTGCGCGATCGTCGCCAAGGCGATCGGGATCGCCAAATTGAGCATCAGGCTGAAGCCGAAATAGCTGATGGCGCGCGGATTGAGCCAGGCGATCGCCAGCAGCACCAGCACGAGCGACAATGCCGGCAGCAGCCCGCGCAACAAGCGCGCCCGCGCCAGCCTGCCGCGCTCGGAGGAACCTTTGAGGCCGGTCTCGACGGGTGCTGCCGTCATCTCAGGCCGCGTCGCCGAACGAGGACTGTATGATCTTTTCCTCCGTCAGCTCGTCGCGCGTAAGATTAGCGACGATCCGGCCGTTCTTGAAGACATAGACGTTGTGGCAATTGTCGAGCTCTTCGGTTTCCGTGGTGTACCAGAGGAAGGTGCGGCCGCGGCCAGCCTCTTCGCGCACGAGGTCGTAGACTTCGAGCTTGGTGCCGATATCGACGCCGCGCATCGGGTCGTCCATCAGCACGATCTTCGCATCGGAACCGAGCGCCCGGGCAAACAGGGCCTTCTGCTGGTTGCCGCCGGACAGCGAGAAGATGTTGTTGTTCATGTCGGGCGTGCGGATGCCGATTTTCCCGCGCCAGAAGTCGGCGAGCTCGGCTTCGCGTTGCGGCGAGATCAGCAGACCATTGCGCAATCGCGCCAGCGAGCGGATGCCGATGTTTTGCGCGATCGACCATTGCGGAAAAATCCCGTCAGACTGGCGGTCGCCGGCCACCAGCGCCACCGGCGCGGTGACCTCGATGCCGGTTTTGGCGCGCGCCGCGGCGGCGAAGATCGCCAGCAGCAGGTCGGTTTGTCCATGGCCGGCAAGCCCGGCAAGGCCAATAATCTCGCCCGCATGCGCCACAAGTTCGTTGCCGTCCTCTTGCCGCGCCGGGCGGGCTCGGACCCGCAACGGGCCGGTCTCCGGCTTCTGGGTCGCGATTTTGGCGGCGATCTTCTCACGCGCTTCCGCTCCACCCATGGTCGTCACCAGCCTGTCGCGATCGAAAGCTTTCGCCGCATCCGACGCAACGACCTTGCCGTCGCGCATTACCACGATGCGGTCGGCGTTCCCGAGCACCTCGCCCAGAACATGCGAGATCAGGATGCAGCTCTTACCCGCGGCGACAAAGCGCCGGACGAAGGCCAGCAACTGGCCGGCCGTATGCGCGTCGAGCGAGGACGTCGGCTCGTCGAGGATGACCAGCTCGAGCGGATCCTGCGTCACCGTGAAGGCACGCGCCACCTCGACCATCTGCCGCCTGCCGATGGAAAGGTCGCTGGCGATGTCGGAGGCGGAGATGCTGTGGCCCGGGAATATCTCGTCGAGCTTGGCTGCGATCAGATCGGCCGCCTTGCGCCGCCAACCGAGCCCGCGCAGCGTCGTGTGGTTAATGCGCGTGTTCTCGGCGACGCTGAGATTCGGGCACAGCGACAGCTCCTGGAACACGCAGCGTATGCCGAGCTGTTGCGCGCGCGGCACCGAATAATTGTCCTCGACATGGCCGCGCACCGCGATCCGCCCGCTGTCGGGCACGAGCGTGCCCGCCACCATATGCATGAGCGTCGACTTTCCAGCGCCATTATGGCCGACGAGGCCGACGCACTCGCCGGCGCCAACGTGGAAATCGACGCCGGCGAGCGCTCTGACGGCGCCGAAACGTTTTTCGGTGCCGTCCAGTCTGATGATGTCGATATTGGCGGCGCCGAAATGTTTTTCGGCGCCGTCCAGGCTGACGATGTCTGCGTTACCTCTAGGCATCCCTAGCGACATCCGGTTGGCGATGCAGCTGGCAACGTGCCACGCTCACTTGATGTTGGCTTTGATGGCCGCGATGGCGTCCTCCTGCGTGTATTCGTGACTGGCGACACCACCCTTGGGGATGTTCGGCAACTCCGCCTCGAAAGTATCCTGGGTGAAGGCGAGGTATGGCACCAAGAGATCATGTGGCACATCCGTGCGGCCGTCGAGCACCTGCTGCGCCACCCAGAAGGCCAGCGACGATACGCCTGGCGCAATGGATGCCGACCAGGTCTGGTAGCCGTCCTTGTCCTTCTGTTCCTTCCACCATTGCAGCTCATCCTGCCGATTGCCCATGATGATGGTCGGGCGCGGTTTGCCGGCGGCGGCAAAGGCTTGTGCCGCGCCATAGCCGTCGCCGCCCTGATCGACGACGCCGACGATTTCCGGCAGCGACGGCAGGATTGTCGCGACAGCCTTCTGTGCTGTGGTCTGATCCCAGTCGCCGGTCACCGAACCGACGATCTTGAACTTGGGATGAGCGGCGACGCCTTCCAGAATCCCGGCATGGATGGCGTCGTCGATCGACGTGCCGGCAAGGCCGCGGATTTCCAGCAGATTGCCGCCCTCAGGATGGAACTTGGCCATCTGCTCGACTTCCTGCCTGCCCATGTCCTTGAAGTCGACGACCACGCGATAAGCGCAGGGCTCGGTAACGATGCCGTCAAAGGAGACGACGACGATGCCGGCATCGCAGGCCTGCTTGATGGCGCCGTTGAGCGCGTCCGGCGAGGCGGCGTTGATGACGATGGCGTCATAGCCTTGCAGGATCAGGTTCTGCACCTGGGCCGCCTGGGTCGGCACTTCCTTGTCGGCCGTCGTGAAGATGTCCGCGGCTGCCACCACCCCGTCGGCGACCGCCTTCTTGGTGACGATAGCATAGCTGTTGAGCATCGCCTGTCGCCACGAATTACCGGCATAATTGTTGGAAAAGGCGATCTTCTTGTCGCTGGTGTCGGCAAGCGCGTTGCCTGACGCGAGCATCGCCGCAAGGGCACTCAAGACGAGTATCTTCTTCATGTGTTATCCTCCCATGGATTGCTGATCGTTGTTGGCTGCTGGTGGCTGTTATGACGACCCTCGTTCAATTTTGTCAGACAAATTTAGATGGGCGCACTTGTCAACAGCGATCGGTGACGGTTTGACGATCAACTTGCGGTGCAATGATTGAATAGGCTTCGGCTCCTGGTCTAGGGGTGGGGCAGGAGATCGAAATCGAGATGGCAGCGACGCCGACTGATGCGCTGGGCGCACCCGGAATTCCGGCGCGCTGGACGTCAAGCGCCAAGAGCGGCGTCGGAACCGCGCTTTCTCCGGCCTGCCCTATCTGGTTCACGATCAGCCACGGCATTCTCAACGAGGTCTATTATCCCAGCCTCGACAGCGCCTGCACCCGCGACATGGGACTGGTCGTCACCGGCCCCGGCGGCTATTTCTCGGAAGAAAAGCGCGATGCCGTGCACAGCGTCGAGCCGTTCGAGGATGGAGCGCCCGCCTACAGGCTGGTCAACACCGCCGCCGACGGCACCTACCGGATCGAAAAGCGTATCATCACGGATACGGAACGTCCCGTTTTGCTGCAGGAAATCAGCTTCACGCTGCTGAGAGGCCCGGTTGCCGACCACCGCGTCTACGCACTGCTGGCACCGCACCTCGTCAACGCCGGCATGGGCAACACCGCCTGGGTCGGCGACTACGAGGGAAAGCCCGTCCCTTTTGCGACCGGGCGTCGCGTCTGCCTGGCGCTCGCCTCGTCGCTGCCCTGGGGAGCATGCTCGGCCGGCTATGTCGGTGTCTCCGACGGCTGGCAGCAACTGCGTCGTGACGGCCGGCTCGACCCGGCCTGCCGCAGGGCCGAAGGCGGCAATGTCGCGCTGACCGGAGAGATCGGCTTTTCGGCTGTGAACCCAAAGGCCTTGCTGGCCCTGGGTTTCGGAACGACGCCGCAAGAGGCGGCGGAAAATGCCTCGGCCAGCCTGAAGCGGGGTTTTGAGCCCGCAGCCAAATCCTATGTCAAGAAATGGCGGGATTGGCAGGCTAGCTTGCTGCCGCTGGACCGGCATGTAGCAGGGATCAACACCTATCGCGTCAGCACAGCGGTTCTGGCGACGCACCGGTCATCCGACGGAGCAGCCGTCGCCAGCCTGTCGATCCCATGGGGCTTCAGCATGGGCGACGACGATCTCGGCGGCTATCATCTGGTCTGGCCGCGCGATCTGGTCGAAACCGCGGGCGGCTTCCTGGCCGCCGGCGATCCGGCGCAAGCGCTTGCGATCCTCGCCTATCTCCGCTCTATCCAGCAGCCGGATGGGCATTGGCCGCAGAACGCCTGGCTCGACGGATCAGCCTATTGGCCCGGCATCCAGATGGACGAATGCGCCTTTCCATTGCTGCTCGCCGACGCGCTCCGCCGCGCAAGGCACCTGGCAGACGCCGCGTTGCTCTCCTTCATGCCGATGATCGAGCGCGCCGCTTCCTATGTCGTGCGCAACGGTCCCGTCACCGGCGAAGACCGCTGGGAAGAGGATGCCGGCTACAGTCCGTTCACGCTCGCCGTCGAGATCGCAGCACTGCTCGCCGCGGCGGACATGTTCGACGTTTGCGGCAAAGAAGAGCCGGCAAACTATTTGCGTGAAACCGCCGACGTCTGGAACGACCAGATCGAGCGCTGGACCTATGTCACCGGCACTCCACTCGGGGAAGAGGTCGGCGTCGCGGGCTACTACGTTCGCATCGCGCCGCCCGACACCGCCGGTGCGGCGTCGCCGAAAGACGGCTATGTGCCGATCAAGAACCGGCCGCCCGGCGATACCGACCGGCCGGCCGAGGCGATCGTCAGCCCGGATGCGCTGGCCCTAGTCCGCTTCGGCCTCAGGGCCGCCGGCGATCCGCGCATCGTCGACACCGTCAAGGTCATCGATGCACGGCTGCGCTGCGACCTGCCGCAGGGGCCCGTCTGGTATCGCTATATCGGCGACGGCTATGGCGAACATGCCGACGGCGCGCCGTTCGACGGGACCGGCCAGGGCCGACCCTGGCCGCTGCTGGTCGGCGAGCGCGCCCATTACGAACTGGCGGCCGGCCGCAAGGACAAGGCGGCGAGCCTGCTGAAGACGTTTGAAGGCTCGGCCGGGGCTGGCGGCCTGCTGCCGGAGCAGGTCTGGGATGGTCCCGACATGCCGGAACGCGAACTGCGGCACGGCGGACCATCGGGCAGCGCCATGCCGCTGGTCTGGGCGCATTCGGAGCACATCAAGCTGCTGCGTTCGCTCAGCGACGGCGCGGTCTTCGACATACCGCCGCAAGGCGTGAAGCGCTACATTGAGGACAGGACCGTGGCGCCGCGACGGACATGGCGCTTCAACCACAAGGTCCGCACTATGCCCGCCGGCAAGCTGCTGCGCGTCGAACTGCTGGCCCGGGCGGTGGTGCATTGGAGCAGCGACAATTGGGCGACCGTCCATGACGCCGAGACGACCGAGAATGCCTTCGGCATCCATCTCACGGACCTGCCCGTTGCCGATGTACCGTCGGGCAATACGATCGTCTTTACTTTTTTCTGGTCCGATGCCGGCTGTTGGGAGAAGGTCGACTTTTCCATCGGTATCGACAAGCTGGACGAACATGATCCCGAAAAGTGGGAACCGGTTTTCGGAAAAGATCATGTTCAAATATGAGCCAGTAGATCTTCTATCCCTCAAGAACCAGGACGAGAAACATGCAGATCGGAATGATGGGACTGGGCAGGATGGGCGCCAACATGGTGCGGCGCCTGCTGCGCGCTGGCCACGAATGCGTGGTCTATGACATCAACCCGGCCAGCGTCGCCGCCCTTGTGACAGCTGGCGCGATCGGAGCGGCTTCGATGGAGGAGTTCGTCGGCAAGCTGACCAAGCCGCGTAGCGCCTGGCTGATGCTGCCGGCGGCGATCACCAGCCGGATCGTCGACCAGGTGGCCGACCTGATGGAGCAGGGCGACATCATCATCGACGGCGGCAATTCCTATTATCACGAGGCTGTCGACCACGCAGCGCGCCTGGCATTGAAAGGCTTGAACTACGTCGATGTCGGCACCAGCGGCGGCGTCTGGGGCCTCGAACGCGGCTATTGCCTGATGATCGGCGGCCCCGACAGCGCGGTCCAGCATCTCGACCCGGTCTTCGCCACGCTGGCGCCGGGCGCCGACGCCGGAGGGCCCGCCCCCGGCAAGGATGCAGGAACGGCCCCCTTCGGCTATCTCCACTGCGGACCGAGCGGCGCCGGCCATTTCGTCAAGATGGTCCACAACGGCATCGAGTACGGCGTCATGGCCGCCTATGCCGAGGGCATGAACATCCTGAAGTCGGCAAATGCGGGCAAGAGACAGCGGACGGCCGACGCTGAAACCAGTCCATTGGAAAACCCGCAATACTACCAGTTCGACATCGATATCGCAGAGGTGGCCGAGGTCTGGCGGCATGGCAGCGTCATCGGCTCCTGGCTGCTCGACCTCACTGCCGGCGCGTTGAAGGCCGACTCGGACCTGACGCAGTTCGGCGGACGAGTCTCGGATTCAGGCGAAGGCCGCTGGACCTTGAAGGCGGCGATCGACACCGGCGTGCCGGCGCCGGTTCTGTCCTCGGCCCTGTTCGACCGCTTCTCCTCGCAAGGCGAATCCGAGTTCGCCGACAAGCTGCTGTCCGCCATACGCTATGCCTTTGGCGGCCATGTCGAAAAGCCGAAGACCGGCTCGTGACAGGGAAGGCACGCTCATGAACCAGGAACGGTCCGACACGCTGGTGCTTTTCGGGGCGACCGGCGATCTCGCCCACAAGAAGATATTCCCGGCACTTTACACCATGGTCGCCAAAGGAACGTTGACCGAGCCGGTGATCGGCGTCGCTTTCGACGCCTGGGACGTGAAGCAGTTGCAGGCGCGCGCCCGCGACGGCATCGTCAAGGCCATCGGCAAGGTCGACGAAAAGATCTTCGCGAAACTTGCGTCGCTGCTTCGTTATGTCAGCGGCGACTATCGTAGCGCCGCGACCTTCGAGAAGCTGAAAAGCGCGCTGGGAACCGCACAGCACCCGCTGCATTATCTGGCGGTGCCGCCGACCATGTTCGAGACGGTCATCCAGGGGCTGGAACAGTCGAGCGCGGCCCAGGGCGCGCGCCTGATGGTGGAAAAGCCTTTCGGCCACGATCTGCAGTCGGCGCGCTGGCTGAACCGGGTCCTGCACCTGGTATTCGAAGAGCAGTCGATCTTTCGCATCGACCATTATCTCGGCAAGGAGGCGATCCAGAACCTGCTCTATTTTCGCTTCGCCAATTCTTTTCTCGAGCCGATCTGGAACCGCAATTTCGTCGAGAGCGTGCAGATCACCATGGCCGAGGATTTCGGCGTCGAAGGCCGCGGCCGCTTCTATGACGAGGTCGGCTGCATCCGCGACGTCATCGAGAACCATCTGCTCAACATCCTGCTGCTGCTTGCCATGGAGCCGCCCGTTGGCCGCTCGGCCGACGATCTGATCGACGAGAAGGTGCAGGTGCTGCGGGCGATCCGGACGCTGACCAAGGACGATGTCGTGCGCGGCCAATTCAAGGGCTATCTCCGCGAGCCGGGCGTCGCGCCGAATTCGCCGGTCGAGACCTTTGCGGCGGTGCGGTTTTTCGTCGACACCTGGCGCTGGCAGGACGTGCCCTTCTTCATCCGCGCCGGCAAATCAATGCCGGTGCACGCCACCGAGGTCATCGTCCGGCTGAAGCGGCCGCCGCTTAATGTCTTCGACTCGATCAAGCCCGACGACGCCAACTACGTGCGCTTCCGCATCGACCCGCATGTGGCGATCTCGATCGCCGCCCAGCGCAAGGCCGCCGGTGACGACATGATCGGCGAGCAGGTCGAACTCACCGCGCTCGACGACAGCAAGGGCGACATGCCGCCCTATGAGCGGCTGATCGGCGATGCCATGAACGGCAACGGCCAGTTGTTCACCCGCCAGGATGCCAGCGAGCTCGCCTGGCGGATCGTTGGCCCGGTGCTTGGCGACACCACACCGCCTCAGCTCTATGAGCCGGGGACATGGGGCCCTGCCGATGCCTTGGCCGGATTTGGACCGCCGAACGGCTGGATCAATCCGGCGAAATGAACTCGAGAGGGACGCCATGGCCAAAGCAGCGAAGAAGCCGGCACCGGACAGCGAAAAGATCGTGCTTGCGATCGATATCGGCGGCTCCCATGTCAAGATCCTGACCAGCGCCGGCGGCGAGGAGCGCAGAACGGATTCCGGACCCGGCCTGACGCCGCAGCAGATGATCGCGGCCGTGCAGACGCTCGCCGATGGCTGGCCCTATGATGTCATCTCGATGGGTTATCCCGGCCCGGTGCACCACAACAAGCCGCTGACCGACCCTGCCAATCTCGGCAAGGGCTGGGTCGGATGCGACTTCGCAACGCAGTTCGGCAAGCCGGTGAAGGTGGTCAACGACGCGCTGATGCAGGCCATCGGCAGCTACGAGGGCGGGCGCATGCTGTTCCTCGGCCTCGGGACGGGGCTCGGCGCTGCGATGATTGTCGACAATGTCGCCCAGCCGATGGAACTCGCGCATCTTCCCTACAAGAAGGGCGGCAGTTTCGAGGATTATGTCGGCGAACGCGGCCTTGAAAAGCGCGGCAAGAAGAAATGGCGCAAACACGTGTTCGACGTAGTCGAGCGGCTGCGCGCCGCCATGCAGCCTGACTATGTGGTCATCGGCGGCGGCAATGTCGACAAACTGGACGAATTGCCTGCCGGTTGCAGGCGCGGCGACAACACACGCGCCTTCGAAGGTGGATTTCGACTGTGGCGCGACAAATCCCTGATTGTCTGATATTATGGGGGTTTAGGGCCAGACCTGTTGATCTGGCGCGGCCGTTAGTATTGTTATTCAAATAATGTGTGGCGTGGTGCGGCGTCATTGCGTTACGCAGATTTGCCGACTAGGAATTCTGCGACCCCACTAACGGAGAGAATAGATTGACCGACGACAGCAACAAAGCCCGCAAGGACATCGACCTTCTCGAGCTGACCGCTCACATCGTGTCCGCTTACGTCGAGAAGAACCGCTTGCCCGCTTCCGGCCTTGGCGATCTCATCGCCAGCGTCAGCGCGTCGATAGGTGGGCTCGGACAACCCGCCGCTCCGGTGGCAGCGCCGCTGGTCCCCGCGGTCAATCCCAAGAAATCGGTGACGCCGGATTACATCATCTGCCTCGAAGACGGCAAGAAGTTCAAATCCCTGAAGCGCCATATCGGCGTTCATTTCGGGCTGACGCCGGATGCCTATCGCGCCAAATGGGGCTTGGCGGCCGACTATCCGATGGTCGCCCCAACCTATGCGGCCTCGCGCTCGGAGTTGGCGAAGGCGATCGGCCTTGGCCGCAAGGCCGCCCCGCCGGCGCCGGTCAAGAAGACCAGGAAGCCCAAGGCCACGGTCTGACGCGTTCGAAGCCGGCAAACGGAAGCCTCGAAGATTGGCGGGACAGCGCCCCCTCTGTCCGGCGGGACAGAGGGGCGCGCGGGGGAACTCAACCTGCGCGCCTATTAACCTCTCCACCTCCGCCGAGCTGTGCAATTAGCATGGTAGCCCCGAAAATCCTTGATCCAGAGCCGATTTTCGCGCGCGCCTCGCACCGAACTGCGCTAAAAGCGCTGTGGTCGGACCAGCGCCCTTCGTGGAAGAGCCCCGCCGGCCGATACACATTCTCGCCGGGGCCATTCACAAATGACAGCCGAACAGACACCGCCCGACCGGCGCTATGCCGCCTTCCGGCACAAACCCTTCCTGAGCTATTGGGCGGCGCGCTTCCTCGCCACATTCGCCACGCAGATCGTATCCGTCGCCGTCGGCTGGCAGGTGTACGACCTGACCCGCGATCCGTTCGACCTCGGCCTTGTCGGCATCGTCCAGTTCCTGCCTTCGCTGCTGCTGGTGCTGGTCACCGGGGTGGTCGCCGACCGTTTCGGCCGCCGGCTGATCATGGCGCTGATGGTGCTGCTGGAGGCGATCTGCGCGTTGGCGCTGCTGCTGCTGACGCTGCGCGGCCTTAGCGGACCGGGATTGATCTTCGGCGTGCTCGCCATGTTCGGCATCGCGCGTGCCTTCTTCGGACCGGCCGCAGCGTCGCTGTTCGCCAACCTCGTGCCGCCAGAGGATTTCGGCAACGCGATCGCCTGGAATTCGTCAGCCTGGCAGACGGCGACCATCGTCGGACCGGTCGCCGGCGGCCTGCTCTACGGGCTTTCGGCGCAAGCGGCATACGGCACCGCAGCCGTTCTGATGTTTGTCGCCGCAGTGCTGGTCTTCAGCATCCCGAAGCCTGCCCAGCGCAGCGAGACCGACAGGCCGACGATGCAGACCCTGTTTGCCGGCTTCGGCTATATCTGGAGCGAAAAGATCGTGCTCGGCGCCATTTCGCTCGATCTGTTCGCCGTGCTTTTGTCCGGCGCCACGGCACTGCTGCCGGTCTATGCGCGCGACATCCTCGAACTCGGCCCATGGGGCTTGGGAATGTTGCGTTCGGCGCCGGGGATCGGCGCCATCTGCGTTGCCATCTGGCTGGCCGGACATCCGATCCGCAATCATGCCGGCGTTGTCATGCTCGGCTTCGTCGCGCTGTTCGGCGCCTTTACCGTGCTGTTCGGCCTCTCCACTATCACCTGGCTGTCGATCGCAGCGCTCGCCTTGCTCGGCGCCACCGATATGTTCAGCGTCTATATCCGCGAGACGCTGATCCAGCTGTGGACGCCGGACAAGCTGCGCGGCCGCGTCAACGCGGTCAATCAGGTTTTCGTCGGCGCCTCAAACGAGCTCGGCGAATTCCGCGCCGGCACCATGGCGGCATTGATCGGCACCGTGCCCGCGGTGGTGATCGGCGGCGTCGGCGCAGTCGTTGTCGCCGGGCTGTGGGCGGTGCTGTTCCCGCAGCTGCGCAAGGTGCGCCAACTAAACGGTCGAAACTGATCCAGGGCATACTGATCCAGGCGCGGGCCCGCCGGAATCCAGTCAGTTCTCCAACCCTTCGAGCAGCGTGAGGAGGGCGGCGTCCAGCGGATTTGGGCCGACTTTTTCGGGCAGGAACAAACCTTCCATAATCAACATGGTGATGCCATGGACTTGCGACCAACAGGCTGCCGCGCGACCCCGCACGTCGCGCTTGCGCAGCACGCCCTCGGCCTCGCCCCGCTCCAGCAATGCGATCACCACGCCAAGCGGTGCGAGCGCCCTCTCGCTCAGATGCACGTCCGCTGCCTTGCCTGCCTCCGCGCTGAACATGAGCCGGTAGAGGCCCGGATTTGACGTTCCAAACCGAACATAGGCCCGGCCGACGGCGAGAAATTCGTCCCGCCAGGAATTTGCCCCTCTTGGCTTTGCCGTCGACATCGCCTCATGCAGCCTGTCGAATCCCAGCAGCGCCATTTCGGCAAGCAGGGCGGCCTTATCCGGAAAGTGCTTGTAGGGAGCGGCATGGCTGACGCCGGCACGGCGCGCCACTTCCCTCAGAGTGAACTGCCAGCCCTTTTCCTCGTGCAGCATGGCCATGGCGGTCTCGATGATCGCGTGCCTCAGATTTCCGTGGTGGTAGGGACGATCGGTGGCTTCTTGCATGTTGGCTCACAAAGTTATCATCAGAAACTTTGTTGACATTGCCTACTTTCGAGCTTATGTCAATGCCTGCAAGTTAATGCTGTCAACATTGGAGCCCGCTATGAACACCGTTGCAAATGAAGTCGGAACCCCTCTCGCCCTTACGCATCAGCGCGCGCAATCGGCGCATCCTGCCCTCCCGGACCGGCCGAGAGCGGCACACTCCAAACGGAGCCTCGCGATGATCAACCTAATCGGGGGTGTGGTGGCATTTGGCCTGGCCGCGTCTCCGCTGCATGCCGGTGAGCTGTCGGCCATGGCGGGGGAGAGTATCCGTATCGGTGGCCTTCATGGCGTCCTCTACTACACCAACGACAATGACGGCTATCGGGTGATCGCAACGATGGCGGATGGTGAGGCCGGGGCTCCGGTGCGCTTCTCGGCCACCCTCGCCGAAGGGCAGTCGGCCACGATATCGGTGCCGGGAAAATTGGGCGAACCTGACCAAAGCCTCGAGATGTCGCGCTCCGGCGACAAGCTTACCGTCACCGAGGTGGGGTCGATCTCTAACCCGACAACTGGGGCCATCGCCGAGTAATGCCCTCATCGGATCGCCGGGGCGTGCGCCACATTTCCATTTGTGCGCACGCCTGCAGCCGGTAATCCAGCACAAAGAAAGAAGTGATTTCCATGAACAAGACCAATCTTGGCGTCGCCCTGGTGACGGGCGCATCCACCGGCATCGGCCACGCAACGGCCAAAGCCCTGCAGAATGCCGGCTTTCGCGTGTTCGGAACCAGCCGTCGCGCGGTCGCCGAACGATCCGACGGCATTACCATGCTGACCTGCGACGTGACCGATGACGCGTCCGTGGCGAAACTGGTCGATGACGTTCTGGCCGAGGCCGGGCGTATTGATCTGCTCGTCAACAATGCCGGCATTGGTCTGCTTGGCGGCGCGGAGGAGTCCTCGATGGCCCAGGCTCAGTCGTTGTTCGACGTGAACGTCTTCGGCGTTTTCCGCGTGACCAACGCGGTGTTGCCCACAATGCGCCGCCAAGGAAACGGCAGGATCGTCAATTTGAGCTCGGTGCAGGGGTTCATCCCAGCTCCCTATTTCGCGCTTTATGCATCGACCAAACATGCCGTTGAAGGCTATTCCGAATCGCTTGACCACGAACTGCGCCCGTTCGGAGTTCGCGTCGTGCTGGTCGAGCCCGCCTATACCCGTACGTCATTTGAAGAAAATCTCACCAGGCCGGACCAGTTGCTTGGTATCTATGATTCTGCGCGCGCTGGCATGAATGTAGCCGTGCGGAAGGCGATGGAAAAAGGCGATGCGCCCGAAGTGGTAGCCAAGACCGTATTGGCGGCTGCGACAGATCCCGCTCCAAAGAGGCGCTATGCGGCGGGAAAAATGGCGCGCCAGGTCAGGTTCCTGCGCCGTTTCGTCCCCGCATCCGCATTCGACAAGAGCCTGCGAAAGCAGCTCGGGCTGCCGCTCTGACGTCGAGATCAACGACTGCTGCTTCGGTCGAACCGGCATGCCACGGCAGGCTGCTGTCGCTCGGTTCACCGCTTCGGCAGGCAGACCTTGCCGCCCGGTGGGCTGACGAAACTCTTGGCGCATTGTCGGCTCCGGCGGTGGCGGGACTTGGATTCGGTGGCACGAATCCGGACACCTGAAGCCACAGCGCCTCGTCCCCCAAAAACGGCGATACAAAATTAGATCAATAGTTTGCGTTTATGATCAGGACAGCGCCGGCTTGCCGAAGATCGTCTGCAGGAATTCCCCGAGCCAACGCTTCAGATGCATGTCCCAGATCAGCCGGCCGCCGAGATGGTCGCGGCCGGGCTGCGCGCCGGGCAATTCGAAGCGGTGCGCGCCGCGCACGACCCAGCGCTGCATCATCGCCCTGGTCAATTCGCCATGGAACTGGATGCCCCAGGCATTGTCGCCATAACGAAAGGCCTGGTTGGGATAGGTTTCGGCCGTCGCCAGCAGCGTCGCGTCCTTCGGCAGCGAAAAGCCCTCGCGGTGAAACTGGTAGACCATCTCCGGCCAGTGCATCAGTTTCTTGCCGTCCTCGGTCGCTTTCAGCGGATACCAGCCGATCTCGACCAGTCCCTCGCCATGACCCTCGACCTTGCCGCCAAGATGGTTGACCAGCATCTGCGCACCCAGGCAGATGCCGAGCAACGGCCGATTCTCCCTGAGCGGAACTTTCAGCCAGTCGGTCTCGCGGCGGACGAAGTCGTCCTGGTCATTGGCGCTCATCGGTCCGCCGAACACCACGGTTCCGGCATGACCGTCCAGTGTTTCCGGCAAGGCGTCGCCGAGCGGCGGGCAGCGGAGATCGAGGTCGAAGCCTTCTTCGATAAGCATGTGGCCGACGCGCCCGGGGCTCGAACTCTCCTGATGCAGCACGATCAGGATTTTTGGTCTCGGCCTCGGCGTGGATGGCATGGGTATCCTGTCTATTCGTCGCTCGACGTTCCAATGGCGCCCGGCGCTTGTGCCGCCGCCTTTCTGCGTGCCTCGACGCGGTCGTGGCGTTCGACATCCATCAGCTCGGCGACCCGCCAGACGATATTGTCCTCGAGTTCGTGCAATTCGCCATCGGCATAGACGATCTCCCACATCAGGCCGATGAAGGCTTTTCGCGCGTCCGGATCGAGCTGACGCTTCAAAACACTGGTGAAGGCGTAGAGGTCGATCGCCTCGTTGTCGGCCCGCTCTCCGGCAGCGGCAAGCGCGTCGAGCTCGTCGCCGCTGATCGAATAGCTTTGCGCCAGCACCGCCTTGAACCGCTCCCATTCGGCATCCTGACGCACGCCGTCGGCACTCATCACATGGTAGAGAAGGGCAGAAGCGGCAACGCGCGGATCATCGGCGTTGTTGCGGGCGCTGCCAGCTGCCGGCAGATCCTTCAGAAACGACAGAACGCGTTCGAACATGTGATTCCTACTTCCCATCGGCCAAAACTATCAAGCTCAGCCGAATCAAAACAATCGAAACTTGCGTGGTGATTTTTGGTTTTCGTCGTCCGGATCGACGCCGGGATCGTCGGGCAGCCGGGCCAGTTCCTCCGCCGGTTCGACAGCTTCGGCATCCGGCGGCACCGCGGCAAACGCCGTGGCGTTGACCGGCGCAACATCGTCTTCGCCACTTTCCGAGGCCTCCGCGGTGGTCGGTCTTTCGGCCGAACCAGCGGGGTTCAGCTCAATCACATTTTCTTTTGCCGGCTCGATGGGCGCCGCAATCGTCGGCACTGCGGCGTCCGGCGCGTCCTCATCACTGTCGATGAGCTGGCCGAGCCGCTCCATCGGCGCCCGCCACTCGAAGGCGTCGAGCTTGCCGGTGATCGGCGACACCGGCGCCCAGCGTTCGGAGACGACGCCGTCGGCAACCCAGGCCGGATCGCGCGGTGCACGCACTGCCTTGGACAAAAGCTGCCGCACCTTGCCCTGATCGTTGGTCTCGGCCTCCTCAATGTCGGCCAGAAGCAGATAGGCGCCTTCGCGGCGATCCATGCGAATGGCCGCCTCGGCCTCTTTGCGGGCGGTTGAAAAGTCCTGCGCGTCGAGTGCGGCGCGCGCCACCGCCAGCGACGATTCGGCGTGGTTCTTCTTCATCTCCTGCAGCTTCTTCGCCCGGTTCAGGCGATCGAGCACGGCATCGCCCGGCCGGGCGTGGGTGTAAAGCTCCGCGATCTCCGGATGCGGCTCGGCTTTCCACGCCGCTTCCAGTATCTTCGCGCCCTTGCGCACATCATTCTGTCTGAACAGCAGTTTGGCTGCGATCACCGCCGCCGGCGCGAAATCCGGCCGCAGCCGGTTGGCCTCGAGAGCAGCGGTTTTGGCGGCATTGGGATCGCTGTCGATCAGCGCCTGCGCCTTGGCAGTGAGCAGCACGGCGCGACGCCGGTTGGCGGCGTCGCGTTCGATCTGGCGCGTCGATTTCTGCGCCTCGACCAGTTTCAGCGCGCCGTCCCAGTCGCCGCGCCCGGTCAGATCTTCCAGCGTCGATTCGGCGGCCCAGGCCAGCTGCGGCGCCATCGCGGCGGCGCGGCCGGCATAGTGCCGCGCCGCGTTGCGATCGCCGAGGCGCTCGGCCTCGAGGTAGAGCCCGCGCAGGCCGAGCAGCCGCATTTCGGGATCGTCGAGCATGGTCTCGAACTTTTCGCGGGCACCCTCATGGTCGCCTTCGAGCAGCGAGGCTTGCGCCTCGAGCAGGTGGATCAGCGGCTCCTGGTCGGAGCGGATCAGCTTTGCCGCTTCCTTGGTCTTCTTGCGGGCGAGCGCTCCGTCACCGGCCCCGGCGGCGATCATGCCGGTCGACAGCGCCTGATAGCCACGGTCACGACGGCGCACGCGGAAATAGCGCGATATGGTGTAGGGGCTGTTCCACAGCGCCTTGAGCAGCCACCAGACGATCATCACCGCGGCAACCACCGCGACGACCGCCACCGCCGCCACCATCAGGCTGACCTGGTATTGATAGCCGCTGAAGGTGACGACCATCTCGCCCGGCCGGTCGGCCAGCCAGGCGAAACCCGCCGCGAGCGCGAAAACGACGGCGAGGAAAAGCAGAATGCGAATCATCGGGTTTTCCTCACGCCTTCATCGCACTGGCGATCAGCGCCTCGATCTGCGTCTCGACTTCGGTCCGCGCCTTCAGTTTGCCGGCAAATTCGGCGCCGGCGGCCTTCACCGCCTCGGGCAGCGTATCGTATTCGCTGAGCGCCTTGGCGTAGTCGCCCTGGTTGACCGCCACTTCCATGCGGGCGACGGTTTCCGGTGCCCCGACGCCTTCGACGACACCGATCGGCCGGACCTTGACCAGCGATTCGGCGCTCGACAGCAGGTTTTGCAGGAAGCCGGCATTCTGGTCGACGGGCTCGGAGGCGGCGACCATGGCATTGGCCGCGGCGGGCATTTCGGCGGCGATCTCAGCCCGGGTCGGAACGCCCTTCTCGGCGTAGCTACGCAAGGTCGCGAGCTCCGGCGCGTCGGGTGAAATCGCCGCAAAGGTTTCGAGTTCGGCAGCGAATGGCGCACCGCGGTCGAGTGCTGCCTTCAGCGCCGATGCGGCAATGGCGAGCGCGATCTTCGGTTGCGCCGCCTGTGCCTCGACCTTGCCGGAAAGCTGCGACACCGACTGTTCCAGCGCCGCAAGCCGGCCGTCCTGTGCCGTCGCCGTCTCGCCGGCGGATTTCACCAGTGCGTCGAGCCCGGCCACCTTTTCGTTGAGCGGGCCGAGATCGACCGGCGCCGTGTTGCCGGCCTGGCCAAGGGCAGCGACCGCCGTCTCGATCTGCCTGACCTTGTCGCCAAGTGCCGCAAGCCCGGCAGTGTCGCCTGCTCCGCCCTGCTCGACCGCCGATTTCAGCGCAGCGACGTCCGTCTTGACCTGATCCAGGGCCGACGACAGCCCGTCCACCTTGGCCGATGCATCATTGTTGCCGGCTGTATCCTTGAGCCCGGCGATCTCGCTCTTTAGCGAAGCGATTTCGCCATTGATGCCATCGAGCGATACGCCGCCCGAGGAGACATCGCCAGCCCCTGGCGCGCCGAGCAAGCCGGCAAACTGCAGCCCTCCGGCGGCGGCGAGCGCGATGACGCCGCCGATAATGCCGGCAGCGATGCCGTTGATGCCGCCACGCTTCGGCTGCGCCATGTATTCATTCCCTGTCTGGGTTTCTTTCGGCGCTTCATCGGTCCCGCTGCTGGTCCCCGTCCCGCTGGCTTTGGCGGATGCGTCGTCGAAACTGTAGTCGAAGGCCCGGTTCGCCGACGCCTCCGAACCGGCCGGATAAGTCGGTTTGGGTCCTTCGGCACCTTTGGCGCCGCCCTCTGCCGGCTCTTCCGAGCCGGCCGGCGGGGCCGCGTCGGCATGTTCCCACGGCTCGATATCGGTCTGATCGGCATGCACGGGTTCATCAGGCGCTTCCGGCTGCGACGCGTTTGCCGCTTCCTCCGCCTTCGCCTCGTCGGTCCGACCGTTGGCGGCATCCTCGTCGGCAACGCGCGAGACGGCGCCGGGTTCTAGCTCGATGGTCACCGGCTCACGACGGCTTTTCGAATGCCGCATCTTCGGCGTCTTGACCATGCTTGGGCTCCGCAAATTTCGCTTCGGGATGGTTCAGAAAGGGTCTAGCACATCACCGAGCGGTGAAAAGGGGCGGCGTGATGACGCCCGTGGCTTCGAGGTCAGTTTTGGCAAAACGCCGCAGGGGCCGTATCTGCGCTTCAGGGAGATCAGAAACAAAAAACCCGCCTTGGCGGCGGGTCGTCGTCGCGAATGGGCACGACAGGCATTTTCTTAGCACAGCTGCCAGCACAAAGCAAGAACAAACATGCCGATCCAGGCAGTCGCCCCAGCGCTGACGCCCGGGACGGGCAGGCAGCAGCGGCAGGCGCCGGTTCAGCGCCGCGCCTGCAAAAGGCCCAGCAGCGCATCTTCGCTGGGCTCAGGCGCTATCCGGATCCTGTCGCCGGCGACATCGTCCAACGCCGCGGCAATGCGCGCCGACAAGGCGAAAAAAATTGTCCTCTCAAAAACGCCAAGCAGCGCCGGCCGGCCGGCCAGTGCCTGCATCGCTGTGGCCGCGTTGGCCGAATAGAGCAGCACCGCCTCGACCGGCAGGCCGGACAAGCGCGCAAGAACGGCTTCGTCGGAACAGTCCAGCGCGACGGTATCATAAGTCTCGACGGTGCGGACGTGAACGCCTGCCGCCTGCAGCCGCTGCTCGAAACCCGATAACCGCACGCGCCCGCACAGATAGACGATGGTCTGTCCGGCGTAGCCGCCGGCAAGCGCATCCGCCAGCGCCTGGGCATCGCCGGGGCCTTCGCCGACGGAGAAGAATCCCGCAGTGTGGGCCGCTTCCGCGGTCCTTTTCCCGACGGCATGGCAGGGCAAGCCGGCGAGCGCTGCGATGATTTCTTTCGGCGCGTGGCGCACGGCATTGGCGCTGGTGACGGCAACGGCCACGGCATTGTTTGCGACCCCGTCCGCATCGACCGGCAGAGCGACCGTTTCGGTCAATGGCAGCAGGATCGGCTGAAAACCCTGGTCCAAAAGCCGCTGCGCCGTGCGCGAGGCGCCCGGTTCCGGCCTCGTCACCAGGACACGAACCATGTCAGGCCCAGCCGTCGAAGAATTTTTCGCCGGCCTTGGCCCGTACGGTCCTGGCGGCATCCTCGCCGATCTGGGCGGCATCCTGCACCGGGCCTTCCGCCTTGACCTCATGGGACTGCGTACCGTCCGGCGAGATTATCAGGCCGGCAAAGAAAACCGTTCCGCCTGATATCGTCGCATGGCCGGCGATCGGCGTGCGGCACGACCCGTCGAGCGCTGCCAGGAAAGCGCGTTCGCAGGCCAGCGCCTGTCCGGTCGGCACGTCATGGATCGCCGTCAGCATCTTTTCCACATCAAGGTCGCCGATGCGACTTTCGATGCAGATCGCGCCCTGCCCCGGCGCCGGCGGAAAGGTGTCGAGCGGCATCAGGTCGGTGATGACATTTTCGAGCCCGAGCCGCTTCAGCCCGGCATAGGCAAGGATGGTGCCGTCGGCAACGCCCTCGTCGAGCTTGCGCAGCCGCGTCTGCACATTGCCGCGGAACATCACCACATCGAGGTCCGGCCGCATCCGCCGGATCAGCGCCTGGCGCCGCAGCGACGACGAACCGACCTTTGCGCCGTGCGGCAATCCGGCGATCGTTTTCGCCGCCTTGCCGACGAAAGCGTCGCGGGCGTCCTCGCGTGGCAGGAAGGCGGACAGTTCCAGCCCGTCGGGCAACACCGTCGGCATGTCCTTCGACGAATGCACGGCGATGTCGATACGGCGCGCCAGCAGCGCTTCCTCGATCTCCTTGGTGAACAGGCCCTTGCCGCCGGCTTCCGACAGCGGCCGGTCCTGGATGCGGTCGCCGCTGGTCGAGATGACGACCACTTCAAATGCCTCAACCGGCATGCCGTGCGCGGCCATCAGTCGCGCCTGCGTTTCATGCGCCTGCGCTAGCGCCAGCGGGCTGCCGCGTGTTCCGATTTTCAAGGTTGTTTGCATGGCGCGCCGTCCGTGATAACCCCCGGCAGATTGAGGCCGTTTTCCGGCTTCCTCCTAACGGGGAAAGACTGGTTGCACAATCTCTGGGGATAGCGACGAATTGATCCGCGTTCTGGGCATTGAGACGAGTTGCGACGAGACCGCCGCGAGCGTGGTGGCGCTGGACGGCGGCGGCGCGCCGAAAATCCTGTCCGATATCGTGCTTAGCCAGATCGAGGAGCATGCCGCCTTCGGCGGCGTCGTGCCGGAAATCGCCGCGCGCGCGCATGTCGAGGCGCTGGACGGCATCATCCAGGCAGCGCTCGCCGATTCAGGCGTCGAACTCGCCGACATCGACGCGATTGCCGCGACTGCCGGCCCCGGCCTGGTCGGCGGGCTGATCGTCGGGCTGATGACGGCCAAGGCAATCGCCGCCGCGGCGAACAAGCCGCTGATCGCCGTCAACCATCTCGAAGGCCACGCGCTGACCGCGCGGCTGACCGACGGGCTCGATTTTCCCTACCTGTTGCTGCTGGTGTCCGGCGGCCACACGCAGATCGTCGCGGTGCGTGGCGTTGGCGACTATCAGCGCTGGGCGACAACCATCGACGATGCGCTCGGCGAAGCCTTCGACAAGACGGCCAAGATGCTCGGCCTGCCCTACCCCGGCGGGCCGAATGTCGAGAAGGCGGCGGCGACCGGCGACGCCGCACGCTTCGCCTTCCCGCGGCCGATGAAGGGATCGGCGCAGCCCGATTTCTCCTTTTCCGGGCTGAAGACCGCCGTGCGCCAGGCAGCAACGGCCATTGCCCCGTTGAGCGACCAGGACGTCGCCGACATCTGCGCCTCGTTCCAGGCGGCGGTGGCTGATGCGCTGGACGATCGTGTTTCGAGGGCGCTGAACCGATTCCGTCAGGAGTTTCCACGCGAGATGGAGCCTGCGCTCGTCGTCGCCGGCGGCGTCGCTGCCAACCGGACGATCAAGGCGACACTCGAAGCCCTATGCGAGAAAGCCGGCTTTGCTTTCGTCGCACCGCCGCTCAAACTCTGCACCGACAATGCGGCGATGATCGCCTGGGCCGGCATCGAACGGCTGCGCGTCGGCATCGCGGGTGAGAACGCCGCCGATTTCGTGCCGCGCTCGCGCTGGCCGCTGGACAGTATCTCAACCCCGATGGTCGGCTCGGGCCGGCGCGGAGCCAAGGCATGACCGGTAGCGGGCACAAGGCGCCAAGCGGTTGGCGCATTGCCGTGCTCGGCGGCGGTGCCTGGGGCACGGCGCTGGCGCTGGCCATGCTGCGAGCCGGTCATTTCGTCCGCCTCTATGCGCGCGACCCGGAGACCGTCGCCGCGATCGACCGTGGCGAAAATCCGCGCTATCTGCCGGGCATCGCGCTCCAGCCCGGCATCGTGGCAACGAGCGACATCGAGGCCGCGCTCGACGGCGCCGACTGCGTTCTGGCGGTGGCGCCGGCGCAGTCGCTTCGCGCCATGCTGGCCACCGCGAAAACCCATATGCCGAAAGGCGCCCCGCTGGTTCTCTGCGCCAAGGGCATCGAGCGCGACACCGGCGCGCTGCTGTCGGCCATCGCTAGAGAGATCCTGCCTGAAAATCCGGTCGCCGCCCTGTCCGGCCCAAGCTTCGCCACCGACGTCGCCAGAGGCCTGCCGACGGCCGTGGTGGTCGCCGCCCGCGGCGAGGATCTGGCGGCCGACCTGGCCGCCCGCTTCTCGGCGCAAAACCTGCGCTGCTATTCGAGCGACGATCTCATCGGCGTCGAGATCGGCGGCGCGCTGAAGAACGTCTTCGCCATTGCCGCCGGCGCCGTCACCGGCGCCGGGCTCGGCGCCAGCGCTCAGGCCGCCATGGTGACGCGCGGCTTCGTCGAATTGCGCCGCATCGGTGCTGTCTTCGGCGCCAGGCCGGAAACGCTGATGGGACTTTCCGGCCTCGGCGACCTGCTGCTCACCTGCTCGTCCGCCCAGTCGCGTAATTTCGCCTACGGGCTGGCGCTGGGACAAGGCAAGCCACTTGCCGGCCTGTCATTGGCCGAAGGCGTGCCGACGGCGGCGATCGCCGCCCGCATTGCCGCCGAGCGCAAGATCGACGCGCCGATCATCACCGCCGTCGCCGCCATACTGGACGGCACGATCACCATCCGCCAGGCTGTGTCGGCGCTGATGACAAGGCCGCTGAAGACCGAAACCGACGTGTAATTCGAACGATCCGGAGATGGAAGATGCTGTTTGCGTTGATTTGCAAGGACAAGCCTGGAAACCTGCAGGTGCGGCTCGATACGCGGCCAGAGCATGTTGCCTTCCTGGAAGGATTGCACGGCGAGAAGAAGCTGGCTTTCGCCGGTCCGTTCCTCGACGCCGACGGCAAGCCGAACGGCAGCCTCGTCGTGGTCGAGGCGCCCGATCTGGCCGCAGCACAAGCGCTGTCGGCGGCAGACCCCTACGCCAAAGCCGGGTTGTTCGAAAGCGTCGAAATCCGGCAATGGAATTGGACCTTCAACAAGCCGGCGAGCGCATGACCCCGAAAATCGGAATCGATTTTCGGAAAGGATCATGCGCAAAATTAAAGTGCGCTACAGCGTCCTTTGCGCGTCTGAAAGACGCGCGGCGCTGTAGCTGATCTCCAGCCGCCAGGAGGAGCAAAAACAATGAGCTATTGGCTGTTCAAATCGGAGCCGTCGGTCTTCTCCTTCGAAGCGCTGAAGGCGAAGGGCAAGGCCGGCACGCAATGGGACGGCGTGCGCAACTATGCGGCGCGCAACAACATGAAGGCGATGCAGATCGGCGACCTCGGCTTCTTCTACCACTCCAATGACGGGCTCGATGTGGTCGGCATCGCCGAGGTCTGCGCGCTGGCGCATCAGGACACGACTACCGACGATCCGCGCTGGGAATGCGTCGATATCCGCGCCGTCAAGGATATGCCGAAACCGGTGACGCTGGAACAGGTCAAGGCCAATCCCAAGCTTGCCGAGATGGCACTGGTCCGGCTCGGACGGCTTTCCGTGCAGCCGGTGACGCCGGCCGAATGGAAAGAGGTCTGCCGCATGGGCGGCCTGACGCCGGCTCCGTGACAGCGCTGACGCCAAACAGCGCGAAAAACTTCATCCTCGACAACACGGCGCTGATGGCGCCGCCGCATGTGCCGGAGATCCTGCTGCATCTGGCCGACGAAGCGCATGATCTGTGGCAGCGGACCGAGGACGAACTGGCCGAAATCGGCCTGCCGCCGCCCTTCTGGGCTTTCGCCTGGGCCGGCGGCCAAGGCCTTGCCCGCTATATCCTCAACAATCCGTCTGATGTGCAGGGCAAGCGCGTGCTCGACTTTGCCTCCGGTTCCGGCCTTGTCGCCATTGCCGCGGCCAAGGCCGGCGCGGCAGAGGTGATTGCCGCCGACATCGACCCGTTCTGCGCGACCGCGATCCGCCTCAACGCCGAGGCCAATGATGTCGGGATAAAGTTCCTCGGCTCGGACTGCATCGGAGCCGATGCGGGCTGGGATGTGGTTCTGGCCGGCGACGTCTTCTACGACAAATCCTTCGCCGACCGGCTGATGCCATGGTTCGCGACGCTGAAGGCGCGCGGCGCCGACATTATCGTCGGCGATCCCGGCCGTTCCTATATGCCGCAAGCAGGACTGGAGCCGCTTGCCGTCTATGAGGTGGCGGTAACCCGGGCGCTGGAAGATGCCCTGGTCAAGCGCACGACCGTCTGGCGGTTTGCTTGACGGCATCGCCGAACGGGGGTTCCATCACGCATCGATTTTGAGAGTACGCAGTGGTTGTCCCAAAACCGCTGGGCACTTTTGGGCGACATGCTTTCGGGAGGGAATCATGGATTTTTCAGCAGTGAACTGGCTGGCGGTGATCGTCGCCGCCGTGGTGGCGTGGTTGTTCGGCGCTGCATGGTACATGGGCCTGAGCAAGCCGTGGCTCAAGGCCGCCAAGCTTGATCCGGCGACCATGAGTAAATCGCCGTTGCCCTTCGTCATCAGCTTCGTCGCGGAACTTGTCATGGCGTTCGTCATGTCCCTGCTCATCGGAGCGATGACCGGTGGCGAACCGAGCCTCGTTGCCGGGCTCGTCTTCGGCTTCGTTCTCTGGCTCGGATTCGTCGCCACGACGTTATCCGTCAATCATCGCTACGAAGGGTTCGGCTGGGACCTGACCATCATAGACTGCGGCCACTGGCTCGGCGTGCTGCTCATCATCGGCGCGGTGATCGGCTGGTTCGGAGCAGACGTCGCGGGCTGACCCTGCCGCCACGAATAGAGCAATTCCAGGAAAAGTGTGAACGGTTTTCCGTCCGGAATTGCGCAAAAACAAAGAGATAGAGCGGTTCGGCGTTTCCGTGAAACGATGAACCGCTCTAGGTCGACGACCGCCGGCTGATCACGCAGAGCGAAGCTCATCCAGGCGTCGGGTCCGGCTGCGGGTTGTGAACTTCGTTCAGGAGCCAATCCCTGAACGCCTCGATCCTGGCGTCGTTGGCCGATCCGATGGGATAGACCAGATGATAGGCGAAGTCGGGCGGAACCCTGATGCCAAGTTCGAAGGGCCGGATCAGCCGGCCCTCGGAAAGATCGTTTGCCACCATGGCAAAATCGGCGAGCGCGACGGCATTGCCGTCGAGCGCGGCCTGAACGGCGTCGGTCGAGGTGCCGAACACGATCGTCCGCCTGTCGTCAAAATCGTCGACGCCGGCCGCCGCCATCCACATGCGCCAATTCGGCCAAGTCACGCCTTGTCGCGCCCACTCGATATGAGCGAGCGTGTGATGGAAGAGATCGCGCGGCTCGCGCAGCGGCGGGCCCGAGGCCAGCAGGCTGGGGCTGCACACAGGGATGATGATGTTGTCGAACAGCCGGTGGGTGCAAAGGCCCGGATATTTTCCCGCGCCGAATCGGATGCCGACATCGACGTCGTCCAGGTCGAAATCGCGCAATTCGGAGGCAATGTCGAAGCGGAGCTCGATGCCCGGCCGCTGCTTGCGAAAATCGTCGACGCGCCGCATTAGCCATTTTGTCGCGAACTGGGCGTCGAGGGTCACTTTCAGCAGCGCCGTTCCACGCGCCATCTTGTGCGCCCGTGAGACGGCCCGGCCAAGCAGGTCGAGCGCGTCGGTCGACGCTTCGAACAGCACCGCGCCCGCCTCCGTCAGCCGGATCGTGCGGCTGGTGCGCGTGAACAGCACGATGCCGAGCTGATCCTCGATTTCCTTGATCTGGTGGCTGACCGCAGCCGGCGTCAGGCCGAGCTCATCTGCGGCGCGGGTGAAATTGAGGTGCCGGGCCGCCGCCTCCAGCGTCCTCAGTGCACGGGTTCCCGGCAGCAGGCGAGCCATCAGAGTGGCGTGAAGCTGGCGCGAACCATCGTACTTGATCCTCAAATGAAATTTGATGATTGGGAAAAAACTACTCGTTTCCCACTTTGATTTCAATCCGTCATGATGTGACCATCGAAACAACATCAAACCGGATTTGAAGCCCGGATGAAAGGGACCGTGTCATGTCCTACATCGTTTTGAGGCCTGCAGCCGCCAAGCCGATCTGGCTGCGTCCAGTGCTCGAATGGCTCCGCCACGCCAAGATTGCGGTCAACCTCCCGCATGAGAAAGTCGAGGATCTTTCGGACCGCCAATTGCGCGACATCGGCGCCGAACGCAAGGATGTCGCGCGCGCGATGGACCGGGAACTCGGCCGATTGGGGCTGCTCGACATCGGCTGGCAGAGGCCGCGGACCTAGGGGAGTAGGGGAGCTAAAGGTAGGCGGCGCGCCTGCGCAACTCTACTGACACTTTCTTTTTCCCCTATTCCCCTATTCCCCTATTCCCCTATTCCCCTATTCCCCTACCTCACCACCCTCATCACCGTGCGGTCCGACAGCAGCGGCAGCAGCCGCGCCATCGTGCGTGCCGTCACGGCGACGCAGCCTTGCGTCGGCGTGAAGCCGGGGCGCGCCAGATGAAAGAAGATGGCGCTGCCGCGCCCGCGGCGACGCGGCGAAATGTTCCAGTCGAGCACCAGGCAGGCATCATAGAGCCGGTCGGTGCGCAGCATCCGCTCGTGGCTGGCGCCATAGGGAATCTTGACCGGACGGTTGTAGTTGCGGTCCTCAGGCACTTCGCACCAGCCGAGATCGCGACCGATCGGCGTCATCGCCAGCCGGGTTTTGCGGCCGCCGGTAAAATGATCGTTACGGAAATATCCCGACAGGACCCGCATCGACCCAAGCGGCGTGGCGCCATCGCCTTCGCGTTTGCCGGCCGATATGCCGCCGCGTCCCAGCGAACATGAAAACACCAGATTGCCAGCCTGCAGAAGCCCCTGGCTGGCGTGGCCGGGCCTGGCGCGCACCGTGAGAACACGAAGCCCTTTTCGCAAAAATGCGCTCGCCTCATTGCACGCGCGTTTTTTCTTGTATGATCGTGCCACGGAACAAATCATTGTGATCGGCTGTTGTGTCGGTCAGCTTCCGCATAAACAGGCAGCGGTCAACTGAATTTTCTTTTCAAAACAACGGATTGATCCATGACTTCACGCACCATTCTGATCGTCGATGACGATGACGACCTGCGCGGCACGCTCGTCGAGCAATTGTCTCTCTATGAGGAATTCGACGTCCTGCAGGAATCAACTGCCGCCAAAGGTGTCGCCACGGCCCGCGGCGGCCTCATCGATCTGCTCATCATGGATGTCGGCCTCCCCGATATGGATGGCCGCGAGGCAGTGAAGATACTGCGCAAGGGCGGCTATAAGTCGCCCATCATCATGCTGACGGGACACGACACCGATACCGACACCATTCTCGGCCTCGAAGCCGGCGCCAACGACTATGTGGTCAAGCCGTTCCGCTTCGCGGTTCTCCTGGCCCGCATCCGTGCCCAGCTTCGCCAGCATGAGCAGAGCGAAGACGCCACCTTTTCGGTCGGCCCCTACACTTTCAAGCCCAGCCAGAAGCTTCTGATCGACCAGCGCGGCGCCAAGGTGCGGCTGACCGAAAAGGAAGCCTCGATCATCAAGTATCTCTACCGCGCCGACCAGAAGGTGGTGACGCGGGACGTGCTGCTCGAGGAAGTCTGGGGCTACAATTCCGGCGTCACCACGCACACGCTGGAAACCCATGTCTATCGGCTGCGCCAGAAGATCGAGCGCGATCCTTCTAACGCAGAAATTCTTGTGACAGAAAGCGGCGGCTACAAGCTGGTTCCTTAAACATTTAATCATTCAATCAGCGGTCGGGGCAGGGGCCGCTTTCGGGTACGATCCTGAGACTGGAGGTGGTTCTGGATCGAACTCGCTGACGCATCGGACCAAAAATCGGAATCGATTTTTTGGAAAGCACGGTGCGTCGATTTCAAAGCGTTTAGAGCGTCCTTTGCGCGTCCAAAGGGAGGCTCGGCGCTGTAAGGGAGGGATTGGACTGAGCGTTCGGGGACACAGCTAGATGGCGTTGGATGACGACATCCGCATCCTGTCCGCCGTGAGGCTCTTCGAGGGCTTCACGGAGGAACAGTTGCGTCTGCTCGCCTTTGGCGCGGAAACCACCAAGCTGCAGGCCGACCACAAGCTTTACCGCGAGGACGACGAGGCCGATTGCGCCTATATCGTCGTCAGCGGGCGCATCGTGCTGTATCGCGAGCAGGATGGCCCCCGCGTCCCGATAGGCACGGCCGGCCCCGGTACGATGCTGAGCGAACTGGCGCTGATCGCCGACACCAACCGGCTGACCAGCGCATCCGCCGAGATCGATTCGGAAGTGCTGCGGCTCAGCCGCAAGATGTTCCACCGCATCCTGGAGGAATATCCCGATATCGCCGTCCATCTGCACCAGCGCATCTCCGAGGAGTTTCTGGCAATGATCCGCCGCATCGAGGAGTTGGCGCCGCGTTTCGACAACTGAACCCGGATGCTTTTCAACTCGCTCTCGCAACCCATGACTCGTGAAAGCTATCGAACCAGGGCGGCAAGGCTGAGGTGTATCGAGATTCAGATCAGGCCGAGCCGAGAATGGTGGGATCCGAGAACCGGAGCGGGGCGTACTTTTGGGTACGTGAGCCGCGCATGGTTCCGAAATCGAATTTGATTTCGGAAAGGTCATGCGCAAAATCAGAGTTCTACGGCGTCCTTTGCGCGCCCAAGAAGGCGCGCGGCGCTGTAGTAAGCGCAGGAAACCACCATTCGCAGGCCGGCCTCATCTGAATATCGATACACCTAATCCAGGTCGAACCGCGCTATGACCGGCACATGATCCGACGGCCGTTCCCAGCCGCGCGCCGGCCGCAGGATCTCGTAGCCGGCAAAGCTCGGCACCAGGTTTGGCGACGACCAGACATGGTCGAGCCGCCGGCCGCGATCCGACGCTTCCCAATCCTGCGCGCGATAGCTCCACCAGGTGTAGAGCTTCTGCTCATAAGGCACGTTGAGCCGCATCAGGTCGACCCAGTCGCCGGCGAGCCGCATCGCCTCGAAACTTTCCGTCTCGACCGGCGTATGGCTGACCACCTTCAGGAGCTGCTTGTGCGACCAGACATCGTGCTCGAGCGGCGCGATGTTGAGGTCGCCGACCAGGACTGAGCCGGACACGTCGTCGTGCTCGGCACGGATGGCGTTCATTTCGGCGACGAAATCGAGCTTGTGCTTGAACTTGCGGCTGATGATCGGATCGGGCTCGTCGCCGCCGGCCGGAACGTAGAAATTGTGCAGCAGGATCGCCCTGCCGCCGGCCCGCACGGTGACCGACAGATGCCGGCAGTCCTCGATCTCGCAGAAGCGGCGCTTTTCGACAATCGCGATCGGCCGGCGCGCCACCGTCGCCACGCCGTGATAGCCCTTCTGGCCGTGGAAGGCGATATGCTCGTAGCCGAGCTTGCGAAAGGCCTTCTCGGGAAACAGTTCGTCGGGAACTTTGGTTTCCTGCAGGCAGAGCACGTCCGGTGCCTGTTCGACCAGCAGGCGTTCGACGATCGGCATGCGCAAGCGGACGGAATTGATGTTCCAGGTGGCGATGGAAAAGGGCATGCACGGGATCCGGGACAGCGTATGGCCGCCGGAGGTGAACGCCACTGGCGAGTCATGCGCGCATGAAAGAGTCGGGCCGGAATCTGCCAGCCGCGCGCGCCAAAAACAAGCCGAAGCGCGGCCTGGGCTGGCACCAGGATTCGCTGAGATTCAGGTCAGGCCGAGTCGAGAATGGCGGATTCCGAGAACCGGAGCGGAGCGTACTTAAAGTACGTGAGCCCGCGCATGGTTCCGAAATCGAATTTGATTTCGGAAAGGTCATGCGCAAAATCAGATTTCTACAGCGTCCTTTGCGCGCCCAAGAAGGCGCGCGGCGCTGTAGTAAGCGCAGGAAACCGCCATTCGCAGGCCGGCCTCACCTGAATAACAGCGGACCCTACCGCGACTTGGTGTTCAGCTCGCGGTTCGCCGTATAGTCGATGGCAAAGGTGTCGGGGGCGAAGCTCACGCCTTCCCTGACGTTGAAGATCATCACCGTCGTGTCCTTGCCTTGCGCATCGGTGATCGTCCATTGGCGCAATTCGTAGGTTTTCGGATCGAACATCATGGTGATCTTCGAACTGCCGAACACCGATTTGTCGGCGAGTTGAATTGTGGTGACGTCGTTCTCTTCCTTGACGCTTTTGACGCGGCCGCCGGAGAGGTCGATCTTGGTGTCGAGCAGCAGCTTGAGTGGCGTCTTCGACAGTGGGTAGAGATCGGACGTTTTCAGCCGTTTGTTGAGGATGACCACCGACTTGCCGTCGGAAATCACCTTGAAATTCGATGCCCCGTCATAGTTGAAGCGAATCTTGCCCGGCCGTTCCAGAAAGAACTTGCCGCCGGTCTGCTCGCCCTTGGGTCCGAACTGTACGAATTCGCCGGTCATCGATTTGACCGAGGAAAAATGGTCGGCGATCTTCTGCGCGGTGGGTGGCACCGCCGCTTGCGCCGACGCCAGCAACTGGACCCCGGGAACGACGTTGATGGCCGCAGCACCTGCCAGGACCAGGCCGAGGCCAAGCAGCTGGCGGCGGGTCGGGGCAAAATCGCTGATCGTGGCGAAAGAAGAGTTTTTCATGCCGGTCACTCTCGTCTGGTTTATCTGTTGTCGCAGTGTTTGGCCCCCCAGTTGGGCTTAAATTTGGCGGCCTAACAGCGCTTGGTCGTTGCAAACGCGCCAGAAGGGTCATAGTTGCCGCCGTCGACCTTGCAGCCGGGCAAATCCCATGGTTCTTGCCGGTCGGATCAGAACTTGTCGTCCTCCGTCGGCACCAGAATCTCGCGTTTTCCGGCATGGTTGGCCGGGCCGACAATGCCTTCCTTCTCCATCTTCTCGATGATCGAGGCGGCGCGGTTGTAGCCGATGCCGAGCCGGCGCTGGATGTAGCTGGTCGAGGCCTTGCCGTCGCGCAGCACCACCGCAACCGCCTGGTCGTAGGGATCGTCGGAATCCTCGAAATTGCCGCCGCCACCGCCCGACCCCCCTTTGCCCGACGGCTCGTCGCCGTCCTCGTCGTCATCCTCGGTAATGGCATCGAGATATTCCGGCACGCCCTGCAGCTTCAGATGCGCGACGATCTTCTCGACCTCGTCATCGGAAACGAAGGGGCCGTGTACGCGCTGGATGCGGCCGCCGCCGGCCATGTAGAGCATGTCGCCCATGCCAAGCAGCTGTTCGGCGCCCTGCTCGCCCAGTATGGTGCGGCTGTCGATCTTCGACGTCACCTGGAAGGAGATGCGGGTCGGGAAGTTGGCCTTGATCGTGCCGGTGATGACGTCGACCGACGGCCGCTGCGTCGCCATGATGACGTGGATGCCGGCGGCGCGCGCCATCTGCGCAAGGCGCTGCACCGCGCCTTCGATGTCCTTGCCGGCGACCATCATCAAATCGGCCATCTCGTCGATGATGACGACGATGTAGGGCATCGGCTCGAGATCGAGGTTTTCGGTCTCGTAGATCGCTTCGCCGGTCTGGCGGTCAAAGCCGGTCTGCACGGTGCGCGAGATTTTCTCGCCTTTCTTCTCCGCCTGCTGCACCCGCGCGTTGAAACCGTCGATGTTGCGGACGCCGACCTTGGACATTTTGCGGTAGCGGTCCTCCATCTCGCGCACGGTCCATTTCAGCGCCACCACCGCCTTCTTCGGATCGGTGACGACAGGCGTCAAAAGATGCGGGATGCCGTCATAGACCGAGAGCTCCAGCATTTTCGGGTCGATCATGATCAGCCGGCAGTCCTGCGGCGTCAGCCGGTAGAGCAGTGACAGGATCATAGTGTTGATGGCGACCGACTTGCCCGAACCGGTGGTGCCGGCGACCAGCACGTGCGGCATCTTGGCGATGTCGACGATGACCGCCTCGCCATTGATGGTCTTGCCTAGCGCCAGCGCGAGCTTGGCCTTGGTGGTCTCGAAATCGCGGCTGGCCATGATTTCCCTGAGATAGACGGTCTCGCGCTTGGCGTTCGGCAGCTCGATGCCGATGGCGTTGCGGCCCGGCACCACGGCGACGCGGCAGGCGATCGCGCTCATCGAGCGGGCGATGTCGTCGGACAGGCCGATGACCCGCGACGACTTGATGCCGGGCGCCGGCTCCAGCTCATAAAGCGTGACGACGGGGCCCGGGCGGACATGGATGATCTCGCCCTTGACGCCGAAATCCTCCAGCACGCCCTCGAGCAGGCGGGCATTCTGCTCCAGCGCGTCCTTGGACAGGCTCGCATCGCGCACGACGTTCTTCGGCTCGGACAGGAAATGCAGTGACGGCATTTCGAATTGTTCGGAGCCGATCAGCGACGTCTGGGCTTCGCGCTGGACACGGGCGCCCGGAACGGGCCGGGGCGCCGGTGCCGCGACGCGGGTGGCCGCGTCGGAGCGGAACGGCTGCACCTTCGCATTGGGCGCAGTGCTGCGCTGGCCCACGGGCTCCGGCGCAAAATCCATGTCGTCGTCATCGTCAAAAACATCGGCGTCGTCGGGATCGAGCGAGGCGCTGCGGTCGTTGACCATGGCGGCGAAGAATTCCGGCTCGACGCGGGCCCGGCCATCGGCACTCATCCGCGATTCGGCAAATTCGGCCGATTCGACCCGCTCGGCAGCGCGCCGCCAGGCGCTGGCGCGCGGTTCCATCTCCGGTTCGAAGTTATCGTGCTCCCGGCGGCGCGCGGCACGGCGGCGGAGATAGGCGCGCAACGACAGCCACCAGTGCGTGATCGCGCCAAGCGCCAGAATGCCCTCGTCGCCCTCGTCCTCGTCATTGTCGAAAAGCAGGTCGTCCTGGTCCCGGGGATCGGGCGCAGCCGGTTGCTCCAGGACCGCGAAACCGTTCTGGCGTGCAATCAGCGCCGAGCCGTAGGCAAACAGCCACAGTGCCGGCGTGGCGAGAAGCACGGCGAGCACGCTGGCGATGAGACCGGTCGGGTAGCCGCCGACGACGAGGCCGGGAATCTTGAGCACCATGTCGCCGAACACGCCGCCGAGACCGGTCGGCAGCGGCCAGGTCTTGGGGGGCACCACGCAGCCGGCGATGGCCGCGGCCAACACCGCGTAGCCAAACCAGGCGAGCCCGCGCTTCGGCAGCCTGTCGACGCCGCGCGCCGAAAACAGCAGAAATCCCCAGACCACCGCCGGTACCAGCGCCGCGACGGCAGCAAGGCCGAAGAACTGCATGGCAAGGTCGGAGAAGACAGCGCCCACATAGCCCATGGCGTTGCTGACGATATTATCGGTGGCGTGGGAGAAGCTTGGGTCGGCGACGTTCCAGGTGGCGAGGCTGGCGATACCGAAGGCGACCAGCGCAAACAGGCCGGCACCGACCAGCCGGCCGACCTGACGCCGCGCGAACGCCCGGATGCCGTACCCCGTATCGGCCAGCGCGAGCGGTGCTGAAGCCCCTGAACGCATGCTCTTCCCCGTCTGTCGTTGCCTGGCCGATAGCGTGCGCGCAGCTCGGCAGATTCGGGCTCCAGACTATCGGCGGGAAGGTTAAGGCAGCATTAACTATAAGGGGTTGGGGGAAGTATCTTGCGGCTGGTATCTGGCTTGGCCATCTGCGCGCAAAAAAGAGGCCCGGAACGGGTCCGGGCCTCAATGCGTGAGCCCTTGCAGGAGCGTCACGACGGGATGGGAGGTGCAGGGCGGCCGAGGCCGCCCAGACAAAACTTACGGGTGGCAAGGCTTACGGGTGATAGGCCGCTTCGCCATGCGCGGTGAGGTCGAGCCCTTCACGCTCTGCATCGGCTGTCGGACGCAAGCCTACGATCATATCGACGATCTTGTAGAGGATGGCGCTGCCGATGCCCGACCACAGGACGGTTACCAGGACACCCTTGAACTGCGACCACAGCTGGGTCGCCGTGCCGGCATAGCCGGCGGCGAAGTCGGCTGTCGAATAATCGACGATGCCAGCGCCGCCGAGGGCGGGGTTGACCAGGATGCCGGTGCCGAGCGCGCCGATAATGCCGCCGACGCAGTGGATGCCGAAGACATCGAGGCTGTCGTCGTAGCCGAACTTGTTCTTCACGACCGAGACGAAGAAGTAGCAGACGCAGGTAGCGACGATGCCGAGCACGATGACGCCCATCGGTCCGGCAAAGCCGGCAGCGGGTGTGACGGCGACAAGGCCGGTAACCGCGCCCGAAACCGCGCCAAGCATCGACGCTTTGCCGCGCAGCAGCGTTTCGAGCACGATCCAGGTCACTGCCGCCGCCGCCGTGGCGACGAAGGTGTTGACCATGGCCAGCACCGCGTAGGCGTTGGCTTCGAGGTTCGAACCGGCGTTGAAGCCGAACCAGCCGACCCACAGCAGCGAAGCACCGACCATGGTCAGCGTCATCGAGTGCGGCGCCATGACGTCCTTGTTGTAGCCGATGCGCTTGCCGATCATCAGCGCGCCGACAAGGCCGGCGATGCCCGCATTAATGTGAACGACAGTGCCGCCGGCGAAGTCGATGGCGCCGAAGCCGAAGATGAGCCCCGACGGGTCGCTGTAAGCGCTCGGGCCACCCCAGAACCAGACCATATGCGCGATCGGGAAGTAGACGAAGGTGACCCAGAGGATGGTGAAAAGGATCACGGCGGAGAACTTGACGCGTTCGGCGAAGGCGCCGACGATCAGGGCGGGCGTGATGCAGGCGAAGCTCATCTGGAAGATGACGAACACCAGCTCAGGAATGGCGACGCCCTTGGTGAAGGTTTCCGACACCGTCGTCACGTCGACACCGGCAAGAAACATCTTGGAAAGGCCGCCGACGAAGGCGTTGCCGGGGGTGAAGGCAAGGCTGTAGCCGTAGAAGACCCAGACGATCATGACCACGCTGGTGATGGTGAAGACCTGCATCAGCACCGACAGCATATTTTTGGCGCGAACCAGGCCGCCGTAGAAAAGGGCAAGGCCGGGAATGGTCATCAACAGCACCAGGATGGTGGAAATCATCATCCAGGTCGTGTCGCCCTTGTCGACGGTGAAGGCCGGCGCCGCTGGCGCTGCCGGTGCGGCCGGAGCCGCTTCCTGCGCGAATGCGGCGACCGTGCCCAGTGCTGCGATCGCGAGCGAGCCCAGCAGCGCGGTGCGCGCCGCCGACTTCAAAGTAGAAGGAATATTCATTGAACTCTCCATTGGAATACGTGTCCGCAGCTCAAAGCGCGTCGGTGTCTGTTTCGCCGGTGCGAATGCGCACCGCCTGGTCGATGCCGAAAACGAAGATCTTGCCGTCGCCGATCTGACCGGTCTTGGCCGCCGCGGTGATGGCTTCGACGGCCTTGTCGACCATGTCCAGGCCGACTGCGACTTCGATCTTGATCTTCGGCAGGAAGCTGACCGCGTATTCCGCCCCGCGATAGATTTCCGTGTGTCCCTTCTGACGCCCGTAGCCTTTGACTTCGGTGACGGTCAGGCCCTGGATGCCGACTGCGGTGAGCGCTTCGCGCACCTCGTCGAGCTTGAACGGCTTGATGATTGCCATCACGATTTTCATAAGGTTTCACCCTTTGCTGTTGCGGTCCCCCGCGTTTGTACGACGTCGCCGATCCCCATGAGAGCCGGAGAGTGCCCGCTAGGATTCAAGCTCCGTGCCAGTTGCCGAAGCAGGGTGTTAACCTGTTGTTAAATAAGGGATGGGGGAAGGTTTGTCGGCTGACTTTGCATAGTCGCGACAACGCAGCTGATTAAAAAATAGGCAATTTTTCAAAAATGCCTATTCGGCGGGCGGCCGCTTCAGCCTGATCAGGCCCTCCTGGGCAACCGAGGCGATCAACGTGCCGTCGCGGGCAAACAGCGACCCGCGAGTGAACCCCCGCGATCCTTGCGTCGACGGGCTGTCCTGCGTGTAGAGCATCCAGTCGTCGAGCGGATGGCTGCGGTGGAACCACATGGCGTGATCGAGGCTCGCCGCCTGGATGTCGCTATCGAAAATGGCGCGGCCATGCGCAAAGGTCGAGGTATCGAGCAGCGTCATGTCGGAGAGATAGGCAAGCACTGCCGCCTGCGTGGCGCGATCGGCCGGAACCGGGCCAGTCGTGCGGATCCAGATGTTCTGCTTCGGCTCCAGCTTTTCCCGGCTGGTGTAATGCTCAAGCATCACCGGTTTCATCTCGATCGGCCGGTCACGCTCCCAGTAGCGCCTGATGCCGTCGGGCACGGCCTCGCCGAACTTGCCAATCAATTCGCGCTGCGACAGCAATGTGTCGGGCGCCGGCACGTCCTGCGGCATCGGCACCTGATGCTCGAGCCCGACCTCTTCCTGCTGGAACGAGGCTTCCAGCGAAAAGATCGCTTGGCCGTGCTGGACAGCCACGACACGGCGCGTGGTGAAGGAGCCGCCGTCGCGGATGCGGTCGACCTGGTAGATGATCGGCACCTTGGTGTCGCCGGGCCGCATGAAATAGCCGTGCAGCGAATGTACGTGGCGTTCGGGCTCCACCGTTCGCTGGGCGGCGACCAGCGCCTGGGCAATGGTCTGGCCGCCGAAGACGCGCTGCCAGTCGAGTTTGGGGCTGCGACCACGGTACAGGTTGTGTTCCAGCTGCTCGAGGTCGAGAATGCCGAGAAGCTCGTCCATGGCCGCCGTCATGTTTCGCGCCCTCTCTGCAAAAGTGGTATGGCGGTTTCCGACAGGAATGACGGGCAGTCAAGGCCGGAAGGGAATTTGGCCGGAAAGGAATTTGCCATGGTGGATCGCAAGGAGGATGCAAAAAACCGAACCGCGCTCGACATTCTGGTCGCCGGCGCCGGCTATGTCGGCCTTGCCGCCGCCGTATCGCTGAAACAGGCGCGGCCGAGCCTGGCGGTCGCTGTCGTCGACGCCGCGCCCGCCGGTGCCTGGCAAAAGGACGGCCGCGCCTCGGCCATCGCCGCTGCCGCTTGCCGCATGCTCGACCAGCTCGGCGTCTGGGCCGAAATCGCGCCCGAAGCGCAGGCCATCACCGAAATGATCGTCACCGATTCGCGCGCTTCCGATCCGGTGCGCCCGGTGTTTCTCACCTTCGATGGCGAGGTCGCGCCCGGCGAAGCCTTTGCGCATATGGTCGCCAACCGGGATTTGAACGGCGCCTTGCGCCGGCGCGCGGAAACACTAGGCATCGACATCATCGAAGGCGTCGCCGTGAGTGCCTTCGACGTGAACGGCGCCGGCATCACCGTGCATCTTGTCGACGGCGCGACGCTGAAGGCGCAGCTGCTGGTCGCCGCCGACGGCGTGAACTCGAAGCTGCGCGATATGGCCGGCATCAAGACGGTGAAATGGGAGTACGGCCAGTCCGGCATCGTCTGCACCGTGGCGCATGAACGGCCGCACAATGGCCGCGCCGAAGAGCATTTTCTGCCAGCGGGCCCCTTTGCCACGCTGCCGCTCAAGCCGGACAAGGACGGGACCAACCGCTCGTCGATCGTCTGGGTCGAGCGGTCGGAAGATGCCGAAAAACTGGTCGACGGCGACGACCTCGTCTTCGAGCACGAGCTCGAACAGCGGTTTGGCCTGAAGCTCGGCGAAATCCGCGTCGCCGACAGGCCGCGCGCCTGGCCGCTCGGCCTGACGCTTGCCCGCGCCTTCGTCGCGCCGCGCATTGCGCTCGCCGGCGACGCCGCCCACGGCATCCACCCGATCGCCGGCCAGGGCCTCAATCTCGGCTTCAAGGATGTGGCGGCACTGGCTGAAGTGGTGGTCGAGGCCGACCGGCTCGGCCAGGATATCGGTGCGCTCGACGTGCTCGAACGCTACCAGCAGTGGCGGCGCTTCGACACGCTGCAGATGGGCATCACCACCGATGTCCTGAACCGGCTGTTCTCCAACGACATCAGCCCGCTGCGCGCCGTCCGCGACATCGGCCTCGGCCTCGTCGAACGCATGCCGCGGCTGAAGGATTTCTTCATCCGCCAAGCGTCCGGTCTGTCCGGCGACACGCCGAAGCTGCTCAAGGGCGAGGCGATCTGAGCCCGGAAAGGCAGCAAACCAATATAGAGCGCCAGGCAATTTCGTTCAATTGACCTCGAAGCCCAGCTTCTGCCGCAGCCGCAGTATCCGCTGGTCGGATATCTTCAGGGGTTGCTCGCCAGCCTGCGCCGCGCGGTTCACCATCTGCAGCAAATCGTTTCGCTCAGTCACATCCAGACGTTCGCGCAGGAACGGCGCCAGCTTGTCGATGACGATCGTGGCATCGTCGATCTGTGACGCCGCCCATTTGGCGTAGACCACGGCCTCATCGGTCTTCTTGTCGTCCGCAATCTCCGAAATCATCGACCGAATCGCGGCTTCACGCTGCGGCAGGACAGGGCCGTTCTCGGAAACCATGGCGGTGATCAGCGTCGCGGCCGCCACGACCGGATCGTCGATCGCCGTCAGCGGTGAGAGCGCCGCCTGCTTGCGCAGTCTCTTGCGGCGAATGTTCCCTTGCACACGGCCGACGACGTCCGCGACCTCGCGCGCCGCATCGTTCATGGCCTTCATCCGATACCACCAGAACGCCGCAGCTCCCAACAGCCCAATTGCAGCAATCAGTATATGCATGCCCGTGATCCCCAAACCGCAGCGACGATAGGAGAAGTGCCGCCTCGCTTCAACACGCAAAAGTTGCGCCCGCAGAAGAAACTGATTCAGCTGGACGCAAAACAGAATAATCTCTAGGACCCCGGCACGTTGTAGATCGCCCTGACCTCGATCGTGCCGATTTCGGCCAGAGGGATGCCGCCGGCAATCTCCAGCGCCTCGTCGATATTCCCGGCCTCGATCATGACGAAGCCGAGCAATTGCTCCTTGGTCTCGGCGAAAGGGCCGTCGGTGACCAGCCGCCTGCCCTTGCGCCGGCGCACGCTTTTCGCGGTCTTCACCGATTGCAGCGCCTGGGCGATGATCAGCCGGCCGCTTTGCTCCACCGATTTGTCATAGGCCAGCGAGTCGGCGTCGAGCTTGGCCAACCTCTCCGGGCTCATTGCATAAAGGTCCTTTTCCTCACCGTAGACGAGGCAAACATATTTCATCTCTCATCTTCCTTGTTGGGACGAACCGTTGGCCAAGGTCCCAGCCGGGCTTTTGACCGCCGCATGATCGACAAGGGATACTGCAATCCCGATGATGGCGACCGCCGCAAGCAGTCGACCGAAACCGGAAGGTGACCGATGCAACCAGTCGGCTTCTTGTTCAGCCGCCTTTCGGCCGGTGTCTCTCCAGTAGGCAGAAAACAAATCATTCATGTGATCCTCCATCCGGCCACGAAACCCGTGGCCGCCCGCAGGACGGCCGAGGCAGATGGAAGTCGACATTTTTGCACGCGGATTTTTTTGCGTGGCCATTGGCGCGAAAGCACGGGTGGCCTTCGTGCCCGCGCGCGCTATAGTCGATCAGACGCCGATCACGGCTCAGCCACCGCATCAAGGAGGAATTCATGGACCGCACCGCAAACGCCGTCTGGAAAGGCAATCTGAAAGAGGGCAAGGGTACGCTCGACACGCAGAGCGGGACTCTGAAAGGCACGCCTTACTCGTTCAAGATGCGCTTCGAGGACGAGAGCGGCAAATCCGGCACCAATCCGGAGGAACTGATCGCAGCGGCGCATGCCGGTTGCTTTGCCATGCAGCTTTCGCATGTCCTGGCCGAGAACGGCACCCCCGCCACCGAACTCGATGCCAAGGCCGTGGTGACATTGGTTCCGGGCACCGGCATCACCGGCAGCGCGCTCACGCTGGTCGGCAAGGTGCCAGGTATCGATGCCGCGAAATTCCAGGAGCTGGCTGAACAGGCCAAGGCCGGGTGTCCGGTCTCGAAGGCGCTCGGCGCGATAAAAGTGTCACTCGACGCCAAGCTCGGCTGAGCGGCCGAACCTCGCGAACCGGCAGCGCAATGGACCGGCGGGGCGCTACTGTCCCTCGCCGGTCAGCGCGTTGAAGCGCGCGCGCAGCAGTCGGACCTCTTCCTCGAGAGCTTGCACGCGTGCTTCGAGATCCGAGGCCGGCGAAGGTGATTGCAGGGGCGTTGCAGCCACCACCGGCGTCTGCACCGGCCCGCTCAAGAGATGCGCATAGCGGTCCTCACGCTGGCCGGGTCCACGATCGATCTGCTGAACGAGCGGCGGCTTGCGGCCGATCAACAGGTCGAGATTGCCGCGAAGCTCGTCGATGGAGGGCAACCGCGCCATGCGCTCAGCTCGCGCCAGCAATTCATAGGCGGTCTGCGGACCGCGCAGCAACAGCAGCCCAAGCAGCGCAATCTGCGCTGAGGTCAGCGAAAAGCGCTGCGCGACGACATGCTCGTAGCGCTCGACGCGCGAAGCAAAGACCTGCCTGACCAAGCCCTTGTGCTCAAGCTGGCCAAGCGCTCGTCTTACCTCGACAAGCTCGACCGACATCACCGGCTCGCGCGCCGTCTTCTGGTTGGCGGCGGCAAGTGCCGCATTGAGCGTCAGCGGGTAGATATCGGGCGTCAGTTCCTTCTTTTCGATCAGGCAACCGAGCACGCGCGCTTCGACGGGAGAAAGGATGGGCAGTTCGGTGTCGGTCATAGGTCGGCTATCCTTTTTAGGCTGGATCGCGACATGCGCCGCCGAAGCTACACCCTTCTCTCCACCATCATCTTCTTGATCTCGGCGATCGCCTTGGCCGGATTGAGCCCCTTGGGGCAGGTCTGGGCGCAGTTCATGATGGTGTGGCAGCGATAGAGCCGGAAAGGGTCTTCGAGGTTGTCGAGCCGTTCGCCCGTGGCCTCGTCCCGGGAATCGATCAGCCAGCGATAGGCCTGCAACAGCGTCGCCGGGCCAAGATAGCGGTCGCCGTTCCACCAATAGCTCGGGCAAGAGGTCGAGCAGCAGGCGCATAATATGCATTCATAAAGCCCGTCGAGCTTTTCGCGCCCCTCATGGCTCTGCAGCCATTCCTCGGCCGGCTCGGGCGATACCGTCTTCAGCCATGGCTCGATCGAGGCGTGCTGGGCGTAGAAATTGGTGAGATCGGGCACCAGATCCTTGACCACCGGCATATGCGGCAGCGGATAGACCTTGATCGCGCCGGAAATGTCGTCGCAGCCCTTGGTGCAGGCGAGCGTGTTCGAGCCGTCGATATTCATGGCGCAGGAGCCGCAGATGCCCTCGCGGCAGGAGCGGCGCAGCGTCAGCGTCGGGTCGATCTTGTTCTTGATCCAGAGCAGCGCGTCGAGCACCATCGGCCCGCAATCGTCCATGTCGACGAAATAGGTGTCCATGCGCGGGTTCTCGTCATCGTCCGGCGACCAGCGGTAGATGCGGTACTCGCGCAGATTGGTCGCGCCCTCCGGTTTCGGCCAGGTTTTCCCGGCCTTGATTTTCGAGTTTTTCGGAAGCGTGAGTTCGACCATTACCTCAGGTCCTTTCGGATGACGAGCTTCAGCCCGGACCAAGTCCCGTTCACGGCGGCCATCGTCAATACACTCTCGCCTTGGGAGCGATCTTGGCCAGGTTGATGCCGCCGTCTGCTTCGCTAAGCAGCGGCTCGGTGTGCACCGGCCGGTAGCTGAGCGACACCTCGCCGTCTTCGCTGAGCCGGGCCAGCGTATGCTTACGCCAGGCCAGATCGTCACGAGCCGAAAAATCTTCCCGCGCATGCGCGCCGCGGCTCTCCTTGCGCGCTTCGGCGCCATAGACCGTGGTGATGGCATTGGCCATCAGATTTTCCAGCTCCAGCGTCTCGACCAGGTCGGAATTCCAGATCATCGAGCGGTCGAACACTTTTACGTCCTTGAGCTCGCCCCAGATCTGCGAAATGCGCTTGCAGCCGCTTTCCAGCGATTCCTGGGTGCGGAACACCGCCGCATCGTCCTGCATCGCCTTCTGCATCTTTTCACGCAAAACCGCCGTCGGCGTCGAGCCGTTGGCGTGACGCAGCCGGTCGAAGCGGTCCATGGTCTTCTCGACCGAGGCTTCGTTGGGCGACGGGATCGCGGCGTTGCGGTCGATCACCTGGCCTGCCCGGATCGCCGCAGCGCGGCCGAACACCACCAGATCGATCAGCGAGTTGGAGCCCAGCCGGTTGGCGCCATGCACCGAGGCGCAGCCGGCCTCGCCGACCGCCATCAGCCCTGGCGATACCTGGTCCGGGTTCAAGGCGGTGGGGTTGAGCACCTCGCCCCAGTAATTGGTCGGCACGCCGCCCATATTGTAGTGGACCGTCGGCAGCACCGGGATCGGCTCCTTGGTCAGGTCGACGCCGGCAAAGATTTTTGCCGATTCCGAAATCCCCGGAAGTCTCTCGTGCAAAACGGCCGGATCGAGGTGGTCGAGATGTAGAAAAATATGGTCCTTGTTCTTGCCGACGCCGCGTCCCTCGCGAATCTCCAGCGTCATGCAGCGCGAGACCACGTCGCGCGAGGCAAGGTCCTTGGCCGACGGCGCGTAGCGCTCCATGAAGCGCTCGCCTTCGGAGTTGACGAGATAGCCGCCCTCGCCGCGCGCGCCCTCGGTGATCAGGCAGCCGGCGCCATAGATGCCGGTCGGATGGAACTGCACGAACTCCATGTCCTGCAGCGGCAGCCCGGCCCGTGCTGCCATGCCGCCGCCGTCGCCGGTGCAGGTGTGCGCCGAGGTCGCCGAGAAATAGGCGCGGCCATAACCGCCTGTCGCCAGCACCACCATTTTTGCCGAGAAGCGGTGGATGGTGCCGTCGTCGAGGTTCCAGGCGACGACGCCGGTGCAGGTGCCGTCCGGCTCCATGATCAGGTCGAGCGCGAAATACTCGATAAAGAACTGCGCGTTGTTCTTCAGCGACTGGCCGTAGAGCGTATGCAGGATGGCGTGGCCGGTGCGGTCGGCCGCCGCACAGGTGCGCTGCACCGGCGGGCCGTCGCCGAAATTCATCATGTGTCCGCCAAACGGCCGCTGGTAGATCTTGCCCTCTTCGGTGCGCGAGAACGGCACGCCGTAATGCTCAAGCTCGTAGACGGCGGCAGGTGCTTCGCGCACCAGATATTCCATGGCGTCGACGTCTCCGAGCCAGTCCGACCCCTTGACGGTGTCGTACATGTGCCACTGCCAGGAATCGGGGCCCATATTGGACAGCGAGGCGGCGATGCCGCCTTGAGCGGCGACCGTATGCGACCGCGTCGGGAAAACCTTGGTGATGCAGGCGGTGCGCAGGCCCTGTTCGGCCATGCCGAGCGTGGCGCGCAGGCCGGCGCCGCCTGCTCCGACGACCACCACGTCGAATTTGTGGTCGACATAGCTATAGGCGGACGCCGTGTTGGCGTTTTTCGCGTCCTTGGCCAAAACTCAGCCTCCAAATGCCAGTTTGAGCAGGGCGAAGATCGAGGCGACGCCGACCACTACGGGAAAGAATGTGTTGAGCGCGAGCAGCGCCAGCCTCATGCCCTCGCCATGTACATAGTCCTCGATGATCGCCTGCATGCCGAGCCGCATATGGTAGAGCCCGGACAAGAGCACCAGGGCCAGGACCAGCGCCACGAACGGGTTGGCAAGTGCGGCGCGCACTTCCGCATAGCCGGCGCCGTTCAACGCGATCAGGAAGCCGACGAAGAACAGGATCAGCGGGATGTTGGCGATCGCCGTCAGGCGCTGGCGCCAGAAATGCTCCGTGCCGTCGCGGGCGGAGCCGAGGCCGCGGACCTTCGCCAGCGGCGTGCGCATGTCGGTGTTGCGGTGGCTCACGATCAGGCTCCCCGCGCCATGTAGCCGGCGACCCAGATCAGCAGCGTCAGCACGATCGAGCCGGCCAGCGTCGCCCAGGCGATCCTGGAGGCCGTGTCCTTTTCAAGACCTGCCCCGGTATCCCAGATCAGATGGCGCACGCCGCCCAGCATGTGGTGCATCAGCGCCCAGGTATAGAAGAACAGCACCAGCCGCCCCAGCCACGAGCCGAAGGCCCAGTTGACGGCATCGAAGGTTGATTGCGAGCTCGCCGCCGCCATCAGCCACAGCGCGACCAGCAGCGTGCCGAAATAAAGCGCCCCGCCGGTGATGCGATGGATGATCGACATCGTCATAGTGATCGGCGGTCGATAGACGGTCAGATGCGGCGAAAGCGGCCGTTCACGTCTGGCAAATTCGCGGGTGGCTGGTGATTTGCTCATGGCTTCCCCAGTTCGGCGTCTCTGGAGCCCCAGGGGAAATGCGGCGTTACCGCTTCCGGTTGCGACTTCGGACAGCCGGTTTCTAATGCGCTTTTTGCACCGCGTCAAAGCCGGAAAATCGTTTCGAAAACGTAATTTAGTCTGACAAAAGGGCGGTGTTTCGCTTCAATCGATTAGGGCGCGAACCCAAGCCGGCGCAATGTTCGCTGCAGTGCGGCATATCTGCCCGACCGAACAGCCAGGGTGGTGTTGAGATTCAGGTCAGGCCGCGCCGAAAATGGTGATGCCGAGAACCGGAGCGGAGCGTACATTTCGGTAAGTGCACCGGAAGCGCAGGGATCCACCATTTGCAGGCCGGCATCGCCTGAATATCGACACACCCGGTCAGCGGGTGCAAGTCAGCGGCGTCTTCCCGCCCTTCATCACCAGCGCGTCACGTCCGTCGATCACGATTGCGTCATGCGCGGCGCCGAAGCGGCTGCTTTGATTGGCGGGCGAGGCCGGCAGGTCCTCGCTGGCGCCGTCCGGGCCAAGCACGCGCACCGAAGTGCCGAGGTTTTCGATGGTGATCCTTGTGCCATCAGCGCAGGTGTAAGTGGCGGTGCGCGGCTGTGGTGAATCGGTCGCGGTGGCCGGCGCATTGGTCTGCGACACGCAGGCAACGATAATCAGCAATGGAACATGGGCAAGCGTCACCCGAAACGTCCGGCTTAACGCCATATGCTGCTGCTGCCTCCCTGCGTCAATCCAGCCGCGATGCTTGGCCAAGATCACCCGCGCCGGCCGCGATGGTGCGGGCAAGCATGGCCGAAAGATGGCCGCAGCCTTCCAAGGCGCCGCATTAACCATGTTTGCCGAGATCTGGTTGCCAGCAGGCCTGGCCTCTTAACAAAGGTTAATAAAAGGTTAATTTATGATTCGAGGAAGACTCGCCTCTGACAAATGGGGGACGCCATGCGTTCGAATTCAGGCAGATCGCGCCTTACGGCGCTCATCCTGGTGGCGGTGGCCATCGGCTTCGCAGCACCGGCACTCGCCGGGACGCGCGACCGCGTCTACGCCGATTCTTTCGGCAATCTCGTCATCGAAAGCGCCGCCGGCTACAAGCGCATCCTCGTTGGCGAGGGCAGCCTAGCCAAGGAACTGTCGGACTACACCGGCGCCGGCCAGCCCAGAATCTATGAAAACGACGCGGATGACGTCAGCAGCCGCGACTGCTACAGGCCGCCGGTTTTCGTGAAGGGCCGCAGTTACATGTACGGGCTTTCCGACGGCGAGATGCCCGAACTCAGCCCCTGCCGCTGATCTTCGGCCCGGCGTTGGCAATAGCCGTCTGCCGGGCGGCGATTGACCCTATCGAGATGCGCACGCAATCGCGTCCGCTGCCCTTCGCCTGATAGAGCGCTTCGTCGGCGCGCCGCAGCAGGTCGGAAAACCCTTCGGCCGGGTGAAGCTCGGCAACGCCGAAACTGGCGGTGCAACGATGGTGCGCCGGCAGACAGTCTATCGGCAAGGCTCCGAAAGCGCTGCGCGTCCCTTCGGCGAAGAGCCGCGCGGCGGCGAGGTTGGTTCCCGGCAGGATGATGGCGAATTCCTCACCACCGATGCGACCGGCGACGTGATGATCGGCGGCCGCATCACGCAGGAAGCCGGCAAAGGCTTCGATGACCCGGTCGCCGGACGCGTGGCCGAAACTGTCGTTGATGCTCTTGAAATGATCGAGGTCGGCGATGACCAGGGCGACCGGAACACCCTTGCGTACGGCGTCACGCATCGCCAGCTCGGCATGACGTTCGAAGCCGCCGCGGTTGAGCAACCTCGATAGTGTGTCCGTCTCCGACTTCGACGTCGCCTCGGCGAGCACGTCGCGGACCAGGATGACCAGAATGAGAAGCGCGATTGTCAGGCCGAACACCGTGCCAAGCGATTGCGACACCAGAGCGTAGTTGCTCTGCAGATAGGCCTGCGGATTGACACCCCAGCCGCCCAATGCGTGGGCGATGAACGGCTTGCTCACGAATTGCAGGGCGCTGGCCGCCAGAACGGCCATCAACGCATGGTCGAGCCAATCGCGTCTTTGCCAGGACGACCAGACGATGGCGACGCCGACGAACTGCATGGCCGCATAGGGAAGCTGGTAGGCCATCATGCGGGCAAGCGACTGGCGCGGCAGGTCCTGCACGAAATACACGGCCACGGTGGCCGCAAACAGGAAGACGAGCATCGGCGCCCAGCGCGGCGCCACGCCGTATTTATGGGCAAGCCCGCCATTGAAGGCGATGGTGGCGCCCAGGAAAACGGCGAAACCCGCGACGACTGCCGGTCGCGTATTGTCGAAGATCGGAATGCTGAATTCGATGGCGAAATAGGCCATCCCGAGCAGATAACCGAAGACCAGCCAGCGCGCCGGCGCGCGCGCCACATCGTTGAACGAGATGGTCATGAAGGCAGCCGCCAGCAGGCCGGCGACGAGCAGGTTGATTGCAAGGATGAACTCTGCGCCGCCGCCCATGTGGTTTTTCGCACTCCCTGCGCCAGCAAATCATGAACGGGCGAAAAAGACGTTAACGTGGGCCTCGAGCGGGATGATCAGCCGGCTTTGAGCGGTTCCACAACGAGCACCGTTTCCGACTGTTCATGGGATAGCTGCACGCTGTCGCGGCCGTTCCTCTTGGCTTTGTAAAGCGCCTCGTCGGCGCGGCGCATCAGCGGCTCCAGCCCTTCCTCGCCGGTGGGGGCGCCACGCCGAAGCTCGCGGTCACTCTTGTGCCGGACGGGAGCCCGTCGACGCTGCCAATGCTTCCGAAGCAGCCAAACACGTCGGAGCCCCCCTCGCGGTCCAATCACCGTCCCGTTTTTTGCTTTTTCGGTCAATCAATTGCCGCGCGCGGTTCTTTTGCGACTGCCAAACCCATAGCCGATCATCAAGAGCAAAACCGTCGCCGCGGTGAAAATGCCAAGTCTGGTCCTTGCCGTTGAAAATCCTGCAAGTCTGCCGCGTGCCTCGGTCGTGAAGGACCCATGCATCTTGTGGAGCCCTTTGACCGGGTGGAAAAGATTGTCATCGCGTGCAGATGATGCCTTGGTACGCCGGACCTGGCCCTTGTAAGCCGCACTAGCCAGATAGCGGTCCAGCAAGCCTGGGGCAAACATGTTTCCGATGATGGAAAAAAGGGTGCTGAAACCCAACCAGTATTCGCGGGCGGGATCGCGCGCGGCGCGGATGACATTCTCGGCCACGATTTCCGGCTGGAAAACGGGGGCCATGGGGCGAGGTTCACGGCCCGTATGCGTGCGCGCCCAATCGAATTGGGGCGTATCGACCGCTGGCAATTCGACTATCGTGACCCGTATATCGCTGTGATCGTGAATGAGTTCGGTGCGAAGAGATTCGCTGAAGCCACGAAGTGCATGCTTGGCGCCGCAATACGCGGCCTGCAACGGAATGCCGCGATAGGCTAGCGCGGATCCGATTTGCAGGATCGTACCGCGGTTGCGCGGTTTCATGTGCCGCAGCGCCGCCATCGTCCCATGGACGGAACCGAGATAGGTCACCTCGGTTACGCGGCGGAATTCTTTGGGACTTATTTCCTCCACAGGTGAGAAAACAGTCGCCATCGCATTGTTGATCCAAAGCTCGATCGGCCCCAGTGTTAACTCGATCTCGTCGGCCGCCGCAACTACTTTGGCCGCGTCAGAAACATCGGCGGCTATGGCGAGTGCCTCGCCGCCCTTGCCTTCGATTTCCGCCTTCAATTGGCTGAGAGCAGGTTTGTCGCGCGCGATCAGAGCGACCTTCGCGCCCTCTCGTGCGAGGCGCAGGGCAACAGCGCGTCCGACACCGGCAGAAGCGCCGGTGACCACCGCTGTCTTTCCGCGAAATTCAATCTGACGGCGCCAGGTTGGTATTGGCAAGGCTAAACCGCTGGTCCTTCGAGCCCGCTTCTCTCGTGCGATTTCCACAGGTACCAGCCGAGGACGGTACCGAAGAAGAATGTGTGGGCAATGAACTGCACGACCGGGCTTGCTTGCAGAAACCAGGGGAATGCGATCGGCGCGATCACATAGAAATTGACGAGCCACAAGGCGAGGCCAAAGACGCTGCCGAGACCAATGAAGGCTGCTCGCCCTCGCAGCATTGCGGCAATCTCCCCGAACACGATCCCATAGACGATGGCCAGGATCAAATGCACGATCACGCCAGCGATGCTGGCCGTCAGGAGCGGGTAGGCGGGATCGAGAGCTTCCGGTCCAAGCGCGATGGCGCCGATCATGCGCAGGGGCATGAAGAACGCTTCCGCCCCCATCATGAACGCACTCGCCGTCATTTCGAACGCCGCAAAGACGAGGCCTGCGACAATGCCCGCAACGGCCCCCTGCTGGAGACCCCATCGGATGTCGCGCGGCGTCATCGGCGTGTGGATGTAATCACGGAAAGCCATAACACTGCTCCCTGTTCTGGACGCAGACTCATCCGCAAAATCAATGCCGGGCACGCGTCGGCGGTTCCGGGCGTCCGGTACAATTCACGGGGATTTGATCGAAGTTGGTGTTTCTCAAGCCTAGCGGGCGCTACATGCAGAGCGTGCGGAGCCAAACGGTATGCCTGCTGAATCGCCCGACCACAGCCTGGTCCGCCTGCGCGTACGGCCGGAAACGATCTATGTGAGCAAAGGCCGAACGGTGCTGGCGACCGGACGCGACGGTTTTTTCGACAACGGTTCCGATCAAGGCCTGTTTGTCCACCAGACGCGGCTCCTTTCTCGCTACCGTTATCTGATCAACGGCCGTCCGCCGTACCCTGTCTCGGTTTCCAACGTGGCTCAGCACTCCTGGCTTGGCTACTACATCGCTCCGGTTCCGAAGGCCGCCAAGCGGCGCCCGACCATTTCCGAGACTGCGCAGGAGTCCATCGAGCTGCGCCTGTCGCGCTATGTCGGCGAGGGCCTGCACGAGGATGTCGATCTGGTGAATTTCACGCAGGAAAAAGTCCAGTTCGTGCTCGAGCTTGATCTGGACACCGATTTCGCCGACCAGGACGAAACGCACGGTAACCGCAGACAGAGCGGCCGGCAGACCTGCAAGTGGATGGAAGGTGAAGAGCTTTCCGAGCTGACCTTCGAATATCACGCGCACCATGGCTATGATCATCAAAATGAGAAGGGAACTGCGTCAATCCGGCGAGGTGTCAGGATCCGCTTCTCGAACGCCAGCATGCCACCCCGATACAGGAACGGGCGCATCGCCTTCGATGTCGGCCTTGCTCCTCATGAGCGCTGGCATTGCTGCATCGACATCATTCCGGTGATGGAAGGTCGGGATCTCCTTTCGAGCTATCGGTGCCGGTCCTTTTCGCCGCAGGCCAATGACTATGATCGCCGCACGCAACGTTTTCTGAGCGATGCGCCGCGTTTTTCCAGCCCCGAAAGCAGGACACTGGCGAACGTGGTGATCGGAGCGCTCGAGCAGGCCAAGCGGGATTTGGACGCTTTGCGCCTGTACGATCTCGATTGCGCGGAGCGAGCATGGACGACGGCAGCCGGGCTGCCGGTCTATATTGCGCTGTTCGGCCGCGATACGCTCACAGTTGCCTGGGAGGCTGCGCCGGTTACGACCGATATCATGCGCGGAACCTTGCCCGTGCTCGCCGGATTGCAGGGGAAAGAGATCAACGACTGGCGCGACGAACAGCCGGGCCGCATGCTGCATGAAGCCCATACCGGCCCGCTCGCCAGTCTCAACTACACGCCCAAAGCACGGTACTACGGATCGATCACGACCTCCGGCTTCTATCCTTTCGTGGCGGCGCAGCTATGGCACTGGACAGGCGACAAGAATCTCGTACGCCCATACGTCGACCCTGCGATTGCGGCTCTCAAATGGCTCGATGCGTTCTGCGATCACGACAAGGATGGCTTCTGCGAATACAAAACGCGTTCGGAACTCGGGCTCGAGAACCAAGCCTGGAAGGACTCGAGCGACGCAATCGTCTACGAAGATGGCTCCCAGGTGCCGAAGCCAATCGCGACCTGCGAGGAGCAGGGAATTGTCTACGCCGCCAAAATGAATCTCGCCGAGGTCTTATGGTGGTTCGATCGCGGAGATGAAGCAAAGTACCTGTACGAAAGCGCGAAGGAACTCAAGAAGCGGTTCAGCGAAGCCTTCTGGATGGAGAGCGAGGGTTTCTTCGCGATGGCGCTCGACCCCGATAGACGCCAGGTCAGCTCGATCGGCTCCAACGCCCTGCACTGCGTCGCAACCGGCATCGCCGACACAGCGCTGGTGCCGCGCACGTTGAAGCGGCTGTTTACCGAAGACATGTTCACCGGCTGGGGCGTGCGAACCCTTTCGTCACAACATCCGGCCTTCAATCCCTACTCCTATCACCGTGGCACCGTCTGGCCCGTCGAGCACGGTCCGTTTGCCATTGGTGCTTATCGATATGGATGCCATGACTATGTCGAGCGGGTATGCCGTTCGCAGTTCGAAACCGCTGCGCTTTTCGACTTTTTTCGCTTGCCGGAGTGTATTGCCGGGCACCAGCGCGATCAGGATCATCCATTTCCAGCGGTCTATCCGGCCGCCAATTCGCCGCAGGCGTGGTCGACGACCACCGTCTACACGCTCCTTCAGGCGCTGCTGGGCCTGCAGCCCTTCGCGCCACTCCGGATGCTGTTCGTCGATCCTCATCTGCCGGCCTGGCTGCCCGAGATCACGATCTCGGATCTCCGTGTCGCAAATGCGATCGTCACCATCCGATTTTTTCGCAAATCGAATGGAAGCAGCGATTACAAGGTGCTGGAAAAACGTGGCTGGCTGCACGTGGTTCGCCAACCCAGCCCCTGGTCGCTTACGGCAAGCTATGGCGAGCGCGCCAAAGACATCCTCATGGGTCTGGCACCAGGCCATTGAAATGGCATTACGATCATCGCGCGGCTCGGCAAAGCTTTCGGGCTTTATCGATCGAATATGCGCAAGGTCACCCATGAAGCTGCTGCACGGAACTTGAAACCGCGGCCCGGCGTTTTCCAGCAGCAATCGATGGAGACGCTTTCATGGCCGATACGATCATGCTGACCGATCACGAGGCAATTCGCTCATGGGCCGCGTCACGTGCCGGATTTCCGGCAATCGTCGACGTGTCGCCCGAAGCAGGGACCCAAGCCATGCTGAGGCTGGTTTTCGGCCAGCATGCCTATCAGGACCAGGACCAGGCCGAACGCCCGGCCAACGCGGGCGGCTACGAACTGGTTGAGTGGGACGAATGGTTCAAGCTTTTCGACGAACGCCAGCTGGCGCTCGTGGTGGCAAAGGATCAACCCGGCCGCCGTGAGCAATTCCACGAATTCGTCAGGCGCCCCGGCTGAAAGAAAGGGCCCGAATCGCGTTGCGGCTCGGGCCTGGCATGCACTCATATATGGACAGTGGAAGCCCTGAGTTATTTCCACTCGCGGATGTCGACGAAATGGCCGGCGATCGCCGCTGCCGCCGCCATGGCCGGCGACACCAGATGGGTGCGGCCCTTGAAGCCCTGACGGCCCTCGAAATTGCGGTTCGAGGTCGAGGCGCAGCGCTCATGCGGCTTCAGCCGATCGTCATTCATGGCAAGGCACATCGAGCAGCCCGGCTCACGCCAGTCGAAGCCGGCGGCGACAAAGATCTTGTCGAGACCCTCGGCCTCCGCCTGCTCCTTGACCAGACCGGAGCCCGGCACGATCATCGCATTGACCCGCGGATTGACCGTCTTGCCCTCGATCACCTTGGCGGCGGCGCGCAGATCCTCGATGCGGCCGTTGGTGCAGGAGCCGATGAAGACGCGGTCGAGCGCGATATCGGTGATCCTGGTGCCCGGCGTCAGGCCCATATAGTCGAGCGCGCGCTGCTTGGAGGTGCGCTTGTTCTCATCAGTGATATCGTCGGGGTTCGGCACGACGCCCTGGACCGAGACGACATCCTCGGGCGAGGAGCCCCAGGACACGATCGGCGGCAATTTCGCCGCGTCGAGCACGACCACCTTGTCGAAATGCGCGCCTTCGTCGGACTGCAGCGTCTTCCAGTAGGCGAGCGCGGCATCCCACGCCTCGCCCTTGGGAGCGCGCGGCTTGTCCTTGACATAGGCGAAGGTCGTCTCGTCAGGCGCGATCAGACCGGCCCGGGCGCCGCCCTCGATCGACATATTGCAGATGGTCATGCGGCCTTCCATGGACAGCGCGCGGATCGCCTCGCCGGCATATTCGATGACATAGCCGGTGCCGCCTGCAGTGCCGATCTCGCCGATGATCGCCAAAATGATGTCCTTGGCGGTGACGCCCTCCGGCAGTACGCCGTCGACGCGCACCAGCATGTTCTTGGCCTTGCGCTGGATCAGCGTCTGCGTGGCCAGCACATGCTCGACTTCCGAGGTGCCGATGCCGTGCGCCAATGCGCCGAAAGCGCCATGCGTCGAGGTGTGGCTGTCGCCGCAGACGATGGTCATGCCGGGCAGCGTGAAGCCCTGCTCAGGACCGATGATATGGACGATGCCCTGGCGGATATCCTTCTCGGAATAATATTCGACGCCAAAATCCTTGGAGTTCTTGGCCAGCGCCTCGACCTGGATGCGGCTTTCCTCATTCTTGATGCCGAACTTGCGCTCCGGCGAAGTCGACACATTGTGATCGACCACGGCCAGCGTCTTTTCCGGATGCCGGACCTTTCTGCCGGTCATGCGCAGGCCTTCGAAGGCTTGCGGGCTGGTCACTTCATGGACGAGATGACGGTCGATGTAGAGCAGGCAGGTGCCGTCGTCCTGGCGATCGACGACATGGTCGTCGAATATCTTGTCGTAGAGGGTGCGCGGTGCGCTCATGTGCGTAAATCCGTCGATATGAAAATGGGAAAGGACAAGCGCCGGCTAGCCGGCGAACACGGCCTAGCGAAGTCGGCTGGTCAGAGCGCCGGAAACGCGCGCCGAGAACCGCGACGGCAGGCGTTTTCTGTCCTGCAGCACGAAGCCCTTGTAGGCCGGATCGCCAAAAAGCTGTTCCATGGCGTGGCTCATACCAATGTTTTGGGTTTTCGGCAATCGCGGCTGCCCTCGCAGAACCTGGGTTCCTCGCAAACCGGTGCTCAAACCACCTCGAACACGAAGGTCTTCACCAGCGCCTCGGGCTCGGCAATCGCATAGCAGCGGAACCACGGGCTTTCCTCGACCGGCCGCCATTTTTCGTCGTGCTCCAGTTCGGCAAAGACATCACGAAAACCGCCGCTCTCGAACACCTGGTCGCGAACGGTGAAGATGGCGTGGCCACCCTTTTTCGTGATGCGCACCAGTTCATACAGGCCGGACGCCGGCGCGTGGCTGATGGTGAACACGCCGGTCGAGAAGAAGGCGCGGAAATACCCGTCCGGCCAAGGCAGCGGACCGCCAAGCATCGCCTGCTTCAGCTCGCTGTAGGCCTGGCGGCCGCCGGCGATTTTCAGCATGTCCTCCGACAGGTCGAGCCCGGCGATGTCCCGATAGCCGAGCGCCTTGAGCGACGGTCCCGACAGACCGGTGCCGCAGCCGGCGTCGAGCAGCGGCCCCTCGCCTGATGGCACATGGCGCGCCACCCAGGCGGCGATCAGGAACGGCAGGAGATAGCCGAGCGAGGCGGTTTCGCTGTCATAGGTCGCAGCCCATGCAGCATAGGCCCCGGCAAGTGCTTCCGGCGTATCGGCCGTATAGACGGAATCCAGTGCCGCGTTGGCTTTGTCGACGTTCATGGATCAATTCCTCTGGGACCGCACAGGTCAATCGTAGCGCCTTCGCCTGCCGGCTATTCCTCATGCTGGCGGCGCAGCCGCTTCTCCAGCGCCCGCAAGGCCAGCGACAGGCCGACCGTCAGGATAAGATAAATATAGGCGACGATCGAATAGGTTTCGAAGAAGCGGAACGAGCCGGCGGCGTAGATCTTGCCCATCTGGGTGATGTCGGCGACGCCGAGCACCGAGACCAGCGAGGAATCCTTGACCATGGCGACGAAATCATTGCCGAGCGGCGGCAGGATGGTTCGGATCGCCTGCGGAAAGACGATCAGCCGGAAACGCTGCGTGCGGGTCAGCCCGAGCGCCTTCGCGGCCTCGATCTGCCCCTTCTCGACTGCCTGGATGCCGGCGCGGAAGACCTCCGAGATGAACGCGGAGTAGCCGATGGTCAGCGCCATGATGGCGCGCCACAGCAACGACACGTCGCGCACCAGCAGTTCTCCGAAGAGACCCGCATTTTGCAATGGCGCGGTCAGCGCGTTCCACGCCGCAACGAAGGCCGGCGCCCCGGCGAAGGCGATCCAGAACAACAGCACCAGCATCGGCACGCCGCGGATGATCTCGACATAGAAGCGAGCGATCTGGCGCAGCCAGCGCGATCCCGACAGGCCCATCAGCGCAATGCCGAGCCCGATTGCCGAGGCCAGCGCGAAGGCGACCATCGTGACGAACACGGTGATGCCGATGCCCTTGGCCACGGTCGCGAAAACCTGGGCATAGAGCTCGCTTGCGGCGATGAAGATAGCGGCTGCCACGGCGAGTGCCGCCGCCACGGCAAGCCACCACGGGAAGTCTGATTTGGCGGAGGCTGGAGGTGCCGGCGGCATCAAGCGATACCAGTGACGGAGCCACGAAGGCTGCGTTCTGTCCCACCCCCCTTTGTCCTGCCGGACTGTCCGGCAGGACAGTGGGGGGTGTGAAGAAATGAAATCCGTGGGTGTTTCAGAACACGATCGTCGCTCAACGCACCTAGCAAGAGAGACTACTGCCCCATCTTGTAGTCGAGGAACCATTTCTTGTTGAGCGCGTCGAGCGTGCCGTCGGCCTTCAGTGCGGCGATGGCCGCATTGACCGGTTTCACCAGATCCGAGCCCTTGGGGAAGATGAAGCCGAAATCCTCGGTGCCGAGCGGTCCGCCGATCAGCTTCAGCCCGCCATTGGACGCCTCGACATAGCCCTTGCCGGCAGTGCCGTCGGTCAGCACGACATCGACGTCGCCGGTCTTCAGCGCCTGCACCGTCGCGCCGAACGTCTCGAACAGTTTTATGCGCGGGTTCTGCTCATTGCCGTCGAGCACGCTGTAGACGGCGGTGTAGAACGGCGTCGTGCCGGCCTGTGCGCCGATCAGCCCATCCTTGAAGGCGCCGAACGTCTTGGCGTCGGTGAAGCGCTTCTCATCGCCACGCACCAGCATGAATTGTTCCGAGCGCATGTAGGGGTCGGAGAAATCGACCTTCTGCTTGCGGTCGTCCTTGATGGTGATGCCGGTCATCCCGATGTTGTACTGATTGTCGGAAACCGCCTGGATCATCGCGTCCCAAGAGGTATTCTGGTATTCGACCTGGAAATTCAGCCGCTTGGCAATCTCGTTCATCGCGTCATATTCCCAGCCGATCTGCTTGCCGGTCTTGGCATCGATGAACTGCAGCGGCGGATAGGCGTTTTCCGTCACAACCACCACCTTCTTGCCGCCGAGATCGGGCAGCGCCTGCGCCAAGGCGGCCACGGGCGCAAGAATCAGAGCCAACAGACCGGCTAACAGCAGTTTCGATTTGGTCATGGTACACCCCGAGAATTTGAACGGCCTCGACATTGTCGAGGCTTGCAGGAAATCCGGCGCCGACTTTAGCTTTCCGCAGGCGCCTTGCAAGCCGGTCCGATGCGCCATTCCATCCGAAAATGGATTCCGATGCTTTCAACGCCGAGATTACGAAACGATCCGTTTCGATTGCGCACCGATGCGGCCCGGCAAGATCGAATTCATCCCGCGAAACAAAAAGGCGGCCGAAGCCGCCTTTCCGAAATCATCGGTTTTGAAGACGCCTTATTCGGCGGCGGCTGCTTCCGCAGCCTTGGCGGCCTCGTCGGCGGCCTTCTTCTCGGCGGCGTCCTGCGCCGCCTTCTCGGCGGCCAGCGCCTGGGCGGCGGCCACCTTCTCGGCCTCGATGCGGGCCTTCTCGGCGTTCAACGCATCGCGCTCCTCGTCGTTCAGCTTGCGGGCGCGCACGCCGGTGTTTTCGGAAATGCGGGCCGACTTGCCGCGGCGATCGCGCAGGTAGTAGAGCTTGGCGCGGCGCACCTTGCCGCGGCGCACGATCTCGACGCCTTCGACCATCGGCGAAAAGACCGGGAACACGCGCTCCACGCCTTCGCCGTAGGAAATCTTGCGAACGGTGAAATTCTCCTGGAAACCGGCGCCGGCGCGGGCGATGACAACGCCCTCATAAGCCTGGACGCGGGTGCGGGTGCCTTCGGTCACGCGGACCTGGACACGCACGGTATCGCCGGGCTGGAATTCGGGAAGCTTGCGCTTGGCTTCGATCTTGGCGGCCTGTTCGGCCTCGAGCTGACGGAGGATATCCATCTCTACAAATCCACTTCTTGTTCTTCCGACAGTCAGAGCGTCCGGCACTCGCCTTGCAGTTCCATCGACCGCTCGGCTATGCCCTTTGTCGCGAGACATCGGGCAGGGGCGACTACACCGCCATTGTTGACGGGTCCGGCAGATTGTTCTTCCGGTTCGGCGCGCACATACAGCTATTTCGACGCTTTGTCACGCCTTCGCCGTGTCTTTTTTGGTCGTCGGCCGACATTGCAATCTTTCAGCGCAAGGGGTTGCGTCGAAGTCCCAAGCTTTCTAAGCCGGGTAAAACGTGACTTCTCCGGCGGCAATACCCTCCATGCCAGTTCTCGATGCGGTCCTGCTCTTTTTTGCGGGCTTTCTCTCAGGTGCCGTCAATGCGATAGCCGGCGGCGGCACGTTCATCACCTTCGGCGCCATGACGCTGGTCGGCTTGCCGCCGATCGTCGCCAACGCCACCTCGTCGGTGACACAGTTTCCCGGCTACATCACCTCGACACTCGCCTATTGGGTCGACATCAAGCATTTCTGGCGCACAGCGTTGCTGCTCGGCGTCATATCGGCTTTCGGCGCCTTGGCCGGTGCGCTCATCCTTTTGGCGCTCGACAATCCGTCATTCCGCGTCCTGGTGCCATGGCTGCTGCTGGCGGCAACCGCGCTGTTCGCCGCCGGGCCGTGGCTGAAGCCGGCGCCCAAGCCGGGGCATGAGGCCGCAGTGGGTTCGCTGGTCGGTTCCCTGGCGCAATTCGCCACCGCAGTCTATGGCGGATTCTTCGGCGCTGGCATGGGCGTCATGATGCTGGCGACGCTCGGCCTCACCCAGCCCGGCGACTATCACCGCCTGAACGCTCTGAAGAACACGCTAGCCGTGGTCATCGCAGCGATAGCCATCCTGGTCTTCGTCTCCGGCGGCGTGATCGCCTGGCCGCAGGCGATCATCATGATACCCGGCGGCGCGCTGGGCGGCTATGCCGGCGTCTGGATCGCCAAGCGCGTGCCGCAAATTGCCGTGCGCGGCTTCGTCGTCGGGGTCGGCGTGTTCCTGGCTTTTTACTACTTCGCCAAGGGGTGAGCGGCCAGCAGGTCCGGCCGCCTTTCCCTGGTCAGCCTTTCCGACTCGGCACGCCGCCACGCCGCGATCTTCTTGTGATTGCCGGAGACCAGCACTTCGGGGATCTGCCGGCCCTCGAATTCCTGCGGCCGCGTGTAGTGCGGGTGTTCGAGCAGGCCGCTTTCAAAGCTCTCTTCATCGCCTGACACCGCATTGCCCATCACGCCGGGCAACAGCCGCACCACGGCGTCGAGCAGCACAAGGGCTGCCGGCTCGCCGCCGGAGAGGATGAAGTCGCCGACCGAGACCTCTTCCAGCCCACGCGCGTCAATCACCCGCTGGTCAACGCCTTCGAAGCGTCCGCAGACGATGACGACACCCGGCCCGGCGGCCAGTTCACGCACGCGGGCCTGCGTCAGCGGCTTGCCACGCGGGCTCATCAGCAGGCGCGGGCGCGGATCACCCTCCGGCGAGGCGTGGTCGATGGCGCTGGCCAGCACATCGGCGCGCATCACCATGCCGGCGCCGCCGCCGGCCGGCGTATCGTCGACGGTGCGATGGCGGTCGCTGGCGAAATCGCGGATCTGGATCGCTTCCAGCGACCATGTGCCTGATACCAGCGCCCGGCCGGCCAGCGACAGGCCGAGCGCGCCGGGAAACATCTCGGGATAGAGCGTCAGCACCGAGGCGGAAAAACTCACCGGTTTCCCCCGGCGTCCTTGGGCCCGCGCGGCCTGCCCTTCGGGTCGAAACCGTCGCTGCCGGATTCGTCGCCCTCTTCGTCATCGGTCAGGCCCGCCGCCGCCGGATCGATACGGACGAAGCCGTCTTTGATCGACACCTCAGGCACGGCGGCCTGCGTGAACGGGATCAGCACGCCTTTGCGCCCCGCCAGCGTCACGTCGAGAATGTCGCCGCCGCCGAAATTATGCACGGCGACGACCTTGCCGATGTCAGCACCGGTATCGTCCCGGACCGCCAGCCCGACGAGATCGGCATGATAGAATTCGTCCTCTTCGCCGTCGTCAGGCAGCATCGAGCGGTCGACGAACAATTCCGTGCCGGCGAGCGCCTCGGCGGCATTGCGGTCGCTGATGCCCTTGAAACGCACCACCACGACGTTGTTGGCCGGCCTGATGTCGACGATCTGGAAGGCGCGGCCGTCCCTGGCATAGAGCGGCCCGTAGTCGGCCAGCGCCAGCGGATCGCCGGTGAAGGTCTTCACGCGCAATTCGCCCTTGATGCCGTGGGCGGCGCCGATCACGGCCATCTGGACGGGGTTTTGCGGTTTGGTCATCGGAAAAATCCTTTGCCTTGCTCTAGCTCCACCCTCTTGTCATTTCAATGACGCGGCTCTTCACGGCTTCCTAACCTGGCTGCCGGAAGATGGCCCAGAATGGAAGAACGGCATATCGGAAGAGCGCAATGCAGGAATTCCTCATCCCGGCCAAACCAGACCTTCAGGCGGCCCGCGAAAGCTGGCTGAAGATGCTGGCGCGCGAGCGCCGGCTGTCGCCGGAAACCGTGGAAGCCTATGAGCGCGACACGCGCCAGTTCCTGCACTTCCTGACCGGCCATTGCGGCGGTTCGCCCGGCATTTCGGACATCGCCGATCTGCGCCCGGCCGATCTGCGCGGCTTTCTCGCCGCACGCCGCGCCGGAGGCGCCGGCGCCCGCACGCTCGGACGCGGGCTCGCCGGCATCCGCTCGCTGCTGCGCTTTCTGGAGCGGCGCGGCCTCGTCAATGCGGCCGGTGCTGCGGCACTGCGCGCGCCACGGCAGCCGAAGTCGCTGCCCAAGCCGCTGACGGCAAGCGATGCGAAACACGTCGTTTCGGTGGAGGGCCAGCTGGCGGAGGAACCGTGGATCGCTGCCCGCAACGGCGCCGTGCTGACGCTGCTCTACGGCTCGGGCCTGCGCATTTCCGAGGCGCTCGGCCTGTCCGGCGCCGATCTGTCGTCGCCTGATGAAACGGTGCTGCGCGTCACCGGCAAGGGCGGCAAGACGCGGCTGGTGCCGGTGCTGCCGGTGGCGCTTCGGGTGATCGCCGAATACCGCCGGCTTTGCCCCTATCATCTCGACCCGAAGGGCCTGCTGTTTCGCGGCGCCCGCGGCGGTCCGCTCAACCCGGCCATCGTCCAGCGCGACATGGCCAGGCTGCGCTCGGCACTCAATCTGCCCGACACCGCCACGCCGCACGCCTTGCGCCATTCCTTCGCCACACATCTGCTTGGACGCGGCGGCGACCTGCGCACTATCCAGGAACTTTTGGGCCACGCCAGCTTGTCGACGACACAAATCTACACCGGCGTCGACACCGCGAGGCTGCTCGAAATCTATGAAGCGGCCCATCCGCGGGCCTAACCGACGCATGATTTCGCAAAGTTGCAGCCAAAATATGAGCCGTGGAGCCATGTCCAAGACAATTTTGCTGCACCGGTTAACCGTTTCGCCGTTCTTTGTCTCTAAAAAGCGGACCATGAAACGCGTCATTGCCATCGCCGACCGCACGGCCCTTGCCTCGTTGAGGCTGCTAGTGGCGCTCAACATCCTGTTTTTTCTCTCTTTCCTCATCATCGCGCTGCTCGCCGCCGGCAAGGCGCGCGCCGAAACCCCGGCCTGCGCCGGCGCCGACATGCTGTCGGCCTTGCAGAAGGACGACCCGGCCACCTACCGCAAGATCGAGACCGAAGCGGCCGCTACCCCGAACGGCAAGGGCCTGTTGTGGAAACTGGAAAAGGCGGGCGAAAGCCCGTCCTTCCTGTTCGGCACCATGCATATGTCCGACCCGCGCGTGACCACGCTGCCGCCCGCCGCGCAAAAGGCCTTTGACGCCGCCGACACTATCGTCATCGAGACCACGGAGGTGCTCGATCAGCAGAAGATGATGGCGGCGTTCCTGAAAGAGCCGGAACTGATGATGTTCACCGACAGCACCACGCTGTCCTCGCTGCTGTCGCCGGACGATGCGGCGGCGGTGAACAAGGCGCTCGACTCGCGCGGCATCCCGCCGGCGAGTGTCGCCAAGATGAAACCGTGGATGCTGTCGACCATGGTCGCGCTCCCGGCCTGTGAACTGGCCCGCCAGGCCGGCGGCACGCCGGTGCTCGACATCAAGCTTGCGCAGGATGCCAAAGCGTCAGGCAAGGCCGTCGATGGGTTGGAGACCATCGCCGACCAGCTTCGCGCCATGGCCTCGCTGCCGCTCGCGTTTCACACGAAGGGCCTCGTCGACACACTGAAGCTCGGCAACAGGGTGAACGACGTCAACGAAACCATGATCGTGCTTTACCAGCGCGGCGACACCGGCATGCTCTGGCCGCTGTTTCGTGCCGTCCTTCCCGGCGACGAAGACGATTCGGCGGGCTATGCCGCCTTCGAGGAAACCATGATCACCAGCCGCAACAAGGTGATGATCGACCATGCCGGGCCGATCCTCGCCAAGGGCAATGCGTTCATGGCGGTCGGCGCCCTGCACCTCCCGGGCGCGGAAGGTCTGGTCGAGGATTTCCGCAAGGCAGGCTACACCGTCACTGCCGTCGACTGAGTTGCACGGTTGAGTTGCGAATCCGGCAAGACGTGATTCGGAGCGATGCCTTTCCCGAATCACCGAAAGCTTGTCTCAGGATAGGAAGGTCGACAGGTTTATTTTGGCTCGATTACTGCGAATTTTGCGAGTAAAGTGCGTGCGGACGAACGATTCCCGGCGAAGATTGCCCTGTTTTCGGCGTTTTCGACCCTAGCGTGAAACCTGTTCGGCGATTGCGCGTTGATGTGCGTTGATTGATACCTTTTATCCCACGGAGGACACTTTTATGGCGAATCCAAACGACCCGTACACCACTCCGACACCCCCTCCCAGGTCTGGTGGCGGCACCACCGGCTGGCTGATTGCCCTGGTTGTCGTTATTCTGGCTATTGTCGCATACTATGTTTTTGGAAGAAGCGACGAAGCGCCAGCGCCTGCTGAACCGCCGGCCGCCACGACGCCGGCCCCGGCGCCAGCGCCCGCGGAACCGACGCCTGCTCCGGCAGAGCCTGCGCCAGCCCCGGCACCCGCAGAGCCTGCGCCAGCCCCGGCACCCGCAGAGCCTGCCCCAGCACCTGCTCCGGCGCCTGCAGAGCCGGCGCCTGCTCCAGCGCCCGCACCAGCCCCGCAGTGATCGGCTGCTGATTCCAAATACGAACGGCCCGCTGAAAAGCGGGCCGTTTTGCTTTGAGCCGCCGGATGGCTGCCGGAGTAGCTTGGGAAGGCCTACATGTGGATCGGCTTGAAGAAGGTCGCCAGTGCCGCTTCCTTCACCGCTTCCGACATCGTCGGATGGGCGTGGCAGGTGCGGGCAAGATCTTCCGACGAGCCGCCGAACTCCATCAGCACCGCCGCCTCGTGGATCATCTCGCCGGCGCCGAAACCGACGATGTGGACGCCGAGCACGCGGTCGCTCTGCTTGTCGGCCAGGATCTTCACGAAGCCGTCGGTGTGCAGCATGGCCCGCGCCCGGCCATTGGCGCTGAACGGAAACTTGCCGGCCTTGTAGTCGATGCCGGCCTTCTTCAGCTCTTCCTCGGTCCTGCCGACTGAGGCGATTTCCGGACTGGTGTAGACGACGTTCGGGATCACCTCGTAGTTCACATGGCCGGCCTGGCCGGCAATGGTCTCGGCCACCGCCACGCCTTCGTCCTCGGCCTTGTGGGCGAGCATCGGCCCGGCGATGACGTCGCCGATGGCGTAGACACCGGGCACATTGGTCTTGCGATGGCCGTCCGTCCTGACCCGGCCGCCCTCGTCGACCTCGACGCCGGCCTCCTTCAACCCGAGACTGTCCGAATAGGCCCGGCGTCCCGTCGCGATCAGCACCGCATCCGCCTCGATGGTCTCGGCAGCACCGCCCTTGACCGGCTCGAAAGTGACTGTGGCACCCTTCTTGGTCCTGGCGACGCCAGTCACCTTGGCGCCGAGCCTGAATTCGATGCCTTGCTTGGACAACATGCGCTGGAACTGCTTGGCGACCTCGCCGTCCATGCCGCCCAGGATGGTGTCGAGGAACTCGACGACAGTCACCTTGGCGCCGAGCCGCGCCCATACCGAGCCAAGCTCCAGCCCGATGACGCCGCCGCCGACCACCACCAGATGGCCCGGCACCTTGTCCAGCGACAGCGCGCCGGTCGAGGAAATGATCACCTTCTCGTCGATATCGACCTTGACGCCCGGAATGCCCGCGACATCCGAGCCGGTGGCGATGACGATGTTCTTGGTCTCGATCTCCTCGACCTTGCCGTCCTCGCCGGTCACCGACACCTTGCCGTTGGACAAGACTTTGCCGATGCCGCGAAAGCTGTCGATCTTGTTCTTCTTGAACAGGAAGGCGACGCCGTTGACGTTGGACGCCACCGTCGCGTCCTTGTGCGCCATCATCTTTGTCAGATTGAGCTTCGGCGCGCCGATTTCGACGCCGAGTGTATCGAAGGAGTGGCCGGCCTCGGCGAATATCTCGGAGGCATGCAGCAGCGCCTTGGACGGGATGCAGCCGATGTTGAGGCAGGTGCCGCCGAAGGTCGCGTTCTTCTCGACCACCGCCGTCTTCAGGCCGAGCTGTGCCGCCTTGATGGCGCAGACATAGCCGCCCGGTCCCGATCCGATGATAACGACGTCATAAGCCATGATACTGTCCTTCTCGCCTTTCGGATTCGCCACTGCCGCTCAGCGGCCGCCGCTCACATTCAGGATCGCGCCCGTCGTATAGGACGCTGCATCGGATAGAAGAAAGAGGACCGCTCGCGCAACCTCATCTGACGTGCCCGCCCTCTTCATCGGCAGCATGTCCTGGAACCGCGCGACCCGGTCCGGCTGACCTCCGGAGGCATGGATTTCGGTATCGATGATGCCCGGCCGCACCGCGTTGACGCGCACGCCTTCGGTCGCCACCTCGCGGGCAAGTCCGCCAGTGAAGGTATCGATCGCGCCCTTGGACGCGGCATAGTCGACATATTCGCCCGCCGAACCATGCACCGATGCGGCAGACGAGATGTTGACGATCGCGCCGCCCCTGCCGCCGTAGCTGGTCGACATGCGCCTGACCGCCTCGCGCGCGCAAAGGAAGGGCCCGACGACATTGATGCGCATCATGCGCTCCAGCCGCGCAACGCTCATCTCGTCGACGCGCGCCTTGACGTCGACGACGCCGGCATTGTTGACAAGGGCGTCGAGCCGGCCGTAGGCGCGGTCCACTGCCTCGAACATGGCCACGACATCAGCCTCAACGCCGACATCGCCCTTGACCGCCAAAGCCTCGCCGCCTGCGGCCGCTATTTCAGCGACCAGTGCGTCGGCGGCGCTTTGGTTCGTCGCGTAATTGACCGCGACGCGGTAGCCGGCCTTGGCTGCCAGCCGGCAGATGGCGGCGCCGATGCCGCGGCCGCCGCCGGTCACCAGCAGCACTTTTTTGGCCGCGCTCATTCCTGACAACCCTTCAATGAGAAAACATCCCAAGGCACCTTCGAAAACCCGTTGGCGCCATAGGCCGCCGACATCTGCAGCGACGGCCCGAGGTCGGGAAAGATCAGGGTCTTCGGCGCGTCCGCGCCTTCGGCCGGCAGTAGGGCTATGTTGCCGTTGTCGTCAGCACTGTAGACGACCCCCTCCCACAATGTGCAGGCGGCGAGTTCGTCGCCGGTGACGTCGCCTGTCGGGCATTTGTACATCAGCGAACCACGCGGCCGCGCCACGCCTTCCGTCCACATGACGATGCCGTCGAGCACGACGCCGTTGTCGAGCACCATCTTGAACGTGTTGGTGACAACGGCCGATCCCCCGGTCGGCCTGAAATCGATGCCGGCTTCGCTTTCGGCATCGCCATAGACGGCGAGCTCGAGCGGACAGGCGGCAAAGGCTGCCGATCCCGTCTGCACAACGCCGGCCGCGAGCACAGCTGCGAAAAACAATCCGGAGCGCAAACGAGAGGAGCTAATTCGGTGGCGCAGATCCATTCTCCGGCTCACCTCAACCTACCTTACAGATCGAGCACCAGCCGCTCCGGATCCTCCAGGCTTTCCTTGACGCGGACCAGGAAGGTCACCGCTTCCTTGCCATCGACGATGCGGTGATCGTAGGAGAGCGCCAGGTACATCATCGGCCGGATCACGATCTGGCCGCCGACCACCACCGGCCGCTCCTGGATCTTGTGCATGCCCAGGATGCCCGACTGCGGCGCGTTGAGGATCGGCGTCGACATCAGCGACCCGTAAACGCCGCCGTTAGAAATCGTAAACGTGCCGCCCTGCATATCTGCCACGGAAAGCTTGCCGTCACGCGCGGCGATGCCCAGCCGGCCGATATCCTTCTCGATCTCGGCTATTCCCATCTGGTCGGCATTGCGCACCACCGGCACGACGAGGCCTTTTTCGGTGCCGACGGCGACGCCGATATGGGCGTAATTCTTGAAGATGATGTCGGTGCCGTCGATTTCGGCATTGACGGAGGGGATTTCCTTCAGCGCATGGGTGACGGCCTTGGTGAAGAAGCCCATGAAGCCCAGCTTCACGCCGTGCTTCTTCTCGAACACATCCTTGTATTTGGTCCTGAGCGCCATCACCGCGCTCATGTCCACCTCGTTGAAGGTGGTCAGCATGGCGGCGGTCGACTGCGCTTCCTTGAGGCGGCGCGCGATGGTCTGCCGCAGCTTGGTCATGCGCACGCGCTCTTCGCGCGACGCGTCGTCGGCCGAGGACGGCGCACGGGCAGCAACCGGTGCAGGGGCCTTCGGCGTCTCGGCCGGTTGCGACGGCGCGCCCCTGGCGATCGCGTCGAGCACGTCGCCCTTCAGCACCTGGCCGCGCTTGCCGGAGCCCGAGACCTGGTCGACCGCGAGATTGCTCTCGGCCAGCAGCTTCGCCGCCGCCGGCGCCGGCGGCATCGCGCGCGCCTCGATCGGCCCGGCATCGCCGGCGATCTTGGCGGTCTCGGCCGCGGCTTGCTCGACTGTGGATGCGGCGGTCGGCGCCGAGGCTTGCGATACCGCGTCCTGCTTCGTTTCAGGAGTTGACGCCTTCGCGGGTGCTGCCGCTTTTGCCCCGTCGCCCGCCGCAATCATGCCGAGTAAAGCGCCGACCTCGACCGTCTCGCCTTCCTTGACGGCGATCTCGCTGAGCGTTCCTGCGGCCGCGGCCGGCACTTCCACCGTTACCTTGTCGGTTTCGAGCTCGACCAGCGGCTCGTCGGTGGCGATCGCGTCGCCCACCTTCTTGAACCATTTGCCGATGGTCGCCTCGGTGACGGATTCGCCAAGAGTGGGGACGCGGATTTCGGTAGCCATTGTGCCTGTCCGTTTTTCTGTCGGTTCTGTTCTATTCGCCGAGCTCTGTTCTATTCACCGAGCGCGTCTTCGAGCAAGGCGGCAAGCTGGGCGAGATGCTTCGACATCAAGCCGGTGGCCGGCGACGCAGCGGCCGGCCTGCCGGTATAGCGCACCCGCTGATGCTTGGCGTCGATATGCGCCAGCACCCATTCCAGATACGGATCGATGAACGACCAGGCGCCCATATTCTTGGGCTCCTCCTGGCACCACACCATCTCGGCGTTGCGGAAGCGTGACAGCTCGGTGATCAGCGCCTTGGCCGGGAACGGATAGAGCTGTTCGACGCGCAGCAGGTAGATGTCGTTGATGCCGCGCTTCTCGCGCTCCTCGTAGAGGTCGTAATAGACCTTGCCCGAGCAGAGCACCACACGGCGGATCTTCGAATCCTTGGTGAGCTTGATCGCCTGGCCGGGGAGCTGCTGGGCATCGTCCCACAACAGCCGGTGGAAGGCGCTTTCGCCCGACATCTCCGGCAGCGTCGACACCGCCCGCTTGTGGCGCAGCAGCGACTTCGGCGTCATCAGGATCAGCGGCTTGCGGAAATCCCGCTTCAACTGCCGGCGCAGGATGTGGAAGTAGTTGGCCGGCGTCGTGCAGTAGGCCACTTGCATGTTGTCTTCGGCGCAAAGCTGCAGGAAGCGCTCGAGCCTGGCCGACGAATGTTCCGGCCCCTGGCCTTCATAGCCATGCGGCAGCAGGCAGACGAGGCCCGACATTCTGAGCCACTTGCGCTCGCCCGACGAGATGAACTGGTCGAACACCACCTGGGCGCCATTGGCGAAATCGCCGAACTGGGCTTCCCAAAGCGTCAGCGCCTTCGGCTCGGCCAGGCTGTAGCCGTATTCGAAGCCGAGCACGGCCTCTTCCGACAGCATCGAGTTGATGACCTCGAAGCCGGCTTGCGCCGCCGACAGATTGTTGAGCGGGATGTAGCGTGTCTCGTCGCGCTGGTCGTAGAGCACGGAGTGGCGTTGCGAGAACGTGCCGCGCTCCGAATCCTGTCCCGACAGCCGGACCGGATTGCCGTCGAGCAGGATGGCGCCGAAAGCCAGCGCCTCGGCCGTCGACCAGTCGATGCCTTCGCCCGACTCGATCGCCTGGCGGCGGTTCTCGAGAAACCGCATGATCGTCTTGTGCGCCGCGAAATCCTTCGGCACCTCGGTCAGCTTCTTGCCGATCTCCTTCAGCGTCTTGACGGGTACCGCGGTCTTGCCGCGCCGCTGTTCGTCCTGGTTGTCGGCCGTGCGCAGGCCCGACCAGGCGCCATCCAGCCAGTCGGCCTTGTTTGGCTTGTAATGCTGGCCGACCTCGAATTCCTGCTCGAGATGTGCCCGCCAGTCCGCCTTCATCTTGTCGAATTCGGCCTGGGTGAGGTGGCCCTCGGCGATCAGCCGGTCGGCATAGATCTGCACCGTCGTCTTGTGGCTGCGGATGTTGCTGTACATGATCGGCTGGGTGAAGGCCGGCTCGTCGCCCTCATTGTGGCCGAAGCGGCGGTAGCAGAACATGTCGACCACGACAGGCTTGTGGAACTTCATGCGGAATTCGATTGCCACCTTGGTGGCATGGACGACGGCTTCCGGATCGTCGCCGTTGACGTGGAAGATCGGCGCCTCGATCATCTTGGCCACATCCGACGGATAGGGCGACGAGCGCGAGAAGCGCGGATTGGTGGTGAAGCCGATCTGGTTGTTGATGATGAAATGCAGTGTGCCGGCGACGCGGTGGCCGCGCAACCCCGACAAGCCGAGGATTTCGGCAATCACGCCCTGGCCGGCAAAGGCGGCGTCGCCGTGCAGGAGCAGCGGCAGCACCTTGGCGCGCTCTTCCAGCGGCACGATCTCCTCGCGGCTGCGGCCGAACAGGGAGTCCTGCTTGGCCCGCGCCTTGCCCATCACCACCGGATCGACGATTTCCAGATGCGAGGGATTGGCGGTCAGCGACAGGTGCACCTTGTTGCCGTCGAACTCGCGGTCCGACGAAGCACCGAGATGGTACTTCACGTCGCCCGAGCCCTCGACCTCATCGGGTGCGGCCGAGCCGCCCTTGAATTCGTGGAAGATGGCGCGGTGCGGCTTGGCCATCACCTGGGAGAGCACGTTCAGCCGGCCGCGATGCGCCATGCCGAGCACGATCTCCTTCATGCCGAGCTGGCCGCCGCGCTTGACGATCTGCTCCAGCGCCGGGATCAGCGCTTCTGCGCCGTCGAGGCCGAAGCGCTTGGTGCCCTTGTACTTGACGTCGATGAACTGCTCGAACCCTTCGGCCTCGACCAGCTTCTGCAGGATCGCCCTCTTGCCGGCAGCGGTGAAGGAGATCTCCTTGTCGGTGCCCTCGATGCGCGCCTGGATCCAGGCCTTCTCCTCGGGATCGGAAATATGCATGAACTCGACGCCGAGCGTCGAGCAATAGGTGCGGGTCAATATGTCCAGCATCTGCCGGATGGTGCCGAATTCGAGGCCGAGCACATTGTCGAGGAAGATCGGGCGATCGAAATCGGCGGCGGTGAAGCCGTAATTTTCCGGCGACAGCTCGTTGTAATCCTCAAGCGGCTTGGCGATGCCGAGCGGATCGAGATTGGCGTGCAGGTGGCCACGCATGCGGTAGGCGCGGATCATCATGATGGCGCGCACGGAATCGCGCGTCGCCTGATGCACGTCGGCGTCGGAAAGGGCGACGCCGTTCATCACCGCCTTGTGCTGGACCTTCTTCTCGATGTGCTTTTCGACGATGCCCCAATCGCCGTCGAGCGCCGACACCAATTCGCCATTGGCCTGCAGCGGCCATGAGGGCCTGGCCCATGAGGCGCCCTTGGCATTCTTGCGGACATCGCCGGCGTCGTCCTTCAGCGCCGCGAAGAAATCCCGCCATTCGGGATCGACCGAAGAGGGATCGTCCTCATAGGCGGCGTAGAGCGCGTCGATATAATCGGCATTGCCGCCATAGAGGAAAGAGGTAAGCGAAAATTGGTCGTTGGCCTGATCTTGTCTTGCCATTTTTTCCGCGGAGCCTGGCTCCGTCTCCTTTTCCGAAGGGGAGTAAGGGAATAGGGGAGTAGGGCAGTATGGAAAGTGGCAATCGTCGCCACTCGTTCCGTTCTTCCTATTCCCCTACTCCCATACTGCCCTACTCCCTTAACCCTTAATTGCTTCGACCAGCGTCGTGCCGAGCCGGGCCGGCGACGGCGAAACTTTTATTCCAGCCGATTCCATCGCCGCGATCTTGTCCTCGGCGCCGCCCTTGCCACCGGAAATGACCGCGCCGGCATGACCCATGGTGCGGCCGGCCGGCGCCGTGCGCCCGGCGATGAAACCGGCCATCGGCTTCCTGCGGCCACGCCTGGCTTCGTCCTTAAGGAACTGCGCGGCGTCTTCCTCGGCCGAGCCGCCGATCTCGCCGATCATGATGATCGACTGGGTCTCGTCGTCGGCGAGGAACATCTCCAGCACGTCGATGAACTCCGTGCCTTTGACGGGGTCGCCACCGATGCCGACGGCGGTGGTCTGGCCGAGGCCGACATTGGTGGTCTGGAACACTGCCTCATAGGTAAGCGTTCCCGAGCGGGAAACAACGCCGACCGAGCCCTTGCGGAAGATGTTGCCGGGCATGATGCCGATCTTGCATTCGTTGGGGGTCAGGACGCCGGGGCAGTTGGGACCGATGAGCCGCGATGTCGAGCGGTCGAGCCTCGCCTTAACCTTGATCATGTCGATCACCGGGATGCCCTCGGTGATGCAGATGATCAGCGGAATCTCGGCTTCGATCGCTTCCAGGATCGCCTCTGCGGCGCCCGCCGGCGGCACATAGACAACGGAAGCATTGGCACCGGTCGTTGCCTTGCCTTCGGCAACCGTGGAAAAGATCGGCAGGCTCTCGCCCTTGGCGCCGGTCCACGTCTCGCCACCCTTCTTGGGGTGGATGCCGCCGACCATTTTTGTCCCGTGATAGGCCAGCGCCTGCTCCGTATGGAACGTGCCGGTCTTGCCGGTCAGGCCCTGCACGAGGACCTTGGTGTTCTTGTCGACGAGAATGGACATGGTGGTCCTTTTTACAAACCGTTGATGGAGGAAGGCTGCGCGGTCATCGTCAGGTCAGAGCCGCTTGAGATCGGCGACGGTGAGGTCGCTTTTGGCGTTGCCGGTGTTGAGCGTCGTCGCCAGCTCGAACATCAGCACCACCGGCTCCTCGCTCAGCGAGCGCGGCCGGTGCTCGACGGCACGCGGCACGACGATGAACTCGCCGCTGCCAAGTTCCACCGTGCCGTCGCGGAAATCGATGGCGATGCGGCCGCGCAGCACCAGGAACGCTTCGTCCTCATTGTCATGCGCGTGCCAGTCGAAGACATCGCCGAACTTGGCGATCTTGACCTGGGCGTCGTTGACGTCGCCGGCGATATGCGGATCGAAGACCTTTTTGATCTTCTGATCCGCCGCCTCGACCAGATTTATCTTGTGCGGAGGCACCAGATCAGCCCTTCACCGCCGCCACGATCTTCTTGGCCGCGTCGTCGAGGTCGTCGGCCGAGACGACGTTAAGCCCGCTGTCGTTGATGATCTTCTTGCCGAGCTCGGCATTGGTGCCTTCGAGCCGCACCACCAGCGGCACTTGCAGCCCGACTTCCTTAACTGCTGCGATGACGCCCTCGGCGATGATGTCGCACTTCATGATGCCGCCGAAGATGTTGATCAGGATGCCTTTGACCGCCGGATCCTTGGTGATGATCTTGAACGCCGCCGTCACCTTCTCCTTCGACGCACCGCCGCCGACATCGAGGAAGTTTGCGGGTTCGGCGCCATAGAGCTTGATGATGTCCATCGTCGCCATGGCAAGTCCGGCGCCATTGACCATGCAGCCGATATTGCCGTCGAGCGCGACATAGGCGAGGTCGTATTTCGACGCCTCGATCTCCTTCTCGTCCTCCTCGGTGATGTCGCGAAGCTCCATCACGTCGGGATGGCGGAACAGCGCGTTGTTGTCGAACGACACTTTTGCGTCGAGCACGCGGAGCCGGCCATTCTTCATGACGATCAGCGGATTGACCTCGAGCAGGCTCATGTCCTTCTCGACGAAGGCCTTGTAGAGGATCGGGAATAGCGTCTCGCCGTCCTTGGCCGCCTCGCCGTCGAGCTTCAGCGCGCCGTTGAGTTCTTTCAAATCGTCCGCCGTCACACCCTTTTCCGGGTCGATGGTGACGGTGATGATCTTTTCCGGCGTGTCATGGGCGACCGCCTCGATGTCCATGCCGCCCTCGGTCGAGACGACGAACGCGATGCGGCCGACGGAGCGGTCGACCAGCAGCGACAGGTAGAGCTCGCGGTCGATGTCGGCGCCGTCCTCGATGTAGAGGCGGTTGACCTGCTTGCCCGCCGGGCCGGTCTGCTTAGTGACCAGCGTGTGGCCGAGCATCTCGTTGGCGTTGGCAACGACATCGGCCACCGACTTCGCCAGCCTGACACCACCCTTGGCGTCGGGGCCGAGCTCCCTAAACTTGCCTTTGCCGCGGCCGCCGGCATGGATCTGGCTCTTCACCACATAGAGCGGGCCGGGCAGCGCCTTGGCGGCGGCTTCCGCTTCGCTTGCCTCGAACACCGGCACGCCTTCGGCCACCGGTGCGCCAAAGCCCTTCAGCAGCGCCTTGCCCTGATATTCATGGATGTTCATGCGCGTTGTCTCCAGATCAATTTACTGGCGGGTCACTTGGCGGCGGGTCACTTGGCGGCGAGATGCGGAGCGATCTTGACGCAGGCCTCGCACAGGCCCTGCACCGCCGCCACCGAACTGTCGAACATCTTCTGCTCGGGCTTGCTGAGCTCGATCTCGATGATGCGCTCGACGCCGCCGGCGCCGATCACCACCGGCACGCCGACATAGGTGTTCTTGACGCCATACTGGCCGGAGAGATGCGCCGCACAGGGCAGCACGCGCTTCTTGTCCTTGAGATAGGCTTCGGCCATGGCGATCGCCGAGGCGGCCGGTGCGTAGAAGGCCGAGCCGGTCTTGAGCAGGCCGACGATCTCGGCGCCGCCGTCGCGGGTGCGCTGCACGATCTGGTCGAGCTTTTCCTTCGAGGTCCAGCCCATCTTGACGAGGTCGGGCAGCGGGATGCCGGCGACCGTCGAATAGCGGATCATCGGCACCATGGAATCGCCATGGCCGCCGAGCACGAAGGCGGTGACATCCTCGACCGAGACCTTGAATTCCTCGGCCAGGAAATAGCGGAAGCGCGAACTGTCCAGCACCCCGGCCATGCCGACGACATGGCTCTTCGGCAGTCCGGAAAACTTCTGCAGCGCCCAGACCATGGCGTCGAGCGGGTTGGTGATGCAGATGACGAAGGCTTTCGGCGCGTATTTCTTGAGACCCGCGCCAACCTGCTCCATGACCTTCAGGTTGATGCCGAGAAGGTCGTCGCGGCTCATGCCGGGCTTGCGCGGCACGCCGGCGGTGACGATGCAGACGTCGGCGCCCTCGATGCCGGCATAATCGTTGACGCCGGTCAGCCTGGAGTCGAACCCATCGACCGGCGACGATTGCGCGATATCCAGCCCCTTGCCTTGCGGGATGCCCTCGGCGATATCGAACAGCACAACGTCGCCGAGATCCTTGAGGCCGATCATGTGGGCGAGCGTGCCGCCGATCATGCCCGAGCCGATAAGCGCTATCTTGTTGCGTGCCATGTCAGGAGGTTTTCCCTTTAGACTGTGACGGCGCCCAAATCCTTCACGAATTTGATGACGGCGTCGAGGAAGGAGGCCGGAATGCTGCGGGGAAGCCGCAAAGATTTCGCCGCACCCAATAGCCCCGGCGCACAAAACATTCAAACGATTATTTTGGAGTGAGCTTTTTCAATCGGTTAGATCAATTGGGATTTACGTAAACGTCAAAGTTTGTAAGCCGACTTGGGAGATTTTACACAATGGATGTGGAAATCGTAAGGCTCAACCCCGGCGATGACGCCCATGTGATGCGGGCCGCCGAGGAGGTGTTCGATGAACCGGTCAGGCCGGATCGGCTGGCAGCGTATCTCCGCGAGCCCGCCCATTTCATGATCATCGCCGTGGCCGAAGGCATAGTCGTCGGCCAATGCGCAGCCGTCATCCACCGCCACCCGGACAAGGTGAGTGAATTCTACGTCGACGAGGTGGGCGTATCGCCGGCCTTCCAGCGCCAGGGTATAGCGACGAAGATGCTCGACGCCATGTTTGAGCTCGGCCGCGAGCATGGCTGCGAGGAGGCCTGGGTCGGCACTGAGCCGGACAATATTGCGGCCCGCGCGCTTTACGAGGCACGGAAGGAGCCGCATGGATCGGCGGAGGAGTTCGTGATGTATGTTTATCGCCTCTAGGCCTGCGCCTGCCTCGCCTCCACAGGCACCACCTTCCCCCTCTGCCTCCCCGCCCAGTCTTCCAGCCATTCGTGACTCTGCATCTCGATCAGCCGTGACGCGGTGCGCTCGAACTCGAAGACCTCGTTGCCGCGTCTGGCCGTATACAGCTGCGGTGGCGGTGCAGCGGCGCTCACCACCAGCCGCACATTATGGTCGTAGAGCGTATCGATCAGCAGGATGAAGCGCTTGGCCTCGTTGCGCATGCCTTCGCCAAGCACCGGCACATGATCGATGAAGATGGTCGAGAAGCGGTCGGCAATCGCCAGGAAATCGCGGGCACCGAGCGGTTTTTCACAGAGATCGGCAAAGGAAAACCGCGCCGCTTCGCCGGCGGCTCGCGGCACCACGACCTGCCGGCCCTTTACCGTCAATGCCGCCTCGGCTGTCCGCCGGCCACGCGTCATCACTTCCCAGGCCTCGTCGAGGACAGCATCGGCGGCGGCATCGGCGGGTGTGACATACACCGGCAGGCGGCTGAGCTTGTCCAGCCGATAGTCCTTGTCGGCGTCCAGCGCCAGCACCTGCGCATGCCGCTCGAGGATGCCGATGAAGGGCAGGAAAAGCTGGCGGTTCAAGCCGTCGCGGTAGAGATCCTGCGGCGAGACATTGGACGTGGCGACCAGCACGACGCCGTTGGCAAACAGCGCCGAGAACAGCCGGGACAGGATCATCGCATCGGCGATGTCGGTGACGGAAAACTCATCGAAGCACAGCACCCAGGCTTCCTCGGCCAGCGCGCGGGCAACCGGCGCGATCGGGTCGTCTTCCCTGACGGCGCCCTCTTTACGCGCCTGCCGGTGCTTCTGGATGCGATCCTGCACATCGGCCATGAAGTCGTTGAAATGCACACGACGCTTGCGCCTGACCGGCAGCAGCTCGAAGAACATGTCCATCAGCATGGTCTTGCCGCGGCCGACGCCGCCATGGATGTAGAGGCCCTTGACGGCCTCGCGCGTTTCACGCTTGCGGGCGAACAGCCAGCCCAGCGCGCTCGATTTGTGCGCCAGCCGCTTTGCCGAGATCTCATCGATCAGCCGGTCGAGTTCCGCGACGATCCGCTCCTGCGCCGGATCGCGGTCGATCAGGCCGGTATCGACCAGATGGTCGTATCGCTGCCGGACGGTCGCATGGGTCTGAAGGCCGTCACGCAGATGCATCGGTCACGTCGTTCTAGAGCAATTCCAGCAAAAGTGCTTAGCGGTTTTCGGTCCGGAATTGCGTATAAACAAAGACAGCAATTCCAGGAAAAGTGTGTAGCGGTTTTCCGTTCGGAATTGCGTAAAACAAATATGCGGCGGGTCAGCCTCTTGTAAGCGAGATCGGCAGGCCGTTGGAAGTCTGGCCGTCGAATTTCTCGCCGCCTGAGGAATAGAGCCGTGCCAGCGTGCCGCCATTCTCGTCGTACAGCGTCAACTGCTTGCCGGCGACGTTCCACGATTTGATGCCGTCGATCGGCGCCGGGCAATGCAGCGGTCCGGCCCGGTAGCCCGCGCCGAACTTGGTCTGCGGCGTCGCCACCTGGCAGCTCTGGCCGGACACACTGGCCTTCCACACGCCGGCGACGCTGCCTGCGGTAAGATCCGGGGCTCCGGCAGGAGCCGTCCCGTCCGGCGGCAGCGAGGCGACCTGGGGGTTTAGCGTCCCTTGCGGCGCCGTCGGAAATTTCGACGGGTCGGCTGTGCCGGGCGACGCCGGCGGCGGCAGCTGATTTGCGGTCACCTTGCCAGAGGGCGCGGCTTGCAGCGGCGACGGCTGCTCCTGGTCCATCGACGAGAACCGTGACGTTGAACAGCCGCTCGCAACGAGCGCGGCAAGCGATACGGCCAGCAGACCGGTTTTCGAAAAATTCATTTCAAACCTCCGTCGGATCCGGCTGGGGCTGCCGTCCGCACAATATCCCCTTCACCAAAATGGAGAAGGTGGCGAAATTTCAACCCGATATGGTTAAAATACCATTTGCGGCAGCATCTGTTGCAATTTTACCACAAAATGCATGCCGCCCAGCCTGCACCTGACCCGAGGCTGCCAGGGGTCTACCCGGACAAGCATGCCCTTGGCATTCCGGTCACCAAATGCTTGCGTCAATCGGCTTCGGTCCTATCTCTGATGAAACGGAACCCTGCCGGAGGCGAAACCTTGGCTGCGAGAAAAAGAGCCGCCAATCGCTATTACAGCGGCCCACCGAGCGATCATTTCGACGGCACCTTGTTCTTCAATCCCAACGGCAAGCCGCCTGCCCGCTTTTCCGATCTTTTGAAGTGGCAGCTGGGCGGCGAGCGCTCGAAATGGCCGGCGGCGAATCCGAGTCCGTTTCATCAGGCGACACCGGCCAAACGGATCGACGGCTCCGGGCTGAGGCTGACCATGGTCGGCCATTCCTCGCTGCTCATCCAGACGGCCGGCCTGAACATCCTCACCGACCCGGTCTGGTCGCGGCGTGTCTCGCCGCTCTCCTTTGCCGGGCCGAAACGGGTCAATCTGCCGGGTATCGCCTTTTCCAACCTGCCGCCGATCGACCTCGTATTGGTCAGCCACAACCACTACGACCATCTCGACCTCGCCACGCTGAAGCGGCTGAAGATAAAGCACGATCCGGTGGTGCTGACGCCGCTCGGCAATGACGCCATCATCGACGATGGCGTTCCCGGCGTGCGGCTTTCCGTGCATGACTGGGGCGAGAGGGTCGAGATCGGAAAGGACGTCGCCGTCTATGTCGAGCCGGTGCACCACTGGTCGGCGCGCGGCACCCGCGACCGGCGCATGGCGCTGTGGGCGGGATTTGTGGTCGAGACGCCGGGCGGAAGGGTCTATTTCGCCGGCGACACCGGTTTCCACGAAGGCATCAACTACCGGCTGATGGCCGAAAGGCACGGCGGCTTCCGCCTGGCCATCCTGCCGATCGGCGCCTACGAGCCGCGCTGGTTCATGGCGCCACACCACCAGAACCCGGAGGAGGCGGTGCGAGGCATGCTTTTGTGCAACGCCGCCCATGCTGCCGGCTGCCATTGGGGCACGTTCCGGCTGACCAACGAGCCGATCGACGAGCCGGCCAGAAAGCTTGAAGCCCTCGACGATCAAGGTATCCCGCAAGAACGCTTTCGCGCCTTGCGTCCCGGCGAAGTCTGGGACGTGCCGGCGGTCTAGGCAGGCGGCCGGCTTCGCGGCGAGCGGAACGCCGTAAACGCGTTGGCAGGTATCCACAACCGTCGGCTGCGAGGTTTTTTCTCATGATCAAATGGATTGTCATTCTTCTGATCATCGCGGCCGCGGCAAGCCTGCTCGGTATGCCGGCATTGGCCGGAGCCGCCGCCACCGGCGCCCGTATCCTCATCGGCATCGTGCTGATCATCTTCTTGCTGATCGTGCTTGGCGTCTTCGCGGTGGCCTAATGCATGTCGCGCAAAAGTGCGCAGCAGAAAGCACGTGCGCTGGTTCAAAAATGTCAGAGCGTACTTTGTGCGTCCAAATGGACGCACGTCGCTCTGACGTCCGCACACTGGTAATTTCGGCCGGTATCCGCCATATAGGCGCCAAACCGGCATGAGACCTTTCGATCCATGGCAAGCACTGCCCCCTTCGCCAAGATGAACGGCATTGGCAACGAGATCATCGTTGCCGACATGCGCGGTCGCGCCGATCGGGTGACGCCGGCTGCCGCCCTTGCGCTCAATGCCGATGCCGCGACGGAATTCGATCAGATCATGGCGATCCACGACGCCAGGACGCCGGGCACCGCCTTTTTCATCGACATCCTGAATTCCGACGGAACCGGCGCGCAGGCCTGCGGCAACGGCATGCGCTGCGTGGTGCAGGCACTTGCCGCCGAGACCGGCCAGAAGACATTCGCCTTCGAGACCGTCGCCGGCATCCTCAACGCCGAAGAACATGCCGACGGGCTGATCTCGGTCGACATGGGCAAGCCGCGTTTAGGCTGGCAGGATATTCCGCTCGCCGAGGAATTCCGCGATACCCGCATGATCGAGCTGCAGATCGGCCCGATCGACGCGCCTGTGCTGCATTCGCCCTCGGTCGTGTCGATGGGCAATCCGCATGCCATCTTCTGGGTCGACCGCGATATCTGGTCTTACGAGCTCGACCGCTTCGGCCCGCTGCTCGAAAACCACCCGATCTTCCCCGAACGCGCCAACATCACCATCGCGCAAGTGACCTCGCCCGAGACGATGGTCATCCGCACCTGGGAGCGCGGCGCTGGCCTGACCAAGGCGTGCGGCTCGGCCGCGTGCGCCGCGGTGGTTGCCGCGGCCCGCACCAAGCGGACTGGACGCAGCGTCACGCTGATGACGCCCGGTGGCGGCTCGCTGCATGTCGAATGGCGCGGCGACGACCACGTCATCCTCACCGGTGCCGCCGAATGGGAATTTTCCGGCAGCTTCGACCCGTCGACCGGCGTGTGGGCCCGCGACACCGAAAGCGCCGCCTGATGGCTCCTCTTGCCAAGAAGGGGGTAGACGTCGTCACCTTCGGCTGCCGGCTGAACACCTACGAATCCGAGGTGATGCGGCGGGAGGCGGAGAGCGCCGGCCTTGGCGCGCTGGAAGGCGGCGCAATCATCTTCAACACTTGCGCCGTCACCGGCGAGGCGGTGCGCCAGGCAAAACAGTCGATCCGCAAGGCCCGGCGCGAGAACCCGGCCGCCCGCATCATCGTCACCGGCTGCGCGGCGCAGACCGAGCCGCAGAATTTCGTCGCCATGGACGAGGTCGATCTCGTCCTCGGCAATGAAGAGAAGCTGAAGGCGCATTCCTATCGCGCGCTGCCGGATTTCGGCGTCAACGATACCGAGAAGGCTCGCGTCAACGATATCTTTTCGGTACGCGAGACGGCCGGCCACATGGTCGACGCCATCGAGGGCCGGGCGCGGGCCTTCGTCCAGGTGCAGAACGGCTGCGACCACCGCTGCACCTTCTGCATCATCCCCTATGGCCGCGGCAATTCGCGCTCTGTGCCGATGGGCGCCGTTGTCGAGCAGGTCGAGCGGCTGAGTGGCAATGGTTATGCCGAGATCGTGCTGACCGGCGTCGACATGACCAGTTTCGGCGCCGACCTGCCTGGCAGCCCGAAACTCGGCAAATTGGTCAAGACGATCCTGAAGCAGGTGCCTGGCGTGAAACGCCTGCGTCTCTCGTCGATCGATTCGATCGAGGCTGACGACGATCTGCTCGACGCGATTGCCACCGAGCCTCGGCTGATGCCGCATCTGCATCTGTCGCTGCAGGCGGGTGACGACATGATCCTGAAGCGGATGAAGCGGCGGCACAACCGGGATCAATCGATCCGTTTTTGCGAGGATTTGCGCAAATTGCGTCCCGGCATCGTCTTCGGCGCCGACATCATTGCCGGCTTCCCGACCGAGACGGACGCTATGTTCGAAAAATCGCTGGAAATAGTCGAGGAATGCGGGCTGACGCATCTCCACGTCTTCCCCTTCTCGCCGCGCGAAGGCACCCCCGCCGCGCGCATGCCGCAGCTCCGCCGCGAGGTGGTCAAGCAGCGTGCGGCACGGCTGCGCGCCGCCGGTGACGCCGCTTATCGCCGCCATCTCGCTGCACTCGCCGGAACACGCCAGTCGATCCTGGTCGAGCGCGACGGGCTCGGCCGCACCGAAGGCTTTACGCTTGCCACGATCTCCGCGGGCGCGCCGGGCGAAATCGTTGACGCGATCGTGGCCGGCCATGACGGAACCCGCCTGATCGCGGCGCCGCTTGCCGCCCGCGCCGCTTGAGACGCAAAACATGGCTGGTTTTTTCAAGAAGATATTTTCGTTCGGCAAGAAGGAAGTGGTCGACGAGCGGATCGATGAGTCAACACCCCTGCCGCCGATCAAATGGGATGCGCTGGAGGCGCTGAAACCGGCCTCCGAGCAGACCGTTCCGGAATTTTTGAAACGCGAAGGGCCTCGGCCCGAAGCGGAAGCTGTGCCTCCGCCGCCAGTCGAGCCGGAAGCACCGCCCGCGTCGCAGCCGGCGCCTGTTGAAGAGGCCGAGCCCGAACCTGCGCCGACAATTCGGCCCGAGCCGGACATCCAGCCGGAACCTGCTCCGGTCGAGGAGCCGGAGGCGCCCGCCGAACAGGCCGCGCCAAAGGAGATTCCGGTCGCTCCCGTCATTCGCCAGCCAGCTCGGGAGCCAGATCCGGAGGAAATTCCTGAGCCAGAGCCGACGCAGGAGATCGTCCAGTCTGAGCGTCCGTCATCCGAACGTGGCGCTGCCCCTCATCCGCCTGCCGGCACCTTCTCCCGGTATAGGGACGGGGAGAAGGGTGCTGATCGTCATGCCGAGCCTCCTTTTGAAAGCGGCAAAGAAGAAGCTCCTACGCTGACGCCCCCCTCTCCCCGTCCTTTACGGGGAGAGGGTAAGGGTGAGGGGCAGCGCGGACCTGCGCAAGATGCCGCACCGCCGGCCGAGCCCCCCTCAACAGCGCCCGAGCCTGAAGCGCCGCCAGCCGAAATCCCGCCCCCCATTCGCCAGCCGACGCCGGTCGAGGCAAAGCCGGTCCTTGCCGAGATCGCACCGGAGCCGGAGGCCGTTCCGCAGCCGCCGCCGGAGCCAAAGCCCGCCCCCGGCAAGGTCACCGTAACCAAGAAGGTCGAGCAGAGAGCCGAACCGCAGAAGGCGCCGGAACCGGCACCGAAACGCTCTTGGTTCCAGCGCATGAAGGAGGGGCTTGCCCGCTCTTCCCGGGAACTGTCCGGCAACATCGCCGGCGTCTTCACCAGGCGCAAGCTCGACGAGGACACGCTGCAGGATCTGGAGGACGTGCTGATCCGCGCCGATCTCGGCATGGAGACGGCCTTGCGCATCACCGATTCGCTGGCCGCCAGCCGCTACGGCAAGGACGTCTCCGAGGCGGAAGTCCGCGCCATCATGGCGACCGAAGTGGAGAAGGTGCTGACCCATGTCGCTTTGCCGCTGGAGCTCGACCTCAGCCACAAGCCGCATGTCATCCTTGTCGTCGGCGTCAACGGCACCGGCAAGACCACGACCATCGGCAAACTGGCGGCAAAGCTCACCGATGGCGGCCTGTCGGTGATGCTCGCAGCCGGCGACACGTTCCGCGCCGCGGCGATCGAGCAGTTGAAGATCTGGGGCGAGCGCACCAAGTCGCCGGTCATCGCCTCGAAGCTTGGCGCCGATGCGGCAGGTCTTGCTTACGAGGCCTTCGAACAGGCCAAGCAAGCCGGCTCCGACGTGCTGATCATCGACACCGCCGGGCGGCTGCAGAACAAGACCGAGCTGATGGCGGAACTGGAAAAGATCGTCCGGGTGCTGGGCAAGCTCGATCCGGAGGCGCCGCACACCGTGCTGCAGACGGTCGACGCCACCACCGGCCAGAACGCGCTCAACCAGGTCGAGATCTTCCGCAATGTCGCCGGCGTCAACGGCCTGGTGATGACCAAGCTGGACGGCACCGCACGCGGCGGTATTCTGGTGGCGATCGCGGCAAAGCACAAATTGCCGGTCTATTTCATCGGCGTCGGCGAACAGGTCGACGACCTCGAACCATTCTCCGCAAGCGAGTTCGCCAGGGCGATCGCTGGAGTGGCGTAACAAGCATGATCCCAAAAAGTCGCAGACTTCTTGGATAGGGTCATGCGCAAGAAGGAAAGCCTATGAACCCGCGCATCCTCGAACGCGACCCATCCGACCCGCAGAAACAGAAGAAGGAAGGCGTCAATCCGCTGCTCAAGATGGTGCTGGAGCTCGGCCCGTTGATGGTGTTCTTCTTCGCCAACGCCCGCAGCGCATGGCTGACGCAGAAATTTCCGGCGCTGGCCGAATTCGGCGGGCCGATCTTCGTCGCCACCGGCCTGTTCATGGCCGCGACCGCGATCGCGCTGATCGCTTCCTGGCTGCTCACCCGCACCTTGCCGATCATGCCGATGGTATCGGGCGTCGTCGTCTTCGTCTTCGGCGCGCTGACGCTCTATCTGCAGGACGACATCTTCATCAAGATGAAGCCGACCATCGTCAACATGCTGTTTGGCGGCGTGCTGCTCGGCGGGCTGTTCTTCGGCAAGTCGCTGCTCGGCTACGTCTTCGATTCGGCTTTCAGCCTCGATGCCGAGGGCTGGAAGAAACTCACCTTCCGCTGGGGCGTGTTTTTCCTGTTTCTGGCCCTTGTCAACGAAGTGGTCTGGCGGAATTTTTCCACCGACGCCTGGGTTACTTTCAAGGTCTGGGGGATCATGCCGATCACGCTTCTTTTCACCTTCAGCCAGATGCCGCTGATCATGCGCCATTCGCTTGAAGGTAAGACCGGAAACGAAGAGAAGGCCGGCAAGTAACGGTTAAGGAGAAGGCATGGAATTCGTCACCACGCGCGAGGAGCTGAGAACGATCTACAAGACGCCTCGGCCGACCGACGGCTCGATCCGCAAGGAATTGAAGGCGCTGGATGGCCACAGCCGTTCCTTCATCGGCAAAAGCCCGTTCGTGCTTATCGGCTCCTCCGACCGCGCCGGCAATGCCGATGTGACGCCGAAGGGCGACAGACCGGGCTTCGCCGCCGTGCTTGACGAGAAGACCATCGCCATCCCCGACCGGCCCGGCAACAACCGGCTCGACACGCTGGAGAACATTCTTCTCAACCCCTCGGTCGGACTGCTCTTTCTCATTCCAGGCATGGATGAGACACTGCGCGTCAACGGCGATGCCCGCATCACCGTCAATGCGGCTTTGCGCGAGCGGCTCGCCGTCGACGGCAAGGAACCGCAAAGCGTCGTCCTGGTGACGGTCAAGGCCGCCTACATGCATTGCGCCAAGGCTTTCATGCGCTCCGATTTGTGGAAGCCGGAAACCTGGTACGACCGCGCGACGCTGCCGACGCTCGGTCAGATCCTGCGCGACCAGCTGGCGCTCGCCGATTCGGCCGAGGCGACCGATCGCTGGCTGGACGAAGAATACAAACACACCATGTGGTAAATCTGCTCGGGCGCGATCCGCCCGAGAAGGCATAGCAATGTGCTCGCTTGCATATTGCTTGGCGGCCGCTCAGTAGGTCTTTGCGCCGTTGACCATCAGCCGGACCATGTAGAGCGAGGTCGTGCCGGCGATGTAGAGGCAGTTCAGCTTGTTGCCGCCGAACACGCAATTGGCGACGACTTCCGGCACCTTGATCCTGCCGATCAGCGTTCCGTCCGGATCGTAGCAATGGATGCCGTCGGCGGCACTCGTCCAGATCCGCCCTTGATCATCGAGCCTGAAGCCATCGAACAGGCCGGCCGTGCAGTCGGCGAAGACATTTCCGCCGGAGACCTTCCTGCCGCCCTCGTCGACATTGAACACCCGCATATGCGCCGGATTCTGGGCGCCATGCGTGCGACCGGTGTCGACGACGTAGAGCTTGCTCTCGTCGAGCGAGAAGGCAAGCCCGTTGGGCCTGACCATATCGGTGATCACCGCTTCGATCTCACCGGTGCCGGGGTCGGCCCGGTAGACATGACAGGCGCCGATCTCGCTCTCGGCCTTGTCGCCCTCGTAATCCGTATCGATGCCGTAGGTCGGGTCGGTGAACCAGATCGAACCATCGGACTTGACCACCGCGTCGTTGGGCGAGTTCAGCCGTTTGCCGCGCCATTTGTCGGCGATGGTGGTGATCGAGCCGTCGTGCTCGGTGCGGCTGACGCGGCGGCCCGAATGCTCGCAAGTGACCAGCCGGCCCTGCCGGTCGACGGTGTTGCCGTTGGAATTGCCCGACGGCTGCCGAAACACGCTGACGCTGCCATCGGTCTCGTCGTAACGCAGCATGCGGTTGTTCGGGATGTCGGACCACACCACATAGCGACCGGCCGCAAACCAGGCCGGCCCTTCCGCCCACCGGCATCCGGTGAACAGCTTGTCCACCTGCGCGTTGCTGTTGAACAGCCGCGCAAAGCGCGGATCGAGAATCTCGTAGTCTTCGGCGGCCATGGTTTCCTCCCGGTCATGCAAATCGCTAGTGCCGGGGCGATCAAGCCAGCCGGAGATCGATATGGCAAGATCGTTGATAATCGGTCTCACCGCATCTTCAGACATCGGGGCAAAACGCGGCAAGGCCGCCCTTGCTCGACGTGGCCTAAACGACGGCGCTCATGTGCCGTTAACCGGCTATGCGCTCAGTGCAATGGTGCATTGCAACATCTTCTTTTTGCAACGCACCATAACTATGTCATGCTCCAAATCGATCAGGGAGGAACAACCTGCCGCAACAATGCGGCACAGAAGGAACCTCGCTATGATTCTCGACAGCCTCATGAGCCGCGCTCGCACCAGCATCGCCAAGCGCCGGCAATACAACCGTCTCGTCGCCGAAATCGACTCCTTTTCCAGCCGCGATCTGGCCGACATGCGCGCCGACCGCAGCGAAATGCTCTACCAGGTCCACAAGCAGATCTACGGCTGAGGCGAACGCATGATCCCGAACCGAAGTGTCAGCGCAGCAAAAGTTGCAGACTTTCGGACGAGATCATGCGCAACCAGAACTGTTTGATCGGCTTAGCCGATCCATTCGATCCAGCGGCCGTGGTAATCGCAATTGGCTAGGCGGCGTGTCTCGCCGCCGGGCCATAGAGTGAGGCTGAGTACCGCCCACTTCTTTGTGGGATCGCGCGGCTCCATCCTCAGCCTTGCGATAGGCGCAACGGCCGTGGCCTCTCTGCCCGCCTGCTCCAGCGTGGCGGCGATGGCATCCTTGGTCGCCCGCGGCAGGTATTGCCACATGATCGAGTGATAGAGCACGAAGGCGCCGCCCGGCTGCCGTGCCGCCAGCGCCTTCTCGACAAAATCCGCCGCGTCCGCTTCGACAGGCAGCGGTTGAAACTTTTCGGCAAGTGACAGCGCGGCGTCGAGCCGGGCCAGTCGTGCCGTCTGATCGGCCCAGACGTAAGACCGAAGCCGTAACCGCGCCGCTGCGTCGGCGACGTCGACCGGCGCGATGTCGCAGCCGGCGCGATGGCGGACGTTGATCGCTCCTCCAAGCGGAACAGCGTGGCCGCGCACCTCCGGTGCCAACCGGACTGGGGAGGCCGGGTCTCCCCACTCGGCATCGCCGTAGCGGTAGTGAAAGCTGTCGAACAGGAGATTGAGCCCGGCGCTGGCGCCGATCTCGCACAGATCCAGCGGCAGGCCGGTTTCCCGCGCCACCATCAGAAATCCAGGCAGCAGCATCGCCGACCGGGCGATTTCATTGGTCTGCGGCGCGCCGGCGAGGCCGGCGATGATCTGCTCGTCGGATCGCGCAATTGCCTTCGGCAGCACCCTCACGGTCTCGGATTCGCTTGTCTGGTTGGGCGGATAGATCAGTGCCAGTCGCTCACTGGCACCCGTCAGGACCAACGCATGCAGCGCGCCGCACACGCGCAATGCGAGGCCGTCGGCGCGCGCGTCGCCCGGCCAGCCGAGCACCGCCCGCCCGGTCCTGGTGTTTGCGTCGAGAACCTTGGCCAGCGCACGGCATAAATTCGCGGTGAAAGGTGAGCCAAGTCCATCGCAGGCTTTCGCCTGAGCCAGAAAATGGTCGCGGATCTCTCGTTCGTCCATCGCGTTTTCGGCGTCTCAGCCCGGAGCGGCCAGCGCCTTCTCGATCTCGGGCAAAAGCAGCGTCTGTGCCGAGCCTGGCGTCAGCGGGCCGACATGTTTGTATGAGATCTTGCCGTCCCTGCCGATGACGAAGGTTTCCGGCACGCCGTAGACGCCCCAGTCGATTGCCGCGCGCCCCGTCGGGTCGACGCCGATCGCCTGGAACGGGTTGCCGAGATTGCCGAGGAACCGGCGGGCGTTTTCCGGCTGGTCTTTGTAGTTGAGCGCGGCGATGACGAAGCGCTTGTCCTGCGACAGCGCCAGCAGCACAGGATGCTCGTCGCGGCACGGCCCGCACCACGACGCGAAGACATTGACCAGCGTAACCTTGCCGGCGAACTGCTTGGAGTCGAGCCCGGGCAAATTCATGCCCTCCAGCGCCGGCAGGTTGGTCGGCGGCGCGGGCAGGCCGATCAGCGCCGATGGCACTTCCGAAGTGTCGCGGCCGGACAGCAGCTGCGTCAGGAACAGTCCCGCCAGCCCGAGGAAAATCAGCAGCGGCAAAAGCACGATCAGGCGCCGCGCGCGCGCCGGCGTTTCCGTTTGCATGCTCATGATTTCCCCGCCTTGTCGGAGCGCCGCCGCACGCCGGACGCTTCCAACTCGGCGAGGTCCCTCTTGCGCGCACGCTGGTCGAACAGGATCCAGCCGATCAGCCCGGCCAGAACCACGGCCGTGATGGCATAGGCAGCGGTCACATAAAGGGCGTGTACGCTCATTGCTCGATCCAAGGCTTCTTGCAGCGAAGTTCATAGCTGCACTGGCTGTTCGTCGCAATGACCGGCGTCTGCGGCGGATTTGCGGTCACTCGGAATCGGAAGGTGCAGGCTATGCCCGTCGATTGATTTCGGCCTTGGTGATCTCGACAGAAGACAGGTCCGGATAGTGGCCGTAGATGGTCTGGAGAAAGATCGGATTTTCTATGCGTAGCGGCCACATCAGTCCGCCCCATGACGCAGCGCCAACGCTGCCGCAACCGGCCCCAGCACGGCAAGAAATAAGGTCAGCGCGGCGAGGATGAGGAAAGGCTGCAGGAACGGATCGGGGTTCGTCACCGCGCCATAGCTTGCCGACACGCCAAAGATCAGCACAGGAATGGTCAGCGGCAGCACCAGCACCGAGATCAGCAGCCCGCCGCGCGGCAGCGCCACCGCCACCGCCGCACCGGCAGCGCCGATGAAGGTGATCGCCGGCGTGCCGACCAGAAGGGTCAGCGCCGTGGCGCCGATACCGATCGGCTCCATATTCATGAACAGGCCGAGCAAAGGTGCCGCGATGACCAGCGGCAGCACGCTTCCCGCCCAATGCGCCAGGCATTTCGTCAGTACGGTCAGCGCCAGCATCTGCCGGTCGTTGCCGAGCACCAGCAGATCGAGCGAGCCGTCTTCCCGGTCGGCCTGGAACAATCGGTCGAGACCGAGCAGGCAAGCGAGCAAGGCGCCGATCCACAGGATCGCCGGGCCGATGCGGGCAAGCAGATTGAGGTCCGGCCCGACGCCGAAGGGGATCGTGGCGATCACCGCGAGAAAGAAGATCACGCCGGTCAGCGCCCCGCCACCGGCCCGGATACTCAGGCGGATATCGCGCAGGAAGAGGGCTAGCATGGTGTGAGACGCCCTTGCCTAGGACAGAGGGGGGCGCGAAGGAATGCCGACATTACCCAGTTTCCCCCATCACCAGCGCTTGTGCCCCGTCGAGCCCCAATGGCAAATGCGTTGCCGCAATGACTATCCCGCCTTCTCCGCAATGCTGCGTCATCAATCGGGCGAATCGCTCTTCCGAAGCCTTGTCCAGCCCGGCCGTCGGCTCGTCGAGCAGCCACAGCGGTCGCCGACTGACCAGCAGCTTTGCGATCGCCGCGCGGCGGCGTTGCCCGGTGGAGAGATAGCCGAACGGCAGATGGCCGATACCATCAAGCCCGACCATTTCCAGCGCCGCTTCAGCGCTCAAAAAATCCGCGCCCGAAAAATCGCGCCAGAAGCGCAGATTTTCCGCCACGCTCAGCGCCGTCTTCATCGCGTTCTGGTGGCCGAGATAGTGGCAAGCCGAGGCGACTGACGGAAAATCCTCGCCGCCGCCTTCGATAAGCAAACGGCCTGCCGCCACCGGCAGCAGCCCGGCGACGACCCTGAGCAGCGTCGATTTCCCGGCGCCGTTCGGCCCGGTGACGATCAGCGCCTGGCCTTTCTCAAGGGCAAAGCCGATGCCGGAAAAGACCGCCTCGCCGCCGCGTTCGCCGCCCAGATTTTCGGCGATCAGCCGCATTCATTCCCCTTCGCCGAAAGTCCTAGCGCGGCTTCGGTGCGCCGCAACAAAAATGGCGATTCCGTGTCTAGAACTATTCCAGGAAATTCTCTATATGCGGGTCATCCGTGCCAGCGGTCGGCACGGGAACAGAATTAGCGCCGAACCAGCGCACGCGCCGCCTTGAACGGCTCGGGTTGGCTGGGAACGGACAGCGGAAATGGCCGTACCCGCACCTTTGCGCGTGATTGCATGCCATCGGCGTCCGTTCCCTTTCAGGCTGAACAGACAAGGACGGACCGCACGTGTCAAAATCCCTCGATAGTTTCAATTGCCGCCGCACGCTGACCGCTGGTGGCGCCGAGTATGTCTATTACGACCTCATAGAGGCCGAGAAGAACGGCCTCACCGGCATCGCCCAGTTGCCCTATTCGATGAAGGTGCTGCTGGAGAACCTGCTGCGCAACGAAGACGGCCGTTCCGTCACCAAGGAGAGCATCCAGGCGGTCGCCGGCTGGCTGACCGACAGGGGAACCGCGGGCGTCGAGATTGCCTATCGCCCGGCCCGTGTGCTGATGCAGGATTTTACCGGCGTTCCGGCCGTGGTCGACCTGGCCGCCATGCGCGATGCCATGGCCTCGCTCGGCGGCAACCCGCAAAAGATCAATCCGCTGGTGCCGGTCGACCTGGTCATCGACCACTCGGTCATCGTCGATGAATTCGGCACGCCGCTGGCTTTCGCCCGCAATGTCGAGCTTGAGTACGAGCGCAACGAGGAGCGCTACAAATTCCTCAAATGGGGCCAGCAGGCCTTCCGCAATTTCCGCGTCGTGCCACCCGGCACCGGCATCTGCCACCAGGTCAATCTCGAATATCTCGGCCAGGTCGTGTGGACCAACACTGAAGGCGGCGAAACCACCGCCTACCCCGATACCTGCGTCGGCACCGATTCGCACACCACCATGATCAACGGCCTTGGCGTGCTCGGCTGGGGCGTCGGCGGCATCGAGGCCGAGGCCGCCATGCTCGGCCAGCCCGTCTCCATGCTGTTGCCCGAAGTCATCGGCTTCCGCCTCACCGGCAGACTGAGGGAAGGCGTAACCGCCACCGACCTCGTGCTCACCGTCACTCAGATGCTGCGCAAGAAGGGCGTCGTCGGCAAATTCGTCGAGTTCTTCGGTCCGGGTCTGTCCAACATGACGCTGGCCGACCGCGCTACTATCGGCAACATGGCGCCTGAATATGGCGCCACCTGCGGCTTCTTCCCGGTTGATGGCGAAACCATCCGCTACCTCACCATGTCCGGCCGCGAGGAAAACCGCATCGCGCTGGTCGAGGCATACGCCAAGGCGCAAGGCATGTGGCGCGATACCGGCTCGGCCGACCCGGTCTTCACCGACCTGCTCGAGCTCGATCTCGGCAGTGTCGTGCCGTCGATGGCCGGCCCCAAGCGTCCGGAAGGCCGCGTAGCGCTGGAAGACATTCCGACCGGCTTCGCCAAGGCGATGGAAACCGAATACAAGAAGGCCGCCGAAATCGACAAGCGCTATGCCGTCGAGGGCACGGACTACGACCTTGGCCATGGCGACGTCGTCATTGCCGCCATCACCTCCTGCACCAACACCTCGAACCCGAGCGTGCTGATCGGCGCCGGGCTTTTGGCGCGCAACGCAAACCGGCTCGGGCTCAAGCAGAAGCCGTGGGTCAAGACATCGCTGGCGCCGGGCAGCCAGGTCGTCGCCGAATATCTGGAGAAATCCGGCCTGCAGAAGGAACTCGACCAGATCGGCTTCAACCTGGTCGGCTTCGGCTGCACCACCTGCATCGGCAATTCCGGCCCGTTGCCGGCGCCGATCTCCAAGACTATCAACGATAAAGGTTTGATTGCTGCCGCGGTGCTTTCCGGCAACCGCAATTTCGAGGGCCGCGTCTCGCCCGACGTGCAGGCGAACTACCTCGCTTCGCCGCCGCTGGTCGTCGCCCACGCGCTGGCCGGGACCGTGACCAAGGATCTGACCACGGAGCCGCTCGGCGAGGACCGTGACGGCAACCCGGTCTACCTCCGGGACATCTGGCCGAGCTCGGTCGAGATCCAGGAGTTCATCGAGAAGAACGTGACGCGCGAACTGTTCGCCCGCAAATATGCCGACGTCTTCAAGGGCGACGAATACTGGCAGAACGTCAAGGCGCCGGAAGGCCAGACCTACGCCTGGGACGACCATTCGACCTATGTGCAGAACCCGCCTTATTTTGCCGGTATGACATCAGGCTTTGGGACAATCGGCGACATCAAGGGCGCCCGAGTGCTTGGCCTGTTCGGCGACAAGATCACCACCGACCATATCTCGCCGGCCGGCTCGATCAAGGCGGCCTCGCCGGCCGGCAAATACTTAACCGACCATGGCGTCGGCGTTGCCGACTTCAACCAATACGGCACACGGCGCGGCAATCACGAGGTGATGATGCGCGGCACCTTCGCCAACATCCGCATCCGCAACCACATGCTGGGCGAGAACGGCCGCGAGGGCGGCTACACCATCCACTATCCGTCGAAGGAAGAGAAATCGATCTACGACGCCGCCATGGAGTACAAGAAGGAGGGCGTGCCGCTGGTCATTTTCGCCGGTGTCGAATACGGCAACGGCTCGTCGCGCGACTGGGCGGCCAAGGGCACCAACCTCCTGGGCGTTCGCGCCGTCATCGCTCAGTCGTTCGAGCGCATCCACCGCTCGAACCTGGTTGGCATGGGCGTCATCCCCTTCGTCTTCGAGGAGGGCACCTCATGGGCGTCGCTCAACCTCAAGGGCGACGAACTGGTCGAGATCGACGGACTGAGTGCCATCAAGCCGCGCCAGAAGATGGTCGCGAAGATCACCTATGGCGACGGCAGGGTGAAGAACATTCCGATCATCTGCCGCATCGATACACTGGACGAGCTCGACTACTTCAAGAACGGCGGCATCCTGCAATATGTGCTGCGCGATCTGGCTGCTTAAGCAGCAAGGGAATAGGGCTTGGGCAGTAGGGAATAGGACTACTGCCTACTGCCTACTGCCTTCCCAAACCGCGCCGCCGCCGCCAGCAGCACACCGAGCATCAGCCCGTTGAGGATGTGCCACAGGAAATGCGTCCCGAGCGGGAAGCTGCCGCAGACCAGCGGATCGATCATCCTGAAGATGACCGACACGACGAAGATCGCCGAGCCTGCCAGATTGTACCAGCCGGCGCGGTTGCCGCTCGCCGCCACTAAGACGCCGAAGAAGGCGAGCGCCAGGAAGGGCGGCAGATAGCCGGTCGTGCCATTCGATGCCTGGCGCAACCAGTCCGGCACGGCCCAGGTCAATAACCCGGTGACGGCATAGAAGGCGACGAAGATGGCGATCGCCTTGCCCCATTTCATGCCGAGGAAACGGCGCAGGTTGACCAGCGTGTAGGCCAGTGTGAACCCGGCGATCGGCAGCACGTCGGCCCAGACCGTGCCATGGTTGGCAAAGGTGTGGAACAGCGCCGAGCCGACGCCGATCGCCACCACCCACCAGGCCAGCACTTCGGCGAAGATGCCGGTGCCACGCCGGCGCACCTCTCGGACACCCCACAGCCCGGCGACAAGAAAAGCCAGATTGGTCAGTGCGTTGACCGGCTCGGCCCAGAGCTCCGGCCCGACCCGCTCGCAGTACAGGTCGACCGGCGTCAGGAGAGTTTGCCACATGCTGATTGTTGCCCGAATCTGTATCTACCCGGAAGTGTAGCCCGTCCTATTGCGCCCTTGCAGTTGGTTACAACGGTAAAATTTCACCGCAACGTGACTTCCCGTTGACTGCCGCTTCTGCCACATATTTCGCCAATCAGAATAATGCCGGCCATCACCGGCGGGAGTCGAAACGGCTATGACACCTCGAAGACCATTGCGGCTTGCGGCATTTGCGCTGGCCCTCTCGGTGTTTGCCGGCGCTGGACTTGCCGGCAATGCGCTTGCCGGCGAGGCCGGCAAGCCCCAGGCTGACAAAGCCTCGACTGACCAACCCTTGGGCGTGGTCGAGCTCTTCACTAGCCAGGGCTGCAATTCCTGCCTGCCGGCCGATGAATTCTTCGCCGAGCTTGCCACCAAGGAGAACATCGTCGCGCTCGCCTATCATGTCGACTACTGGGATTATCTCGGTTGGAAGGACACGCTGAGCCGCAAGGAGAACACCGAGCGGCAATATGAGTATATGCGTGCCTTCGGCAGCCGCTCGGTCTACACGCCGCAGGCCGTTATCAATGGCCGCAGCCATGTCAGCGGCGCCAGCCGCAAGGAAGTCGACGGCGCGCTCGCCCGCATGGAGAGATCAGGCGAAGGCATGCGGGTCAGCATCAAGGTCAGCCGGACCAGCGACCGCGTCACGATCGACGCCGGCGATGCCGGGGCCGGCCCCAGCGATGCCCATGTCGTCATCGTCTATTTCGACCCGCCGCAGACGATCAAGATCGGCAAGGGCGAAAACACCGGCCGCAGCATGACCTACTGGAACGCCGTCTCCGGCATCCAGACCGCCGGGATGTGGCACGGCAAGGCGCAGCGCTACGAATTGCCGATGAGTGTGATCTCCAAGAAAGGCGGCTGCGCCGTGCTGCTGCAATCGGTGGGCAAGGACGGCTTGCCGGGCCCCATTCTGGGCGCCGCCTTAATCCACAAGCCTTTACCGGCTGCGCATTCTCGCCCATAGCATATTGCAGCCAAACGTCTTCGTTTGGCGTCCGACAAAATGCGTTAAATAGTAGAGAGAGCGCGGTTATGGTTCCACCAAAACGGAATGCGCTATCCACTTCCATCCAGGCATAAAAAACCGGCGTCAGCTTGCTTCTGACGCCGGTCATTTAGGTTTTGGGATCGTCGCACCCGATTTTTCTCAGGGAAAAACCGAGGTTGGTTCGATCCGACGCAGACCCGTGGGCGGGGGGCTTGGGGTTTACGAGCCAGTGCCGGACCGAACCGTCTCAGGCAACACCCGTAAATTCGTCGGACATTGGGGCATTAGCGCGGATAAAAGATGGCAGGATTGTGGCGAAGCATCACCAATTCCAACGGGCGTTTTACAAACGTGACTGGACACTGCGGAAACGGTGCGCCGCCGCCATTGTCCGGCTGGGCTTGCAATTCCACGGCGAAAGCGCCAACTTTGGTTGGCGTAAGATTCATTCGAAGGGATCGAGGCATGACTGATAACGGCAGTGGGACGGAGGATGGGGACGCATCCGCAATACTGATCCCGCTGCATGAGGCAAGACGCGAACGCCTCGACCAGCCCGTGCGGTTCGATCGGCGCGAATTGGACCAGATCTTGAGGCTTTACGGGCGCATGGTCGCTGCCAATGAATGGCGCGACTACGCCATCGACCATCTCACCGACCGCGCCGTCTTTTCCGTGTTCCGTCGCACCAGCGAGGTGCCGCTGTTCCAGATCGTCAAGGATCCGAAGCTGGCGCGCCGGCAAGGCGCATTCGCCGTCATTGCCGCCGGCGGACGCATCCTCAAGCGGGGCCAGGAACTTGGCCGCGTGCTTGGCGTCTTCGACCGCACGCTGAAGGTGGTCGAGGCCTAACTACTATTGCTGCTGGCGGAATCTCCGTTCCGGCAACGAGTTGGGATCGGGCGGAACCAGAGCTCCGTCATTGATCGGCAGTTGCATGAACACCGTGTCGAGCCAGCGTCCGTGCTTGTAGCCGGAGCCTTCCAGGCGGCCCGAATGGCGAAAGCCGAGCTTTTCATGCAGCCGCACCGAGGCACTGTCCGGCCGACCGTCGCCGATCACCGCGATGATCTGGCGGAAGCCCGCTGCCGCGGCCGCCTCGATCAGCCCTTGCATCAGCTTGAATCCGATGCCATGGCCATTGGCCTCCGGCGCGACATAGACGGAATCCTCGACGACAAAGCGGTACGCAGGGCGCGCCCGGAAGGCACCGGCATAGGCATAGCCGAGCACAATGCCGTCTTTTTCCGCCACCAGATAGGGAAAGCCGCCCGCTATCAAACTGTCGAAGCGTTGGCCCATCTCGGCGCGATCAGGCGGCTCCAGTTCGTAGCTCGCCGTGCCATGGGTCACCGCATCGGCATAGATATCCGTGATCCGATCGAGATCGGCCGAAGTCGCGGCCCGTATCGTGATGCTGCTCATCGTTGATCTGCCTTCCATCAGAGCAAAGGCCGGCACAAAAGGAAAGGGCGGCGTTGAGCCGCCCTTTCCAAAATCGCTGGTCCAGCAGATCGCCTGTTAGCGACGGTCGCCCATGAACTGCAGTAGGAACATGAACAGGTTGATGAAGTCGAGATAGAGCCTCAGAGCGCCCATGATCGCCTTACGGCCGGCGACATCAGTCTCGTCGCCCTCGAAATACATCTCCTTAATGTTCTGCGTGTCGTAGGCGGTGAGGCCTGCGAAGATCAGCACGCCGATCGCCGACACGGCGAAGGAAAGCGCCGACGACTGCAGGAAGATGTTGATCACCATCGCGATGATCAGACCGACCAGGCCCATGACAAGGAACGAACCGAACGCAGAAAGGTCGCGCTTGGTCGTGTAGCCGTAGAGCGACAGCCCGCCAAAGGCGGCCGCAGTGGCGAAGAAGGTCTGCGAGATACTGGCGGTGGTGTAGACCAGGAAGATCGACGACAGCGACAGGCCGACCAGGCCGGCATAGACCCAGAACGTCGTCTGCGCGGCAGAAACGCTCATCGACTGGACGCGGAACGACAGGAACAGCACGGCGGCGAGCGGGGCAAAGATCACCAGCCATTTCAGCGACGAGCCGAAGATCGCGTAGCCGAAGGAGGTCAGCATGTCGCCGTTCGGCAGCGTGGCGACCGCCGAAGCCGGATCGGTGGTGGTGGCCAGCATGATCGTTCCGACCGCGGCGAGGCCGGTGATGAGGAGGCCAAGCCCCATCAGATTGTAGACTTTGATCATATAGGCGCGCAGGCCCTGGTCGATAGCAGCATCGACGCCGGCGCCGGGCACGGCACGCGTCTGATAATTGCGAACGGGTTCAGCCATTGAAATCCTCATATTGCTTCTGCCCCGTCCGGTGTCCGGTCCATTTTGACCGCGGCGCCGCTGGCGGGGCTCCAGCATGCCTGCGGCGAAATATGATGGTTATTGGCGTCAAGAACAAGACCGTAACCGAACGTAATGCTTCGTGAAGACGCGAAAATCTGCATTTATCGGCCTTCCGAAGCCAACATTAACAAGATTTAACCGAATCCTGGTCGCGTTGAGCCCGTATATGCTTGCAAATCAGAGATTGCGCAGCACCGGCGCCGCCTTGTGGCCCAGCACCCGCCAGGTGCCGGCGAGGCCGATCCCGACCGTGACCACCAGCGCAAAGACGATGGTCGCCACCGCCACATCAGGCATGAAATGCGACGGCAGCGTCATGACGCGCGCGACAACGAACCACGCCGCAATCCCGCCTGCCGCCAGCGCGAAGATCGCGGTGGCGAGGCCGATCAGCATGTATTCCAGTGAAAAGGCCGCGATCAGCGTCTTCCTGGTGGCGCCCAGCGTCTTCAGAACCACCGCATCGTGGATGCGGGCGCGGTTGCCGGCGGCCAGCGCGCCGGCAAGAACCAGCACCGAGGCGATCAGCGCCACGCCGGCCGCGGCTCTGATCGCGGTGCCGAGTTGCGCCACCAGCCGGTTGACGATGTCGAGCGCGTCCTTGACCCTGACTGTCGTCACCGCGGGAAAAGCACGGGTGACCGCGTTGAGAAGACGGGCATCGTCGGCCGGCGACGCGCCCTTTTCGGTCAGCGTCGCCAGCCAGCTATGCGGCGCGCCGGCAAATGTGCTGGGCGAGAACACCATGACGAAGTTGATGCCCATCGTCTCCCACTCGACCTGGCGGAAATTGGCGATCTTCGCCGTCACGTTGCGGCCAAGCACGTTGACGGTGATGGTGTCGCCGAGTTTCAGCCCGATCTCTTTGCCTTCCTCGGCCGAAAACGACACCAGCGGCTCGCCGGCATAATTGTCCGGCCACCATGTGCCTTCGGTCAGCGTCGCATTCGCGGGAATGCTGGCCTCGTAGGTCAGCCCGCGATCGCCGCGCAGCACCCAGGCTCCTTCCGCCGGAACTTTGACCTTGTCGATGTCGACGCCGTTCAGCGCCATCACCCGGCCGCGCAGCATCGGCACCTTGACCAGCGTGCCTTGCGGTGCCTCCTTGCCGACCAGCGCCGAGAACGCATCGACATCGCTGCTCTGGATGTCGACGAAGAAGAAGTTCGGCGCCCGTTCGGGCAGGCTGCCGGAAATCTGCCGCCTGAGATTGCCGTCGATCAGCGCCAGCGTCACCAGAAGCGTCAGCCCCAGTCCCAGCGACAGCACCACCGATGGCGTCAAGGCACCCGGCCGATGGATGTTGCCGATGGCGAGCCTGAGCACCGTCGAGCCAACGCGCGGGCTCTTTTTGGCGGCCCACTGCACCAGCGCGCCGACGATGCGCAGCACCAGGAAAGCAAAAATGGTGGCGCCGACGAAGATCGAGGCGATATAGCGGTCGCCGGAAAACAGAATGGCCAGCGCCGCCAGGAGCAGCGCGATGCCGAGCGACGCCGCCGTGTAAAGCGGGCGCGGAAAACCGCGGCCCTCAAAACCCATTTCGCGAAACAGCGCCGTCGCCGGCACGTCGCGCGCACGGCCGAGCGGCAGCAAGGCAAAAGCCAGCGTCACCAGCAGGCCGAACAGCGCCGCCATGCCGAGCGCGCCGGGATAGAACCCACCTTCCGCCGGCACCGGAATGATCGACTGGAGCGCCGCACTCGCCGCGAACGGCATCAACGCGCCAAGCACGACGCCGAGCGTGATGCCAAGCGCGGCGATCATCAGGATCTGCACGAGGTAGACGGCAAAGACGAAACCGCCCGATGCCCCCAGGCTCTTGAAGGTGGCTATGACCCCGCGCTTGCCGTCGAGATAGGCGCGCACCGCATTGGCGACGCCAACGCCGCCGACCACCAGCGCCGTCAGCCCGACCAGCGTCAGGACCTGCGAGAACCGTTCGATGTTGGAAGACAACGCCGGTGCCGCGTTGCTGCGCGTGCGGATCGACCAGCCGGCCTCGGGAAAATCCTCCCCGGCCTGATCCTGGATCGCCTTGATACGCGCTTCGCTGGCGCCGCTGGGCAGGCGGATCTTATAGGCATTTTCGACCAGGCTGCCGGGCTGGATCAGCCCGGAAGCGGCAAGCCCTTGCGTCGAGACCATCAGCCGCGGCGCAAAGCCGAACCCGTCGGACACCGCGTCCGGCGCGTTGACGAGCCTGGCGCGCAGTTCGAAGGCGGCGCTGCCCAGCTTCAGCCGGTCGCCGATTTCAAGGTTCAGCCGATCGAACAAAAGATCGGGTGCGGCGGCGCCGAAAACACCGGATTGTTCGCCGAACAATTCCTGCTTCGACAGCGCCGGCTCGGTTTCCAGCGCGCCATACAGCGGATAGGCGCCGTCGACGGCCTTGGCCTCGACCAGCGCCTGGTCGGAACCGTCCTCGAGCCGCGCCATCGAGCGCATGTTGGCGCTGTGCGAGACCGTGCCCAGCCCGTTAAGAAAGACATGCTCGGCTTGCGTCGCGGCGCGCTGATTGAGCTGAAAACGAAGATCGCCGCCGAGCAGCGACTGGCCTTCGTTGGCGACACCGGCGGTTATCGCCCGGGCCACCGAATTGACGCCGCCGATCGCCGCGACGCCGAGCGCGATGCAGGCAAGGAAGATCAGGAAGCCGGACAGCCCGCCGCGCATCTCGCGCAGCGAGAAGTGGAAGGCGAGCTTCAATGTGCGCGACAGCGGCATCAGGCCGGCACCTTACCGGGCTTTAGAGCCGGTTCTGGCGCGTCCTCGATCCGGCCCGACCGCATCGATACCTGCCGGGAGCAGCGTGCGGCGAGCGCCGGATCATGAGTGACCAGCACCAGCGTCATGCCGCGCTCGGCCGCCTTGGCGAACAGAAGATCGGCGACCTGCCGCCCCGTTGTCTGGTCGAGATTGCCGGTCGGCTCGTCGGCGATCAGAATGCGCGGCGAAGGCGCCAGCGCCCGGGCGATCGCCACACGCTGCTGTTCGCCGCCGGACAATTCGCCGGGATAATGAGTGACGCGGTCGCTCAAGCCCACCGCCTCCAGCTCCCGCGCCGCCACCCCGAACGGATCGCTATGGCCGGCTAGTTCCAGCGGAACTGCGACATTTTCGAGCGCCGTCATATTGGGGATGAGGTGGAAGGACTGGAATACGATGCCAATATTTCGCCCCCGAAACGATGCGATCTGATCTTCACTCTTGCCGTTCAGCAATTCTCCGGCAATTCGTACCGTACCCGAATCGACCTTTTCCAAGCCGGCAACGACCATCAGCAGCGTCGACTTTCCCGAGCCAGAAGGACCGACGATGCCGGTCGCCTCTCCGGCAGCCACATCGACGCTGACACCTTTCAGCACATGGACGGAAGACGCTCCTTCGCCGAGCGTCAGCGATACGTTTTCCAGCGCGATGACGGCTTCTGTCAAAATAAAATCGTCCTATATGGGATAGGGCAGGCTGGAATTCTGTCTGCCGCCAATAAATGTCCTTCGTCATATGGGGCCTGCCGCATGGCTTTCAAACACACACTTGCCGCAGCCTTGATCCTTTTCCTTGGAATTTCCGGCGCCATTTCGTCGGCGCGCGCCGAGCCCCTGAAGATCGTCGGTTTCGGGGACAGCCTGATGGCGGGCTTTGGCCTCGGACCGGACGAAGGCTTCACCCAGAAACTTGAGGCAGCACTTCGCGCCAAGGGCCACGATGTGACCGTCACCAATGCCGGTGTCTCCGGCGATACGTCGAGTGGCGGCCTGTCGCGGCTCGACTGGTCGGTGCCGGACGGCACGCAGCTGGTCATCCTCGAACTCGGTGCCAACGACATGCTGCGCGGCGTTTCTCCCGCCATCACACAAAAGAATCTGGACGCCATGCTGGCGAAGCTGAAGCAGCGCAAGATCGCCGTGCTGCTGGCCGGCATGCGCGCCGCACCCAATCTAGGCGCCGACTACCAGAACGGCTTTGACGCGATCTTTCCGGAACTGGCGGCAAAATACGGCGTCCCGCTCTATCCGTTCTTCCTCGACGGCGTCGCCGGCGACGCCACTTTTCAGCTCGAGGACGGCCTGCACCCGAATGCCAAGGGCATCGACCGCATGGTCGAGCGCATACTGCCGGATGTCGAAAAAGCCATTGCCGTAGTTAAGGGCAACTCTTGAAGGACTGAATTTCGATGAGGCTTCGCATTCCCCTGCGATTTAGGCCAGGTGCGATCAACAAACCGCTTGCCCCGCTTGATTTTCGATGATTCGCTAGGGACAAGAGTTCGATTCGAGGACAGGAGGCTTGCCATGCCGCGTCTTTTCACCGCCCTCGAAATACCGCGTGACGCCGCCCTTTCGCTGTCCCTGCTCCGGGGCGGCCTGCCCGGAGCCCGCTGGATCGACGTCGAGAACTACCATTTGACGCTGCGCTTCATCGGCGATGTCGAGGGCCATGTCGCCGACGAGATCGCCAACGCGCTCGACCGAGTCCACCGCCCATCCTTCCCGCTGACGCTGTCCGGCGTCGGCGCCTTCGGCCAGAAGAAACCGCATGCGGTATGGGCCGGCGTTTCCGCCTCGCCCGATCTTTCGGCACTGCAAGCCGAAATCGAGCGCATCTGCCAGCGCCTCGGCATCCCCGCCGATCCGCGCAAGTTCATGCCGCATGTGACCTTGGCGCGCTTACGCAATTCGAGCCCGCTCGACGTCGCCCAGTATCTTTCGGCACGCGGCAATTTTTCGACGCTGCCCTTCCGTGTCGGCCGCTTCGTCCTGATGTCGTCGCGCGATTCGGTCGGCGGCGGACCCTATATCGTCGAGGAGGCCTGGCCGCTGTCGGGCGCCGACAGCCGTGCCTCGAGCCGGGTCGCCAGCGCCTCCGACGCTTCGCGGATCATGCGGTAGACCGAGGCAAACGCCTCCGGCCCCTCGTGATAGGGGTCCGGCACGTCGCTCACCCTTCCCTCCGCGAACTCCAGGAACAGATGGACCCTGTCGCGCATGGCGGCAGGCACCAGTGCTTTCAAATCCAGGAGATTCGATCGATCCATGGCGAGAATCAGGTCGAAACGCGAGAAATCGTCCGGCGTCAGCTTGCGCGCCCGCTGTCTGGAAATATCGATGCCGTGCCGCTCTGCGATCGACATCGAGCGCGGGTCGGGTGCCGAGCCGGCTTCCCAGTCGCTGGTTCCGGCCGAATCAAGCAGGATATCCCGATCGAGACCGCGCTCCGCCAGGACGGCGCGCAACACGCCCTCCGCCAACGGTGAGCGGCAGATATTGCCGAGACAGACGAAAAGAATGGATTTTATCGGCTTTGCGCTCATCGATCCGGCACTATGCTGAAGACTGCGAATCCAGATAGCACGGGAAACGACCATGACGAGAGAGAAACTGGGCAAGGAGGCGGTCGCCGAGGCGCTGGCCGGGCTCGACGGCTGGTCGCTGGCCAAGGACGGCGGTTCGATCGCGCGCAGCTTCACCTTCAGGAATTTTTCCGAAGCCTTCGCCTTTATGACCCGCGTCGCCCTGGCGGCGGAGAAGATGGCCCATCACCCCGACTGGTCGAACGTCTACAAGACCGTGAACGTGACGCTGAACACCCATGATGCCGGCGGCCTGACCGCGCTCGATTTCGAACTGGCCAAGAAGATGGACGGCTATTTCGACGGCTGAGCCAATGCACCAAAGCCTGCCCCCGTGGCTCGACCCGAGTTTCGCAGCTCACAACATGCATGAAAGACAGCATCTTGCAGCCCGGTTCTGGTTTCACCACATTTCCATTCGCGGTCGCGCGTGGAGCCACGCGATGGCCGGCAAGGAGAGAGTGATGGCGCAAAAATCCGGTTTTGATTTCTTCGGCTTTGGCGGCAAGGCGGGCGATGCGAGCGAAGTGCGCGAGAAATTCTGGCGCACGGCCAAGAGGGCTGCCCGGCAGATCCCGTTCATGGAAGAGCTGGTCGCCGCCTACTACTGCGCCATGGACAAGAACACGCCGCTGCGCGCCAAGGGCATCCTGGTGGCGGCGCTCGGGTATTTCGTGCTGCCGGCTGACGTCATCCCCGACTTCGTCTTCGGATTGGGCTTTACCGACGACATCGCGGTGCTGACCGCCGCGATCACCACCGTCAAAGCCCATATCACACCCGCGCATCGGCTCGCCGCCAAGCAGGCGATTGCCGACAACAGCTGAGCCGGCGATAAGGCAGAAAAGTCAAACTGTTGCCGCTTTCGTGGCATCCAAGTCGCGAAAGGGACGTTGCAACTGCCGCTTTTGGAGCGACGGGTGCAAGGATGGCGGCGGTTTCCTGGGTGGATCTCCTTTTCCTGAAGGGAAGTTCACCGTTTGGTAACCCAGATTAAATCAAAATGAAGCGACGGGCAGGACGCCGAGCCGGCCTGCTTCCGCACCATACATGGGAAAAGCGATGCGCGGATTGATTGCTACAATTTCGAGCCTGGTCCTGGTGGCCATGACAGCGCCGGCTCTGGCGCAGTCGGCGACCAAGATCGGCCAGCACAATGCCTGGGGCACTTACAGCTACCAGGCGTCGGGCGGCAAGGTTTGCTACGTGTTGACCGTGCCGACCGACAAGCAGCCGCCGACGCTTGACCATGGCGACATGTTCTTCTTCGTCAGCCAGCGGCCCGGACAACAGGTGTCCTATGAACCGCAATTCATCGCCGGCTACAATTTCCAGGAAAACTCCAAGGCCACCGTCACCATCGACGGCAAGAGCTTTTCGATGTTCACCCGCGGCAAGTCGGCCTGGGTCGAGAACGCCGCCGAGGAGCCGGTGCTCATCGCCGCGATGAAGTCCGGCAGCGACATGAGGGTGCAGGCGAAATCCGGCCGCGGCAACACCACCACCTATGTCTTTTCGCTGAAAGGCATTTCGGCGGCGCTGTCGTCCATCGCCAAGTGCAAATAGCCATAGGCGAAGCGGAGGTTGAGTAAGGGCCGGGCCGCAAGCCCGGCTTTTGCCTTTGAAGCGCCGTCGGCGGCCACATCGCGGCGGGCCTTGCGCCGCCGCCACCCATGACTCGGCCATCAACCTGTGCTATGCGCCGCGGTTCATTTCCAGCACGATGCTGTATTCGGCCGTAAATCGCTTATATTGGCGCAACCATGACCTTTTCGCTCGATCTTACCACTGAGGGCCCCCGTGACGCGTTGCGCGCCCGCGCCACGCCGGCCGAAAAACCGCCGCTGATCGGCCTGACCCGGGCCGAGCTTCGCGCAGCACTCGTTGCATCAGGCATCGTGCCGGAGCGCCAGGCCAAAATGCGCGCCCAACAGCTCTGGCATTGGATGTATGTGCGCGGCGTCTCCGACTTTGCCGGCATGTTCAACATCTCCAAGGATTTGCGCGCCGAGCTCGACAAGCATTTCACCGTCGCCAGGCCCGAGATCGTCGAGGAGCAGATTTCCTCCGACGGCACGCGCAAATGGCTGTTTCGCTTTCCGCCGCGCGGCGCCGGCCGGCCCGTCGAAATCGAGACCGTCTACATTCCCGAAGAAGGCCGCGGCACGCTCTGCATCTCCTCGCAGGTCGGCTGCACGCTGACCTGCTCCTTCTGCCACACCGGCACGCAGAAGCTGGTGCGCAATCTGACATCAGAGGAAATTCTCGCCCAGCTTTTGACCGCCCGCGACCGGCTCGGCGATTTCCCCGACCGCGACACGCCGGACGGCGCCATCGTGCCGGCCGAGGGTCGGAAAGTGTCAAACGTCGTCATGATGGGCATGGGCGAGCCGCTCTACAATTTCGAGGCGGTGAAGAAGGCGCTGCTGATCGCGTCCGACGGCGACGGGCTTTCCCTGTCGAAAAGACGCATCACGCTGTCGACCTCCGGCGTCGTGCCGGAAATCTTCCGCACCGGCGAGGAGATCGGCGTCATGCTGGCGATCTCGCTGCACGCCACCAACGACGATCTGCGCGACCTTTTGGTGCCGATCAACAAAAAATATCCGTTGAAAGAGCTGATCGCCGCCTGCCGCGCCTATCCCGGCCTGTCGAACGCCCGCCGCATCACTTTCGAATATGTGATGCTGAAGGAGGTCAACGATTCGATCGAGGACGCCAAGGGGCTGATCAAGCTGCTCAAGGGCATTCCGGCCAAGATCAATCTGATCCCGTTCAACCCGTGGCCAGGCACCAACTACCAGTGCTCGGACTGGGAGACGATCGAGAAATTCGCCGACTACATCAACAATGCCGGCTATGCTTCGCCGATCCGCACGCCGCGCGGCCGCGACATCCTCGCCGCTTGCGGCCAGCTCAAGTCGGAGTCCGAGCGCATGCGCAAGGTCGACCGGCTGGCGCTGGAAGCGATGATGATCGCGGGGCACGGCGAGGCATGAACCGCCTTGTCGCCTATCTCATTCGCTTCGCCGTCATCCTGATCGGCTATGTCGTCGCCGCGCTGGCGGCCAGCGCCTTCCTCAACATCATGTTTCTGGCGTCGCTGGGGCTGATGACGGACGAGACGCAACCGGCGGCGCAGGCCTCGCTATGGGTTTCCGTCCCCTTCGTCGCGCTGTTCGTCGCCTATTTCGCCTTCATGCCGGCGGCCATCGCCATCCTCGTCTCCGAAATCTTCGGCCGGCGCGACTGGCTGTTCTATGCGCTGGCGGGTGCTGCGGTCGCCGCGGTTTTCCTCGGCTTCGTCCACCAGACGGCCGACGCCAATTTCGAGGTCACCAGCACCAGCGTCATGCTGGCGGTGATTGGCTGCGGCATGGTCGGCGGCATTTTCTACTGGTTGAGCGCCGGGCGCTCGGCCGGAAGCTGGCGCGAAATCGGAAATCCTATTTCGCCTGAGCGGTCAGGATCTTGAGCGCGAAGGCCGAGAACACCCCGGCAAACAGATAGTCGACGACGCGTGTGACGCGCGGGCTGGTCTTCATAGCCGCCGAGAATTTTTCGGCCGCAAACACCATTGGCGCCGTTACCGGGATCGACAGCACGACGAACATCGCGCCGAGGAAGAACAGTTTCCCGGGTGCATTCGGATCGTGCGCCGAGACGAACTGCGGCAGGAAGGTCATGAAGAACAGGATGATCTTCGGGTTGAGCAAATTGACGCCGAGCCCGGCCGCCCAGCTGCGAAACAGCGAAATCTCAGGCCCGCTCTTCTTCTCCGGCGAAAAGGCCGACCCCTTGGTGATTGCCTGCCAGGCCAGGAAGACGAGATAGCCGGCGCCGAACAGCTTGAGCACGAAGAAAGCCATCGGCGAGGCGACGATCAGCGCCGAGACGCCGACCACCACCAGCGTGGTGTGGATCAGCGTACCGCACAGAGCGCCCGCCATCGAGGCAAAGCCGGTGGCGCGGCCATGGCTGAGCGTGCGCGAGACGAACAGCGTCATGTCAGGCCCGGGCGTGATCGCCAGGATCACGGTGGCGATGGCGAACTGGATCAGTGTGGTGGTATCGGGAATGAAGGACATGGGCGGGCCTTTGGAGGCGTAAGACGGCGAAGCCTATAGCGCAGGCAGGGTGCCTGCGCCAGCGACTGGACCGCGCAATAGCTGATCCAGCGTGCCTGTCGCACCCTTCGTCCCTTGCACTAGCCGGAATTGGCGTGATACCTCGCCCGCCGAGAACCCTTTTCGCGGAACCGCCAACAATGTCCCCCAGCATGTCAAAAGCAAAAGCCGTCAAGAAGGTCGTGCTCGCCTATTCCGGCGGCCTCGACACTTCCATCATCCTGAAATGGCTGCAGACCGAGCTCGGCGCCGAGGTCGTCACCTTCACCGCCGATCTCGGCCAGGGCGGCGAGCTGGAGCCGGCGCGGCGCAAGGCCGAGATGATGGGCATCAAGGACATCCGTATCATGGATGTCCGCGAGGAGTTCGTTTCCGACTTCGTGTTCCCGATGTTCCGCGCCAATGCCGTCTATGAAGGCACCTATTTGCTCGGCACCTCGATCGCGCGGCCGCTGATCTCCAAGCACCTCGTCGAGATCGCCAAAGAAACCGGCGCCGATGCGATCGCCCACGGCGCCACCGGCAAGGGCAACGACCAGGTCCGCTTCGAGCTTTCGGCCTATGCGCTCAACCCCGACATCAAGGTCATCGCGCCATGGCGCGATTGGTCGTTCAAGTCGCGCACCGACCTGATCAACTTCGCCGAGCAGCACCAGATTCCGGTGCCGAAGGATAAGAGGGGCGACGCGCCGTTTTCGGTCGACGCCAACCTGCTGCATTCGTCTTCCGAGGGCAAAGTGCTGGAAGATCCGTGGAGCGAGCCGCCGGAATTCGTCCATCAGCGCACCATCTCGCCGATGGACGCGCCGGACAAGGTCACCGAGATCGAAATCGAATTCCTGAAGGGCGATCCGATCGCGCTCGATGGCAAGAAGCTGTCACCGGCGACGATGCTGGCGGCGCTCAACGATCTCGGCCGCGACAACGGCATCGGCCGGCTCGACCTTGTCGAGAACCGTTTCGTCGGCATGAAATCGCGCGGCGTCTACGAGACCCCTGGCGGCACCATCCTGATATCAGCCCACCGGGCGATCGAATCGATCACGCTCGACCGGGGTGCTGCCCACCTCAAGGACGAGTTCATGCCGCGCTATGCCGAGCTGATCTACAACGGCTTCTGGTTCGCGCCCGAGCGCCTGATGCTGCAGGCGATGATCGACAAGAGCCAGGAGGATGTCGAAGGCACGGTGCGGCTGAAGCTCTACAAGGGCAACGTCATCGTCACCGGCCGCAAGTCGAAGAAGACGCTCTATTCCGACGCGCTGGTCACCTTCGAGGACGACCGCGGCGCCTACGACCAGAAGGACGCCGAAGGCTTCATCCGCCTCAATGCGCTGAGGCTGCGGACGCTTGCCGCGCGTAATCGAAAAAGCTAGCCGGTTCTCTGCACAGAGGGACTGGCTCTTTGACTGGGCCTGGAAAGAACTGTGGACCGCTGCCGATCGGCTTCCGGCCGCAAGTCTCCAACGCTCGCGATTAGCGTTAGGCCCACCACATCTTCGTCATCCCAGGGCGGAGCAAGGAGCGAAGCGACGCGGCGCAGACCCTGGGATCCATGCCGTAACATCAGCCGAAGAATGCAGCGGCTCAGAACGGCGCTTGCATCCGCAACGGTGCGGGCTACCTTTCAATGATGACCGGCTATGCCTACATGACCGCGAGCCAGAAGCGTGGCACGATCTACATCGGTGTCACCAACGATCTCGGCCGTCGCATGCCGGAGCACAAATCCGGCCAAGGCTCGCGCTTCACCAGCCGCTAC